>NZ_CP124576.1:1255000-1878750 GCF_000281715.2 Sphingobium sp. AP49 | reverse complement strand
GCCGCCTGATAGTCATTTCCAACCGGGTCAGTCGCCCCAACACATCGGGCAACCAAGGAGGATTGGCCGTAGCGATCGCCCAAGCCCTGCGCGAAAGCCGTGGCATCTGGGTTGGCTGGTCGGGAGAGACGACAGAGAATTTCACCGGCCATATCGGCTTTGCCGAGGATGAGGGCGTCAAGACCGCGACGATCGACCTGGAAGAACAGGATGTCGACGAATATTATAATGGCTATGCCAACAAGACATTGTGGCCGCTATTCCATTTCCGGATCGACCTGGCGGAATATGCCCGTGATTTTGAAGGCGGCTATAATCGCGTCAACCAGCGCTTCGCCGACACAGCCAGCCCGCTGATAGAGCCAGACGATATCATCTGGGTGCAGGATTATCACATGATCCCGCTCGGCCAGATGCTCCGTGACCGGGGCCTGCAGAACAGGATGGGCTTTTTCCTCCACATCCCCTGGCCGCCGACCCGGCTGCTGGTCTCGCTGCCCCATCACAGCAAGCTGGTCAGCACCCTGTTCGCCTATGACGTCGTCGGCTTCCATACGGAGGAATGGCTGGAATCCTTTCGCCATTATGTCGAACGGGAAATGGGCGGGACGGTCGACGGCGATTTCGTTACCGTCGGCGACCGCACGATTCAGGCCGTCGCCTGCCCGATCGGCATCAACGCACAGGAGTTTGCCAGCGCCGCCACCAGCGAGGCAGCCCATGAAATGCGCTCGCTGGTCCGCGCCTCGCTACAGGATCGCACGATGATCGTGGGCGTCGACCGGCTCGACTACAGCAAGGGGCTGGAAGAGCGATTCGGCGGCTATGCCCGCTTCCTCAAGGATCATCCCGAACAACACCGCAAGGTCGTGCTGACACAGATCGCCCCACCCTCGCGCGGCGAGGTCGAAAGCTACCAGCAGATCCGCGCCACGCTGGACTCGCTCGCCGGGCGCATCAATGGCGAATATAGCGATGTCGACTGGACCCCGATCCGCTACGTCAACCAGGGCTACCCCCGCGACAAGCTGGCCGGCATCTACCGGTCGGCCGGCATTGGCTTGGTCACACCGCTGCGCGACGGCATGAATCTGGTGGCGAAGGAATATGTCGCGGCGCAGGATCCCGAGGATCCCGGCGTCCTCATCCTCTCCCGCTTTGCCGGTGCGGCGATGCAGCTCAAGGACGCACTGCTGATCAACCCCTATAGTCCAGAGGAGATGTCGGACGCGATTACCCGCGCGCTCGCCATGCCGCTGGACGAGCGCAAGCGACGCTGGCGCGCGATGATGGACAGCGTCGAGCATCAGGATATCAGCTGGTGGCGTGCCGCCTTTACCGAACGGCTGATGGCGACACGGCAGGAACCGGCATCGCCCGACGCGGAAACCGTGGTGCAATGACATGCACGACGATCGAACCGCGATGCCAGTCCGACCAGCGCAGTTTCCGATCCGACCGTGCCGGCTTTCTGGTTTGGCACGTTTTCTCATCAGGTAATTCCACCTGATGAGAAAACATTCTAGGTCGAGATTATGGATATCGATGACGAACCGCGCGGCTTGTGGCCCGCCATCCGTGCCCGCTCCGGCGTGATATTCGGCGCAGTCGGCCTGATCGCCTGGCTAGCGCTGATCTGGTTCATGTTTGGCGATGTGCTATAGGTCGGCGCCTGCGGATTTTCCTTCGTTCCTCGTTGAACCAGCGGCAGAAATAGTGCCGCCCCTATTTTGGGGTATCAGCCGGGGGTGCCCATGCTCGATCGACGTTCCTTCCTTGGCAGCGCCGCCGCTGCCTCCCTCGCTGCGCCGATCAGCGCAGAGGCTCTGACCAGCATCCCCCTCCCCGCCCCCGATCTTTTTGGCAGGGATGAGGACGCCTATTGGGCGACGCTGCGCCGGCAATTCCTGATCCCGGCCGATGTCGTGAACCTCAATGTCGGCACGGTCGGCTCCTCGCCACGCCCGGTATTGAAGGCGATCTTCGACGGGTTCGAGACGACCGAGCAGATGACCCAGGAAGGGTCGGAGGATTATCCGATCTGGGGCTATGGCGCCTGGGACCAGTATCGCAAGCCTTTCGCCGATTTCATGGGTGCGAAGGTCGAGCAGATGGCGATCCTGCGCAACTGCACGGAGGCAAACAGCTACATCGCCAACGGCTTCGACATGAAGCCGGGCGACGAGGTGCTGATCAGCGACGAGGAACATGGATCGGGCGAAATGCCCTGGATGCTGCGCCAGCGCCGCTATGGCGTGGTGGTGAAGAAATTCGCCATGCCCAAACCGCCGAAGAACGCGGCCGAGATCCTCAACCGCATCAACGACGCGATCACGCCGAAAACGCGCATCCTCTTCGTCAGCCATATCAGCACCTCGACCGGCGTGGTGCTGCCGGCCAAGGAGATTGCCGCGCTCGCCCGGTCGAAGGGGATCGTCTCCGCCTTCGACGGCGCCCATGCGCCGGGCATGATGAAGGTCGATCTCGATGATATCGGGTGCGACCTCTATACCGGGTCGATGCACAAATGGCTGTTCGCGACCAAGGGCACGGGCTTTCTCTATCTGCGCGACAAGAGCGTGATGGACCGGGTGTGGAACACGATCGCGACCGGCGGCTATGACGACCCGACCCGCATGGCCGACCGCTACATGCAGATCGGCTCTTCCTGCATCCCGACCTTGATGGGGCTCAACGCCGCGATCGGCTTCGCCAACAGCATCGGCATCGACCGGATCGAAAAGCGGAACCGGATGCTCGCCGACTATATCCATGCCGAGATGCTGAAGCGCGGCGCGGAGGACTGGACCTCGCCCGATCCGGCGCTGCGCTGCGCGATCGCGACCGTCAATGTGCCGCCAGTGCAGCGGATGGAATTGCAGGACTGGCTGTGGAAGACCCACAAGGTCCGAATTCGCGGTGGCAACCCCAGCAAGTTGCGCCTCGCCACGCCCTATTTCCTCAGCAAGGCGGACATCGACCGCTTCCTTGGCCTGTTCGACGAATATCGGAAGATGAAGGGGGCCTAGCTGGATCAATTGCACCCCCGTGCGCTTTGCTCTATGGGCGTCCCCAAGCAGCCCCGGCACCCGCTGATCCCTCCCGATTCGCGTTTGCCGGGGCGAAATCTTTTCTGAGAAGAAGACAGGAACGCGTATGGCCCGTCGCCGCCAGATCTACGAAGGCAAGGCAAAGATCCTTTACGAAGGCCCCGAGCCCGGTACGATCATCCAATATTTCAAGGATGACGCGACCGCCTTCAATGCTCAGAAAAAGGGCACGATTTCGGGCAAGGGCGTACTCAACAACCGCATTTCCGAGCATATCTTCACCCTGCTCGGCCAGATCGGCGTGCCGACCCATTTCATTCGCCGCCTCAACATGCGCGAGCAGTTGGTCCGCCAGGTCGAGATCGTGCCGATCGAGGTCGTTGTGCGCAATGTTGCCGCCGGTTCGCTGTCGAAGAAGCTCGGCATCGAAGAAGGCACACAGCTGCCCCGCACGCTGATCGAATATTGCTATAAGGACGATGCGCTGGGCGACCCGCTGATCTCCGAAGAGCATATCGCCTGCTTCGGCTGGGCGACGCAGGAAGAGATGCACGACATTGCCGACATGGCGATCCGCATCAACGACTTCATGTGCGGCCTGTTCGCCGGCATCGGCATCCGCCTGATCGATTTCAAGCTGGAATTCGGCCGCCTCTATGACGGTGACTACAGCCGCGTGATCCTGGCCGACGAGATCAGCCCCGATGGTTGCCGCTTGTGGGACATGGCGACCAACGAGAAGCTGGACAAGGATCGCTTCCGTCGCGACCTGGGTGGCGAAGTCGAAGCCTATCAGGAAGTGGCGCGCCGCCTGGGCCTGCTGCCCGAGGGCCTCGACACCACCGTCCTCGACCTCGACACGCATCGCAAGAAGCGCGAAAAGGACTGACAAACAAAAAGGCCGGCAGCAACGCCGGCCTTTTTTTTGCCTCTCGTTCCGATACGGCCTCAGGCCAACAGCGCATCCGCCATCAGCTTGAGTCCGAGCAGCAGCATCAGCACGTAGATGAGCGTGTAGAAGCGCGCCGCATCGATCCGACGGACCAGCCACACCCCCGCGAAGGTTGCGACCACCGCGACCGGCACCAGCATCGCCGTCGCCATCAGATTGACGCGGGTGAACTGGCCCAGCGCGGCATAGGCCGGCACCTTCATCCAGTTCATGACGGCGAAGGCGACAGCCGTCGTGCCGACCAGCATGTCGCGTGGCAACTTCTTGGGCAGCACCCACATCTGAAAGGGCGGCGAGCCTGCATGGGCGATCTGGCTGGTGAATCCACTGGCGACCCCGAACAGGGTGCCGACCCAACCGGGCGAGGTCGATGGCAGGACGATCGCCCCGCCGCGTTCGACCCAGAGCCGCTGCGCCCCAAACAGAGTGGATATCGCGCCGAGCGCGCCCAGTACCGCCGTTTCCGAAACCTGCGCTGCAAACCAGTAGCCCAACCCGACGCCGATCGCCATGCCGGGCAGCATCACCGCCAGGATGCGGCCGTCCCAGCTGCGGCGGAAGGCCCAGACGCTGACCGCGTCCTGCAGGATCAGGATTGGCAGCAGGATTGCCGCACCCCGTACCGGATCGACGCCCAGCGCCATGATCGGCATGGCGAGCGCACCGACGCCGGCAAACCCGCCCTTGGCAAGTCCGGAAATGATGACGGCGATGATGGCACAGGCGAAATAGAGGATGTCGGGGTTCATGCCCCCGCCTTAGAGGGCGTTGCCCGGAAAGAGAATGGGCGAGCGATATAGACCGCCTCGCTCGTCATCGCCAGCCCCGTTCATGTTCCCGATTGGGCGCGCCAGCGCTTAACGATTGGCGCGATAGCCAACCAGCAAGCCGAAACTGAAGGTCGCCAATAGGGCAAGCTGCACCCGGCCATGCGGGTCGTCATAGCCCATAATCTGCTGCCCCCAGGCAAAAAGCCCCACAAACATTGCCAGTGCCAGACCGGACATGCCCTTAAATCCCCATTGCGCCGATTGTCACATTATCGGCATGGTTCCTAATAAAGGCATAATGTCTTGCCTGCGCGCGCCGCCGCGCCTAGGGGGAGCGGCAAAGTTCATCCCCCCGCAATGGCGGGCGGCATGCCAAGGAGTTTGCACCTCATGAAAGCCCGCATCTTCGTGACCCTCAAGGGCGGCGTCCTCGATCCGCAGGGCCGTGCGATCCACCATGCGCTCGAAGGCCTGGGCTTTGGCGGCGTCAATGACGTGCGCGCCGGCAAGCTCATTGAACTGGACCTGGCCGACGGCACCAGCGACGAGGATATCGACGCCATGTGCCGCAAGCTGCTGGCCAACACGGTCATCGAAAACTACCGCATCGAAAAGGTGGCCTGAGCCATGAAGAGCGCCGTCATCGTCTTTCCGGGCAGCAATTGCGACCGCGACCTGGCGGTGGCGTTCGAGGCTGCGACCGGGTCCAAGCCCGCCATGGTGTGGCATCGCGATACCGAACTGCCCGACGACATCGACCTGATCGGCGTGCCCGGCGGCTTTTCCTATGGCGACTATCTGCGGTCCGGCGCAATGGCTGCCCGCTCGCCGGTGATGCAGGCCGTCGCCCGTGCCGCCGACCGTGGCGCCTTTGTCCTGGGCATCTGCAACGGTTTCCAGGTCCTGACCGAAAGCGGCCTGCTGCCCGGCGCGCTGCTGCGCAATGCCGGCGGCCATTTCGTCTGCCGCGACGTCGCCCTGACCGTCGAGAACGCCCAGAGCGCCTTCACCAGCCGCTATGCCGCCGGTGAAACGATCCGCTTCCCGGTCGCCCATCATGACGGCAATTATTTCGCCGACGACGTCGCGCTCGATCGCCTGGAAGGCGAAGGCCGGGTCGCCCTGCGCTACGCTGAAAGCGTCAATGGTTCGGCCCGCAACATCGCCGGCGTCCTGAACGAAGCCGGCAATGTGCTGGGCATGATGCCGCACCCCGAGCGCGTGATCGAAGCGGCCCATGGCAGCACGGACGGCCAACGCCTGTTCACCGGCCTGGTCGAGGGCCTGCTCGCCCGCGCCTGAGCCATCGGATGGAGAACATAAAAAAGCCCGTCACGCATTCGCGTGACGGGCTTTTTTATGTTCTGGCGGAATAGGCGAACGCGCCTTCCGCTGTTGCTGATCGTCAGCCGCCCCGGTGATAATCATATTCATAGGCGCGCCCCTGCGCCTTGGTCAGCACGGCACCGACGATCGAGCCGCCGGCACGGCGCAGACGCTCTACCGCGACGCGCAGTCCACCATGATGGTTCCGCCCCCATTCCACCACCAGCACCGTCACCTGCACCTTGGCGGCCAGCAAAGGCGAATCGGGCAGGCCCAGGATCGGCGGCGCATCGATCAGCACCGTATCATAACGGTCGCGCACGGCCGCGAGCAGCGCATCGAGCGCCGGGGTCGATAGCAATTCCGCCGGGTTGGGCGGGATCGCCCCACAAGGCAGCAGCGACACACCGGGAACACCGCTATCGACGATCAGTTCGTCCACCTTGGCCTGGCCGGTCAGCGCTTCGCTAATCCCGCCAGCCGGCGTCACCCGGAACAGATTATGCTGCATCGGCCGGCGCATGTCGGCGTCGACCACCAGAATCTTCTTGTCGCGCTTCGCCAGCGCCCGCGCCAGCGCATTGAGAGTCACCGACTTGCCCTCCCCTTCCTGGGCACTGGTGACCAGAATGGAACGGGGCAGGCCGGCAACGGAGGCAAGCAGCAGCGAAGCAGCGATCGGCGTATAGCTTTCCGACTGCGGATCTCGATCGCTTGCCGTCGGCACCGCGCCCAACAACGACAGATTGACCCGCTCTGCCAGCGTGTCGGCCGATGTCACCGCATCGTCGAACATGTGGCGCGCAGCAATCAGTAGCAACCCGAGCAGCATGCCGCCCAGCGACGCGATCAGCATGATCTTGCCGCCATGCGGCGCGAACGGCTGAGTCGGCACCGCGGCCCGATCTAGCGGCTGGATGCGGCCCGCCTGGAATCCCGCCTGCGACGCCATGTCGCGATAGCGTTGCAACAGGCTGTCATGCAGCATGCGATAGGTATCGACCGATCGGCCCATCATGCCGATCTGCATGTCACGTCCCCGTTCGACCCGCGCTTCACGTTCCAGCGCCGCGATTTCCGATGCGATCTGCTTTTCGCCATGGACCGCCACATCATATTCCTGGCGCAACGAGGCCCGGATGCTGTTGGCCATCGATTCCGCCTGATCGTCAAGCGCCGCGACCCGCGCCCGTGCCTCGCGCATTTCGGGATGCGCATCCTTGCGGAACTGACGCTCCTCGACCAGCGCGGCCCGCGCCTGCGCCCGTTCGGCCATCAACTGCTGCATCGCACCATTGCCCAGCACCTCAGGCAGGGTCTCGGCGCTCGCGGCGCGGGCACTTTCCCACCGCTTCTGCGCCGCGATCCGGTCAGCCACCGCCTGCGCGCGAAAGGCGTTGAGCTGGGCCAGCCGCGTCGCCACCGATCCTTCGGACAGCGGCGCATCACGGTCCACTGCCGGCTTGGCCGTTCCATTGCTTGCCGCTTCGGCCTTAGCCGCCTCGTCCTTCGGTGCGGGCACCGCGCCGGTTCGCGCGGCATAAACCGCCATGTCGCGTTCGGCCCGCTCCAGATCCTTGCGCGCCCCGTCCAATTCGCCCAGCAGGAAGCGGCGCGCCTGCACACCCGATTCAAAGCCGCGCTTCAAATCAGCGCGGATCAGGCTGTCGGCATAGCTGTTGGCAACCCGCGCAGACAGGACCGGGTCGGCACTAACGAAGCTGATGCGCAACACCCGCGACTTGCCGGGCAGTTCGACCTCCAGATTGTCGCGGAGCAATTTGACCACCTGCTCATGCTCGACCTGGCGCTGGCTGAGCCCGCCCGTGGCCTGCATCGGCCGCTTGGCATCCATGCCCTGGAAGAAGACGGGACTACCGACCAGCGCCAGTTCGCGTGCGACATCCTCGGCCAGCGCCCGGCTGCGCAGCACTTCCAGCTCGGTCTGCATCATCGTTTCGGTATCGTCGGCCGATGCGGGCCGTTGCGCCGTCCCGGTACCCGCGGCGCCGGCAGGAACATCTTCGACCTCGACCGAAGCGGTCGCCCGATAATCGGGCGTCGAAAACATGATATAGAAGACACCCGCCAGCACGCACAGCGCCATGGTGACGAACAGGATCACGCGATGGCGACGTATGACCGTCCAGATACCACGCGCGCCCTCTACGAAACGGGCGGTGCGGTCCTCGGATGGCGTGGACTGGGTAGCCAGGTCGATGATCCGATGCCGGGATGCCATCAATTTCCTCCGTCGATGGCGATAAAGCCGGTGGCGACCGCAGGGATGGCGATCAGCGCGCCGCCCAATATGGCCTTGGCGCGTGACAGGCCGACGATCACCTGATCCCCGGCCAGGATTTCAGGATCGGGCGCGCCCCCCCGGCGAATGGCACCCAGGTCGAACATAGCCGCCTGGCGCTGCCCCTCGACCGTCCGCACCACCACGACCTGCCCCAGGCTGGCAAGCCGGGTCGGGCCATGGGCCAGCGCCACCGCCTGGATCAGGCCAATGCGCCCTTCGACCGGAAACAGGCCCGGCTCGCGCACCTCGCCATCCACGGTGATGCGACGGCTGACCGCTTTCTTGACGAACACGGTGACCTGCGGTGACACCAGATAACGTTCGCCCAGCCGCCCGGCGATCACATCCGACGCCTCGCCGGCCGTCAGCCCGCCTATCGACACATCGCCGACAAGAGGCAGGCGCACCATGCCCGCAGCGGTCACCTGCGCATCTTCCAGCGACAGCCCGGGTTCATGATAGACCTGGATGCGCAGGACATCGTCCGGGCTGATCACATAATCGCGCCCGACGGCGATCGGCGTCGGGACCAGCGCATAGGCGGCATCGCCCCGTGGCGCATCCTCCACCGTCGCGCAGCCAGCCAGCGACAGGCCGGCGATCGCGCCCGCACATCCCATCATCCTGCCGCTGATCCGACCTAATATTCGGCGCCCCATGCGCATCAACACCCCATCGCAAACCGGTTGGCGCCCGCAAATGGGCCATCGGGCTCGGGGGTTAACGACGCGACAGGGGGATGGCAACCACGTGGGGGGCAGGACGGCCCGTCCGACCGACGATCAGACCGCGATGCGTTGCGCCACTGGCCCCGGCTGGCGACGGGGCTGATCGGGCCAGATGCCGCGCGTGTCATAGACCGCCTTGCCGGCACGCTCGTCGACGGGAACAGATTTGAACATGTCATGATCAACAAGAATGACGAACACGCCGCATTGTTCCAGAGCCGTATCGAGATCGATCAGTTCGGCCCCCGTGCCGGCGAATTCCATCGGCAGATCCTGGGCATAGGGTTCGACCAGCTTGACCCGCTTGCCATAGCGGCGGGCCAGGCGGCTGGCGACCTTGACCGCCGGGCTTTCGCGGAAATCGTCGATGTTCGGCTTGAAGGCGAGGCCAAGGCAAGCGACGTCCTCGCCGGCGAAGGCATCGATCAGGTCGGACGACTTGGCCACGACATAATCGGTCTTGCCGTCATTCACTTCACGCGCGGTGCGGATGATGCGGGCATTTTCCGGATCGCCATGGACGATGAACCAGGGGTCTACGGCAATACAGTGACCACCCACGCCGGGGCCGGGCTGCAGGATGTTGACGCGCGGATGGCGGTTGGCCAGGCGGATCACCTCCCACACATCGATGTCCATGCCGTCGGCAATCACCGACAATTCATTGGCAAAGGCGATGTTGACGTCGCGGAAGCTGTTTTCGACCAGCTTCACCATCTCGGCCGCGCGGGCGGTGGTGGTGATGCAGGCACCCCGCACGAACTGGCGATAGAAACCCAGCGCCTTGCGCGCGCAGCGCGGCGTGATCCCACCGATGCAGCGGTCATTGTCGATCAGCTCGACCAGGATGCGGCCGGGCAGCACGCGCTCGGGGCAATAGGCGATGGCGATGTCACCCGCGATACCGGGGGCCGGCATTTTGAGGTCGGGGCGCAGGTCCGCGATCAGGTCGCGCATCGCCTCGGTCGTGCCGACCGGCGAGGTCGATTCCAGGATCATCGTGTCGCCGGCCTTGAGCACCGGCGCGACCGTCCGCGCGGCCTGGAGCACGTAGGAAATGTCAGGCGCGCGGTCTTCGGCTACCGGGGTCGGCACGGCGATGATGAAGACGTCGCTCGGCTCGACGCAGAGCGACGCGCGCAGATTGCCGCGCGCCACCACGCCTTGCACCAGACCATCCAGATCGACTTCCTCGATATGGACCCGGCCCGAATTGACCGTCTCGACCACATGGGCACTGACGTCGACGCCGACGACATGCGCACCGCCCCGCGCGATCAGCGCCGCAGTCGGCAGGCCGATATACCCCAGACCGATGACGGAAACCTTCTGCTTGGTATCGACAGGCATGTATCGCTCGGTCCTTGAAACAATGAACTTTGCGACCCTTTTGCCCGGAAAGGCTGAAGATTCCGGTAACGATCGTCGCGCGGCCCCGCCACGCGACGATGGACGGCGCGCGCCCTAACGATAGCGTGGCAAAGGCTGTCGCGCCATATGCATCGGCGATCGCACGACCGGCGTGGTGATGATCTTCGCCTTCATCAATTGGCGGATGCGTTCCGCACCATCGGGATTCAGCAGCACCACCCGCGTGCCGCCGGAAGTAAGTGCCTCGATCGTGGAAATGGCGATCGCGTGGCGGGCGCACAGCGCCTTCACATCATCGATCGGCGCGTCGAGGTTGATCGCGCGGCTCATGCGGACAGCATCACATGGCTGGGGATGAGATAGATACAGGTCATGGGAACGACGCTCCTTGCATGGCAAGCGGGAGCGCTGGGGTCTCTCGGTCGCGACAAATGCTTGCAGGCAGGTTTTGCGCGATGCCGCCGGGTAGCAGATAGGGGCGACGGCGTCGCCGCCTTATTTCATCCCGCGATGATATCCGCGATCCGCTGCGCCGCCTTGCCATCGCCAAAGGGATTATGGGCGCGGGCCATCGCCTGATAGGCGGCGTCATCGTCCAGCAGCGCCAGCACTTCGCGCACGATGCGCTCGCGGTCGGCGCCGACCAGCTTCGCCGTACCCGCCTGCACCCCCTCGGGCCGTTCGGTCGTCTCGCGCATCACCAGCACCGGCTTGCCCAGCGAAGGCGCCTCTTCCTGCACGCCGCCGCTGTCGGTCAGCACCAGATGGCACAGGTCGAGCAGCCGGACGAAATGGGGATAGTCGAGCGGTTCGATCATCGCGACATTGGGCAAGTCGCCCAACACCGCATCCATAACCGGACGGACATTGGGATTGGGGTGGACCGGGAAGATCACCGCCACATCGGGCCGCGCGGCAATATCGGCGATGGATCGGGCGATCGCTTCCATGCCGCCGCCGAAATTCTCGCGCCGATGGCTGGTGACGGCAACGATCCGCTTGCCGACGAAACGCGCGGCCAGATCATCCAGGCCGCTGGCCAGCGCCGGTTCGGCATGCACCCGCGCCACCGTCGCCAGCAGTGCATCGATCACCGTGTTGCCGGTGACATGGATGCCCGCCGCATCGCGGTTTTCCTTGCGCAAGGCATCTGCTGCGGCCTGGGTCGGGGCGAAATTCATGTCCGCGATACAGGCGACGACACGCCGGTTAACCTCTTCGGGCCAGGGATGATGGATGTCGCCACTGCGCAGCCCGGCCTCGACATGGGCGACCGGGATCTTGCGATAATAGGCGGCCAGGCTCGCCACCATCGTCGTCAGCGTATCGCCATGCACCACCACCCGGTCGGGCTTTTCCGCGTCGAACGCCTCGCCCAGCGCAACGATCAGCCTGGCCGTCAGCCCGTCCAGCGTCTGGTTGGGGGTCATCACGTCCAGGTCGATGTCCGGCACGATGCCGGCAATCTCCAGCACCTGATCCAGCAGGCCGCGATGCTGCGCGGTCACGATGACGCGCGTGTCGATGTCGGTGCGCGCCTTCAGCGCATGGATCACCGGGAATAATTTGATCGCCTCCGGCCGTGTCCCGAATACCAGCGCTACCTTCATCATCGTCCCATCATCCTGCCAATCGCCGGCCGCTTTGCCAGATAATGGTAACCATGGCCTGAACGAAAGCGTCGCGATCCCGGCTTTTGCAATGGGCGATGCCTATGCTAGAGGCCGCAGCCAAGCTCAATTACCAAGCGCATTTGGAAGCTCCCTATGAAGATTACGATGATCGGCACGGGCTATGTCGGCCTGGTCTCTGGCGCCTGCTTCGCCGATTTCGGCCATGACGTGGTGTGCGTCGACAAGGATGCGGGCAAGATCGCCGCGATCGAGGCCGGCACCATGCCGATCTACGAGCCCGGTCTCGACCAGCTGGTCGGCACCAATGCCGCCGCCGGCCGCCTGACCTTCACCACGGATCTGCCCGCAGGGGTCAAGGGTGCCGACGCCATCTTCATCGCCGTCGGCACCCCTTCTCGTCGTGGCGACGGCCATGCGGATCTGTCCTATGTCTATGCCGCCGCCAAGGAAATCGTCGAGGCGCTGGACGGTCCGGCGGTGATCGTCACCAAGTCGACCGTCCCCGTCGGTACCGGCGACGAGGTCGAGCGGATCGCGCGCGAGCTGCGCCCCGACCTTGACATCCAGGTCGTGTCCAACCCGGAATTCCTGCGCGAAGGCGCGGCGATCGGCGATTTCAAGCGGCCCGACCGCGTCGTCGTCGGCACCACCGGCGATGACCGCGCGATCGCGGTGATGAGCCAGGTCTATCGCCCGCTCAACCTCAACCAGGCACCGTTGATGTTCACCGGCCGACGCACCGCCGAACTGATCAAATATGCCGCCAACGCCTTCCTGGCGACCAAGATCACCTTCATCAACGAGATGGCGGACCTGTGCGAGGCGGTGGGCGCCGAAGTGCAGGACGTGTCGCGCGGCATCGGCCTCGACAAGCGCATCGGCGCCAAGTTCCTGCATGCCGGCCCGGGCTATGGCGGGTCCTGCTTCCCCAAGGATACGCTGGCGCTGGTCAAGACCGGCCAGGATTATGATGCCCCGATCCGCATCGTCGAGACGGTCGTGCAGGTCAATGATTTGCGCAAGCGGGCCATGGGGCGCAAGATCGTCAAGGCACTGGGCGGCGAGGCGCGCGGCAAGACGGTCGCGCTGCTGGGCGTCACCTTCAAGCCCAATACCGACGACATGCGCGACGCGCCCAGCCTGGCGATCGTCCAGGCGCTGGAGGATGCCGGAGCTAAGGTCGTCGCCTACGACCCTGAGGGCATGGAAGTCGCCGCACCGATGATGCCGGGCGTGACCATGACCGGTTCCGCCTATGAGGCGGCAGCCGGCGCCGACGCGCTGGTACTCGTGACCGAATGGGACGCCTTCCGCGCGCTCGATCTCAAGCGCCTGGCCGGGTCCATGACGGCCCCCGTGCTGGTCGACCTGCGCAACATCTATCCCGTTGCCGAGGCAGAGGCCGCCGGCTTCACCGTCAGCCGCGTCGGCGGAAAGGGCAGCGCGGCCTGATGTGGCCCTGGGATGAGGAGGGCACGGACAAACCTGCCCTCCCCCTTCTGCATCACTGGTTGCTGGCGGCTGCCCTCATCCTGGGTGCGATGGTCGCCGTACCGCTGTTCGCCGCGCTGGTCTGAACCGATCAGGCCTTGAGCTTCCAGCCCTTGCGCAGCAGGGTGTAGCATAGCAGCGCCAGCCCGGCATTCAGCGCCAGCAACACGATACTGCCAACCACGACATTGCCGTCGGCCGCCGCGACGAAGCCATAGCGGAAACCGGAAATGGCGTAGAAGAACGGGTTGGCATGGCTGATCCCCCGGAAGACCGGCGACAGGCGGTCGATCGAATAGAAGGTGCCCGACAACAAGGTCATCGGCCCGATCACGAAATTGGTGATCGCCGCAGCATGATCGAATTTTTCCGCCCAGATCGAGGTGAGCACGCCGATCAGCGCGGTCAGCCCCGCCCCCATCAGGCCGAACCAGATAATCGCCCATAAATGTGTCGGCGTCACATGTACGCCCGGCCACAGTGCCATGGCGCCCCACAAGGCCAGGCCGACGCATACCGCACGCGTCACCGCTGCCCCGACCAGCGCCAGCAACAGTTCGCCGACCGACAGCGGCGGCATCAGATAGTCGATCAGCGTGCCCTGCATCTTGCCCGCCAACAGTGAGAAGCTGCTGTTGGCGAAGGCATTGTTCATCATGCCCATCATCATCAGGCCCGGGGCGATGAAATCGGCGAAGGGCACGCCCAATACCTGCCGGTTGGCCCCACCCAGCGCGATCGTGAAGATCACCAGGAACATCAGGGTCGTGACCGCCGGCGCCCAGATGGTCTGCAGCTGCACCTTCATGAAGCGGCGCACTTCCTTGCGATAGAGCGCCCGCGTTCCGGCCCAGTTGACGTTGCGGATCACCAGTACGCCCGGCTCGTGGAACGGCATGGGCGTGGGATGGGCGGCTGCAATTTTGGGCTGGTCGTTCATGATGGGATCGACTATCGGCTGGTTCGTTATGCCGCAAGGGCGTTATGCGCGATTTGAAGTTGCGCCTGCGCGCCCCATATAGGGCGCGTATCTTAGAATTTGAGGAGTGTGCATTTGTCCTGGACCGACGAACGTATCGACCAGCTCAAGGCGATGTGGGAAAAGGGCCTGACCGCGAGCCAGATTGCCGAGGAACTGGGCGGCGTCAGCCGCAACGCAGTGATTGGCAAGGCGCATCGCCTGGGTCTCCAGTCGCGCCCGTCGCCGGTGAAGGCGAACGAAGCGCCCAAGAAGGCGGCTCCGGTGCGCAAGCCTGCCCCGGCGCCTGAAGTGGAAGCGCCGCGCGCCGCCGCGCCGGTCGCGCCGCCGCCTGTCCGCCCCGCCCCGGTCGCGACCGCCGCGCCGGCCGCCGCCCCGACACCCGCCACCCCAGCGCCGGCGGCCGATGCCGCACCGGCCCAGCCGCAGGTGCGCATCGTCTCGGTCGGCCCCGGCGGCTTCCTGCGCCAGGGTCCGGGCGACCAGCAGGCACCGATCCCGCCGGCACCGCCGCGCCGCCTGGTTCCGGCCAAGCCCAGCGCGGACATCGCCGGCAAGACCAGCCTGCTCGATCTCACCGAACGGATCTGCAAATGGCCGATGGGCCATCCGGGTGAACCCGACTTCCATTTCTGCGGCGAAGCGGTGAACCCGGGCTTCCCTTATTGCGTCGAACATTGCGGCCGTGCCTATCAGGCCCAGCTGCCGCGTGGCACGCGCCGCCCGCCCCCGCCATTGCCGTTCGGCGGTCCCCGGGTTCGCTAAGCGCACAGATAAAGAGGCCGCCCCCTCCGGGCGGCCTTTTCTTTTGCCCTTATTTCCCGACCAGCTTCGGATTTTCCGCTTTCCAGACCATCGCGGCGTGGATGCGCCGTTCGACGCTCGGATGGTCGTAGAATAGGATTTCTTCCAGTCGCGAGGGCGAGGAAGCGCGATATTCGATCGTCTTGACCAGCGCCTTGGCGAGGCCATCGGGCTCATGCGCAACCTTGAGCGAGAAGCGGTCGGCGGCATTCTCGTCATAACGGCTGATGCTGTTCATCATCGGCACCAGGAATATCCCGACCACCGCCGCCACGGCCCAGGCAACCGGCATATGCGCTGGATCACTGATCGCTGTGCCGGCACCGAACCAGCGCGCCGCGACCGGATAGAGCCGGTCGACCAGGAAGAACAGCAGCATCGCGAGCAGGCTCATGCCAGTCGCCAGCCACAGCGCATGATGTTCGGCATAATGCCCCATTTCATGCCCTACCACGCCGCGCACTTCGGCCAGGTCGGCGCCCTGCTTGAACATGGTATCGCTCATCGCCACCCGCGCCGTGCCGAACAGACCCGACACATTGGCAGTATAGCGTTCCGACTGTTTGGAGCCGTCATAGATGTAGATCTTGTCGCCCGGCACGCCGGCACGCCGGGCCAGTTCGACCACCGCGTCGCGCGTCGGCCCGACCGGTGCCGGCGTATATTTGTTGAACAATGGTTCAATCGCCACCGGCGCGATCACGATCATCAGGATGATGCCCAGCACCACGACCAATCCCGACCAGGCCCACCAGCGGCGCGGCGTCCGCCGCATCAGCGCATAGATGGCAACCGCCAGCAGCGCGAGCAGGGGAATGCTGATCGCGCTCGACAGCATATCTTCGCCCAGCCAGCCGCCAAAGGACTGGCTGGTCAGACCATAGCTGCGCTCGCGTCCCCAATTGGCATAGATCGACCAGGGCAGTTCGATCACCCAGTCCATCAGGAAGAAGATCAGCGCGCAGAGGAACACCGCTAGATTGGGGCGCCGAATGGGCAGCCGCCGCCCGATCCGCGCCAGCACGCCGCTGCGCCAGATGAGGGTCATGGCAACCAGGGTCACCAGCGCCCCCCAGAGCAGCAGCCAGTGGCCGCCCTGGGTATAGTCGATGGCGCGCGCATGTTCCGCCGGTGACAGCGTTGCGAGATAAGCAGCGGTCGCCGCGTCGGGATTGAAATTTGCAGCCATGCCTGGAGCCCCCGCCTTATGTCGTTCGGCGGGAAGCTAAGTCGATCGCGAGATCAGGTAAAGATCTCAAAGAGAAAGGGCCGGCGCATTGCCGCCGGCCCTTCCATCCCGGCGGATCAGAAGCGGAAGCTGGCGGTCGCCATCAGGCTCTGATTGTCGAACTTGTCGCCACGGTTGATGCTGGTGCCGCCGGATGGCGTAATGATGAAGGGGTTGGTCGCGGGCGCGCTGCCCTGCCCCACATCGACGCGATAGTCGCCCGTGTTATAGCGCGTCCACAGATAGCGGGCGCCGATCGAGAAATTCTGCGCAACCTTGGCCTCGACACCGCCGCCCATGGTGTAGCCCCAGGCATCTTCCTTGCGGTCATGTTCGGTAAAGCTGTTGGCGGTGTTGGTGGTGTCGAAATGGTTCTTCACCTTCGCATAGGCCAGACCGCCGGTGATATAGGGCATGAAGCCGCCATCGGTGGTATAGCCCAGCCGCGCGCGCAGATTGGCATTCCAGCCGATTCGCCGGGTCATGGTATAGCTGGCCGGCGTGCTCGAATATTCGGTCACGCTGTCGCTGACATAGGCCTTGCCGGCTTCGCCGACAATGCCCGCGACGATATTGCCGAACTGCCGGTCATAGCCGACATGGCCCATCCAGCCGATCGCATCCTTGTCGCCGTTGCAACCGCTGGCGGGCGTCGCACCCCGCGCCGACCCGCCACAGGTGCCGGGCGAAAAGGCGTTGGCACCTGCCGCCGTCGTGACGATATTGTCGTAATTGCCGTCCCCGTCCGTGTCGAAGCGCAGATGTTCGCCGCCGTCGCCCTTCGACCAGTTATAGCCGAACGAGCCGCCGACATAGGGGCCGGTCCAGTCGACCTTGCCGCTGTCTTCCTGCGCCATCGCCGGCGTCGCCAAGGCGAGCGCCATCGTGGCGCCGATCGGCGCAAAATGCTTCAATGTCATGATTTTCTCCAGCCTGACCTTGGGGATATACCCTGAGGCAGCAACGGGCCGGAGCATCGATTTGTTGCATAAAGCTGTGTAACAATTGATTGCTGACAATCCTGCGTGCGCAGCGCTTGCACCAGACGCCCGGCTGCCTATAGCTTCATACCATGTCCGAAGACCTGTTCGCCTCCGCCCAGTCCACCACATCGCCGGGCTATGACGCCTCCACCATCGAAGTGCTCGAAGGGCTGGAACCGGTCCGCCGGCGCCCGGGCATGTATATCGGTGGCATCGACGAACGCGCCTTCCACCATCTCGCCTCCGAAGTGCTCGACAACAGCATGGACGAAGCGGTCGCCGGCCATGCCAGCCGGATCGAAATCACGCTGGAGCCCGGCAACAAGCTGACCATTACCGACAATGGGCGCGGCATCCCGATCGACGAGCATCCCAAATTCCCGGGCAAGTCGGCGCTGGAGGTCATCCTCACCACGCTCCATTCCGGCGGCAAGTTCGAGGGCAAGGCCTATGCCACCTCGGGCGGCCTGCATGGCGTGGGCATCAGCGTCGTCAATGCCCTGTCGATCAAGACCGTGATCGAGGTCGCGCGCAACAAGGAATTGTACCGCCAGAGCTTCAGCCAGGGCCTGCCCACCAGCGGCCTGGAAAAGGTCGGCGCCGCCCCCAACCGGCGTGGCACCGCGGTCAGCTTTATCCCCGACAGCGAGATTTTCGGCGAGCAGAAATTCAAGCCGGCCAAGCTCTATCGTCTCGCCCGGTCCAAGGCCTATCTGTTCGCCGGGGTCGAGATACGCTGGAAATGCGCGCCCGAACTGATCAGCGACGATACCCCGCCCGAAGCGGTGTTCCAGTTTCCCGGAGGGCTGGCCGATCACCTCAAGGAGCAACTGGGCGACCGGGAATGCGCCACAACCCAGTTTTTCGCGGGTAATCAGGATTTTCCGGGCGAAGCCGGCCGCGTCGAATGGGCGGTCGCCTGGCCGCTCTGGTCCGACGGTTCCTATAGCTGGTACTGCAACACCATCCCGACACCCGACGGCGGCACCCATGAAGCGGGGCTGCGCGCCGCGCTGGTGAAGGGCATCCGCGCCTTTGGCGAACTGGTCGGGCAGAAGAAGGCGAAGGACATCACCGCCGATGATGTCATGACGTCATCGGAAATCATGCTGTCCGTCTTCATCCGCGACCCGCAGTTCCAGAGCCAGACCAAGGATCGGCTGACCAGCCCGGACGCCGCGCGGCTGGTCGAAAATGCCGTGCGCGACCATTTCGACCATTTCCTGACCGACCATATGGATCGGGGCAAGGCGCTGCTGGCCTATGTCATCGACCGCATGGACGAGCGCCTCAAGCGCAAGCAGGAAAAGGAGGTCAAGCGCAAGACCGCGACCAGCGCGCGCAAGCTGCGCCTGCCTGGAAAGCTCACAGATTGCTCGAATGATGACCCGGAAGGTGCTGAAATCTTTCTGGTCGAAGGCGACTCGGCCGGCGGTTCGGCCAAGCAGGCACGCGATCGCAAGACGCAGGCGATCCTCCCCCTGCGCGGCAAGATCCTCAACGTTGCCTCAGCAAACACCGCCAAGATATTGGCAAACCAGGAAATTGCCGACATGATCCTGGCGCTGGGCTGCGGCACGCGCAAGGATTGCAACCCCGACCAGCTACGCTATGAGCGCGTCGTCATCATGACCGACGCCGATGTCGACGGCGCCCATATCGCCACATTGCTGATGACCTTCTTCTTCCAGGAGATGCCCGAACTGGTGCGACGCGGTCACCTCTTCCTGGCCCAACCGCCGCTCTACCGCCTCGTTGCCGGCGGCAAGAGCCTCTATGCCAAGGACGACGCCCATCGCGAGGCGCTGCTGGCCAAGGAGTTCAAGGGCAAGAAGGTCGAGATCAGCCGCTTCAAGGGGCTGGGCGAAATGAACCCGATGCAGTTGCGCGAGACGACCATGGATCCCAAGACCCGCAGCCTGATCCGCATCACCCTGCCCGACGATATCGAGGATCGGCAGCAGGTCCGCGACCTCGTCGAGCGGCTGATGGGCACCAATCCGGCGCATCGTTTCGCCTTCATCCAGGAAAATGCGGCGGCGGTCGATGAGGAAGCGATCGACGCATGAGGCTGCTGGCAGCCGCGCTTGTCCTGTTCGGGCTCGCGCTGCTGCCAGGGCGTGCCATGGCTGATCCCAGCCCAGCCTATCAGGCGCGGGCGGCGCAGTTGGTCGCCCTGCTCGCCGCACCGGGCGGGGAAGCGGATTTCTTCGCGCCACTCTTTCTGGACGCCGTACCGATCGACCGTTGGCGCGCGATCGCCGCCGACCTGCGCAAACAATATGGCAAGCCGGAAGCGCTGGGTGCCGTCACCCCGCAGAGCGCCACCGCCGGCCAGGTCGAGATCCGCTATGAAAAGGCCATCGTCGCCATCACCCTGGTGGTCGCACCTGACGCGCCCAACCGTGTCGTCGGCCTGCGCATCGTCGGCACTCGCCAGGCCGGCGACAGCATGGATGCGGTGCTGCGTGACATCGCCGCCCTGCCCGGCAGCACCGCCTTTGCCGTCGCCCGCCTCACCGACGCCGGCCCACAATGGCTTCACGCGGTCACGCCCGACCGACAGATGGCAACCGGCTCGTCCTTCAAGCTGGTCGTGCTGGCGGAACTCGCCCGGGCGGTGGAGGCCGGAGAGCGGCGCTGGAGCGATGTGATCCCGCTCGGCCCCAAGAGTTTTTCCGGCCGGTTGATGCAATGGCCCGACCGGGCACCGATGACGTTGCACAGCCTGGCAACGACGATGATCGCGGAAAGCGATAATAGTGCCTCGGACAGTCTGCTATTTGGCCTGGGACGAGATCGGGTGGATGCGATGCGACAGCGTTTCGGCCCGGTCGATATGCGCAGCCTGCCGGTGTTGACGACCGCAGAGGCCTTCGCGCTCAAGATGCCCGCCAATGCCGATCTGCGCCGCCGTTATGAAGGCGGCACAATGGCCAAGCGGCGCGCCTTGCTGGAAGGCGCGGCCGCGCAGTTGACGGCGGCGCAGGTCGATGTTGGCACCGTCGCCGAAACGCCGGTGGCGATCGACACGATCGAATGGTTTGCAACGCCCCAGGGCGAAATCGGCCTGCTTGACTGGCTGCGCCGCCATGGCGGCGATGCGCTGTCCATTCTGGCCGTCAATCCCGGCATCGCCCCGGCCAATGCCCAACGCTGGCAATATCTGGGCTATAAGGGAGGCAGCGAGCCGGGCGTCATCGCCATGAACTTCCTGCTCCAGGCAAAGGACGGCCGTTGGTACGGAGTCAGTGGCGCCTGGAACAATCCTGCCGCGCGGGTGGAAGAAGGCCGGTTCGTCGCTCTGATGACCCGCACGCTCAACCTTCTGGCCGACTGAGTTTCCCGCCCTGCAGGACCTACATCGCGGCGCCCGAGCGCAGGATCCTATTTCAGCTGGTCAGCGCCTCGACCAGGGCCTTGACCTTCTTTTGTCGCCACTGGGGCAACGGTGCGATCAACCAGTAGGATTGCGTCGTGGGCAATGCCTCGCCAACCTGACGCACGCGCCCGGCATCGATGTCAGCCTGCGCCAGTAGCAGCGGCACGTTCGCCCGACCGAAGCCATTGGCCGCCGCCTCTATCGCCAGCCCCGCATCCGCCACCCGGATCGACGCCGGCTGGTCGCTGGCCGGGCAACCTGGCCATTCGATCCGCTGGTCAGGCCCGCCCTCGGCCGCCGCGACCGTGACGAAAACGCTCTCGCCGATCCTGATCCCCTCATGCTCGCCCACGCCCTCACCCAGGCGCAGGGCAAGATCGAGATTGGCCTCGGTAAAGTCGAGCGCCTCGTCGGCGGCGACCAGAGAAAAGGTCAGGCCAGGCTGGCGCGCGGCATAGGCGGCCAGGCGCGGCTGCAGCCATTTGGCGGTGATGTCGCGCGGCGCCGCAATCGTCAGCGACGAACTGGACTGCCCCGCCTGCATCGCGCGAACAGCCTCTTCAAACTCCAGGAATCCGGCGCGCAGCGCTTCCAGGCCGGCCTCGGTCTCCGGCGTCAGTTCCAGCCCTTTTGGCGTGCGGCGGAACAGCACGACCCCCAGCAGGTCTTCGAGCGCGCGGATCTGCTGGCCGACGGCCGCTGGCGTCACCGCCAGTTCGTCGGCAGCGCGGGTGAAGGACAGATGGCGCGCGGCGGCATCCAGCACGCGCAGACCGTTCAATGGCAAATGGGTCCGCTTCATTCGGCCACCGCCGGCGCGATCAGCGCGAAATGGGGGATGGTGACATCGAACATCTCACCGTCCGCGCCAATCATGCTATAGGTACCACGCATCGATCCGGTCGCCGTATTGAGCGGACACCCCGACACATAGTCATAGCTTTTGCCCGGTTGCACCACCGGTTGCTCCCCGATCACGCCTTCGCCCTCCAATTCCTGCTGCAGGCCCCGTCCATCGGTAATGATCCAGTGACGGGTCAGCAGTTGCACGGGCTGGTCGCCCTGATTTTCGATCCGGATATGATAGGCCCAGAACCAGCGACCGCGCTCCGGCTCCGACTGTTCGGGCAGGAAGGTCACGGCGACATGGACGATGATGTCCCGCGTCGTCGCGTGCAGGGGGAACAAGGCGTTCATGTTCCCCGAATGCGCCTACCCGCCCGGTTCCGTCAACGCCCTATCGCCTTGAGCGCCTGGTCGAAGTCGGCGATCACATCGTCCGGATCCTCCAGCCCGACGTTCAGGCGCAGCATATCCTCGGTGATGCCGACTTCCAGCCGTGCCTCTTCGGCCATGCCGAAATGGGTGGTCGATGCCGGATGGGTCATCAACGAACGCGAGTCGCCGATATTGTTGCTGATGTCGACCAGCTCCAGCGCGTTGAGCAGGCCATGCGCCTCCGCCCGGCCGCCGCCGACATAGAGCGAGAAGATCGGCCCGGCCGCGTCCATCTGCTGCATCGCCAGCGCATATTGCGGATGGCTTTCGAGGCCCGGATACAGCACCTTGGGCAGGCGGGTTTCCAGGAATTGCGCAACCTTGAGCGCATTCTCGCTCTGGCGGCGAATACGCAGGTCCAGCGTTTCCAGCCCCTTCAGCACCACCCAGGCATTGAACGCGCTCAGCGTCGGGCCGGTATTGCGGTGGAAAGGCAGCAGCACATTGTCGATCCAGTCGCGGGTGCCGCAAACGGCACCGGCCAATACGCGGCCCTGCCCATCCATCATCTTGGTCGCGCTATAGGCGACGACATCGGCGCCGAAGTCCATCGGCCGCTGCAACGCGGGCGAGGCAAAGGCATTGTCGACGACCGAGGTGATGCCATGCGCCCTGGCGATGGCGCAGACACCAGCGATGTCGACCACGTCCATGGTCGGGTTGGCCGGCGTCTCGAAGAAGAAAACCTTGGTATTGGGCTGTACCGCCGCTTCCCAGGCGGCAACATCGCTGCCGTCGATCGTCGTCGTCGCGATGCCGAATTTGGGCAGCAGCGTATCGACCAGCCAGCGGCAGGAGCCAAAGGCCGCCTTGGCCGCGACGACATGATCGCCGGCCGACAGCTGGCACAGCAGCGCGGCGGTCATCGCCGCCATGCCGGTGGCGGTGGCGCGGCAGGCCTCGGCGCCTTCCAGCAGGGCGATGCGCTGTTCCAGCATCTCCACGGTCGGGTTCTGCAGCCGGCTATAGGTCATGCCCTGCTGTTCGCCGGCGAAGCGCGCGGCGGCATCCTCGGCCCGGTCGTAGCAATAGCCGCTGGACAGGAACAAGGCCTCGGACGTCTCGCCATATTCGGTGCGCGCAGTGCCGCCCCGGATGGCCAGCGTCGCCGGCTTCCAGTTCTTGGTGATCTCAGGGTTCTGCCCGCTCTTGCGCTTCATATCGCCTTCCGCATGTCCATCGTGACGCGCGGCGTATCGCCGCCCAGTATCTGTGCCATCTGGCTCATGTCGCCATTACCGCCCGAGAGGATAACCGCAACCTTCTTGCCACGCATTCGATCCTTTTCCTGGATCAGCGCGGCCAGCGCCACCGCACCGGCACCCTCGGCCAGATTGTGGGTGTCCTGCCAATAGATACGGATCGCAGCCGCCACCTCGTCATCGGTGACGCCGACGAAGCGGTCGGCGCGCGGCCCGAAATAGTCGAGCGCGGCCTGGACCGGGGTGCAGACGGCGACGCCATCGGCAAAGGTATAGGCGGTCGGGCTGGTCAGCAATTGCCCCGCCTCGAACGAGCGCTTGGCGGCATCGACATGGGCGGACACGACGCCGACGATCTTAGTCTTGAGGCCCAGCGCATCCCTTGCCGCGATCGTGGCGCACAGGCCCGATCCGCAGCCGACGGGAACATAGACGGTGTCGAGGTCGGGCACCGCGTCGAATAGTTCCAGCCCATAGCTGGCGACACCGCGCACCAGTTGTTCATGATAGGCGGGGACCATGAACAGCCCCTGTTCGCCAGCCAGGCGCACCGCCTCCATCTTGGCGCTGTCGAAATCATGACCATGCTCGATCAGGGTGGCACCAAAGGCGCGCATCGCCGCATTCTTCTCCAGCGCATTGCCATGGGGAACGACGATCGTCGCCTGCAACCCGGCGGCGCGGGCCGCGCGCACCTGCGCCTGGCCATGATTGCCGCGGGTCGCGGTGATGATGCCCGTCACCTCGGGATGGCTGCAGCGCAGCCAGTCGATATAGGTGATGGCGCCGCGCACCTTGAAGGCGCCGGTCGGCGTGTGGTTCTCATGCTTGACCCAGGTTTCGACGCCGATCCGCCCGGCCAGCAGCGGCCAGGCATATTGCGGGGTCGGCGGCACCTGATCATGGACCATGGCGGCGGCGGCACGAAGGCTGGGCAGGGAAAAGTCGCTCATGCCGCTGCCTAGCTGGCCTGCGAAACAGCCGACAGGACCGCTATGCGCGAATTGGCCCCCTAGAGCCTGATCGTTAGAGGCGGAAGCGCCTTGCGCTTCCGCCGATAGCGTGAACCAGGCTCTATTCTTGGATGCTAGACCTTGATTCACGCTTCAGGCCAATTCAGCCTGAAGCGATCAAGGTCTAGGCGGCCCTCCGCACCCTGCCCTCGATCAGCGGATGCAGATGCGCCTCCTCCCACTCCATATGATCATAAAGCGAGTCCTGCAGCCCCAGCGTGGCCCGCCTGTAATTATCCCAGTCGGCCGTGATCTGGGCCGGGGTCCATTGCTTGATATGATCGCTGTAGCGCAGGAACAGCGCCACCATCGTTCGTCCATGCTGGTGCACGACCGGCTCGGCCTCCACCGCCAGCGGCCCCTGGCGCAAGCCCCGCGCCAGCATGTCTTCCCGCCCCATATGGTCGCGGAACAGCTGGGCGAAGCGGATGCGCCAGCGGGTCAGGAGCGCCATGTCGCGGACGTCATCGTCCATCATGCTGGCAAAATCCCGCATCATGCCCCGCAGGGCATGATGGTCTTCAATCAGTTCAATCGGCATTTGCGTCCCCATTCTCCGATCATATCGACCGGAAACGAAGAAACTTTACGTTTGCGTCATGCAAATGCGACGAACCGAAGCGGAATTAGAGGGCGGCGAGGACCGCGTCGCCCATCTCCACCGTGTTCATCGTGCCGCCCAGATCCGGCGAGCGGGCGCCATCCGCCAGCCCCTTGGCCACGGCCGCCTCGATCCGGTCGGCCGGTTCGGACAGGTTCAGCGAGTAACGCAGCATCATCGCCGCCGACAGGATGGTCGCCAGCGGGTTGGCCTTGCCCTGGCCGGCAATGTCGGGCGCGGACCCATGGATCGGTTCATAGAGGCCCTGGCCGCTGCCGTTCAGCGTCGCCGATGCCAGCATGCCGATGGAGCCCACGCACATGCTCGCCTGGTCCGACAGGATATCGCCGAACATGTTGCCGGTGACGATGACGTCGAACTGGCCGGGATTGCGCACCAGCTGCATCGCGGCATTGTCGACATACATGTGGGTCAGGGCAACGTCGGGATATTCGGCCGACACCTCGATCACCACGTCGCGCCACAGCTGGCTGGTCTCCAGCACATTGGCCTTGTCGACCGAGCAGAGCTTGCCACGACGGGCGCGCGCCGCCTGGAAACCGGCATGGGCGATGCGGCGCACCTCGGCCTCGTTATAGGACATGATGTCATAGCCTTCGCGCAGGCCATCGGCGGTGGTGCGCATGCCCTTCTCACCGAAATAGACGTCGCCATTGGTCTCGCGCACGATCAGCAGGTCGATCGAGCCGGCCACTTCGGGCTTCAGTGCGCTTTCATGCGCCAGTTCGGGGAAGACCTTGGCCGGGCGCAGGTTCGAGAACAGGCCCAGTTCCTTGCGCAAACCCAGGATCGCCTGCTCCGGACGCAGATGACGCTCCAGCGAGTCGCAGTCCGGATCACCGACCGCGCCGAACAGGATGGCGTCGGCGCGCTTGGCGATGTCCAGCGTCTCGGGCGGCAGCGGATGGCCCACCGCCTTATAGGCCGAACCGCCGACCAGACCCTCTTCATAGGTAAGGCCGTCGATCGCCAGCGCATCAAGCACGCGCTTCGCCTGCGTGACGATCTCGGGGCCGATACCATCTCCAGGGAACAGGGCGATCAACATGGGAAACCTCTTTCTAAATCTCTGCCGGCACGGTTCCGCGAAAGAAAATGGCCGCCGCTGCCCGGTGGGCGAACGGAGAATGCGGAAACGGCGCGCCCGCCCTTGCAAAAACTGCGCGCGTTACGCAACCGCTCTTTTCAGGCGATCGACCAGTCTTTCGCGCGCGGCCAGCACATCGGCCCGCCTTTCGGTCAGCACCGAGCGCTCCAGGAAGAAACCGGTGAGGCGCAACCCGTCCATGATCTGCGGCCAATCGCCAGACCCGCCCTGCAGCAAGAAAGGCGGCAGCGACAGCAGGCGGGCCTCATAGCCCTCCGCCCCGGCCCGGCTGACCGCCGCCGCGCTGCGCGGGCTGACGAAGGCCAGGTCGTCGGCGGCGCCGGTGGCGGCGCAACGGCTGAGATCGAGGCCGAAGCCCAGTTCCGCCAGCAGCAGCAACTCATAGCGGACCAGCGCCGCTGCCCAGCCACGCGCCGCCGGCGCCGCTTCGACCGCGCCGAATACGCCGTCCAATGCCTCATAGAGCGTCGGATAGGGCGTTCCTTCTGGCAAGGCCGCCGCCGTCAGCGCGCAGGTCCAGTCGATCGCCGCGGCCGGAAGCGGCTCGCCCAGCAAGGGCGCCCGGCTATGCTCCAGTTCGACCGTCAGGCTCGCCAGTTGATCCTCCGTCCGGGCGCGAAACTCGCCCTTCACGGCGTTGCCTGGCAGCAGCACCGGACGCAGCGTTCGCGACCGCCCGCCGCGCACATAACCCGCTACCAGCCCATGATCGGGCGTCAGCAGCCGCGCGACCGCGCCATGTTCGCCATGAGCACGCAGCGCGCAGACGATGCCGGATGTGATGAGGACGGGCATGGCGCCTTCCTATCGACGATCCGGCATCCGTGCCAAATTAATGTTGCGGCTGCACCTCGCCACGGGTGCGCCAGAGAGAAAGGCCGATGCCGGCCCCCAGCACGCCGGCCGTCACCAGCAGGGAAAAGACCGGCGGGATCTTCTCCAGCCCCAGCATATCGGCCAGAAAGATCTTGGCGCCGATGAAGATCAGCACCACCGACAGCGCATATTTGAGATAATGGAAGCGGTGCACCGCCGCCGCCAGCGCGAAATAGAGCGCGCGCAGCCCCAGGATCGCGAAGATGTTGGAGGTGTAGACCAGATAGGGATCGGTGGTGATGGCGAAGATCGCCGGCACCGAGTCGACCGCAAAGATGACGTCGGCAATCTCGATCATCACCAGCGCCAGGAACAGCGGCGTCGCGTGGAGCAGCGGCTTGCCGCCCGGCTCGGCCGGCTGACGCACGAAGAAATGATCGCCCTCCACCCGGTCGGTCACGCGCATATGACGGCGCAGGAAGCCGAGCAGCCAACTCCCCTCCATCGTCTGTTCCTTGCCCACCGTCCACAGCATGCGGATGCCGGTGAAGATCAGGATCGCCGCAAAGAGATAGAGCGCCCAGGACACATTCTGAACCAGCGCCGCGCCCAGCCCGATCATGATCGCGCGCAGGACGATGACGCCGATGATGCCGCAGAACAACACTTCATGCTGATAGCGGCGCGGCACATGGAAGAAGGAGAAGATCATCGCGATGACGAAGACATTGTCGAGCGCCAGCGACTTTTCGACGACGAAGCCGGTCAGATAGGCGACCGCCGCCTCCTGCCCCATCTGCCAGGCGATCCAGCCGCCAAAGGCGAGGCCAATGGCGATATAGAAGCCCGCCAGCGTCACGCTTTCGCGCACGCCGATCTCGCGCTGCTTGCGATGCAACACGCCCAGATCCAGCGCCAGCAGCGCGATGATGATCGTCAGGAAGAGCGCCCACATCCAGATGGGCTTGTCGAGAAAGTCGGTCGTCAGGAAATCCATGATAGGTCCGTGCTGCGAAGATGCAGGTCAAGCGGACGGCATGGCTCCCGGTTCCCTCAGCGGAAATATGTCGGGGAGCGGCAATCAATCAGCAATCATCGAGTACCCGGCGCCCAATTCAGGAGCGCCGGGCCGCCGTCAATCAAGCCGGCATCATCGTGCCGGTGTCGATGAAGCGCTGGTGCCAGGCAAAGGCTTCGGCCGGCAGCATCGGCGACTGGAGGCCATAGCTGCCCTTCATGGCGCGGGCGAAATAGTCCTTCAGCATCGGCCGATAATCGGGATGGGCGCAATTGTTGATGATCAGTTCCGCCCGCTGGCGCGGTGCCAGCCCGCGCAGATCGGCCAACCCCTGTTCGGTGACGATCACCTGCACGTCCTGATTGATATGGTCGACATGGCTGGCATGCGGCACGATCGCCGAAATCTTGCCCTGCTTGGCAGTCGACGGGGTCATGAAGATCGACAGATAGGCGTTGCGGGCAAAGTCACCCGATCCGCCGATACCGTTCTGGATGCGCGATCCCATGACGTGGGTGGAGTTCACATTGCCATAGATATCCGCCTCGATGAGGCCATTCATCGCGATGCAGCCCAGGCGACGGACCAGTTCGGGATGATTGCTGATTTCCTGCGGGCGCAGGATCATCTTGTTGCGGAACCGGGCCATGTCGGCATTGAGCCGCGCCGCCGCCTCGGGGCTGAGCGAGAAGGCGGTGGCGCTCGCCATGCGCAGCTTGCCGGATTCCAGCAGGTCGAGCATGCCGTCCTGAATGACCTCCGTATAGGAGACCATATTGTCGAACGGCGCGTCGATCAGGCCGGTCAGCACGGCATTGGCGATATTGCCGACGCCCGACTGGAGCGGCAGCAGCGACGCCGGGATGCGGCCCATCTTCACTTCATGGCCGAGGAATTCGAGCAGATGGCCGGCAATCGCCCGCGCACTGTCATCGGGCGGGGTGAAAGGGGCGTTGCGATCGGGCGAGTCGGTTTCGACCACCGCCAGCACCTTGGCGGGATCGACGCGAAAATAGGGTTCGCCGATGCGATCGTCGGCGCGGGTCAGCGGAATCGGCACGCGGCTGGGCGGCAACGCCGTGCCGTAATAAATGTCGTGCATCCCTTCGAGTGCGGCATTCTGCCAGCTATTGACCTCCAGGATGATGCCCTTGGCACGATCGAGCCAGGTCTTGTTGTTGCCGACCGAGGCGGACGGGATCAACAGGCCGTCGGGGGTGATGCCGGTCACTTCGACCACCGCGATGTCGAGATCGCCCAGGAAGCCCTGCCATGCCATGGGCGCGACCTGGCTCAGATGCATGTCGAAATATTGCATTTCGCCGCGGTTGATCCGCTCGCGTGCGATCGGGTCGCTATTATAGGGCAGGCGAAATTCGATGCCGTCCGCCTTGGCCAGCGCCCCGTCCAGTTCGGGGCCGGTGGATGCACCGGTCCAGACCTTGACCCGGAAAGGATCGCCGGCTGCATGGGCCGCCTCGATCCGGGATGCCAGCGCCAGCGGTACCGCCTTGGGATAGCCCGATCCGGTAAAGCCGCTCATCCCAACGGTCATACCGTTGGCGATCAGCGCGGCGGCCTCCTCGGCGCTGCGACATTTCGCCGCCAGACCCGCATGCCCGATACGATCCGAAACCATTCCTCTCGTCTCCACTGACTGACTGGCGTCCAAGCGCCGGCGCTTAGGTCTGGCTTTTCGTTCCGTCGCACAATAGGGATTACCGGCACAATATCTGTGCAGGACATGCACAAATGAGCGATCTGCTTCTTTCGATCCGCACCTTCATCCGGCTCTGCGAAAAGCCCAGCTTCACCCGCGTCGCTGCGGAAATGCACGCCAGCCATACGACCATAGCGCGACGGCTGGATCAGGTCGAAGCCCATTTCGGCACGATCTTATTTCATCGCACGACCCGCCGCCTCGTGCCTACGCCCGAGGCGGACCGCCTGTTGCCCCACGCCCGCGCCCTTGTCGATGCCCTGGACATCGCGGAGCAGGAATTGCGGCCCGTGCCGGGAGATGTCAGCGGCACGGTGCGAATTGGCGTCACCACGGCGCTGGGCCTGCACTATCTCGGATTGATCGACGACTTGCTGGCCAGCCATCCGGGCTTGCGGATCGATCTTGCCATGACCGACTGGCAACGTGACCTGGTACAGGATCGGCTAGACCTGGCGCTGCGGGTAGGGCCGGTGGCCGATGACATGCTGGTGGTCCACCCGCTCGGCACCCTGCCCCGCCTGCTGGTCGCGCGTCCCGACTATATCGCCCGCCATGGCCAGCCCGCCAGCGCTGGCGACCTCGGGACCCATCGCTGCATCGCCTATGGCTATGGCGACATGCCGGCCAAATGGACGATCGACGGGCAGGAACGGCTGATCAACGGCCCGTTTCGCAGCGACAGCAGCGAGGCGGTTCATCGCGCCGCGCTTGCCGGGCTGGGTATCGCCCTGCTCCCCGCAGTGCGCGTCGCGGACGATCTGCAGGCCGGGCGCCTGGTTCGCGTGCTCCCGGAAAGTCACATCGATCCGTTGGACATCCTTGCCGTCCATCCGTCGCTCAAGCGCTTGCCGGCGCGGGCACGGCTGATCCTCAACTTCCTCAAAGCCCATTTTCCCGGTTCACCGCCGCCCCGTTAAACGAGATCGAGCCGGGTCAGGCCGCACGCAATTCCTCCAGCACGTTGCGCACCGTTTCCTGCAATTCCTCCGAACGACTGGACAATGCGCTGGCTGCCGCGTCCGTTTCCCCCATCGCGCCCTGTGCTTCCTTGAGCGCGCCACTCAGCGCTTCGGCCTGCGCCGCAGCCTCCGCAATATGGCGGGCCATCTCGTCGGTCGCTGCGGCGATCTCGCTGGTTGCGCGGATCTGGGCTGCCACCTCCTCGACGATTTCCGCCGTCGAGCTGTCGATCATTTCAGCCGACTTGGACGCCACCTCGATTGCGCCCGATACGCTCTGTGCGGCCCGGCGGATGTCATGAAGATAGGAATCGATCTGGCGGGTCGCATCGGCGGTCTGCGCGGCCAGGCTCTTCATCTCCGACGCGACCACCGCAAAGCCGCGCACCTCGGTGCCGCTGCGGGCAGCCTCTATTCCGGCATTGAGCGACAGGGTGCGGCTCTGCGAAGCGATCTGCGAAATCAGGGCTACGATGCTGCTCGCGGAATCAACGGTCGCCGACAGAATTTCCACTTCTGGCGTCAACGCCTGTGTCGCCATCGCCCCACGCAACGCATTATCCCGCGAATGACAGGCACTGCTGCCGACCTCGTTGATCGAGTTGGCCAGCTTTTCCGTATCCTTCGCGACCGCCCGCACATCACCATCCGCCTTCATATGGGCGGCCTGCAATTCGGCCGATCGCAACGTCGTCAGTTGCAACAAGTCGAACAGCCATTGCTTGCTGATCGACAATTGCCGGGACAACTGGCCCAGATCGGTCACCACCGCACCCAGCCTCGCCTCCAGCGCATCGGCGACCAGGCGGCGCCGTTCGGCGGATTCCTCTGCCCGGCGCGCCGCCTCCTCGATCGCGCGCTGGCGAGTGGCGGCCATCTGCGCGCGCTCCAATGCGTCGAGCGCATGCTCCGCGCGCAATTTCGCATCATCGGCTTCGATCCGCAGTGCATCGCTGCGCTGCTTCTCGTCGGCCTGCAACAGGATCATCTGGGTCAGCCGCGCCACGATCCACAGCAGCATCGCCGTCTGCAATATCACGATGAGCGCATGAAACAGGACGCGAGGCAGGTCGCCCCCGCTGGCGAAAACCCAATCAGGCTGGGTGAAATTGAGCGCCAGATGATGCACGGCCGTCACCGCCGCGCCCGCCAGCAAGGCCCTGCGGTCCAGCAAGGCGGTTAGCGCCGCCAGCGCCGCAAAAAAGGTCATGTGCATGTCCATCTGCCAGGCATGATTGCGCAGCAGGAACAGATAGAGCGCGGGAAATGCCATGGTGGTCATGGCGAGCGACAGGCGCGCAGGCGCCGCAACATCGCGCCGGATGACCATCCAGGTGGGGAGCAGCGCCAACAGGATCGCGGCGAACGTGACCAGCGGCGTGTCGGCCGACCCCACCAAAAATCCAGCCACGCACAGTCCGGGCACGTTCAACCAGAACACGCACATCAGCATGCGCGCACCGGCAAGCCGGATCGATTCCATCGGTTTTTCCGTGCTCATGCGGCGGCTCTCCGCGGCAGGCACAGCAGATTGGGCGCCGCCAGCAGCAGAACGCCCCGCGCCATCAACGGCCAGGCCAGACGGTTGCGGTCGCCCCGGACCACCAGTCCACCGCCGAAACGGGCCTTCCCCATCGGGACCGCCCCCGCAGCCACCACCTGCGCGGCCAGCCCGCTCGCCCCGGTCGGCGTCAGGGGGATCGCCAGCATATCGCCCCGTGCCGGCGGCCCCAGTACCGCAAACAGCATCAGCCCACTCACTACCGCCATCTGAACGGTGGCCAGACCCATTTTTCCTGTCACACCCAACTCCCCTACCGCGGAGCGAACATCAACCAGAAACAATAAATCTATACTTAACGACCGTTCAGAAATTATTTCGTTATCGAAATTATTTTAGCCATGGAAATAATCATAGACCTGCTGCGCCACCCACTTGGATACGCCCGGCGCCCGCTGCAGATCCTCCAGCGCCGCGTCGCGCACCGCCCGGGCCGTGCCAAAATGCATCAGCAGCGCCTTCTTGCGGGCCGGACCGATGCCGGGCACCTCGTCCAGTGACGACACGGTAATCGCCTTGCTGCGCTTGGCCCGGTGCGCACCGATCGCGAACCGGTGCGCCTCGTCGCGCAGCCGCTGCATATAGAAGAGCACGGGATGGTTGATCGGGAAACTCACTTCCCGGCCATCCATCAGGTGGAACACTTCGCGCCCGTCGCGGCCATGATGCGGCCCCTTGGCGATGCCGATCATGCAGACATCCTCGATGCCCATATCTTCCAATATGCCCCGCGCCGCCGACAATTGCCCCTTGCCGCCGTCGATCAGCACCAGGTCGGGCCATTCGCCACCGTCACGATCAGGATCTTCTTGTGCGGCTCGGCCAAAGCGCCGCTCGAACATCTCGCGCATCATCGCGAAATCGTCGTTCGAGATTTCGGGGTTCTTCATGTTGAACTTGCGATAGGCGTTCTTGCGGAAGCCCTCCGGCCCGGCCACCACCATCGCGCCCAGTGCATGAGCGCCCTGGATATGACTGTTGTCATATATCTCGATCCGGTCGGGCACGCCGTCGAGTCCGAACGCCTCGACCATCTCGTCCAATATCCTGGCCTGGGTCGTGGTCTCCGCCAAGCGCCGGTCGAGCGCTTCCACCGCATTGCGCTGCGCCTGCTTGATCAGGCGCGTGCGATCACCGCGCTGCGGCACCTCGATCCGCACCTTGCTACCCAGCCGCTCGGCCAGGGCCAGGGCCAGCAACTCGCATTCCGCCGGCTCGCGATCGGTCAGGATCAGCTTGGGCGGCGGCACTTCCTCGTAAAATTGCGCCATGAAGCTTTCCAGCACCTCTTCGGTCGCCACATCATGGGTGTGGACCGGGAAGAAGCTGCGATGCCCCCAATTCTGGCCGCCGCGAATGAAGAAGGCCTGGATACACATCGACCCGCCCTTTTCCGCCAGCGCGAAGATGTCGGCGTCGCCCAGCCCTTCGGCATTGATCGCCTGCGATCCCTGGATGAAGGTCAGCGCCTTCAACCGGTCGCGGATCACCGCCGCCTGTTCGAAATCCAGCGCCTCGGCCGCCGCCTCCATCGCCGCGCCCAGCTTCTGCTGCACGGCGGTCGACTTGCCGCCCAGGAAATCCTGCGCGTCCTGCACCAGTTCGGCATAGCCGGCCGTGTCGATGCGATCGACACAGGGGGCCGAACAGCGCTTGATCTGATAGAGCAGACAGGGTCGCGAGCGGTTGGCGAAAAAGCTGTCGGTGCAGGACCGCAGCAGGAACAGCTTCTGCAGCGCGTTGATCGTCCGCGTCACCGATCCGGCACTGGCGAAGGGGCCATAATAACGCCCCTTATATTTGCGCGCGCCGCGATGCTTCTGCACGCGGGGAAAGGCATGATCCTCGCGCAGCAGGATGAAGGGGAAGCTTTTGTCGTCGCGCAGCAGGACATTATAGGGCGGGCGATAGCGCTTGATGAGTTGCGCCTCCAGCAACAGCGCTTCAGCTTCGCTGTTGGTGGTAACGATCGTCATGCTGCGCGTTTGCGCCACCATCCGCCGCAGCCGGTTCGGCAGCCGGTCGACCTGGGTGTAGTTGGCAACCCGGTTCTTGAGCGCCCGCGCCTTGCCGACATAGAGGACGTCGCCGCGCGCATCCTGCATGCGGTAGACGCCGGGCCGGGTCGGCAACGTGTTGAGCGTCGTGCGAATCGCTGCCACGCCCGCATCGATGTCGGGCTGGCTGCCGGTGACGGTATAGGTCGCCTTGTCTTCGTTGAAACGGTCGGGGGATTGCGGCTGCGACATGGCCGCAGAGATAGCGGCACCGGCGCGGATCGCAATGGCAGGATGGAACAAAGCGCGGCCAACACTGCCATTCATGATTGCCATTCATGGCTGTTTTACCAAAAGCCGACCTAATCAACAGCCTGTCGACTTCCTATGTTAGACGGGCGCAGGTCATCCCCTGGCCCGCGCCCATCCAAGAATAGCAGCGGGAGGGGCATATCTGCCCTGCACACCGCGAACCTCAAGCAAAGGGACATCTTCCCCATGGCCACAAAAGCCTATGGCGCCAACGCCGCCGACAAGCCGCTCGAAGCTCTCGACATCGAACGCCGCGCCGTCGGTCCGCATGATGTCGCGATCGATATCGCCTATTGCGGCGTCTGCCATTCGGACCTGCACCAGGTCCGTTCCGAATGGGACGGCACCCTCTATCCCTGCGTTCCCGGCCACGAAATCGTCGGCCATGTGACCGCCGTCGGCGGCCATGTCAGCGCCTTCAAGGTCGGCGACACGGTCGGCGTGGGCTGCATGGTCGACAGTTGCCAGGGCTGCGCATCCTGCGACGAAGGGCTGGAGCAATATTGCGAGAGCGGATTCGTCGGCACCTATAATGGCAAGACCGACGATGCGCCGGGCCACACGCTGGGTGGCTATTCGCAGAATATCGTGGTGAAGGACAAGTTCGTCCTCAAGATCAGCCACCCGACCGACCAGCTCGCTGCCGTGGCGCCGCTGCTGTGCGCGGGCATCACCACCTATTCGCCGCTGCGCCACTGGAAGGTCGGTCCGGGCCAGAAGGTCGGCATTGTCGGCATCGGGGGTCTTGGCCATATGGGCATCAAGCTGGCGCATGCCATGGGTGCCCAGGTCGTGGCCTTCACCACGTCGGAATCCAAGCGCCAGGACGCATTGGACCTGGGCGCCGACGAAGTCGTCGTTTCGCGCAATGCCGAAGAGATGCAGGCCCATGCCAACAGCTTCGACTTCATCCTGAACACGGTCGCGGCCAGCCATAATCTCGACGCCTTCACCACCCTGCTGAAGCGCGACGGGACGATGACGCTGGTCGGCGTGCCCGAACATCCCCACCCCTCGCCCAATGTCGGCGCACTGATCTTCAAGCGTCGTTCGATTGCCGGCTCGCTGATCGGCGGCATCGCCGAGACGCAGGAGATGCTCGATTTCTGCGCCGAGAAGGGCATCGTTGCGGACATCGAGATGATCCGCATCCAGGATATCGAAGACGCCTATGCCCGCATGCAGAAGAGCGACGTCAAATATCGCTTCGTGATCGACAACGCCACGCTGGCGGCCTGACGTGAGTTCGGGGTGGATGGCCAGACGCCGTCCGCCCCGACTGCGGGCCGAACCCGTTCCTGCCTCGGGAAAGTCCCGATTGCCCTGCTCCCGTCGCATCGGTCCAATGATCGGACAGCCCCGCGCCGAGGAGCCCTCTCATGACCAACCCCCTGCCTTCCTGGAATGACGGCGCCGCCAGAACGGCGATCCTCGATTTCGTCGCGCGCGTGACCGGAGACGGACCTGACCATGTTCCCGTGCCGCAGCGGATCGCGACCTTCGACAATGATGGCACGCTCTGGGCGGAACAGCCGCTCCAGACCCAATTTTTCTTTGCCCGGTCATTGCGCGCCGCCCTGATCAAACAGGAGCCGGAATTGGCCGAGCAGCAGCCGTTCAAGGCCTATGTCGAACAGGACATGGCCACCATGAAGGCGCTGGGCAAGAAGGGGCTGCTGGAAGTGGCGGCGCGCGAACATGCCGGCGTGACCGAAGAATCCTTCGCCAAAATCGCGCGCGACTGGCTCGCCACCGCCCGCCATCCCAAGCTCGACCGCCCTTTCCCGGAATGCGCCTATCGACCACAGATCGAACTGCTGGACTATCTGCGTGCCCATGGCTTCAAGACCTTCATCGTCTCGGGCGGGGGACTGGACCTGATCCGCGCCTTTGCCGAGGAGGTCTATGGCATCCCACCCGAACAGGTTGTCGGCTCCAGCGTCCGTACCCGGTTCGAGATCGATGCCGATGGCGTGGGCCAGTTGATGAAGCTGCCGGAAATCAACAGTTTTGACGATCGCGAGGTGAAGCCACAGAATATCGCGCTGCATATCGGGCGTCGCCCGATCATCGCCTTCGGCAATTCGGACGGCGACCTGGCCATGCTGCGTTATGTGAAAACCGGCCCCGGACCGCGACTGGCGCTGCTGCTCCACCATGACGATGCCGACCGCGAATTCGCCTATGATCGCGATTTCCTGCTTAGCCCGCTGGCCGAGGCCCTGGACAAGGCGGGCGAATATGGCCTGACGCTGGTCAGCATGAAACAGGACTGGCGCAGCATCTTCGTCTGAACCCCCACATAGGCTGCCGTGCGCGAGCAGACAGGGTCCATACTATATCGATTTTGCCCAAAACAGGAAAGGGGCCGACACCATATGGCGCCGGCCCCTTTCCTGTTTCATTGGCTGTATCAGGTCAGGCGACCGGACCCAGTCCCTTGATCGCATCGTCGACCAGCGCCTTGTCGGCCTTGGCATCATGGCTCTGGGCGATCAGGCTGGCTGCCGCACTGGTGGCAGCCTTCACCGCCTTGGTGCGAATGTCGGCAAGCGCGGCACGCTCGGCAGCACCGATCTTGTCCTCTGCCATCTTCTGACGGCGGGCGACCAGTTCGGCGGCCTGAACCTTGGCATCTTCCAGCAGCGTTTCGGCTTCATGTGCGGCAGAAGCGCGCATCGCTTCGGCCTCGCCAGCAGCCGCAGCCAGCTTCGCCTCATATTCGCCCTTCAGCACATCGGCTTCCGCGCGCAGCTTGGCGGCCTCCGCCAACTGTTCCTTGATCTGGGCGATCCGGCCGTCCAGCACCGCGCCGATCAGGCTCGGCACCTTCTTAACCAGCAAGATGATGATGAAGACCAGCATCGCCAGGCTGACCCAGGCGGTGGCGTCCATGCCGACCGCCTTGGGGTCGGTGTGCGGGATGACGCCTTCATGCGCTACGGTACCCACCGGTTCCATCCCTTCGGAATGAATTGCCTGATTGAGGTGCGGGGCCTGTGCCTCGCCCTGCTCTACTGCTGCCTCAGCCATGAGCCAATGCCGCCTTTACTGCGTTGCGGGCCGCTTCATCCGACGCTTCCGCGCCGGAAATACGGGCGACCATGTCGCGCGCCGCATCGGCCGCAACGGTTTCAATCTGTGCCATCGCTGCGTCGGTGGCGGTCTTGATCCGGGCTTCGGCGGCGCCGATCTTGCCCTGGATGTCCGCATCGGCGGCAGCGAGCTTCGCTTCCGAAGCCTTGGCGGCGTCCGCCTTGGCCTTGGCCAGTGTCGCCTGGACGGCGGCGCGGCTTTCGGCGTCACGGACGCGATAGTCCGCTTCCGCTTCATCGGCGCGGGCGAAGGCTGCCTTGGCAGCATCAAGATCACCCGTGATCTTCGCGTCGCGCGCGTCGGCCGTCGCCTGCACCTTGGGCACCATGCCGCGGCCGATGACGAAGAAGACGAAGCCGAACGTCAGCAGCAGCCAGAAGATCTGGGACGCATAGGTATCGGCAATTTGCGCGATTTGAGGCATTTTTTTCCGTCCGAAAAGGGGGCGGTCGTCAAGGGGCAGGCGGCACGCCGCCCGCCCCGTCGATCATTAGGCCACGAAGACCAGGATCATGGCGATAACGAACGCCAGCAGACCCAGAAGTTCGGCGGCGGCGAAGCCGATGAACAGACGACCCTGCTGGCCATCAGCGGCACCCGGATTGCGCAGCGCGCCTTCGAGGAACGAGCTGAAGACGTTGCCCACACCGAGGGCGGCAATGCCCGCACCGATCGCGGCCAGGCCAGCACCGAGCAGCTTTGCGGCTTCTGCGTCCATGTTCTAAACTCCTTTTTCTAAACCAAATTGCATGTTGAAGAATGTACGAAAACTCAGTGCAGGTTCTCGGCGTCGTTGATGTAGACCGAGGTCAGCAGCGCGAACACATAGGCCTGGATCACGGCGACCAGCACTTCGAGCGCGCTGATGCCGATCATCAGCACGAAGCTGGCGAAGCCGACGGTCAGACCGAAACCGGGGCCAGCGTTCGAGCTGTTGATGACGAAGCCGGCCAGAACCTTGAGAAGGACGTGCCCGGCGGTCATCGCCACGAACAGTCGCAGGCCCAGGCTGAACGGACGCACCATGAACGAGATCAGCTCGATCGGGAAAATGACCGGGATCATCGGCAGGGGCGTGCCGTGCGGCACGAACAGGGAGAAGAAATGCAGCCCATGCTTCCAGAAGCCGACGATCAGCACGATCGAGAAGCTCATGATCGCCAGCACGCCGGTGGCGGTGAAGTGGCTGGTGAAGGTGAAGGGATGGACGCCGACCAGACCCAGCGGCAGCAGACCCAGAAGATTCGCCAGCAGGATGAACATGAAGAGCGAGAAGACGTAGGGAATATACTTCTTGCCGCCTTCCCCGACGTTCGAGATCAGCAGATTCTTGATGAAGCCGGTGAAATATTCGACCGCCATCTGCCAGCGGCCGGGCACCAGTTCACGCTTCATGCCGCCGATCACGAAGATCCACAGCACCACCGCAGCCGCGACCATATAAAGCGCGCTATTGGTGAAGGCGATATTGAAGCCGCCGATGGACAGGTGATCGGTACCGAACAACGGTTCGATCGCAAACTGATGCATCGGATCGATTTTGCCGGATTCTGCCACGTGGACCCCTGTACCGTCTAATATTCGGACTAAGACAAAAGCGTCCCTATTGATCGGAACGCTTCGTCGTCGTCAATCTGATGATGTTCCTGAACGCTGCCACGATCCCGAGACCGAGGAAGACAAGCAGGAGCCATGGGGATGTGCCGAGCAGCCGGTCGAGAACCCAGCCGATCAACGCACCACCGACAAGACCACCGATCAGCTCTGCGAGAACTCTGTTGCCCAGGCGCGAACCATCGTCGGCCTGTTGCGTCTTCGTCCCCTGTCTGACCCGTTCGGCATGTTCGGCTTGCGCGATCCGCGCTTCCAACGAAGCGATCCGCGCATCTTCCCCTGCCGGGTCTTGCCCGGGTTCATCCGCAGCCATGGCCATCCTTCCGTTCAGGTTCACACCCAACGGCAGGCGGCATGGCGCTTGCGGCTGCACCCGTCAAGGCGCGGCCCGTTTAGAAAGGGGATTGCGGATAGTCAACTATACTTGGGCAGGAGATAGTTTTGCCCAGACGAACCATCGGCGAAAGTCCGCCAGAAGATCGCTATTGCCCCGCTGTCGCACAATAAGCGGGTAGCGCGATCGGCCCGGCGCCCTTGGTCTGCCATCCACCGCCCCCGATCCGATAGGCCTGGCCCTGACGGACACGGCTGCTCAGCGTCTGACAGCCCGTCGCAGCAGCCACATCCTGCACCGTCACCCCACGCTTGCCGGCAAGGTCGGTATAGGCGGCGCGGCGCTTGATGTTGATCGATTCGACATCGGCCCGGACATCGGCGCTTACCGTCCCGGCGATGCCCAGATAGCCATCGGCCTGCTCACCCACCGTGCCGGCTGCGATCGCCGCCGCAGCGGCGCTCTGTGCCTGTGCGGCACCGGCCATGGCAAGGCCGCCCAGCAGTGCGGCAGCGAACATCAACTTGCGTGTCATTGCGGGAACAACTCCGGGTTATTGTTGATCAGATCCTGGGCGTCCTTCTCCAGTTTGACGACGACCTCCTGCTGGATCTTCACATTCAGGTTGATCTCGATCGGCTTGTCCGGGGCTTTGACCTGAATACATCCCCCCAGGGCCGCGGCGGCCAGGCCCGCCATCATGATCGCTGCTATCTTCATTTCGGCTCCGTATTTCCCACAGTCTCGCTTGCCACAGGCTGAACCGCAAGGCCCGATTGCAGGTCGGCCGCGCTTTGCGCCCGCATTTTCTCCTGCGTCTCTTCCGCCACCTTGTCGCGCACGGCCTGAGTCGGATCGGTAAAATATTGGGCATTGCGCATCAGGCCGCGGAAAGGCGCGGATATGCGGACGTTGAAGATGAAGGGCAGGCCGACGAAATTCCCGGCAAGCCCGCGAGGCACGCTGCCCAGTTGCCCGCGATTGACCCCGTTGAACACAACATTGGTCACCATCTCGCCGTCCAGCGCGCCATCCATCAATATGGTGAGGCATTTATATTGGAGGTCCTTCAGCGCATCGAAGGCCACCTTGCCCATAACTCCGACTTGTTCGTTCGATACCGGACCGACATAGGACAGCACGCCCGACTGGCGCGTGGGATCGCAGGGGATGGTCGGCAGCACACCTTCAGGCATGATCAGCGGCGGCATGCCCTGCTGCCGCGCGACCAGAACGCCGCCCGCCACGCGCCCGCCCTGGGCGTTGAAGATCAGCGGCATGATGCCGTCGAATGTCCCGGTCGCCGATACATTTTTGAGGTCCATCGCCTGGATGAAGGCCCCCGCATCGAGCCCGATGACCCGGAATGTCAGGTAGCGATCGACATTGGCACCAAAATCCATGGTGGTCGGCAACAGCGCCATCTCGCCACCCGAAAAGGGAAAGCCTCCCCCTTCGATATGCACTTTCTGATTCGCTTCCAGCCGATAGCGCACGGTGCCGTTGCGCGCCTCGACACCAGGATTGACCATGGCGATACGCACTTGCTGACCGGGCGCACTGACCATTCCCAGCAGGTCGGTGAAGCGAATCTCCCCCGTGATCCCTTCGACCGGACCGAAGGCTGCGGCAAGATCGACCCCGTCGGTCCGGAAAACGCCATCGCTGGAAACGTCGGAGCCGGTCCAGCGGATATGCCCCTCACCGCTTATTTTGCCCCGGACATTGGCAATCACCCCCTTGGTCAGGGGCGTCAATTCTTCGGGCTGCAGCGCAGGACCGAAGTCGAGTCCCGCCACCAGCAAGTCGGCCCTGCCCTTCCCGCTGTCCAGATCATGCGCGATGTCGGCGCTGGCCACGGCCATATTCTTGCCCGGCGCACGCAGCGTTCCGGTCGCCGTGATCCGGCTATCCTTCATCGTCAGTGTGAAATCGGGCACATTGAGCGGCGCGAATCGCGCGACCGGTTCGGCATCACGCACATCTATCGCGGCCTTCAGCCCAAGCGCACCATCGACAAATCGCCAGTCACCCTCGCCGCGCTCGACGATCAGCGGCACCGCGCCGATTCGTCCGCCCGCACCCGTGATCCGCCCGACCAGCCCAGCGCCCTGCGCGGCGCCCGTCAGGCTGGCGGCGGTCAGATGCACGGGCGCCTGCTGCGGGCCGATCGCGAAATCAGCGTTCGTCAGCGTGAATCCAGCTTGGCCCAGCACCAGCCGCGCGGTGTCGGCTGACAAGCGCATCGGGCTGTCGCCACTGCGGCCGGACAACGCAATGTTGCGGATTTCCGCCCCGCCCCGCACACCGCCCGGCCCGGCCGCCAGCAATGGCCCGCCGGCCAATGGACAGATGGTTTGACGGGTCTCGCCCAAGGCAAAACCGCCGTAGCGCGCGCCCACCAGTGATACCGGGAAGCAGCGCGGGTTGACGGAGATCGCGCCGTTTGCGGCAAACCGCCCGTCGATCGGCACATTCAAGCCACGGACCCCGCCGCCCGGCAGCGGCCCGTCCAGCCGCACCGATGTGGTGAAGCGTGTATCGCCCTTCGGCTCCGCGACAAATCGAACCGGTTCCAACGCCAGGCGTGCATCCTGCGCGCTATAGGGATCGACGAAGAGCTGCCCGCCAAACCCACCGCCGGATCGCCGCGCCAGCCGCAATGCCGCCTTGGGCAAGCCACCTCCCTCGGTCGTGACGCTGCCGTCGAGCGCCCAGTCGATCGCGGCGCCCTTTGTCCCGGGCCAGGCCAGGGTCACGCGCCCATTGCGGGCAATCGCGACCCGAGCGCCACTGCGCGCCGCGAATGCCGCATCACTGATCACAAGGCCGCCGACACCATTTCTTTGCACCAGCGCGAAACGGGCACGCAGCACATTGTCCTTACCCGCCTGCCGGGCCGCATCCGCCAGGCGCCGCACCAGCGGTTCGATCGGCGTGCCGTTCGCCGATTGCCGCAGGCCCGCGAGCGGATCGCGCCCCGAGGCATGCGCGTCACGCGCGGAAATCTGTCCGTCGAACACGGCTTCGCCGCCTCGCATCCGCCATGTGCCGGCCAGTTCCGACGCCCGCGCCAGCGCGCCAGCGCCGGACACGGCCTGCGCATTGAGCCGCGCATGCCCGGCCATATCCTTGGCCGTACCATCGAAATCGATCCGGCCCGCCGGTGCAGCCAGCACCAATCCATTGGACCGAACCGCCTCCCCCGCCAGTTCCACTGAACCACTCCAGCGGTCCAGCGCCTTGCCAAGCCACAGGTCAAGTTGCGCCACCGGACGCGCAATCGCCGTTCCGGCGTCGCTGCAGGCCAGAGCATCGCCCTTGATCGGCCCCCGCAAATGCGGGCGCTCATTCATTATGCCGACGTCCAGCCAGGCCAGAGCATTGGCCATGCCGCATCCGGCCAGCCGAGCACGGGGCATCGCCAGCGCCAGCTTGCCATGAAAACCCGATCGCAAATTGCCATTGCCGTCGATCCGCATGCCCACGACGCCCGCATCGGTATCCAGCCGCATGCGCGCATCGCGCAGGCCCATCAGAATATCGGGCAAGCTAAAGGGGGCGGTAGAATCGGGATCGCGAAACTTGTCCAACTCACCCAGCGACAGCACGCCATCGCGATAGGCGCCATGCAGCCGCACCCCGCCCGCGCGCACAGCCGCCACCTGCGGCGTCACACCGGAAAAGGCGATATCGATCTCCACCCACCGCGCGGTCAAATCAGGATTGGCAGGATCGCCCAGCACGATATTTTCGATCCGCTGGGTACGCAGGCCCACCTGGGTCAGATCATAATTGGCCTGAACCCCACGACGATTGAGTTCGCGACTCACGAAATTCTCGGCGATCGGCGCACGCTGCGTCCACAATCCCACCAGGACGAGCGCCAGCGAGCCGGTGCCAACGCCCAGCCAGCGCCACCAGCCGCGGCGAATTGCCTTGTCGCCGTCTTCCTCTTGCATGCGTGCTGCCAACCCCGACTTCAACTCACTCTTACCATCCGTAACGCAACCACAACGTCCCAGATGTCGGAAATATCCTTGACCGAAATAACCTTGCCCGATGAATCCGCAAAGCATAGCCTTTGCGCCCGGGGACAGGGGACCGCCAGCTTTGACCGAAAAGGACGAAAAGGCCAGTCACCAAGGTAGCGGACATCGGGCGCGCCTGCGTCAACGGCTGTCGGATACGGGCGGCGATGGGCTGTTAGACCATGAGCTGATCGAATATCTGCTCGCCCTCGCCATTCCACGCCGTGACACCAAAGCCCTCGCAAAATTGTTGTTGCACGAATTTGGCGGCATCGGCGGCCTGATGGCGGCAGATTGGCAGGCAATCGCCCGGGTGCCGGGTATGGGCGAAACCAGCGTCGCCGCCATCAAGGTGGTCCAGGCGACGGCCCTGCGCATGCTGCGCAACGCCGTCGCCGAACGTCCGGTGCTGGGCAGTTGGCAGGCACTGCTCGACTATCTGCGCGCCGACATGGCCCATCTTGGTGTAGAACGAGTCCGCGTCCTTCACCTCAATGCACGGAACATGCTGATCCGCGATGAAAATATGGGTGACGGCTCGATCGATCAGGCCGCCATCTATACGCGCGAAGTCATCAAGCGCGCCATGGAGCTAGGATCCGCCAGCCTGATCCTGGTCCACAATCACCCCTCTGGCGACCCGTCTCCGAGCAAACAGGATATCGAGATCACGCGCCAGATCATCGATGCGGGCAAACGGCTCGGCATCGGCGTTCATGATCATATCATCATCGGCGCCAGCGGTCATAGCAGCCTGCGGGCGCAGGGACTGCTCTAACACAGGCTTGAAAAAGACGACTTCCGCGTAGCAGCCCCGGATCACACTTGGCAGCGACCCCGCCCGATCCCGCCCGACCGAAGATCGGCCGGAGGGGCAAAGGCTCAGGCGTTGAAACCGAAGTTCAGGAATTCGGGCATCGGACCATTCCAGCCATCGTCCGGACCATCGTCGGGCTCCTGGAGGCGCGGCTTACTCGCCTGGCGAACGGCGGCAGCGGGCGGGTCACGCCCCTCATCACGCCGCGGTTCCTTGCGCCCTGCATCCTTGCGCGGCTCATCACTGGCACGAACCTCGGCCCGAATTTCCTTGGATTTGTCCGCCTTGCGCCGGCTATCCCGGCCACCACGTTCACTCTTGCGCGCCTCGCCCTCACCCGTTGCGGCGGGAGCCGAAGCATCCGGCGAATCGACATAGTTGATCTTGGTGCCGATCAGCTTCTGGATATTGTCGATCGCCTCCGCATCCTCGCTGGTCACAAAGGTGTAGGCGACGCCTTTTGCGCCCGCGCGGCCGGTACGTCCGATGCGATGGACATAATCGTCCGGGTGCCAGGGCGCGTCGAAGTTGAAGACGTGGCTGACGCCCTTGATGTCCAGGCCGCGGGCGGCAACGTCAGACGCAACCAGGATGTTGACGGTGCCGTCACGAAACCGCTCCAGCTCGGCGATGCGCGACGACTGGTCGATGTCGCCATGGATTTCGCCCGACTTGAAGCCGTAGCGCTGCAGACTCTTGTTGAGTTCGCGCACTGTGGTCTTGCGATTGCAGAAGATGACCGCGCTGGTGACGTCCTCGGCCGCGAGCATCGCACGCAGCGCTTCGCGCTTCTTGCGCGAATCGACCTTGACCAAATGTTGGGTGATATTGGTCGACGCCGTCGCCGGGCGTGCCACTTCGATCGACTTGGGATTGTCGAGAAAGCGATCAGCCAGCTTCTTGATGACTGGTGGCATGGTCGCGGAAAAAAGCAGCGTCTGCCGCTGCGTCGGCAATTTGGTGCAGATTTCCTCGATATCGGGGATGAACCCCATGTCGAGCATGCGATCGGCTTCGTCGATCACTAGCATGTTGCAGCCATTCAACAGAATCTTGCCACGCTGGAACAGGTCCATCAGGCGGCCCGGCGTCGCGATCAGCACGTCGACGCCCTTTTCCAGCGCCTTGATCTGGTCACCCATCTGCACGCCACCGATCAGCAGAGCCATGGATAGCTTGTGATATTTGCCATATTTCTCGAAATTCTCGGCCACTTGAGCGGCGAGTTCGCGAGTAGGCTCCAGGATCAGGCTGCGCGGCATCAATGCACGGGCGCGGCCATGAGCAAGAATGTCGATCATCGGCAGTACGAAACTCGCCGTCTTGCCCGTACCCGTCTGAGCAATGCCGATGATGTCCTTCATCATCAGCACCGGCGGGATCGCCTGCGCCTGAATCGGCGTGGGCGTGTCATAGCCGGCCTCGTTTACGGCCTTAAGCAATTCGTCGGAAAGGCCGAGATCGGCAAAAGTCATTCAAATGTCCGGGACAGGAGGCTGTCCGCCCACCGTGAAGGCAAGACGGAAATCGGCCGCGACTTGCGGAAATATCGGCTTCTTGTCAAGGAAATCGCACAAAATGCCGTGATTGATCGTCCAAATTGCTCGATCAATCATCCGGCTCCGCCTCTACCAGCCGCTTGAAACTGTCAATCGCACAGCTTAGCCCACTACGCGCCTGCAATTCATCGCGCCCCGAACAGAGCGATCCATCCTCATCTGGCTCGACGTAGAAGCCGGAGTAGAAGCTTGCGGAACTACAGCCACGCTCCAGTCGTGCGCGATAGCGATGATTGTCGGCCAGGATCAGGTCAACGCCATTGGCCACGATGATGCTGGCCGCACGAATCGAACGCAGCGCCACACAGCGCGGCCCCTTCTTTTCCTCCCACCTGTCGCCATCCTTCGGCGCGATTCGCGCGGGCGCGCGCGCGCTCTTCGCCATGGGCACACGAATGATGACGCGCTGCTCGATCGTCAGTTGCGCCCACTGCACAGGGTCGGCGGCAGGCGCGGCAAGCAACAGCAGGATGGTATGAACCAAGCAGAACCCCTTTTGGGATCGGCACGCTATCGGCCAATGGTTGAACCGTCGATGAATTCCGGGGCATAGCATGTCCCATGACTGGACAAGCCAAAATCGCACCCGACATCGTCGATCGCTTCGCCGCGCTGATCGGTCCCAAGGGGATCATGATCGATCCGGACGACATCGCCCCATGGACGCGCGATTGGCGAGGACGCTATCGGGGAAGCGCCGCCGCAATATTGGCGCCGGCCACCACCGCAGAAGTGGCCGCCTGCGTCGCCCTTGCCGCGGAACTGCGCGTGGCACTGGTGCCGCAGGGCGGCAATACCTCGATGGTTGGCGGCGCAACGCCCCCCGCCGACGGATCGGCGCTCATCCTGTCGCTGCGCCGGATGAACCGCATCCGCATGCTTTCGCCCGACGACAATCTGGCCTTGTGCGAAGCGGGCGTCATTCTGTCGAACCTGCACGATGCAGCCGAATCCGTGGGACGGCGATTCCCGCTGAGCCTGGGCGCAAAGGGGTCGGCAACGATCGGCGGGCTCGTATCCACCAATGCAGGCGGCACCCAGGTGCTGCGCCATGGCACCATGCGGGCCTTGGTCGAAGGGATCGAAGCCGTGCTTCCCGACGGCAGCATCTTCGATGGGCTCGAAGCGCTCAAGAAAGACAATCGCGGCTATGACATCAAGCAGTTGCTGATCGGCGCGGAAGGCACCTTGGGTATCGTCACCGCCGCTGCGCTGCGCCTGGTCCCGGCGATCGCCGCACGCGCCGTCGGCTGGGTCGGCGTCGCAAGCCCTGCGGACGCCCTGGCCCTGCTGCGCCTGATCGAAAACGAACTGGGCGACAGCGTTGAAGGCTTCGAGGTGATTGCCGACGATGGCCTGGGCCATGTATTGTCGCATATCCCCGGCACGCGCTGCCCGATCGCGACACGAACGCCCTGGCATGTCCTGATCGAGGTGGACCATGGCGACCTGCGCGACCCCGGCCCGGTCGAGCGACTGGAAGGCACCCTGGCGCTGGCACTGGAACGGTCGCTCGCCATCGATGCCGCGATCGCCGCGAATGAAGCGCAGGCGGACGCCTTTTGGCGCATTCGGGAATCCCTGTCGGAAGCGGAAAAGGCGCAGGGACCCGCCCTGCAATATGACATCAGCGTCCCGGTCTCCCGCATGCCGGCTTTCATGACGGACGCAGCCGCTGCAGCGGAAGCCGCCTTTCCCGGCACCTCTGCCTCCTCTTTCGGCCACCTGGGCGATGGCAACGTTCATTTTCATGTACGCGCCCCCAGGGGAACCAGCGATGGTCCGGCCTGGATCGCGCAACAGGGGCAGGCAATCAATGCCTTCGTCCATGACGCGGTCGTGGCCGCCGGCGGATCCATCTCCGCCGAACATGGCATCGGCCAGATGAAGCGGGCGGAACTGGGCCGCCTGGCCAGCCCGGCCCGCATCCACGCCCTGCGCGCGATCAAGGCCGCGTTGGACCCTTGGGGCATCATGAACCCCGACAAGCTGATCCCTCGTCCCGACGAGGGATGAGCCGGGCATAGCGACAAAGCGATTGCCTAGCGCGCCGCGCCCTATTATCGCATTGGCGCCTGATGGTCTGAGGCGGCGGCGCTCCGCACTTCTGCCAATGACGTCAATCAGGCTCTATTTCTGGCTTCTAGACCAAGATTTACGGCGCAGGCTCAACCTGAACCGATCTAAGGTATAGGCCCATATGCAGACCGGCGACGCAGCCATTGCGCGCTTTCTAGACAGGACGGAAAACAGATCATGGCCAGCGCGCCCGCCAACAGCCTCCCCATCTTCTACAATGACCTGATCCCGCTCAACAGCCGGGACCATGCCGATTATCGCAGCCAGCCGGTCGATGCCGCACCGTTTCTGGCCAAGCAGCATGCCGTGCCGCTGACCATCGATGAATTCGTCACCGCGCAACGCTTTGTGCCGATCATCTTTTCCGCAGGCGTGGAATCGGTGCCGCTGGCGCTGATGGGCCTCAACGAAGGCGTCAATGTCTTTGTCGACGACGAAGGCCGGCTGCGCGGAGCGGCCTATGTACCGGCCTATGTGCGCCGCTACCCCTGGATGCTGGCCAAGCTGCGCCCCGACAGCGACGAACTGTCGCTCTGCTTCGATCCGACCAGCGATGCCATCGGCACAGCCGGTGAAGGCCCGATGCTGTTCGAGGATGGCCAGCCGAGCGACCTGATCAAGGGCGTACTCAAATTCTGCGAGGATTTCGAGCAGGCCGCAGCCCGGACCGCCCAGTTCATGAAGGATCTGGCCGAAATGGATCTGCTCATGGACGGCGAAGTGTCGATCCAGACCCCCAACAGCGAACAGCCCTTCATCTATCGCGGCTTCCGCATGGTGAATGAGGAAAAGCTGCGCGACCTGCGCGGTGACCAGCTGCGCAAGATCAACCAGAACGGCATGCTCCCGCTGATCTACGCCCACCTCTTCTCGCTGCAGCTGCTGCGCGAGATATTCGACGGACAGGTCAGCCAGGGCAAAGGCCCGCTCGCAGCGCTGGCCGTGCCGCAAACCGCCTAAGCCCGATCAGGGTTAACGCAGGCTAACGCAGATAATCGACAGGGCAGGATTGCGCCCCTTGAAAGGGGGCCGTTCCTGCCCTATCTTGTTTGCATACGGCCACCTGCCCCCCTTTCGGGTGTGTCGTATGGGCGCCTCCCCCTTTTGTTGGAGGCGTCTCCTCCCTGAACCTGGCCACCCCGTGCGAATCGCATGGGGTGGTTTTTTATGGGGGTATTTTTCGGTGACGCAGGATTGGCCGGCACTTTTGCTTGACGTCGCACCTACCCCTGCCTAAAGGCACCCGCCTGCCAGTCGTCCAACGACATCGGCCCCTTCGTCTAGCGGTTAGGACGCGGCCCTCTCACGGCTGAAACACGGGTTCGATTCCCGTAGGGGTCACCAGTCTCGCCTCAAATCGAGCGGGACTGACTGGTGCGAGACGAAAGAGCGCCTCCCTCCCCGCCTTAAGACGAGAATGGTCGGCATCCCGCCTCCAGCGCAAGCCGCTTGGGCTTTTGCGGGACGCCCCACTCCATGATATTCTCCCGCCTGCTCGGCGCGCCTTCGCAGAAGGAGATATGGCATGGGTGATCTGGTGAAAGCCCTGGCGCTGGTCGGCATGGGCCTGCCCTTGGCGAGCGTGTCGATAGAATCGCGCTTTTCGCCTGCCCAATTGTCGGCGGTCGACCCCAGCCGGCTCGCCCAGGCGCTCTGTGGCGCCCGGCGCGTCGGATCCGGACTAACGGCCGAATTGCTGATCGCGTCCGCGGTCGCCGCGCCTGCCAGCGCCCGCGCGCCGATCCCGCTATACACCGACCTCACCCACGCCCCCTTCCCCGTCACGACGACGAACCCGCAGGCCCGCCGCTATTTCAGTCAGGGGCTCATGCTGGCCTATGGCTTCAATCACGCGGGTGCCGTCCGATCTTTTCGGGAAGGACAGCGCCTGGACCCCGGATGTGCCATGTGCTGGTGGGGCGAAGCCATGGCGCTTGGCCCGAACATCAACGCCCCCATGGACGAACGGGACCGCATGGCCGCGCTGGATGCGATGGATCGGGCGATCGCGTTGCGCAGCCACGCCTCGGCAATGGAGCGGGCGCTGATCGATGCCATCGCCCTGCGCTATTCGCGCGATCCGACTGCCGACCGGGCCATGCTCGACGCCGCCTATGCCGACGCGATGCTGCAGGTGGCGCAACTTTTCCCCGCCGATGATGACGTCGCCGTCCTCGCCGCCGAGGCCGCGATGGATACGACCCCATGGAATTACTGGTCGGCGGACAGGAAAACGCCGATCGGGCGTGCCGGAGCGGCCATACGCCTCGTCGATACCGTGCTGGCCCGCAATCCCGCACATGTGCAGGCGGCCCATCTGACCATCCACCTTATGGAAGCGAGCGATGCGCAACGCGCGGAGGCCGCCGCCGATCGCCTGGCAACCCCCATAGCGCCCAGCGCCGCGCATCTCGTCCACATGCCCGCGCACATCTATTATGTACGCGGGCGCTATGTCGATTCCATGCGGGTCAATGTCGCGGCGGCCCGAGCCGACGAAGCCTTCATCCGTAGCGCGGATGACCATAGCCTTGTCCGCTACGGCTATTATCCGCACAATATCCACTTCATCGTGACATCCGCGCAGATGGCCGGCGACATGGACACGGCGATCCGCGAAGCGCGACGCCTGCGCAGCGTGCTCAATCCGGCAATGTCGGCCAAGATCGCATGGATCCAGGCGATTGATGCGGCCCCCTATCTGGCGATGGCGCAGTTTGCCCCGCCCGAGGCGATCCTGGCCATGCCGGCGCCGGACGCACGCCTGCCCTATCCGGCGGCAATGCGGCATTATGCGCGTGCCATCGCCTATGCCATGCGGCAGGACCAGTCCTCCTTTGACCGCGAAATGGCCGCCATCGATGCACTCGCCCGATCCGGCGTCTTTGCCGACATGGTCGCACAGGGCATGCCGGCGCCCGACCTGCTCGCCCTCGCGAAGGCCGTGGCCCGTGGGCGCTCCGCCAGCCTGTCAGGCCGCCATGCCGAAGCAGCAACCCATTATCGGGCGGCGATCGCGATCGAGGAGAAGATTCCTTATCAGGAGCCCCCTTACTGGTATTATCCCGTCCGCCAGTCCCTGGGGGCTGCCCTATATCCTGCCGGACGCTATGGCGAGGCCAGCCACGCCTTTCGCGAAGCACTGATCCAAGCACCGCATAATGGATGGGCGCTGTATGGACTGGCGCGAAGCGAAGATGCGCAAGGGCACAGGATGGAAGCCGCAGCCGCGCGGCAGGCATTTTCCAGGGCATGGATCGGCCCGACCGACTGGTTGAGGATGGAACGCCTTTGACTGGAGTTTTCCCGTCCAAAGTGCGGATCGGGCATGACATCGCAAATATGACAGCGACCTGCTCCATCCGGCCGATCGGTTCCGCCAGCCCGCCTCCCACGCTGGAAAGAGCCGTCCTTGCACGCCCTATGGATTTGCGCCGAAAAGGCCGATAGACCCGATCGAAACAGGCGCAACAGGGGTGCCATGATGACCGGACTGATCCGCCGCAGCTTTGCCCGTCATGCCATTCTGCTCGCCGGCCTGGGCCTTGGCCCGCAAATGGCGCTGGCACAGGGAGACCGTGCCACATCCCCACCCGAATTTGCCCGCCGGGCCGACAATCTGAAGCCGGGCCAGTGGGTCTGGGCACCGCAGGTCTCCCCCACCGGCCCACTGCTCGTCTATGTCGATCTCTCGCGCCAGATCGCGACCGTCTATCGCAACGGCGTGCGCATCGCGGTATCGACCATCTCCTCGGGCAAGGAAGGGCATGAAACGCCCACCGGCGTCTTCACTATCCTGCAGAAGGACAAGGACCATCGGTCCAGTCTCTACAACAGCGCCCCCATGCCTTATCAGCAACGCCTGACCTGGGACGGTGTGGCCCTTCATGCCGGCGGCCTGCCGGGCTATCCCGAAAGCCATGGCTGCATCCATCTCCCCTATAAATTTTCGCAGGAGCTGTTCGCCATCACCAGCCTGGGCGCCACGGTTGTGGTCCAGGGCAATGCCGCGACCCATATGCGCACGAGCCAGGCCAGCCTGCTTTCGCCGGTCAACGCCAAAGGCGAACTGGTCAAGAACGAGCCACTCCAGGGCGAGGAATATCGCTGGCAGCCAGCACTCGCGCCCAGCGGTCCGCTCACCATCATCATATCGAAGAAGGAACAGCGCATCGTCGTCCTGCGCAACGGCACGGAAATCGGCCGCAGTGTCGCGCAGATCAACGATGCCGATCCCGGATCACATGTCATCACCCTGTCCACCGGCAATGACGGCAAGCCACACTGGCTCTATGTCGGCCTGCCGGGACATGAGGAGGATGCCAATAATGTCGTGGACGAGGCGGTATTGAACCGCGTCCGCGTTCCCCGCGATTTCTATGAGTTGGTTCGCGCCCAGTTGAAGCCGGGCGCCACTATCCTGGTCACTGATTCCAGCGTCGGCGCCTCGACCGGGGAGAGGCTGACAATCATGGATGCCGTTGTCCCAGCGCCCTGATTTCCTGACGCAGCGCCTGCTTGATCGCCCGCGCCCAGGGGGAGGGAGAGCGGCGCTCCAGCGAATAGAGGACGACGCCGACGTCATGTGGCGTCGCATCGGCCGGGCGCGGCAATTCACATAGGCGGCCAGCGGCCAGTTCCTCCACCGCGGCGTAACGGGAGGAGAACCAGATCGCATCCGACGACGCCGTGATCGTCGCCAGCGATCCGAAATCCTCGATCACATTGGGACCGCCGCACATATGGGCACGAATGTCGTCGGGCAACGGCAACCCGGTCCAACTCGCCCGTAGCACCGGAAAAGTCCGGCCGGAACCGGGTTCGGCCAGCAGCGGGTGGCCGGGCCGGACGATACCGCCGATGGGAAAATGGCCGAGCAGTTCGACTCGCGGCACCGGGGCATCGAAATGAAAACCTTCGTTGGTCACGAAAAACTCGATTTCGCCGGCGACCAACAACGACCAAAGAGCATCTGTGTCGCGTACCACGACTTCGTTGGTCACCCCCGGCGCATCGATCAGTCGCGCGGCGATGACAGCCGGTAACAAGGCGCGGGTCGGCATCGGCGCCATGCCAAAGCGCACCCGGCCAGCCTGCGCCCCGGCACTCAGCGCCAGTTGCCGTTCCATATCCGCCGCATCCGCAAGTAGCACCGCCGCCCGTTCGGCCGCCATCTGTCCCTGTGGCGTCAGCGCGACACCGGACCGGTCGCGGTCGAACAGCTTCATGCCCCATTGCTGTTCCAGCGCCTGGATCGACCGACTGAGCGCCGACTGGGACAGGCCCAAATCCCCCGCCGCGCGCGCATAATTGAGTCGCCGTGACAGGATCAGCAGATGCTGGAGGCTGCGCAACTGAAGCATGATGAATCCAACTCATCAAATTAGCATATGAAATACATTGGACGCACCCCGGGCCATCTGCAAGCCTTACGCCTGCGCCGCCGCCACGAAGCGCCGGCATGATGAGAGGATGCAGAGATGGCCCATGGCTTCGTGCTCGATCCCACCGCACGGCGGGAAGACGACATCACCCACCCCGGTCCCGACGCTGGCCCGCTGGCCGGCAAGCGCGTCGGTTTCCGGCTTGATCGGATGTGGCGCGCCTGGGACTGGGTTAGCGAGGTGTGGGCGCAGAAGATGCGCGACGCCGGCGCTGATGTGGTCTTCTGGCGATCGGGAGGGCGATCGGGCGACGAAGGCGAGCGCCACGCCGCCGATTACGCTGCATTTCTTGCATCGATCGACATTGCCGTCGTCGGCCTCGCCAATTGCGGCTCCTGCACCGGATGGACCGTGCGCGACGCCATCACGGCGGCCAATGCGGGCCTGCCGACGACCGCGATCGCGACCGCCAATTTCGAGACCTTCGCCCATGAGATCGCGGCACGCGGCGGCCGTTCGGGCCTGCGCGTCCATGTCCTGCCCTATCCGCTCAACGAGCAACTGAAGGAAGATGTCCTGCCCATCGCCGAAGCCCATTTCCTGTCCGTGCTGGCCAGCATGGGCGCCAGCCTTCCGCTGCAGGAGGTTGCGGCATGAGCATCGAATATATCCGCCCCGCTGCCCATCGTGCCGCCCCCTCGCCGCGCCCGCTGATCAGCCGTGACTGCGGCCCGGACGGTTGCGAGGTCGACTGGCTCGCCAGCCGCCGCCATGAAGCCGATCTGGACATAGAGACATTCGCCCGCTTCGCCATGGACAAGGGCTGGGGCGATGGCTTGCCCTTGATACCGCCGACCGACGCCCGGGTCCGCACCTTCCTGGCCGAAAATGACCGTTATCCCGACGAGGTCATCGGCATCCTGCCCGGCGACGTCGAATGCACGGTCGAGAAGATCGTCATCAACGCGGTGATGGCCGGCGCCCCGGCGGCGTCGCTGGAACTGCTGATCGCCATGATCGCGTCGATCGCCGACCCGGATTTTGAGCTTTACGGCGTCAACGCCACCACCGCGCCGGTATACCCCGCCTTCGTCGTCAACGGCCCGGTCCGTCATGCGCTCGACATTCCATATAGCTATGGCTGCCTGGGCGGCGTCCCCGGCGCATCGGCCGCAATCGGTCGCGCCATCCGCCTGATCATGCGCAATGTCGCCGGACAAGTAGCGGGTACGACATCGCAGACCACTTTCGGCTCCCCGGGACGCATCGCCGGTATCGTCACCGGCGAATGGGAGGAAAAATCGCCCTGGGCACCCCTGGGCGAGCGGCGCGGCATTGCCGGCAATGCCGTAACCTCGTTCGGCACCATGGGGACGATGAACATACTCGACACGACATCGCACAGCGCGCGTGACTTTCTGGAGATGATCGGCCGCTCCTATGCCTATGCCGGCTGCAACAATTTTTCCGGCGCGGTGCCCTTTGGCGAGGCGCTGATCGCGCTCAACCCGATCTGTGCGGAGATCGTCGGCCGAGAACTACCGAATATCGAGGATGTGCAGGAGATGCTCTGGCAGTTCGCCAGCATCGACGCAGACCTGCTCAACCGGCGACATCGCGACCAACTGGCCGAACAGGGTCGCATCCGCAGCGACGGCCGCATCTATGCTGCGCCCGAACCCAAGGACATGCTGGTCTTCGTCGCCGGGGGACTGGGCGGTCTCCATGCCGCCTGTTTCCACACCTTCGGTACGTCGCTGTCCCAGACCAAGCCGGTCGCGTCCCCGCTGCCGGCACAATGAGGACATCTGCGTCGTGCGCGTGAAGGGCATATTCCGCCCGAGCGACTATCCGGGCAACCCCGCCGAGGCCGAAGCCCTGTTCGCGGCTCTATGCCCCGGCATGAGCGACCCGCAGATCGATCGCGACCATGCCGGACTGGCGATCGCAGCCCATCAGCCCCGGCTGGCGCTGCTGCTATCGCAACTCAGCCGTTTCCTCGCACTCGACACCGGCTGGGGCCAGCGCGCGGACCTGCGCGAACTGGCAATCCAGACGGTCAACCTGCATTTCGGCTGCGGCTATGGCTTTGCCGCGCGAATGCGGCCGGCCGACGCGGCCTGGTTGAGCGCCGAGATGCTGGCCGCCCTCCCCTTCTGGCGCCATTCACCGCTGTTCGATGCGGAACAGCGGTTGGTCATCGAATATGCCCACGCTGTGGCATCGGGCGATGTGCCCGCACCGCTCTTCGCCCGCATCCGCGATGCCTATGGCGAACGGGGGGCCGTCGAATGCACCAGCATCATCGCCCTCTGGTCCTTCTGGGCGATGATGCTCAATGCCATGGGGCCAGACCGGGACGCCTGATACTCAATAGGCCGCCCAGGATGAATATTCGGCGTAATTGGGTGCCTCCGTCGCATTCGCGTCGGGATCGACCGGCACCTGGATCACCGCCGGTTTGCCGCTTGCCAGAGCCCGGGCGATAGCAGGTCCGATATCCTCTTCGCGCTCGACGAACTCGCCGTGCGCGCCAAAGCCCCTGGCGATCATGTCAAAGCGCACATCTTTACCCCAGTGCGCCTCGGTCTCGGCCGACCCTTCGCCAAAGGCACGACGATAGACCCCGACTTCAAGCCCCCAGGCATAGTCGGAACTGATCACGACGACGATCGGCAGCTTCTTGCGCACCGCTGTCTCCAGTTCCGCGATATGGAACATGATCGAGGAATCACCGGTCAGCAGCATCACCGGCCGCGTGCCGCCCGTCGCGATGGCCGCGCCGATGGCATAGGGCAGGCCAGTGCCCAGATGCCCCAGATTCTGGTTCCACATCACATCATGCGGGGTCGCCTGCGAATAGGTCCAGGTGAATATGGTGATCGACCCGCCGTCGCGCACCATGATGCCATCTTTCGGAAAGGCCGCGGTCGCCTCCGTCACCAGCCGGGCCGTATGAACCGGCACCCGTCCACGCGGCGCGCTGTCGGCCAGCTCCGCCTTGAACGCGGCCTGGCGTTCGACCCATTGGGCCAGTTGCGGCGATGGTTCAGGAGTCCGATCCGCCAGCGCCTGGACCAGTTGCGGCACCACATCGCGCAAATCACCCAGCAGCGGCACATGGATTTTGCGGTTGACGCCAAAGGCGAGCGGATCCCGCTCGATATAGATCCATTGCCGCTCGGCATCCCCTGTAGCCCAATGCCGATTAAGCCCGAAATGGAGCGGCTCGCCCAATTCGGTTCCGATCGCGATCACCAGATCGGACTGTTCCACCGCTTCGTTCGCGCAGGGCGAGAAGCCATAGGAGAAGGTCCGCTCCTCCATCCCGGGAATGAAGGCGGTCCCGCCCGAGGTCTGGATAATCGGGCAATCCAGCGCCAGCGCCAGCGCACCCACGCTTTGTCCTGCTCGCGCAGTGAATATCCCATGGCCTGCCAGGATGATGGGCGCCCTGGCTGCGGCGATCGCGCTTACTGCCTGCGCCACCATCGCCGCGCTAGCCTCCTGCGCGACCAGGCGATAGTCGTCGGGCGCCTGCAACGGCGCCCAGTCCGGTTCCTCATGCAGCACATGCATCGGGATTTCGACATAGACCGGGCCGGGCTTGCCCGATTGGCAGACCCGCAGCGCCTCGCGGATCACCTCGTCAGCCTGGTGAGCATATTCGATCACGCCGACATATTTCATCGCCGCCTCAAAATAGCGGGGCTGGCTGATATATTGGATGCGGCCGCGTTTTACGCGCTGCTCCGCCTCGCGCCCGCGATTGCCGGCCAGGAAGATGGTCGGGGCATTTTCCTTCGCCGCCACGATCGCCGCCGCCGCCAGATTGGCGACCCCCGGTCCCATCGTCCCAAAACAGACACCCGGCTTCCCCGTCATGCGCGACCAGGCGTCGGCCATGAACGCGCCCGACTGTTCATGATGCGGCGCCGTCACGCGCCAGCCGCGCTGCTCCGCCTTGACCGCCATATGGACAAAGCCGGGATCGGGAATGCCAAACAGACTGTCGATCCCCTCCGCCTCCAGCAACTGGAGAATGCGTTCATATACCGGCGTGCCCATCGTCGATCCTGCTCCCAATTGCATCATCCATCGCTGCGGCGTTGTGAACCGTGCCGCTGGCGAATCATCTGCACCGTCCCCGATGCTAACAAGGTGTTCAGAATGGCACGGCACCCCCTTGCCTGTCGACCTCCACTGCGGCAGGCAAGGCGCAGAAGAACAAGGAAAGGATGAGGAAAACATGCCCCGCTTCACGACGGAGAACGCCGTTTCCAAACTGGAGATCGAACAGTTGGTCATCGACTGGGGCTATGATCTGGACTTGCACGGCGGCATACATGTCGCACCGCTCTGCACCACCGATTGCCACTATCTGGTCGGCGGGACGCTGCATCTGGGCCATGCCCCCATCAACGCCTTCTACACCGCCCGGAATGAACGGGTCGCGGCGCAACAGAAGGACGGCGTCCGGACGCAAAGGCATACCATCACCAACATGCGTGTCACCTTCGCTGACAAGGATAGCGCCGCCGCGCAATTCATCCTGGTCAATTACTCAGGCGAAGGGAAAGCACCGATCCTGAACCTGGTCGGGCCGACGATCGTCGCCGATTGCCGGATGGAATTTCGCCGCGAATCCGATGGCGAATGGCTGATCTCGCTGTTCGACAGCACGCCGATGTTCATCGGGAACGACCCTTTTCTGAACGCTGCAGTCGTCCGGAAATAAGATATCTCCCCGGCGATGCCGCACAGACATCGCCGGGGCGGCGCCAGAACATACCCCCCCAGCGGAGAAGCAGCCCATGCAATGGCTCGGCATTGAGCAGATCAGCGTTTTTTGCCTGCCCCCGGTCGATTATGTCACGCTCGCGGCGGACCTGGGCTGTAACGGCATTTCGCTGGCCCTGGAGGGCATGGGCCATAATGCCGGCTATCCACCCTATTCGCTGCGAGACGATCCGCTGCTCCGGCGTGAGACCCGGACCGCGCTGCGCGATCGCGGGATCGCCCTGTCCATCGGTGAGGGGTTGCTGCTGCGCCCTGGTCTCGATCCACGGGATCTCGCGGCCGACATGGACATGCTGGCGGAAATGGGTTGCGAACGGATCAACAGCCTCAGCGTCGACCGCCGCGCCGATCCGAGCCGGCTGTTCGACGACTTCGCCTTGTTCGCACAGATGGTCGCGGACCGGGGCATGACGGCGACGGTCGAAATCGTGCCGATGCTGCCAATCGGTTCGCTGGCAGCGGCACAGGCGCTGCTGGCCCATGTCAACCGACCGGATTTTCGTCTGGTGCTGGACATGATGCACCTGCATCGCCTGCGCATATCGCCCGCAGCGATCGCGGCGCTCGATCCCGCGCAAATCGCCCATGTCCAACTATGCGACATTGCCGACACGCTGCCGCCCGAGGCCTATATGGATGCGGCCCTGCACGAGCGGCTGACGCCGGGTGATGGTGATGTGCCGATCGATGCCTATCTCGCGGCCCTACCCAAAGGCCTCACCTACGGCCTCGAAGTCCCTCAGCGCGCGCGTGCCAACGCCGGCATCGGCCCGCACGATCGATTGCGTCCAGTCGTGGCTGCGGCCCGGCATCTGCTCGGCGACGACTGACACATAGCAGCCGCATCAGGTGCACAATGTTACAGGCCCCGCTGCAATGTGAAATCGCGGCGCAAAGCCACGTGCCGACATCATGGCTGACCAGCATCAGCCGTGGAGTGCAGCGTGATACTACAGCCGATCGACATCCGGGCCTTGGCTGCCCCGACACCCCAAATGCCGCAGTCGATCTGCTTCTTCTTCAATGCGCAGATCCATCATCTGCTGCACGCCATGCCGCTGGCGCTCGAATTGTCCCATGATCCACGCTTCCGCGTCGACATCGTGGCGACCGGCACCGACCATATCGCTTTTGCGCGCGAACTGGCGGCGCGTCATGGCGGGGGCCGGCTGAACTTCGTCCAGATTCACGCCCCGTGGCTGCAATTGGCCACGCGCCTGTCTGGGGGCAACACCCCTCCCAAGCTGCCCGCGCTGCTCGCGGCCAGGCGCCGGCTTGCGCGGTACGATGCGATCGTCATCCCCGAACGCACCTCGCTGCTGCTCCGCCGCCTCGGTCTTGCGGACACATGTTTCATCCATACCTGCCATGGGGCCGGCGATCGGGCAGTCGGTTACGATCCCCGCATCGCCCTGTTCGACTTCGTGCTGCTGGCGGGAGAAAAACAGCGCCGCCGCATGCTGGCCCAGGGGCTGATCCGCGAAGGCCATTATGCCATCGCCGGCTATGGCAAGTTCGATCTGACGCGGGACCGGCACGCGACCAGCCCCTTCACGGACAACCGCCCGATCATCCTCTACAATCCCCATTTTTCTTCTCGTCTCTCCTCATGGCAGGCGATGGGAATGGACGTGCTGCGGCAGTTCGCGGCGGACGACCGGTTCAACCTGATCGTCGCCCCCCATGTCCGCTTGTTCGACAATCGCCGCAAACGCGCGACGGCGGAGCGGATGCTGGCCGAATTTGCCAGCCTGCCGCATATCCACATCGACCTTGGCAGCCGGGCGAGCGTCGATATGAGCTATGTTCATCTCGCTGCCGCCTATCTTGGCGACGTGTCGAGCCAGATCTACGAGTTTCTTGCCACGCCGCGGCCCTGCCTGTTCCTCAACGGCCAGGGGGTGCAATGGCGCCATGATCCCAACTATGCCCATTGGCATTATGGCCCGGTCCATGAATCGACCGATCGCCTGCCCGACAAGGTGGCAGCGGCCATGGCCGCGCACGGCATGTACAAACCGGCGCAGCAAAAGGGTCTGGCCGACACCTTCGCCTTCGACGGCCAACGCGCCGCGACCCGCGCGGCGCGGGCCGTGGCAGATTATCTGACCCGTCAACAACCACAGGCCGCGCCCGCTTATGAACGCTATACCCTGCGGAAGGCACTGCACCATGGCTGACATTGGCCGCCACATCTGGCTTGTTGCGCGCGTTCATGCCCCCGATGAAGGCGGCGTTCAAACCTATGTCGGAGAGATCGCACATGCCTATGCTGCGCTCGGCTGGCGCGTTACCCTGTTTGCCAAATCCTCGGCCGGACCGCGCCGGATCACCAGCCACGGCATCGATCTGATTGATGTCGGGCCTGCCTCGCGGATGCGCGTCTATCTGCGGCTGTTCCGGGCGATGTTCGCTGCCTGGTGCCGAGGCGAGCGACCACATGCGATCCATGCCTGTACCTGGCGCGCCGCCTTGCCCGCCCTGCTCTTCCCGCGCCCGCTGGTGGTGACCATCCACGGGCGCGAGGTCGGTCGCCCCGGCGGAGGCGCGTTCGCCCTGATGCGCCTGGTCCTCCGTCGCGCCCGTCATATCGTTGCGGTCAGCACTGTCACCCACAAGCTGCTGGTGCATCGCCTGCCCCATCTTGCCTCCCGCTGTGTCACGGCCTGGAACGGCGTGCGCATGCCCGTCGAACGGCCGGCTACGCCATTCCAGCGCAACGATGGGCCGGCCCAGCTCCTTACCGTTTGCCGCCTGGTCGCCCGCAAGAACATCCCAGCCGCCATTGATGCTGCCGCCGCCTGCCTGCGCACGGATGCTTCGTTGCGCTATACCATCATCGGCCGCGGCGTAGACGGCATCCGGGTTCAGCAGACCGCGCGCCGCCATGGACTGGACGATGCCATAATCCTTGCCGGCTATGTTTCCGACGCGGAACTGGCGCAGCAATATCGTGCCGCCGACATCTTCCTGCACCCCCAGATCGCGCTGGAGGATGGCGCCGAGGTCGAAGGCTTTGGCCTCAGCGTCGCCGATGCCATGGCCCAGGGATTGGCCTGCATCGTCGGCCAGGATGGCGGTCCGGCGGAATTGGTACAGGACGGCATCACCGGCCTTGTCGTCAATGGCCGGGATCCCGGGGCTATCCGCGCCGCGATCGCACTGCTGGTTCGCGATCCGGCCCTGTGCCGACGTCTCGGCGATCAGGCACGGCTATGGGCCGCCGCCAACCTGTCATGGGACCGTCATTGCGCCCTCAGCCTGGGCGGACTGCCGGGCGTCCCTACGCACGCCTTCGATCCCGTCGCGATCGCCCAGGGGGGCTGAACCATGCGCAACAGGGGTCCCATCATCCATATCGGCTATCACAAAACCGGCACCACCTGGTTCCAGGACATTTTCTATCCCGCCGTACGCAACCGGCGCTACCTGGCGCGCGCCACCGCCCGCGCCGCCTTTCTCGATCCAGGCGCCCTGCATTTCGATCCTGCTGACGCCCGGGCGCGACTAGGGCCTGAGCCGGACGACATCATCCTGTGCGAGGAAAATCTGTCCGGCGGCCTGCATAATGGGGGATTGGCAGGTAACCTGTCCAAGGACGTCGCCAGCCGGATCAAGACGACCCTGCCCAATGCCCAGATCGTCATCTTCGTACGAGACCCCTGCTCAGCGATCGCCTCGGCCTATCTCCAATATGTGAAGGGTGGCGGCACCTATGGCGTCCACCGTTATCTGTTCGGCCAGGATCGACGGGGACCGGTCGCTCCCGAACGGGACGAAGCGCCCGGCTTCCGCCGCGAGCATTTCGATTATGTGCGGCTGGTCGCCTATTATGACGCGCTGTTCGGGGCAGACAGGGTCCATGTCTTCCGCTATGAGGATTTCCGCGCCAATCCACAGGCCTTCGCCGCCGCCTATGCCGCCCGTTTCGGGCTTGAAATCGCGGTCAACCAGCTCGACTGGGGCACGCGCAATCCTTCGCTCAGCAGGCCGCTGCTATGGGCAGCGCGGATCGCCAATCTGTTTACCCGCCGGGCGGTGACGGACAAGCATTGCCTGATCGCCATTCCGGGCTGGTACAAGCTCAGCCGCCACCTGCTGCGCCGGGCCAATGCCTCGCGCCGTTTCGGTCGGCCGCTTAGCATGACGGACATATTGGATACCGCCGCGATTACCCATTTTCAGGACTATTATCAGGATGGCGAAGCGAAACTCGCCCGACGACTGCTGCATCAGGCACGCTGCGATGCCGATTTCGGGCACGGGTCTGCTGCCCTGGCAACGTCCTTGATTCGATCATGCCGAACCAAAGCCAGATACTCCTCGCCGACGATGACGCCGCGCTGCTGACGTCGTTGTCCGACTATTTCGGTCGCTACGGCTTTGCCGTCGATACCGCCACCGGCGCCGCAGAAATGCGCGGCAAAGCGGACGAGCAGCCTTATGATCTGATTGTCGCCGAACCGACGATGCCCGGCCTGCACACCGCCGGTCTGCTGCGCGAATTTGCGATCGAACGGAAGATTCCGGTTATCATCCATTCGCGCGCGGCCAGCGATCTCGACCGTATTCTGGGCCTGGAAATGGGGGCAGAAGATTATCTGGCCAAACCCTGCAACGCGCGCGAACTGCTCGCCCGCATCAACGCGGCCTTGCGAGCCCGTCGCCGCAATCCGCGCCCCGCGTCCCTCGCCTCGGCAACGCGCGATCGCGCCTGGGCACAGTTTGAAGGCTGGCGCTTCGACCTGACGACAAGACAATTGTTCGATCCGGCCGGCGCCGTGGTTTCCTTGTCGGAAGGGGAATATCAGCTGCTGCGCGTCTTCGTCATCAATGCCCGCCAAGTGCTCAATCGCAACGAGCTGCTCGACAAGGTCTATGGTGCGGCCAGCGAACATTATGACCGGGCAATCGATGTGCAGCTCTGCCGCCTCCGTCGCAAATTGATGGCCAGCGGCCTGAAGGGCCAGACGATCCGCACAGTTCGGAACGAAGGCTATATTTTCGTTCATCCCGTCATATTGGGCGAAGCAACCGCCTGACCCGCACCTTAGTTTACGCCATATTCTGCGGATGACCGATATCCGCAGGTAGATATGCGTCGACGAAATTCAATTATTTCAATAATAATACAGTATGAAATTTATTCAATATTTCATTTCGCGACAGAATATAACGAAATTCTTGTTCTATATTGGCCACACCAGCCAATAAGTTACCATTATTCAATGACATTATGTTGACGAATGGCGTCGCATCCGGGAGCGTTACTGCATCGGCCGGGTGGAAGACGACAAGAACGCCACGCCCGGGCCGGGAAATATCCCAAGGGAGTTCACTTCATGCCGTCCCATTTCATCGCGCGCCTTCTGGCGTCGACCATCCTGCTCGGCCTGGCCACACCGGCGCTCGCGCAGCAGGCGGAGGATAAGGCCCCGGGCGACGATACCATCGTCGTCACCGGTTCGCGCATCGCCCGGCCCGATCTGCAACAGGCTTCGCCGATCGCCATCGTCAGCGCCCAGGAACTCAAGCTCAGTGGCAAGGTCAATGTCGAGGCGATCATCAACGATCTGCCCCAGTTGATCCCCAGCGCGACATCCGCCTCCAACAATCCGGGTGGCGGTGTGTCGACCGCCGACCTGCGCGGACTGGGTGCCAACCGCACACTCGTGCTGGTCAATGGCCGCCGCTATATCTCCTATGATTCCAGCCAGATCGTCGATCTCAATACGGTGCCCGCTGGCCTGATCGACCATGTCGAAGTGGTGTCGGGCGGCCGATCCGCCGTCTATGGCTCCGATGCCGTCGCCGGCGTCATCAATTTCGTGATGAAGCAGAATTTTTCCGGGGTCGAGGCCAATGCCAATTACCGCATCAACGAAGCGGGTGATGGCGGCACGTTCAACACCAACCTGCTGATGGGCGGCAATTTCGCCGATGGACGCGGCAATGCGACCTTCTATATCGACTATACCAAGCGCAACGCCGTGCAGCAGTCGGCCCGCAGCTATACCAAGCAGGCCTATACCGATGATGGCGATGGCGGCCTGGCGGCCGGCGGCTCCGGCTCGATCCCCGGCACCCGCTTCGCCCTGTCCGGCAGCCAGTACAAGTTCAACCAGGACGGCAGCTATTCGGCCTATGATGCAGCGACCGACGCCTATAATTATGCGCCCGACAATTATCTGCAGGTGCCCCAGAAACGTATCCTGATGAGCGCGCAGACCCATTATGAGGTCGACGATCATCTGACCGTCTATGCCGAAGGCCAGTTCATAAACAACCGGGTCAAGAACAGGCTGGCCCCCACGCCCTATACCGGATCGGTCTCGCTCGACGTCGACTCATCCTTCCTGTCGCCCGAATCCCAGGCCCTGCTGTCGGCCGCCGACACCGATGGTGACGGCTACACCACGGCCGCCATCTATCGCCGCCTCAGCGAAGTGGGCGCGCGCATCTCCAGCGTCGACAATACCGCCTATCGGGCGTTGATCGGCGCCAAGGGCCAGATTGCCGGCGACTGGAATTATGACGGCTATTACAGCTATGCGCGCACCAAGCAGGTGGAGACCCAGACCGGCAACGTGTCGGACAGCCGCGTCCGTCAGGCGCTGGCCACCACCTATGATGCCGACGGCAATCTGGTCTGTTCCGACACCAGCAATGGCTGCGTGCCGCTCAACATCTTCGGCGCGGGCAATATCAGCGACGCAGCGGCGGCGTTCATTGCGATCCCGGTAAAGAATGTGAGCACCATCACCGAACAGGTCGCCAGCCTGGCCATCACCAACGCCAATCTGTTCGACCTGGGCGCTGGCCCCGCCGGCATCGCCTTTGGCGCGGAATATCGCTCCGAACATGGCAGCTATGATCCCGACTATGCGCTGGCATCGGGGGATGTCGTCGGCTTCAACGCCAGCGAGGGCCTGTCGGGCGGCTACAACGTCAAGGAACTGTTCGCTGAAATCGATGTTCCCTTGCTCGCCGACATGCCCTTCGTCCACAAGCTCGAAGCGAACGGCGCCTATCGCTATTCGCATTATTCGACGGCGGCGAAGAATGTCAGCACCTATTCGGTGGGGCTGATCTATGCGCCGATCCGGGACATCACCTTCCGCGGCCAATATAGCCGCGCGGTCCGCGCACCCACGGTCTACGACCTCTATTCGGGCCAGGCACAGGACTTCCCGGCGGCCAGCGATCCGTGCGAACTGGCCGATGCCGTCACCAACGCCAATCTCAGCGCCAGTTGCATCGCCACCGGCGTGCCATCCAGCGCGCTGGGCACCGCGATCAATGGTGGCAGTTCGCAGATCGAATCCGTCACCGGCGGCAATCCCGATCTGCGCGAGGAAACGTCGGATACCTGGACCGCCGGCGTCGTGCTCCAGCCCAGCCTCCTGCCGCGCTTCACGATGACGGTCGATTATTACCACATCAAGATCGACAACTATATCTCGACGCCCGGCACCGCCAACATCATCGCCGCCTGCTATGGCACGGCCGCCAATGGCTGGACGCCCTATGACAGCAGCTATTGCTCGGCCCTGCCGCGCAATGCCAACAGCTATGCGATCGAGGGCGCGGAAAACCTGCTGTCCAACACCGGCGGGCTCAAGACCGAGGGCGTGGACTTCGAGGCGAACTACAGCGTGCCGCTGAACTTCGGCGTGTTCGGCGCCAAGACCGGCAAGCTCAGCTTCCGCGTCGCAGGCACCCGGCTGATCCGCTACGACCTGAACCCCGTCGCCGCGATCCCCGACCTCAACCAGAGCTGCGCCGGCAAGTTCGGCGTCTATTGCGGCAACCCCTATTCCAAGCTGCGGCTCAACAACCGCATCACCTGGAACAGCGGCCCGATCACGTTGGGCCTTACCCACCGCTATCTGTCGAGCGTCAAGGATGACGACGACACCACCACCTACAGCGTGGAGAAGATCAAGGCCTATAACCTGTTCGACCTTGGCCTTCAGGTGCAGGCCACCGAAACCTTCGGCTGGTCGATCGGCATGAACAACATGTTCAACAAGAAGCCGCCGATCATGGGCGACAATCAGGAACAGTCGAACACCTATCCGTCGACCTATGACGTCTATGGCCGCGCCTTCTTCGTGAACGCCTCGGTCAAGTTCTGACAAATCTTGCCGGGTGCCGACACATCCGGCTGGACGGGATCGCTATCCCTTGCCGGGCTTTGAGCCTGCCGCGATCCCTGGCCTGGCCCGCTCCCTCAGGGGAGCGGGCCTCGTTATCGCAGTGGTTCAGGCATGGCCGATCAACAGGGCAGCCGGATCGTCCGGTACATCCTCCCCATCATCACAGGGATAACGCGCATCCAGTGCCTCCAGCAGAATCTGCGCGGCAGGCTGATCATGGCGATCGGGATCCTCCTCCAGATATTCTAGGAAAATCTGGCGCAATTCCTCGGTACTCAGCCCCTCTGCCGGCGGACAGAAATCGCTTTCGCCAAAAGCATTGATTTGAGCGAACAATAGCCCTTCCATCGTCCCGCGCAGAAAGCCGTCGCAGGCCAAAGCCATGGCGTCGCCCGACGTCGCGCATAATTGTTCCAGGACATCGGCGCCGACCGGCTTTTCCGGCGCAACCACGGGCTGGCCACGGGCCGGCCCGATAGGCAGCGCCCCTATCATGCTGACGCAGGCCGCCAGCCCCGCCCATCGTCGCGCCAGAGCCCGGCCAGCCATGCCCCCACCCTGCACCAGGCGATCTATTGCCGATGCGGCAGGCTGGCCTTGAAGGCAGCCGCTTCAGCCTGATCGACAACAGCGTCATGATTGCTGTCGGCCCGATCGAAGGCCGGCGTGCTGGCCTGCGCCAGTTCTTCCTTCGACACCGCGCCATCCTTGTTGCTGTCGGCTTCCGCAATGAACTGTTCCAGCCGGCTTTCCGCCCTGGGCCGTTTCTGCGCGCCTGGGAAGTCGGCCTTGCTGACGACGCCATCCTGGTTCCGGTCCATCCGCCCGAACTGGGCCTCACGCGCAGAAACATATTCCGCACGCGTCACCTTGCCATCGCCATTGGCATCGGCTCGATCAAAGGGTGATCCGCCCCCCGCGCCGCCACGCTGCGCCATGGCTGGAGCACCGCACGCCAGCATCGCGCAACCGGTAACCAGCATCCACATCCTGCTCCGCTGCATGTCCGTCTTCCTTCTTCCAGAAATGCCGTCTCCATTCGCATGGCCTTTTCTCCCGCCAGCGCGCTCGAAAGACCATCGGGGTAATCCCGCAAATCGCTGTCCGATATCCTCGGCGCGCCGCCGTTCATCGCTTCGCCTGCACATTTGCCTCCTCGGCAAAGATGCGATCGGGAATCACCGCGCGCTCACCCCATGGATTATCCCCATTCAGCCACACAGCCATTGCTGGCACCAGCAGGAATGACGATGCAGCGTTCCGCTGCGCGAGATGCGTCGTGATGCGGGACATCCCATGGCCCTGACTTGCCGCCACTTACCGATTACCGTCGCCCTCGCCCTGGCCCTGGGCACTCCATCAGCGCCTGCACAGCCGCCGGCAGCGGCCATCTTTCCCGCTGGACAATTATGGCTTGCCGACCTGCCGGCCCGCTGCGGATCGGTGCAGACGCTGGTCGCCAATATCAGCGACATTGCCGAAGCCATGCCGGGCTGGATCATTCTCAATCCCCGCATCCTGACCATGCCGGGGCCGATCCAGCATTTCTGGTATGCACATGAATGCGGCCATCATCTTCTGGGTCCGGACGAACAGCGTGCGGACTGCTGGGCGATCCGCACGGGGCGCGACCAGGGCTGGTTCCAGCCGGCCGATTTCGCCTGGATGGACCAACATATGCGTCATTATCCCGGGGATGCGACCCATCTGCCCGGGCCGCAACGTGTGGCCCATCTTCGCGCCTGCTATGATGATCGCACCCCAGCCGAAGCCGCCCCTCTGTAAAAAGGGGGCCGTCCCGAAGGACGCCCCCCTCATCTCTGGGTTGGGATCGGACGTCAGCGTGGCGCCGCCACCACCACATATTGGACCGATGACCCGACATATTGTGGCTGGTACCAGGTGCTGCCGCATTGCGAATAGCTCGCGCCGCTGACCACCACCGTGGTGCAACTGGGGGGGACGCTGCGCACGATCGACCCGATCGCCGCCGCCGTGACCGTCACCGCCGCCGCCGTTGCGACCGGGTGCCAATGATCGTCCCAATCGTCATGATAGTCATGACCATAATAGCCACCGCCACCGTTCACATTGACGTTGCGGTTGATGTTCACGTTATTGTTGTTGATGTTGGTCCGGTTGCCGCTGTTGATGTTGGCACGATTGCCGCCATGGTTGACGCTGGTAGGCGCGTTGCTGCGCACGCCCGGGCGGCCGCCGCCGCCAGCCGGCCGTGCCGCAGCGCCACCCCCGGCAGGCCGTGACGGCCGAGCGCCGCCACCTCCGGCAGGTCGTGACGGCCGAGCGCCACCGCCACGCTGACGCGGCGGAGCGGCCTGGGCGCTGGCTGGCACAAAAACGGCCAGTAACAGACCTGCGGTGGGTAAGCTGGTCATCGCCATGGGCTGGGACATCAGGGCCAGGGATGCAAGCGCAGCCAGGCTGGAGGTGGGGCGGCTCATTTCGCATCTCCCTTGCTCAGATCGACCAGTTTGATCTCATGCGCATCGGCGGGCGCAGTGAAGGCCAGATCGGCCGCACTGGGCCGGGCGCTGGTGTCCCAGTGCAGCACGGCCGTATATTGCGGCATCGACGGATCGGTTGTGTCGGTGATGACAATCTTGCAGGGCAGTTGGCCTGCATCATCGATCCATATCTGCCAGTCGACCTTTTCCTGGCGGAAGGCATAGTGGGTGCAGGTACGGCTATCGATTTTTTCCGGGCGGATGACATAGCCTGACTTGATCCGCGTCCGCAGCGTCTGATCCGTGCCCCAGGTGAACAGGTCCGCCAGCGGCAGTTCGATGCCGAAATTGGTCTTCAACTTGTCCAGCGCCTGGCCGATCGATCCACTAACCGGGACCGTGGCATAATAATTCAGGCGCGGAGCCAGCACAGTGAACTTGCCGCCGCCGAAATAATAATCCCGATTCTGGATATCAGACACGGCGGAAATCTTGAATGCGTCGGGGCGATGTGCCTGCACATCCACCGTTCCGCCGAACTGCAGCTTCTGGCCGGTATCAAGCACCTGTTCGGTGGTCACGTCCGATTTCAGTGAAAAGGCAGGCAGCGCCAACAACGCCGCGTTCATCTTGTCCATCGCAGCCATGGCGCCCGGTTCGATACCGGTCGTGGGCGCTGTCTGGGCATTGGCCGTCGAACCGGCACACAACAGCAGGGGCAGACAAAAATATTGTATCCTGAAGGTCATGGCATACTCCTATCCACCAGGGCGGCGGTCGATCCGCATCCTCACCGGCTCGCCCGGCGCACGTCATGGCCGGGTTCCGCCGGCGCCATCCACTCAGCCTGGGCCGCATGCCGAAGCATTACGGCGGGCCACATGACATGGCGGCATCTCCCTTCCATCGCCGACTATCGCCTTTCCATCGATGCCGCCCATCGGGATAAGTTCGGAGTTCGGTGCGTTTCTTCCCGTGGCGCGCCCGAGGTCATCGGGATGGAGCATCGGGCGGAAAGTGCAGTCCTTCTTTCCGCCCGATGCACCTGACCGTGCCGTAACATCGGTCACCCCTTGGGCCGGCTCTCGCCGGCCGGCTGGTTGGAGCTACAGGGCCATAGGGAGGCTGCACACACTCCCGATCCCTGCACGCTACAGGGCCTGGGTCCGCCGCGCCAATCGGGAATTGCCCCGATATCGAAACGCGGGCATCGCACGATGCGCCCGCTCCATTCCCGGGTAAAATGCCGATGGACGCATTCCCAGTGAAGGACATAGTCTGTCCGTGCACATGGGGAGGGCCGTATCGTGGAAATCTGGCTCAAGGAACTGTCCAGCTATGCCGCGCTCCTGATGGAGATCGTGGTCGTGATTCTGGTTCTGCTCGGCGGAATCCGTGCCGTTATCGACCTTGCCAGCGCCATGTTTCATCGGGGCATGAGCACGTCCAAGGCCCGGTTCATCTGGGTGCGTTTCGCCACCGCCATATTATTGGCGCTGGAGTTCGCGCTCGGCGCCGATATCATCCGCACCGCCGTCGCCCCGACCTGGGATGATATCGGCCAACTGGCGGCCATCGCCGCAATCCGCACGGGTCTCGGCTTCTTCCTTGGCCGCGATATCGAGGTATTTTCCGAGGGCGAGAAAGTCGGCATCCTGGATGATTGACATGGCCGCGCCGTCTTCGGTCAATTTTCGGTCGATCTAGGGGATTCTCTGGATCGCGCTTCACCATGCAGCGGCCATACTTATCCGCACGGGCACCCGGTGTCCCGATATGTCGTGCCCGATCCGCCTGATGGAGTGTCGCTCATGAATGCCAAGAAGCCCTATCTGCCAGAGGATCTCGGCGAAAAGCGCACCATCATGGCCGCAGATCGCACATTGATGGCCTGGATACGGACATCCTTGTCGATGCTGAGCTTTGGCTTCACCATCTACAAATTCCTCGACACCGCTACGCAACAGGCCGGCAATCCTCAGTCGACCAGCCCTCAGCATATCGGCCTGTTTCTGTGCGCCATGGGTACGCTGGCAATCCTGCTGGGAACGCTGGGCTATTGGATGACCCTGGGCGATCTCAACCGGGTCGAGCAATTCCGGCTGGGACGGCCCGTGCTGCTGATGGCACTCATCATGTGTGTCGCCGGCATCGCCCTGTTCGTCAGCATTGCGACGCGGATCGTCTAGGCCCATGATGTCAGTAATCAGACAAGGGAGCAACGGGTGACAGTGCAATCCAGTCCGGCCAATGCCAGTGAAACCGCCGCGCCCGAAGGCATGGTCCATATTCCCGGCGGCCGCTTCATCATGGGATCCGACCGCCATTATCCCGAGGAAGCCCCTGCCCATCCGGTCCAGGTCGATGGCTTCTGGATGGATGCCACGCCCGTCACGAACCGGGACTATCGCCGCTTCGTCGAGGCGACCGGCCATGTGACTTCGGCGCAGATATCACCCGATCCTGCCGACTATCCCGGTGCCTTGCCCGAGATGCTGCGGCCCGCATCACTCGTGTTCATGCCGACCCCCAAGCCGGTGCCGCTCAACGACTGGAGCCAGTGGTGGCGTTATGTGTTCGACGCTGATTGGCAGCATCCGCTAGGCCCTGACAGTTCGGTCGCCGCGATCGACGATCATCCCGTGGTGCATGTCAATTATGCCGATGCCATCGCCTATGCCGCCTGGGCCGGCAAGGCGTTGCCAACCGAGGCGGAATGGGAATTTGCCGCGCGCGGCGGTTTTGATGGTCTGGAATATGCCTGGGGCGACGAACTGATGCCCGACGGCAAGGCACTGGCGAATTTCTGGCAGGGCGCCTTTCCAGCCGAAAATCTGCTGATCGACGGCTATGAACGGACATCGCCAGTCGGCCATTACCCCGCCAACGGCTATGGCTTGCACGACATGATCGGCAATGTCTGGGAGTGGACAGAGGATTTCTACGCTGCCCGACACCAGGCCGATCCTGCCCGCCCGTGCTGCGCACCGCGCAATCCGCGCAACGACGCCAGCGATGGCAGCTATGATCCACAGCAGCCGCAGATCCGCATTCCGCGCAAGGTGCTCAAGGGCGGATCGCATCTATGCGCCCCCAATTACTGCCAGCGTTATCGACCCGCCGCGCGCCACGCCCAGCCGGTCGATACGTCGACCAGCCATATCGGCTTTCGTTGCGTGATCCGACCATCCTGAGCCGGAAAGCCTATCGGGGCACAACAAGGAAAAGGCGCCGCGCATATCATGCGCGGCGCCTTTTCCTTGTTGTGCCTGCAAGATCCCTTAGAAGCCCGCCTGCAGGAACACCGCCGGACCACTGAAGCGATATTGCAGCCGGCCGGCCCAGCGCTCCTTGTCGACATCGACGCGATAATTGACATAGCGCCACATCGCTCCGATCCCGACATTCTTGGCAAAGCGCCAAGTCACCGCCGCTTCTCCATTGAGCAGCCGCCCCTTATAATCGTCGATCTTGAGCGACAGATAATCGGCGCGCGCGCTGAGCGTCACGTCGGGCGCGATCCGTTGTGCGCCGAACAGGCCCAATGTCGGGAGCGGGGCCAATACATCGCGCTTGCGCTGTTGGGCGCTGATCCCGGCCTCTCCCACCCGTGCTTCGCCATCCAGTTGCAGATCGAACTTGGTCGCATGCAGACCGAGCGCCGCGCCCAGGCGGGTGTTAGGCTTGTTGATGAAGGAATAACCGAAAGTCGCACGATAGATGGTCGAATCGAAGCTTGTGTCCATTCGTACGCCGGCCGGATAGACTACGTCATCAAAGCTGATATCGCGCGAAATCTGTTTCTCCCCGCTGCGGCTGAGCGAATAATATTCCGCCATCAGCGACCAGTTATGCCCCAGCCTTATACCTGCCGAAACCTGTGGCAGGACCTTGTGCTTGTCGAGGTTGAGATCGGATTCCATATCGATCGACGTACCGCCGTCCGGATTGGATGCAGGGGCCACCCGGACCTTCGACGTGACCGAGGGCATATACCCCCCCACCTCTAGCCAATATTTATCATCGAGCGACTGGGCATATCCCGGTGCAGCCCAGCCACCTGCTACCAGAACCAGCAAAGCTGTGATCGTGCTGCGACGACAGTTCATGTCTTTACCTCCCAATGCACACGGGATGGCTGGCGATTCGAGATCAGCCGCACATCCTGAACCGGCACTGTGACGATCCTTCTGCCAATTGGGCATCAGGGTAAGTTTGGAGATGAAGACGTAATGATGCCGGTTTTGCCGTTGATCTGCGATTCGGCGATCGTTGACATCAAGTGATGGCATCTTGCCCACCAGATCGCAGCAACGATTCGGTACCATCAGCCTACAGCGATTTCACCCCGATTTACGCCGCCCGCATCCGGGACGACTCAGGCCTTCGCCTCGGGGTTTACCCGGGCGAAATCCCAGCGACCGCCCGTTTGGCCCATTGGCGATGCTCGCGCACGCATCCATACCAGAGCGGAAACACGAATAGTAAAAGACTGCCGCCCGGCACTGCAGGGACAACAAAATTCATGCTTTTGTCATGAAATTTTCAAACCATCGCCGTTATAGGGAATTCACGTATCTGCCTCGACAAAAGGTGGCTGTCTCAATGCGCGAAAATGGCGCGATGCGATGCGCACACTCCTAGGGGTTTCTTCCTATTGCTACGGATTATTCCCGACCGTAAGGTTACGGATAACAGGGTCGCCTTATACATAGCGGAAATGCGTCCGGGATTTCCCGGCGTTAACTGTGCCCAACGTCAAATCGACTGCCACGCTGACATCGTTGGCAAGCGATTTTTCTGGGGTATGCTTGTGAGGGAAACGTCATGTTCGAACCAAATCAAGCGGGGGCTTCGTTCCAGATATCCACATCCCATCCTATCAATGACGATGATGGGATGGGCGCGGTCATAGCCTTGCCGCTATCGACATCGTCGCACGCCCGGGGGGGCATGCGCGATGAGGTTCAACGGCTGATCGACGTGGTGCCAGTCAAGATTGTCGTGCTGGACGGCAATGATCATATTCTCGCGTTCAACAATCCTTGCGAACCCTATCTCTGCGCCGTCGGACTGGATGCGCAGGCGACGATCGGGAAATGCTATTTCGATCTCAATCATGCGTTCAAGGCCAGCCCGGCTGACACGGACGCCATTCGGCGCCACCTGGCGCTGCTGCGGAAAGGCGGCAAGGCCTTTTCCTATCCCATCCGCTTTCATCTGCGCGGTCAGGATATCCATATGATCATACATGGCGACCGGTTACCCGGTGACGACCAGTTGATCATCATCAGCCATCTTGACGATGAGGATCCCGAAAGCGAGTCGATGGACCGCCGCCGCTACCATCTGTCGATGCTGCTCGCCGAAGAGGAAGAGCGCAAGCGGATCGCACGCGAGCTGCATGACGAGACCTTCCAGCAGTTGGCGCTGATCCAGTTCAACCTGCTGACGGTACGCAGCACCAATATGACCAGCGAGGCCGCCGACGCCTATCGCGCAATGGAAGTGTCGCTCAAGGCCATCCAGGATCAGATCAAGACATTGAGCTACATCCTGCACCCGCCGGAACTGGCCGAGGACGGGATCGAGGCGGCCTTGAGCAATTTTTCCCGGGGCTTCGCGCGTCGATCCGGCCTGTTCGTCGAATTCCGCAACCTCGCTGGTCGGATCAAGCGCTGCCCCGACATGGAAATCGCCTTCTATCGCGTGGCGCAGGAAGCATTGGCCAATGTCTACAAACATGCCAATGCCAATCATGTGGTTGTCCGCCTGCGGCGTAGCAGGCAGGATCTGTTCATCGAAATCGAGGATGACGGCCGGGGTGTGCCGGAGCATGTGATCAACGGCCAGGGACGAGACATTGTCGGTGTCGGGCTGTCAGGGATGCGCGAGCGCATCGCCGCGCTGGCTGGCTATCTGGAGGTCCGTCGCACGGGAACGGGCACGCTGGTCATCGCCCGAATCCCTCGGCGCCGACCGGGTGACTGGTGATCTTATCGGAGATCGTCGATATGGCTAGCCCCTGCCCCGTGCAGGGTGCCGATCCCCCGCCGAGACTGGTCAACCAGATTTGGCGGGGCGGGTCCGGGTCTATGCTATGGCGGCGACGCGCTTGGGCTGCCGCTCGCATTTCGTCGCGTAATCCATTCTACCGAACCGACTGGTCCTGCCCTATGCGGCCGATGGGATCGGTCGTTCCGGCCATGACATCCGACCTGGCCGGCCGCCCTTGACCGCCCCTGTCCTACGCCGCTAGCCCGGGCTATACTGATTGCATCTCATAACAATATGTCCCACTGGCGTTCGGAAATTGCCGAATGTGCGGGAAAAGTGCGAAGTTAAGCGAAATATGTCCAATCATCAGATCCATGTCATCGGCGGCGGCCTCGCCGGTTCGGAAGCCGCCTGGCAGCTCGCCCAGGCCGGCATCAAGGTCCGCCTGTCGGAAATGCGCGGGACCGGAGAGATGACCCCGGCGCACCAGACCGATGGCCTGGCCGAACTGGTCTGCTCCAACAGTTTCCGTTCCGATGATGCGGACAAGAATGCCGTGGGCCTGCTGCATCAGGAAATGCGGCGTCTCGGCTCGCTGATCATGGACCGCGCCGAACCGGCCAAGGTGCCGGCCGGCTCCGCCCTGGCGGTCGACCGCGATGTCTTTTCCGACGGCGTCACCCGCGCGCTCGCCGAACATCCCAATGTCGAGATCGTACGCGAACGGATCGACAGGTTGCCGACGCAAGGCATGACCATCGTCGCCACCGGGCCGCTGACCGCCGCCGCGCTGGCCAGCAGCATCGGCGAAGCGGCCGGCATGGAGCATCTCGCCTTCTTCGACGCGATCGCGCCGGTCATCCATTTCGACAGCATCAACATGGACGAATGCTGGATGGCCAATCGCTGGGACAAGATCGGCCCCGGCGGTGGCGAGGGCAAGGACTATATCAACTGCCCGATGAACAAGGAGCAGTATCAGGCCTTCGTCCAGGGGCTGCTCGACGGCGAAAAGACCGAGTTCAAGGAATGGGAGGCCACCCCCCCCTATTTCGAGGGCTGCATGCCGATCGAGGTGATGGCCTCGCGCGGGCCGGAAACGCTGCGCCATGGTCCGATGAAGCCGATGGGGCTCGACAATCCCAAGACCGGCCGCTGGCCCTATGCCGTGGTCCAGCTGCGCCAGGACAATGCGTCGGGCACGTTATGGAACATGGTCGGTTTCCAGACCAAGCTGAAACATGGTGCCCAGGTCGAGCTGCTGCGCACCATTCCGGGCCTGGAAAAGGCCGAGTTCGCGCGGCTGGGCGGGCTGCACCGCAACACCTTCATCCAGAGCCCCAAGCTGCTCGACCCGACGCTGCGCCTGAAAAGCGCGCCCCATATCCGCTTCGCCGGGCAGATGACCGGATGCGAAGGCTATGTCGAGAGCGCCGCCATCGGCCTCATCGCCGGACGTTTCGCTGCGGCCGAGATATTGGGCCAGGATCTGGCGCCGCCGCCCGCCGACACAGCACTGGGCGCGCTGCTCGGCCATGTCACGGGCAATGTCGAGACCGCCGACTATCAGCCGATGAACGTCAATTTCGGTCTTTTCCCGACGCTGGACGACGTCAAGAAGAAGCAGCGCAAGGAAGCCTATACCGCCCGCGCCCGCGCCTCCTTCGGTCGCTGGCTGGGTGAGGTGGTGGAACCGGCCTGACCCTTCCGGGACAGGCTCAGCATTTGCAGCGCGGTTTCGCCGCCCGCTTCGGCGCGGTGGTGGCGAATTCGGCCGGGGTCAGCTTGCCGTCCTTGTCGACATCGGCCCCGGCAAAGCGGTCGGCCGTCGCCACCGCCCATTCCTCGAATGACAGGAGATTATCCTTGTTCGTGTCGAGCTGTTTGAACGCTGCCGTCCGGCTGCCGAGCATTTCGATCCGGCTGATGATGCCATCGCGATTGCGGTCATAACGGGCGAAGCGCTTTTCCTCGCGGCTCTGTGGGCTAGCCTCGCCCGGCATTGGCGGCGCCTCCCCTACCGCATCGGGATCGCCTTCAGGCAATGCCTCGTTCGCTGGCGGCGGCGGTGGCGCGAGCAAGGCCTTGGGCGGTGGCTCGTTGGTCGCCCGCCCTTGCCACCAGAACAGGCCGGCCGCGACCAGCAGCAACGCGCCCATGCCCCCCGCCAGCAACCGTCCCATCGCCCGCTCCGCCATTTGTGACGGCAGCGAACCTATCGCGATCGGCTAGCGTCCGACAAGCGCGATCCGCATCAGCCGCCAGGCCATGGCGCGCGTCAGCCCGACCGACGCCCGCTGCCCCCGCTCGACATCGTGCCGCGCCAGCAGATAGGCGATGCGCAGCGGCTTCCACGCCTTGGGCCACATGGGATCGCCGACCTGCGGCAACAGATCGCGGGCCAGGCCGATGGCGGCTTCGGCCAGGGCCGCGTCTCCGCTATGGGCGGACAGATCCCACAGCGCCCAGATCTTGCCCGCTGCGACCAGCCAGTCCGGCGTATCGGCCACATCGGCCAGCGCCTGGAACAGCCCGCCGCCACGCCCGGCGGCATAATCCCGCAAGCCGGTGAGATCGATCTCCGGCTCCACCACCAGCACTTCCCAGCCATCCAGCATTGCCGGGATCCCAGGTGCCCCCAGTGCCCCAATCACCCGCAGCCGATCCACGACCGGCTCGCCCTGCCCCTTGACGCCCTGCGCATCGGTGACGACGCCCAGCCACCAGGCCAGACGCATCTGCCCGATCGCCGGATCGCTGGTGGTTCGCGCAATTTGCGCAAAACGCTGGTCGAGCGCCCAGAGCGCCCGATGGCGTTCGGCAAACCGGCCCGCATGCCCTGAAAGCAGGCGTGCCAGCGGCGGCAGGCCGTCTTCAGGCACCGTCATTTCGATCCCGATCTAAAAATGGCTTATCAATCCTTTAACCAAGCTTCGCATATAGATTCTAACCAGTCGTGCCGCATGGGTAACAAGGTGCCCTGTCCAGATTTTTGGGGGGAAGCGGGCGACATGGGTGATGCGGAACATGGGCAATCAGATCAAGTGCGCGATGACGTTTCTCGGCCGGCTACGCCGTAACCAGGCGGGCAATACGCTTGCCATGGTGGCGGCCGCCATCCTTCCTCTGGCCGGCCTGATCGGCGGCGGGGTGGATATGAGCCGCGCCTATATGGTGCGCGCTCGCCTGCAGCAGGCCTGCGACGCTGCCGCGCTGGCTGGCCGCCGCGCGATGACCACGGCATCGATGACAGACAGCGACAAGACCGAAGCGAAGAAATTCTTCGACTTCAACTTCCCGCAAAATACGTTCGGCGCCGCAGATTTCACCCCCACCATCCAGAGCAAGCCAGGCGAAACCACCACGGTCCAGGTGTCGGCCGCCACGACCATTCCCACCACCATCATGCGCATCTTCGGCGTCCAGACGCTGGCGCTCTCGGTCAACTGCGATTCGCGCTTCGACATCGGCAATACCGACGTCATGCTGGTGCTCGATACGACCGGGTCGATGAAGGATAGCATTTCGAACGGTTCGGGAGGCTCGTCAACGAAGCTTGCCGCGTTGCAACAGGCCGTGAAGGATTTCTACGACACATTAGGTCCAGGTTCGGATAGCACCGGCCGAATTCGCTATGGATTCATGCCTTACAGCAGCACCGTCAATGTCGGCAAGCTGCTACCGGCCAGCTATGTCCTGGGCGGCACGACCGGCGAAACTTGGAAATACCAGACCCGCCAGGGCAAATATGATGGCTATAATACGACCTCGGATTCGGGCAGCTGGACCTATAAATCCGGCACCGCCACCAACGGTAGCGGCAATACTACTGGCACGAGTAGCAATAACTGCGCGGCCATTCCGAGCGACAACGCCACCCAAGCCACCAATTCATCAACCTCTTCGAGCACCGATGCCAACGGCGTCATCACTACAACTGTCACCTATACGCGCACAACAAATGGCAGCACCTACGCAAAGAACGGCTCTTGCACTGGCAGCAGGAGTAACGGTTATAAGCAATATTATACATCCGTCACTTATGCCAACTATGTTGAAACCAAGACTGACAAGACCGTGCAGACGCCGAAATGGGTCTGGACCTACAATCAGTATGATGTCGATGTGACCGGCTTTGCCAGCGGCAAGGCAACAGCCAACCCTGCGTATAGCGTGAACGACAATAGCGCTGGTCTTTCGCCTACTTCGACCTGGAGCGGCTGCATTGAGGAACGCGATACCGACAGCACGATCACTAAAGACACATCGACGGCTTCGATTCCAAGCGGTGCCTATGACTTGCAAATCGATGCGTTGCCCAGCAGCACAGAAACCAAATGGCGTCCCCATTGGCCTGACATCATATTTTCGCGCAGCAGCACGGCGAGTTCGACAAGTGGCAATTGGCTAAATAGCGCCAGCAACATCAGCAACGGCTGGGTTGCCTGTCCATCAGAAGCCCGGAAGCTGACATCCTATGCCAGCCGAACCGCAGTTCCCACCGGTCAGACGAGCAGCTATGACAGCTATGTGAATAGCTTGGTTGCCATCGGCGGCACCTATCACGACACAGGTATGATCTGGGGCGCCCGCTTCCTTTCGCCGACCGGCATCTTCGCCAGCGACAACGGCGCTGCCCCTAACGGCTTCAACGTCTCGCGCCATATCGTCTTCATGACCGATGGAACCATGAGCGCCTATTCGGCCGTCTATGGCGCGTGGGGCTATCAAGCGCTTGATAGACGGGATGCTCCGTCCAGCATCAACGATACCGACCTGACAGCAATCCATAAGCGTCGTCTGGAAATGATGTGTAATGCGATCAAATCCAAGGGCATCGTCATCTGGGTCATCGGCTTCAGCGACAAGGATGTGATGGGCACTGAACTGCAGAATTGCGCCAGCAGTGCCAATCATTGGAGCATGAACTACACCGCAGCAGATCTGAAAACGACCTTCCAGAATATCGCCAAGAATATTGGCGGCCTGAGGCTCTCCAATTGAGCCGGCGGCACGCCTTTGCGCAGCGGCTGCGCGATAATGCGCGCGGTGCGACCCTGATGGAGTTCGGGCTGATCGCCACCCCATTATGCCTGTTCATCATGGGGATTGGCGATTTGGGCTATCAATCCTACCTGCGGGCAGTGACCCAGGGGGTGCTGGATCGCGCCGGCCGAGCGGCTTCGGTCGGCACGCTCAACAGCACCCAGATCGATGCCTATATCGATGCCCAGATGCAGGCCATCAACACCAAGAACGGCACCACTTCGGTGATCAAGAAGAGCTATTATAACTTTTCCCGCGTCGGCAAGGCGGAAAAGATCACCAGCGATACCGCACCGCTTGGCACCTATAATAGCGGCGACTGTTTCGAGGACTCCAATGGCAACGGTACGTACGATGCCGAAGGCGGTGTGACCGGCCTGGGCGGCGCGGACGACATCGTCTTCTATCAAGTCACTGTCTCGATGCCCCGCCTGTTCCCGATGGCAAAGCTGCTCGGCTGGAGCACGACGCAAAGCGCTACCGCCAACGCCACCATCCGCAACCAGCCCTGGTCCAACCAGGCCACCCCTGCGACGATCTGCAAATGACAATCCCCCGCCTATTTCCATCGCGCTGCATGCGCCGGCTACGCGACGATCAATCAGGTCTCGCCCTCATAGAGTTCGCCTACTCGCTGCCGGTCCTGATGGTCCTGTGCATGGGCGGCCTCGAAATCGCCAATCTGGCAATGGCCCATATGCGCGTCAGCCAGATCGCGATGCTCGTCGCCGACAATGCCTCGCGCGAACGCACCTCGATCGACGAGGGGGACATCAACGAGATTTTCACAGGGGCTGAACTGGCAGGCAGCAATCTCAGGAATTTCAAGGCCAACACCCGCATCTTCCTGTCGGACCTGGAACCCAATGGGCAGACCGGCACCAATGAGGGGCAATATATTCGCTGGCAGCGCTGCTGGGGCGGCGGCAGCTTCACTTCCAGCTATGGCAAGGCTGGCGACGGCACGTCCACTGCAGCCTTGAAAGATGGCCTGGGACCGACCAACGCCAAGATCAAATCCGGCAGCGGCACTGCAGTCATGTTCGTGGAAGTGGCCTACACCTATCAGCCGCTGATCTCGAACGACATCTTCGGATCGAAGGTGATCCGCTATACCAGCGCGTTCAACGTGCGAGAACGCACCGATCAGGCGATGAAAAACGCTGGCAAACTATCGACGGCGCAAACGGCCGCCTGTCCCACCTGATAGCCGATAGAAGGAAGGAAAGGCGGCCCTTTCGGACCGCCCTTCTCTTTTCTTACTTGTAGCAGACCTTCTTGGCCGCAGCGACGACGCGGGCCGCGTCGATCAACGCCAGCTTTTCGAGATTGGCGGCATAAGGCAGCGGCACATCCTCGTTCGTGACGCGCAGGACCGGGGCATCAAGGTCGTCAAAACCCTTTTCCATCACGACAGCCGCGATTTCCGACGCGATCGAGCAGGTCGGCCAGCCTTCTTCCACCACGACGAGACGATTGGTCTTCTTCAGGCTCTTCAGCACCGTCTCGGTGTCGAGCGGACGCAACGTGCGCAGATCGATCACTTCCGCGTCGATACCTTCGGCCGCCAGTTGTTCGGCCGCGTCGAGCGCCAGGCCCACGCCGATCGAATAGCTGACCAGGGTGACGTCCGCGCCGGCACGCATGATGCGCGCCTTGCCGATCGGCAGGACATAGTCCTCCACCTTGGGCACGTCGAAGCTGCGACCATAGAGAAGCTCATTCTCCAGGAACACGACCGGGTCGGTCGAGCGGATCGCAGCCTTCAGCAGGCCCTTGGCGTCCGCCGCGTCATAGGGCGCGATGACGATCAGACCGGGGACGGCCGCATACCAGGGACCGTAATTCTGGCTGTGCTGCGCGCCGACGCGGCTGGCCGCGCCGTTGGGACCACGGAACACGATCGGGCAGCGCATCTGGCCGCCGGACATGTAGTTGGTCTTCGCCGCCGAGTTGATGATGTGATCAATCGCCTGCATGGCGAAATTGAACGTCATGAACTCGATGACCGGACGCAGGCCACCCATGGCCGCGCCCGCGCCGATGCCAGCGAAGCCATATTCGGTGATCGGCGTGTCGATGACGCGCTTGGCGCCAAATTCGTCGAGCAGGCCCTGAGTCACCTTATAGGCGCCCTGATACTCGGCGACTTCCTCGCCCATCACGAAAACGCGCTCGTCCTTGCGCATTTCTTCCGCCATGGCGTCACGCAGCGCTTCGCGCACGGTCGTCTTGACGAACTCTGTGCCAGCCGGGAGGTCCGGATCCTGCACGCTCGCCCTGGCTTCCGACGCCAGCTTGGCCGTGCCACTTTCGGCCTTCTTCGGCGCTTCCTCGGCCTTGGGCGCTTCGGCAGCCGGTGCGGCGGCAGGAGCAGGCACCGCTTCGCCGCCCTCGCCCGCCATCGTGGCGATGACGGTGCCGACCTTCACGCCTTCGGTGCCTTCGGCAATCACGATCTGACCGATCTTGCCCTCGTCCACGGCCTCGAATTCCATCGTCGCCTTGTCGGTCTCGATCTCGGCGAGGATGTCGCCAGACTTCACTTCATCGCCTTCCTTCACCAGCCACTTGGCCAGCGTGCCCTCTTCCATCGTCGGCGAGAGCGCCGGCATCTTGATTTCGATACCCATTAATATTGCTCCACCAACACGTCGGTATAGAGTTCAGCCAGTTCCGGTTCGGGCGAGGTTTCGGCGAAGTCGGCGGCTTCCGCCACGACCTTGCGGATATCCTGGTCGATCACCTTGATCTCGTCTTCGCTGACGCCGGCTTCGATCAGATATTTCTTCACGCCCTCGATCGGGTCGGACTTGTCGCGCATCGCCTGCACTTCCTCGCGCGAGCGGTACTTGGCCGGATCGGACATGGAATGGCCGCGATAACGGTAGGTCTTCATTTCCAGCAGGATCGGACCATTGCCTTCCTGCACCCACTTGAGCGCTTCTTCGGTCGCGCCACGCACGGCCAGAACGTCCATGCCGTCGACCTGGATGCCGGGGATACGGAAGCTTTCGCCACGACGATAGAGCTGGTCTTCCGACGATGCGCGGTTGACGCTGGTGCCCATGGCGTACTGGTTGTTTTCGATCACGAAGATGATCGGCAGCTTCCACAGTTCGGCCATGTTGAACGATTCATAGACCTGGCCCTGGTTGGCCGCGCCGTCGCCGAAATAGGCAACGCACACGCCGCCATCGCCATTATATTTGTGCGCGAAGCCCAGACCAGCGCCCAGCGACACCTGCGCGCCGACGATACCATGACCGCCGAAGAATTTATGTTCGACGCTGAACATGTGCATCGAACCGCCCTTGCCGCGCGAGATACCCGCTTCACGGCCGGTCAGTTCGGCCATGATGACCTTGGGATCGATACCATAGGCCAGCATGTGACCATGGTCGCGATAGCCGGTGATGACGCTATCCTTGCCAGGCTTGAGCGCCGACTGGATACCGACTGCGACTGCTTCCTGACCGATATAGAGATGGCAAAAGCCGCCGATGAAGCCCAGACCATAAAGCTGGCCGGCCTTTTCCTCGAAGCGGCGGATCAACACCATCTGCCGATAGAATTCCAGCAGCTCTTCCTTGCTGGCCTTGTAGTCCGTAGGCGTTTCAGGGCGGGGACGGTTGTGGTCCGCACCGGCAGGCTCTGCGGCCTTTGCCTTTGCGCTTGCAGCGCGCGGCGTGGTTGGTTTCGCCAAGGCTATTATCCTTTTGCGTGGGTAGGATGGAAGGAAGCCCGATATGCGTCAGAGTTGCAAAGATTGCAACGGCGGACCCCACGGAATCCCGGCATAATGAATGGCTCGCGCGGAAAATCGACACCCAATGACAACGCTGTCGAAAACAGCATGCGACCGCCTGGCAACAAAATGTTGCCGCAACTCGTTTCTGCCGAATAAATGGAAAGTGCACCCCAACGAGGAAGCGATCAGTTCAACGGAACAATCACTTCGTCATGATGGATGACGCCCAACTGGCGGCGGATCAATTCGTCGGAAAGATCGGGATCGACACGGCGCGGATTGAGCAGGTCGACCCGGTTACGCAGTTCGTTGCGATGAAGCTGGACGATCTTCAGTTCCGCTTTGGCATCGCGCAACTGGCGCGAATAATCGCCCCAAGCGAGCACGCCATTGGAGCCAAGCACCACATAGCCAGCAAAGAACAGGAGCAATAGCACCGCGATTGCCGGACCAAGGGCCGACATCAACAACAGACGAAGCTTCGCGATATGCGCCATGGACTGCTTGAATCACAGGATTCGGCGGGTCGCAAGCAAAAACATACCCGATGCGACCAGCCGAATCTCTAATTGGAAATTAGCCGTGGATCAGCGGAAGATCGAACGACCGGCATAGACCGCCATGTCGCCCAACTCCTCCTCGATACGGATCAGCTGGTTATACTTGGCAAGCCGGTCCGAACGGGCGAGCGAGCCAGTCTTGATCTGGCCGCAATTGGTGGCGACGGCGAGGTCAGCGATGGTCGAATCCTCGGTCTCGCCCGAACGGTGCGACATCACCGCCGTATAGCGGGCGCGGTGCGCCATATCGACGGCAGCCAGCGTTTCGGACAACGTGCCGATCTGGTTGACCTTCACCAGAAGCGAGTTAGCCAGCCCCTTGCCGATGCCCATCGACAGGCGGGCCGGGTTGGTGACGAACAGGTCGTCGCCAACCAGTTGGACCTTGTCGCCGATCTTGTCGGTCAGCGCCTTCCAGCCCTCGAAATCATCCTCGCTCATGCCGTCCTCGATCGACTTGATCGGATAATCGGCAGCCAGCGCGGCGAGATAGTCGGCCATCTCGACCGGCGTCAGCGACAGGCCTTCGCCCGAAATCTCGTACTTGCCGTTCTTGAAGAATTCGGTCGCGGCGCAGTCGAGCGCCAGCACGACGTCGTCACCCGGCTTGTACCCGGCCTTTTCGACCGACAGCATGATGAAGTCGAGCGCATCGCGGGTCGAGGCGATGTTGGGCGCAAAGCCGCCCTCGTCACCAACCGAGGTAGCGAGCCCCTTGTCGTGCAGCCCCTTCTTGAGGGTGTGGAAGATTTCCGAACCGATCCGCACGGCGTCGGCGATGCTCTCCGCACCGACCGGCATGATCATGAATTCCTGGAAATCGATCGGGTTGTCGGCATGCTCGCCGCCGTTGATGATGTTCATCATCGGCACAGGCAGGACGTGGGCCGACACGCCGCCGACATAGCGATAGAGCGGCAGGCCGCGCGCATCAGCCGCCGCCTTGGCGGTAGCGAGCGATACGCCCAGGATCGCGTTGGCCCCCAGGCGCGACTTGTTCTCGGTGCCGTCGAGCGCGATCATCGCGGCGTCGACCTCACCTTGGTCCTCGGCGTCGAGGCCGATGATCTGCTCGGCAATCTCGTCATTGACGGCGGCAACCGCAGCCAACACGCCCTTGCCCAGATATTTGCTCTTGTCGCCGTCGCGCTTTTCGACCGCTTCATAGGCACCGGTCGACGCACCCGAAGGCACAGCGGCGCGGCCGAAGCTGCCATCTTCCAGCATCACATCGACTTCGACGGTCGGATTGCCGCGGCTGTCGAGAATCTGGCGGGCGTGAATATCGAGAATGGCGGTCATGATCGCTCCCTAATCCGGCCCCGGACGCACGCCGGGCGGCCTTTTCGGCGCCCCGCTTAGCCAGCAGCCTCCAGCTTGGCAATGCGGGGACTTGCCACAGGTCAAAAAATGCCGATGCTCAAAATAGTAACGGCAACGGAACTGTGCGCCGTCGCCAAGCATTAGGAACATGAGGCGCCCGCCGCTCGCGGGCCGATGCTGGTGAGCTTAAGGGAGACATAGGATAATGGTCGACACACCGGAAACCCCGCCCGTCAAGCGCGCGAAGAAGGCCACGGTTGCCAAAGCGAAGCCGGCGAAGGTCACGACGACGGCTGTCAAGGCTGCCCCCGTGAAGAAGGCCGCGACCCGCAAGGCCCCGACCAAGGCCGCCAAGCCGGGCAATGGCACCGCTCATGGCTGGTCGGCGCAGATCGCGCCGCTCAAGGCCCAGGCCGAGAAGGCTGCCAAGGCAGCCACCGACAAGATCAATTCGGTCGACTGGAAGGCCCATATCGACCCGCTCAAGGAAACCGCAGGCAAGACCGCCAAGTCGGCCGCGGCGTCCGCCAAGGACAAGACGGGATCGGCGATGCAGAGCCTGTCGAAGCTGATTGCCGACACCGCCGGAACCGTCGACGCGAAGCTGGGCCCCCAATATGGTGATTATGCCCGCCAAGCGGCAGAATCGGTGGCCAGTGCTGCAGACACGCTGGACAGCAAGGATGTCGACCAGCTGATGACCGAGGCCCGCGACTTCGTGCGCAAGAGCCCTGCCGTCGCGATCGGTGCTGCGGCGGTGGTCGGCTTCGTGCTGATGCGCCTTGCCAAGGGATCGTCCGATAGCGACGCCTGATTGACGCAAAGCAGGACTATAGTGACGGCTAACCGCAGGCCCCGAATGTCGGGGCGGAGGGGCAATTGACGCAGGAACCAGCGGAAACGGTGGCAACGCCGCAGGCCGAGGGCGACGAGGAGTCTGTCCGCGCGACATTCACCCGCCTCTACGCCGACGGCCGCGCCTATGCGCAGGCAGAGGTCGAGCGCCAGAAACTGCGCGCCGGCATTGTTGGCGCGGGCGTGCGCAATGCCGCGATATTGGGCGTTGTCGCCCTCATGCTGCTGTTTGCTGCGATCGTTGCCCTGCTGGTGGGCCTGGTGATTGCACTTGCGCCGATGATCGGCGCGCTATGGGCAGCGCTCGCGGTATTTGGCAGCGCCGTGCTGATCGCCATCCTGCTGCTGCTGCTGGCCAAGGGGCAGATCGGCCATATGCTGGAGGCGATCAAGCCGTGAGCCGCGAACAGGCCTATCGCGCGGCGACCGAGCAGGCGTTGGCGCTACGTACCCAGGCCCTGACCAGCCTGGCCGATGCCAGGGCCCGCATTGCCCCTGCCCGGCTCAAGGCCGACGCCGAGGCGAAAGTGACGGCGACAGCGCTCGACGGCATCGCCTATGTTGGCGCGAAGGTGCAACAGCGCCCCGTCGCCACCGGCGCTGCCGCAACCGGCCTTGTTCTATTCCTGTTTCGCCGCCCCCTCACGGCACTTTTCGGACGGCTGTACGTTCGACTGAGGGACCGTAAAACGGAAAATTCGGAGATTGACGATGGCTGACATCCGCGCCCAACTGACCCGCGTCCGCGAAGCGGCAAATGACGTCGCCGGCACCGCGACCGGCCGGATCAAGGATAGCACCGACAAGGCGGGCGAACTGCTGCAAACCGGCCGCGACAAGGCTAGTGACGCCTATAGCGACGCACGCGATCGCACCCAGCGGGTCGCGACCCGCGCCAACGAGATCGTCCAGGAGCATCCGGTCGCCGTCGTGGCAGGTGCCGTCGCCGCTGGCGCGGTGATCGCCTGGATGTTTCCCAAGAGCCGCAAGGCGATGAAGGCCCTGCCAGGCTTGGCCGTGACGGCTGGCGCCCGCGTCCTGGAAGCCGCAGCGACCGCCCGCGCCGCCGCCGCTGAAAGCGCTGATTCGATCCGTCATAATGCTGGCGATGCACTGGCATCCGCCCGCGAAACCGCGGGCGAAGCTTTGCAGGGCGCCCGCGAAAGTGCGGGCCACACCTTGGTCAGCGCCCGGGAGAGCGGTAGCGAAACCATCGCCGCGGCCCGTGACGCTGCGGCATCGGCGGATATTGGCGGCAAGGCATCCAAGCTGGCTGACGATGTCGTCGCATTGGTCGCAGCGCGGGTCGAAGCGCTGGGCGAAGCGATCAAGGCGCGATTGCCGAAAAGCTAATCGCGATTGCCGCAAACGCAATCGACGCCGGGATCGCTTTCCTTGGCGGATCGTGGGGACGATGCTAAGGCACCGCGATCAGCCAAAGGAGAATATAGAACGCCATGAGCAAGATGCATCTGGTGATGGGCGGCCGCGTAACCAACCCGCAGACGCTGGAATTTCAGGACCTGAGCAAGGTCGATCTGGTCGGCGTCTATCCCGATTACGCCTCGGCCGAGAAGGCCTGGCGCGGCGCAGCGCAGCGCACCGTCGATGACGCTGAAATGCGCTATGTGATCGTGCACCTGCATCGCCTGCTGGAGCCGGAACTGCCTGCGGCCCAATAAGCCTGCCCCCTTTTCGGGCGAACCCCGGCATAGGCCCGGGTTCGCCCGGACGGCGCCATATCAGGGAACTGGATGGGGCCTTTTACGAAAGCGCCAGCGCAGCAAGGGGCGCGTCAAAATCAGCCCCGTCAGAAAGCCGCCAATATGTGCGGCCACCGCGATCTGGCCAATCCCTTCCAATCCGCCGGCCGTCGCCAGGCCGATCATCAGCTGGATCACGATCCAGCCCGCCGCCAGCCACAATATCCGCACCATATTGGCCGAAAAGGGACCGATACGACGGACCTGCTGCTGGCTGTAGAGCAGGGCATAGGTTGCGATGATCGCGGAAATCGCGCCGCTGGCTCCGACCATGGGATTGGTCGACGCAGGATCGATCGCCCATTGCACCAGTGTCGCACCATAGGCACCCGCGACATAAAGCAGCAGCGTGCCCATCTTGCCCAGCACCTGTTCGACCTGCCGCCCGCAGAAGATCAGCATCAGCAGATTGAAACCGACATGCAGCCAGCCGGCATGGATCAGCGTGCAACTGATCGGCGTCAGCCATGCGGGGACAGCCGCCAAGCCGTCGAGCAATTGCGGATTGCCAAGACGGGCGGGAATGAAGCCGCCGATCAGGGCGGCATTGTCCACCTGCCCCGTCAGCAGCAGCAAAAGGAACAGAACGAACGTGACCGCAGCGATCCCGTTCGTCATGTTTCCAGCCGGCAGTTTCACGGGATCAGATGAACGCGATCTTGTCGACCAGGTAGAATTTGTCGCCCGACGGGACCGACACTTCGACCTCTTCGCCGACCTGACGGCCGATCAGCGCACGGCCCAGCGGGCTGTTATAGCTGATCATGCCGGCCTTGGCGTCCGCCTCGGCCTGACCGACGATCTGATACTGGATCGGCTTGTCGTCCTCATCGAGCAGGGTCACGGTCGCCCCGAACACGATCTTGTCGCCCGACAGGCTCTTGGGATCGATGATCTGGGCGCGCGACAGCTTGTCTTCCAGGTCCGAAATGGTCGCTTCGACCTGGCCTTGGCGCTCCTTGGCCGCATGATATTCGGCATTTTCCGACAAATCGCCGTGCGCGCGTGCTTCTTCGATGGCGTCCACGATCAACGGCCGTTCGGCCTTGAGGTCGCGGAGCTGCGTCATGAGCTTGTCATAGCCCATCTGCAGCATCGGCATCTTTTCGACGGTCGCCATTATTGCAAATCCTTCGTCAAAACTTCCCTTTGGCGGCGACCTACGTGGCGCCACCCGCAGCATGCTTCCTGGTGAAGGGGATCAGGCGTGCGACAGGGGATAATAGGATTGGAGCGATCGCACTTCAAGGGCGTGCCCCTGCAAAGCCTCGATTGCGTCCGCCGCAGCGAGGCTCGCCGCCGCCGTGGTGAAGCTCGCAATCTTCGCACGTAGAGCCGATGTGCGGATCGCCTTGCTGTCCTTCAGCGACTGCCAGCCTTCGGTGGTGTTGAAGATCAGCTGCACGTCGCCGTCGGCGATCCGGTCGACGATGTGCGGGCGCCCTTCAGCCACCTTGTTGACATGCTCGACGGCGATCCCCTGCCCTTCCAGATAGGTGGCGGTACCGCCGGTGGCGATGATGGTGAAGCCCATCCCCGCCAGCTTCTGCACCGCTGGCAGGATCACCGGCTTGTCGCTGTCCTTGACCGACACGAAGACGGTCCCGCTGGTCGGCAGCACGGTGCCTGCACCCAACTGCGCCTTGGCGAAGGCGGTCGCGAAATTGCTGTCGATGCCCATGACTTCACCGGTGCTCTTCATTTCCGGCGAGAGCACGGGGTCGACGCCCGGGAAGCGGTTGAACGGGAAGACGGCTTCCTTGACCGCGACATGGTCGATCGCGTTGCGATCGATCTTGGGCAGATCCTTGATCTTCTCGCCGGCCATGACGCGCGAAGCGATCTTGGCGATCGGGGTACCGATCGCCTTGGCGACGAAGGGCACAGTGCGGCTGGCGCGCGGATTGACCTCGATCAGATAGACGGTGCCGTCCTTGACCGCGAACTGGATGTTCATCAGGCCACGGACCGACAGGGCACGGGCCAGCACTTCGGTCTGACGCTCGATCTCCGCAATGATCTCGTCCGACAGGCTGTAGGGCGGCAACGAACAGGCCGAGTCACCGGAATGAACGCCGGCTTCCTCGATATGCTGCAACACGCCGGCTACGACCACATCGTCGCCATCACACAGCGCATCGACGTCCACCTCGACCGCATCACGCAGATACTGGTCGATCAGCACCGGGGATTCGCCCGACACCTGCACGGCGGTGGTGATATATTCCTCCAACTGCGCCTGGCCATCGACGATTTCCATGGCGCGACCGCCAAGGACGTAGGACGGACGCATCAGCACCGGATAGCCGATGCGATTGGCGACCGCGATCGCCTCCTCGCGGCTGCGGGCGATGCCGTTGGCCGGCTGACGCAGCTTCAGCTTGTCGATCAGCGCGGCGAAACGCTCGCGATCCTCGGCCAGATCGATCGCGTCCGGGCTGGTGCCCAGGATCGGGATGCCGGCATCTTCCAGCGCCTGCGCCAGCTTCAGCGGCGTCTGACCGCCAAACTGCACCAGCACGCCGGCCAGCGTCCCCTTCGACATTTCGACATGCAGGATTTCCAGCACGTCTTCGGCCGTCAGCGGCTCGAAATAGAGGCGGTCGGACGTGTCATAGTCGGTCGACACGGTTTCCGGGTTGCAATTGACCATGATCGTCTCATAGCCGGCTTCGCTCAGCGCAAAGCAGGCATGGACGCAGCAATAGTCGAACTCGATGCCCTGACCGATGCGGTTGGGACCACCGCCCAGGATGACGACCTTCTTGCGGTCGCTGGGCTGCGCCTCATTCTCCGGCTCGCCGAAGATCGGGGCTTCATAGGTCGAATACATGTAGGGCGTCTTCGCCTCGAACTCGGCGGCGCAGGTATCGATGCGCTTGAACACCGGACGCACGCCCAGCTTGTGGCGCAGGCTGCGCACCTCGTCCTCGGTGACGCCGCCGGTCATTGCCTTGACCGCTTCGTGGATCAGGCCGCCGCTGCGGGCGATGCCGCGTTCCATGCCACGCAGGTTGGCGGACTTGAGCGCCAGCCAGGCGAGGCGCTTGTCGGAAAAGCCCATCGCCTTGAGGCGGCGCATGCCGTCCGCGTCGCGCGGCAGGCCATGTTCCAGCACCTCATTCTCGGCGTCGACGATTTCCTTCAGGCGCTCCAGGAACCAGGGATCGAACTTGGCGATATTGTGGATTTCCGCGACGCTCAGCCCTTCGCGTAGCGCCTGGGCGGCGACCAGCAGACGATCGGGCGTCGGCTGTGCCAGCGCGGCGATGATGTCGTCCTTGGGCGCGCCGACCAGATGATCGACCTGGTTGAAGCCCGACAGGCCAGTTTCCAGACCGCGCAGCGCCTTCTGCATCGATTCATGGATGTTGCGGCCGATCGCCATGACTTCGCCGACCGACTTCATGGCAGTGCCCAGCAGCGGCTCTGCGCCCTTGAACTTTTCAAAGGCGAAGCGCGGTATCTTGGTCACGACATAGTCGATGGTCGGCTCGAAAGACGCCGGCGTCGCGCCGGTAATGTCGTTCGTAATCTCATCCAGCGTATAGCCCACGGCCAGCTTGGCCGCGACCTTGGCGATCGGGAAGCCGGTCGCCTTCGACGCCAGCGCCGAGGAACGCGACACGCGCGGGTTCATCTCGATCACGATCAGGCGACCGTCCTTCGGATTGACCGAAAACTGCACGTTGGAACCGCCGGTCTCGACGCCGATCTCGCGCAGCACCGCGATGCTGGCGTTGCGCATGATCTGATATTCCTTGTCGGTCAGCGTCAGCGCCGGCGCGACGGTGATGGAGTCGCCGGTATGGACGCCCATCGGATCGACATTTTCGATCGAGCAGATGATGATGGCATTGTCGTTGCGATCCCGCACGACCTCCATCTCATATTCCTTCCAGCCGATCAGCGATTCCTCGATCAGGACTTCGGTGGTCGGCGACGCGTCCAGACCGCCGCGCACGATGTTGACGAACTCTTCGCGATTATAGGCGATGCCGCCGCCGGTTCCGCCCATGGTGAAGCTGGGGCGGATGATCGAGGGAAGACCGGTATATTCCAGCGCCTCCAGCGCCTCTTCCATCGTGTGCGCAATGCGCGAGCGGGCCGATTCCAGGCCGATCTTGTCCATGGCGTCGCGGAACTTGATCCGATCCTCCGCCTTGTCGATCGCTTCGGCGTCGGCGCCGATCATCTGGACGCCGAACTTCTCCAGCGTGCCGTCATTATAGAGCGCCAGCGCCGTGTTCAGCGCCGTCTGCCCGCCCATCGTCGGCAGCACCGCATCGGGCCGCTCCTTCTCGATGATCTTCGCCACGATTTCGGGCGTGATCGGCTCGACATAGGTCGCGTCGGCAAATTCCGGATCGGTCATGATAGTGGCCGGGTTGGAATTCACCAGGATGATGCGATAGCCCTCTTCCTTCAGCGCCTTGACCGCCTGCGTGCCCGAATAATCGAACTCGCACGCCTGGCCGATGATGATCGGACCAGCGCCGATGATGAGGATGGAGGAGATGTCGGTTCTTTTGGGCATCAGTGTATAGCCGTTTGAAAGAGTGCAATTATCGAAACGAAAAGAGAAGCAATTCCCGAGAGATTATTGGCGCGTCCAATTATATCCCAAATAATATCCACTGGAGGCTCGGGAGCATCGGCCAGGACTTTGGCCGCGACAATGTAAGCTCGAGCCATAGCCTTTTCGCTATTGCCTGCGCCTAAATCGTCTAAATCACGTTCAGCCTTAGTCAGCAGCGTTGACAACTCCGCCTTTCGTTCCTCGTTGAGAACAAATTGCGAAGGAAGCCCAGTCCACGTTGTGCTATCAACCACGTTCGTTCTCGCGACATCGAGGAACTCGCGAATTTCTTCTAGGTCTGAAAACTCCGATTCAACCTTACGCGATCCGCCAGCCGAAATCCGGAAACTCCAATCATCGTAACCATTTAGAACTTTGGAAACGTCCCTGAAATAAGAACCTTCCCAATCGTCAGCAATGCGACTGATCCAATTGGATCGCGGCTTCAGAGCATATTTTTCAATCAGTTCGCCAGCGCGAAAATATTGTTTGGGCGACGTTTCGGTCTCAAAGTGAAGGGCGATTAAAAATCGCTCGGCAAAATCATCATAGTCCATCAATGCACGCCCCCCGCCTGCGCCTCACAACCCCAACCGTCATATTCGACGCCGCAGAGGATTTCGATCTGGAGGCATTTCTTGGTCAGCGCGCGGATCGAGGCTTCGTCGACCGGCTGCACGCATTCCAGGAACAGGAACAGGTCGCCTTCTTCATCTTCCTCGCGGTCCAGTTCGACGAAGCCGAACTGGCTGGCGATGGTCAGGACGCGCTCGAAATCCTGCTCGCTGCCCCGGAAGCTGACGTCCACGGGCCGCGCGAGACGCGCGACGTCGCCATTGCGCTTGAGATTGGCGAGGACTTGCCTGTCCGCCTCCCACTCTGCGGCAAGGCGCGCTTCGTCAACCGGGGGCAGGTTCTGGCTCACGCGGCGACCGCGCCCTTGAGGCCGTCGACGAACTTCTTGAACAGGTAGAAGCTGTCCTGCGGGCCGGGCGAGGCTTCGGGGTGATACTGGACCGAGAAGGCATTCTTGTCGGTCAGTTCGATGCCGCAATTGCTGCCGTCGAACAGCGAGATATGGGTCGAGCGCGCATTGGCCGGCAGCGTGTCGACATCGACCGCGAAGCCATGATTCATGCTGGTGATCTCGACAAGACCGTCCGACAGGCGCTTGACCGGATGGTTCGCGCCGCGATGGCCCTGATGCATCTTGATCGTCTTGGCGCCCACCGCTAGGCCCAGCAACTGGTGGCCCAGGCAGATACCGAAGACGGGGATGTCGGCGGCCAACACCTGGCTGATCACCGGCACGGCATAGTCGCCGGTCGCGGCCGGATCGCCAGGGCCGTTCGACAGGAACACGCCGTCAGGATTGAGCGCCTTGATCTGGTCGAAGGTTGCGGTGGCGGGCAGCACGGTCACGCGCGCGCCGGCCTGCACCAGATTGCGGAAGATATTATTCTTCGCGCCATAATCGATCGCGACGACATGGGGGCGTTCCTCACCCGCTTCATTCAGGCCATAGCCATGGCCGATGGTCCAGATGCCATCCTTCCACAGGCGGCTTTCCTTGCTCGTGACTTCGATGGCGAGGTCCATGCCTTCAAGACCCGGCCAGGCGGCCGCCTTGGCAGCGAGCGCGGCGATGTCGAAATTGCCGTCCGGATCATAGGCGATGACGACGTTGGGCGCGCCCTTCTCGCGGATCAGGCGGGTCAGCGCGCGGGTATCGACACCGGCGAGGCCGATGCGGCCCTGCTCCTTCATCCACTGGTCGAACGGTTCGACATTGCGGAAATTGCTGGGGGCGGTGACGTCCTGGCGAACGATACAGCCCAGCGCATGGGGCGAGGCGGCTTCAACATCGTCCAGATTGGTGCCGACATTGCCGATATGGGGGAAGGTGAAATTGATGATCTGCCCGGCGTAGGAGGGATCGGTCATGATCTCCTGATAGCCGGTGATCGAGGTATTGAAGCAGAGTTCACCAACTGCTTCGCCGACCGCGCCGAAGCCGCGACCGAAGACGGCGGCGCCATCGGCAAAAACCACGACCCCTGTCGCTCCTTTGGGCACAATGAGGGTCTTGGCGTCAGCCATGGTCTGCGGTCCTTTATGCTTTTGCGGGAACCCGTCTGGTGCGGGTTAAACGGCCGGTCACCTATTCCTGCGAGGCGTGAAGGTCAACGTCTGTTAAAAATCTCTTTTCGCATTATATCTGCTCCTTTCCGCAAGAGACAGGATTTATTCGTCGATGATTCGCGACAGCATCAAGAGCGCCCAAGTGGAATCCATGAAGGCCGGCGATAAGGAAAAGCTGGCTGCCGTGCGCCTGATTCTGGCCAAGCTCAAGGATCGGGACATCGAGCTTCGCACCGCTAGCAACGTGCCCGACGACGACACCGTCGTGGTCGAGGTGCTGCAGAAGATGGTGAAGCAGCGCCGCGAATCGATCGACATGTTCAAGAGCGGCGGCCGCGACGAACTAGCCGCCAAGGAACAGGCCGAACTGGATGTGATCGAGGGCTTCCTGCCTGCGCAGTTGAGCGAAGACGAGACCAAGGCTGCGATCGAGGCGATCAAGGCCGAAGTCGGCGCGGAAAGCGTCAAGGACATGGGCAAGGTGATGGCCGTGCTCAAGGAACGCCATGGCGCAGTGATCGACATGAGCAAGGCCAGCGGCCTGGTGAAGGCGGCTTTGTCCTAAGCCATATTCCAGCATCTCCATCCCGTTTGCGGGAGAGGAAGGCCCATCCCTACTCCGCTCCTTTCGAGCATAGTCGAGAAACGCATGCGCGGCGCTCGACACTGGCACGCGTTCGGGCATATTCGATAAATGGCGTTCTGGATCTACATGCTCAAATGTTCCGATGGCCGCGGTGAGCAAAATCCCGAGCATCATCCATGACCCTCACGCCCCAATGGCTGGACGAATTGCGCGCGCGGACGTCGCTTTCGACGTTGATCGGCAAGACCGTGAAGGTGCAGAAGGCAGGCCGCGAATATAAGGCTTGCTGCCCCTTCCATAACGAGAAGACGCCCAGCTTCACGATCAACGACGAAAAGGGCTTCTACCATTGCTTCGGTTGCGGCGCGCATGGCGATGCGATCCGCTGGATGACCGACCAGCGCGGCCTGCCCTTCATGGAAGCGGTGAAGGAATTGGCTGCAACCGCCGGCATGGAGGTGCCTGCCGCCGATCCACGCGCTGCCAAGCGCGCCGAGCAGGCCAAGGGACTGCATGACGCGATGGGCGCAGCGCAGGGCTTTTTCGAGGAGCAACTGGCCGGCATCGACGGCGCGGACGCCCGTGCCTATCTCGCAAAGCGCGGCATCACCGATGCGACCTGCCGGACCTTCGGCTTTGGTTATTCGCCGGATTCGCGCGGCAAGCTCAAAGGCGCGCTCAAGGAATTTGGCGAGCCGATGCTGGTCGAGGCCGGGCTGCTCATCGATCCGGATGGGGCCGAGCAGGATGGCCGCAAAGCCAAAAAACGCGATACGTACGACCGCTTCCGCGGTCGGCTGATGCTGCCGATCCGCGACATTCGCGGCCGGGTGATCGCCTTTGGCGGCCGGATCATCGGCCAGGGCGAGCCCAAATATCTGAACTCGCCCGACACCCCTCTCTTCGACAAGGGACGCACGCTCTACAATATCGATCGCGCCTCCCCCGCCAGCCGACAAAGCGGCCGGGTGATCGTGGTCGAGGGCTATATGGACGTGATCGCGCTGGCCCAGGCCGGTTTCAGCGACGCAGTCGCGCCGCTCGGTACAGCGCTGACCGAGCATCAGATCGAGCGACTGTGGAAGATGGTCGAGGTGCCGATCCTCTGCTTCGATGGCGACTCGGCGGGACAGAAGGCGGCGATCCGCGCGGCGACCCGAGCCCTGCCCCTGCTACGCCCCGGCCACAGCCTGGCCTTCGCCACCCTGCCCGTCGGCCAGGATCCCGACGACCTGATCCGAGCCGAAGGGCCGCGCGCCATGGACGCCGTGCTGGCTGCGGCACAGCCCCTCGTCGACCGCCTTTGGGACTATGAGCAGACGACCGCACCGCTCGACACCCCAGAGCAGAAGGCCGCACTTAAACAGCGGCTAGCCGCCCATAGCGACTCTATCCAGCATCCCGATGTGCGCGCCCACTATGCCCACGCCTTTCGCGAACGCTATGACGCGCAATTTTTTGCGCGTCCTGATCGCTTTGGCGGCGGACAGCGCCAGCCACACGGCAATGGCGGCCGCGGCAGTGCCCGCGCCGGTTGGCAGCGCGACAAGAAAGGCAATTGGAAACCACCAATCCCGCCCGCCGGAATGGAAGCGCGGGAGATCGGCGCGAACGGCATGGAGCATCGCCTGCTGCGCGCGATTCTGGCCAGCCTGCTGCGCAATCCCGAACAGATCGTGACACACCGGGAAACGCTGTCAGGCCTGCGAATCGGCGATCCCGCGCTATCACGATTGCTGGATGCGATGATTGCGGCGTCCTTCCGCAAAGAAACAGTTGAAACACAGGGCATGCTTACCATATTGGGGCAAGGTGACTTGTATAATATGGCTAAGGGGATGCTCCGGGCCGATACGTTCACATTCACCCCACATAGGATGACAACCGACCCCAGTCGCGTGCAGCGCGACCTGGATGAGGCCATCCGGGTGATGGCGCAAGGACCGGAGCTGGAAACAGCGCTGGCAGAGGCTACCAGACGGTTCGAGAGCGACTTTAGCGAAGAAAATTTCGCTGAGCAGCAGCGCATCCGCGCTCTGAAAGCCGATCACGACAGCCGACTGGCGGAACTGGCGCAGTCCGAAGACATTGTTTGATCGATCGTTTCCGATATGGGGACGACGACAGTTAAGGCGAATAAATGGCGACCAAGGCGAACAGCAAGAATGCGGGTGCAGGCGATGGCGAGGATGGCGGCGATGCCCCGCTGCTCGACCTCAACGAAGCCTCTGTCAAGAAGCTGATCGCCCGCGCCAAAAAGCGCGGCTACATCACCTATGACGAGTTGAACGACGCCCTGCCACAGGATCAGATGTCGTCTGAGCAGATCGAGGACATCATGTCCGCGCTCAACGAGATGGGCGTCAACATCGTCGAAAATGAAGAAGCCAGCGAAGATGGCGACGAGCAGCGTGAGCGCGAGGACGCCGAGGACGCCGAGGATGATTCGGGCGATGAGGACGGCGGCCCCAAGCTTGTCACCGAAAAGAAGAAGGAAACGGTCGATCGCACCGACGATCCCGTCCGCATGTATCTGCGCGAAATGGGCGCGGTCGAACTGCTCAGCCGCGAGGGCGAAATCGCCATCGCCAAGCGCATCGAGGCAGGCCGCGACACTATGATTCTGGGGCTGTGCGAGAGCCCGACCACCTTCAACGCGATCATCGAATGGTCGACTGCGCTCAACAATGGCGAGATGCAGTTGCGCGAGATCCTCGACCTCGACGCCATGCTCTCCAAGGATCCCGCTCCGGAAAATCTGGAGGAAGGCGCCGAGGATGATGATGGCGAGATCAGCGAAAAGACGGCTGGTCCCAGCTTCAAGGAAGAGGAAGAGCCCGAGGAAGAATCGGCCGACGGCGACGAGGATGAAGACGGTACCGAACGTCGTGCCCGCCGTAACGAAGAGGAAGAGGAAGAGGACAACACTCTGTCCCTCGCCCAGATGGAAGAGACTCTCAAGCCGATGGCGCTAGAGAAGTTCGCGACCATCACCGACATTTTCCGTGCTTTCTCCAAGGCTCAGGAAGCCCGCATGCTGGCAATGGCCAATGGCGAGACGCTGAGCCAGAAGGCCGAGGACAATTATCAGGAATTGCGTGAAAGCCTGACCGCCGAGGTCGAGAGTGTGCAATTCCACCAGCAGAAGATCGAATATCTGGTCGATCAGCTTTATGCCTATAACCGGCGCCTGACGGCCCTGGGCGGCCAGATGCTGCGCCTGGCCGAACGCCATAAAGTCAGTCGCAAGGACTTCCTCGACCGCTATGTGAATCATGAGCTGGACGATGGCTGGATGGAAAAGGTGCAGGGCCTCGACAAGAAATGGGCCGCTTTTGCCGCAGCCGAAGGCCGCGCGGTCGAACGCATCCGGACAGAAGTGGGCGAGATCGCCCAAGCCACCGGCATGTCGCTCAGCGAATTTCGTCGCATCGTCAACATGGTGCAGAAGGGCGAGCGCGAAGCCCGGATCGCCAAGAAGGAAATGGTCGAGGCGAACCTGCGCCTGGTCATCTCCATCGCTAAAAAATATACGAACCGTGGCCTGCAATTCCTTGATCTTATTCAGGAAGGCAATATCGGCCTGATGAAGGCGGTCGATAAGTTCGAATATCGTCGCGGCTACAAGTTCAGCACCTATGCGACCTGGTGGATCCGTCAGGCAATCACCCGCTCGATCGCGGACCAGGCGCGGACCATCCGCATCCCGGTCCACATGATCGAGACGATCAACAAGCTGGTCCGCACCAGCCGCCAGTTCCTGCACGAGCAGGGCCGTGAGCCCACGCCCGAGGAAATGGCCGAGCGCCTGTCGATGCCGCTCGAAAAGGTGCGCAAGGTGATGAAGATCGCCAAGGAGCCGATCTCCCTCGAAACGCCGATCGGCGACGAGGAAGACAGCCATCTGGGTGATTTCATCGAGGACAAGAACGCGATCATTCCGGTCGACGCGGCGATCCAGGCGAACCTCAAGGAAACGGTCACCCGCGTCCTTGCCAGCCTCACCCCGCGCGAGGAGCGCGTGCTGCGCATGCGCTTTGGCATCGGCATGAACACCGACCATACGCTGGAGGAAGTGGGCCAGCAGTTCAGCGTGACCCGCGAGCGTATTCGCCAGATCGAGGCGAAGGCGCTGCGTAAGCTGAAGCATCCCAGCCGCAGTCGAAAGATGCGCAGTTTCCTGGATCAGTAAGAAAAAAGCCCGGTCAGATGATGACCGGGCTTTTTTTTGCTAGCTTCAGTAGTCCGGCCGCGTCGATCATGGCCGATACATGACCACATGCCCCACCTTGCCAATCCTTGGGCCATGATCCTGTTTGCCCTTGATCAGGGCAATATCCGGCACTCCAGGCAATTGCCTGAACCATAGACGGCGCGCGCCGGCGACGTCGACATGACATACCATCGCTCGCTCATAATAGCTCCACGCATCATAGCAGCGATGCGTCATGATCACCTCATGATCGGTCGATATCTCGATATCCCCTGATCGTGGTCCATGAATGAAGTAGATTGCCGACAGGCTGGCGCCTTCGGGCAGATCGATCGGAATGCGTGCGCCTTCATGGATAGGCAATACGTGCATCTTGACGCCATATTTCGAGAAATTGTCTCCGGTACAACCATAGGGGGACAAATAAGGCGCCTCGACCGCCGAAACATGCGCCAGATAGGCTGAGCGCGGAACATTGTCCAAGCTCACCTGCCGATCCATCGACAGCATTTCCGCCCGCACAAAATCGATAATCATGGTCGATATGGCCTTGGCCCCCTCGGGCGTGGCATGAACCCCATCGAACAACAGCTTGTGATCAGCGTCCCCACCCCGATCATCAATCCACTGCGCCACATTGAGCACGGGCAGCGCAGCTTCCGCCGCAAGCTCGTTAATTGTGCCGATCAACAAGTCGGTGCCCGGCTTCACGTCATGGCGAAACAGATGGAGAAAGCCAGCCCTGGCCCCGATGCCATGCACCATCGCCAGCATTTCATAGACATTTTCACGAATATTTGCGGCGGTCGCCCATTCACGGCAGGGCGTACTGGCAAGATCAAAAACCACGATGTCGGGCTTTTCTCTTTCCAATATTTGCGGAAGCAGGGGCGGCAGATAATTATAATGATGGGACCCAAGACCGAACAGAACAAATTCGACGTCATCGGCGGCATATTTTTCAAAGCTACGATAGATCTCGCCCGTCAGAACACTGAACCCGATCAGCAGCACGCGCTGCTTTGCGTGGACAGCGGACGCAATCCGAATATGCTCCTCAGGGACAAATTCCGGCACGACTTCGATCACCGGAGCGATCACTGCCGGCTCTGGCACGCTGACAACGGCTTCGACAATCGGCGACGATAGCGGTGCCTCTGCATCGACCGCAGCCAGATGCTGAACATGGTCGAGCACAGGCAAATAGGACAGGCCTTCGGGCTTTGGCGCCACCATCACCGATTGTCGGACAAAATCACCGATCTTCAACGCCACAGCCACCGCATCGCTAATGCTGAATGCCCTTCCATCGACCGGCAGGACGCCGGCCTCCATGTCCAGCCACCAACCCGATACGTCCAGCACGGGCAGGTTCTGCAGCGCCGCCTGCTTGTTCAACGTGGCCAGAACCCTATCCTGGACTGGATCGACGTCATACCAGTTCAATAACGCGACTTTTGCTCCAAAATCGCCAATCAGCTTCAATATGCCATGCAGATGCGCAGTTAGGTTTCCAACATCGATCCACTCACGACAGGCTGTACTCGCAAGATCCAGAAGCACGATATCCGGGCGCGTTTCCGACAAGGCAGCAGGCAGGCGCGGATAGATCGCGTTATAATGATGTCCTGGCAAAGCACATATATTGAACTTCATGCCGCTAAAGCTGACATGGCGCATCGCGCGATACATCTCACCGGTCCAAATATCGAACCCGATCAGAAGGATCTGCGCCTCCCGCTCGGCGGACCTTGATTCTATTGCATGATGCGATGTCGAAATGCTCATGGCTGCAAAACGTGCCATAAGTGCGTTCGACCGACAACCATCACGCGGCATCGCCGGCACCGACAAGAGAAGTTTAACCCGCCGTTTACATACCGGGCGTAGATTATCCCCACGGCCCCCATGTGCCGTGGCTACAGGGAAATTTCTATGAGCGAAGTGACGGCGCTGCGCCGGGGCGATGACATTGCGCAGATCCTGGATGCGCTTCTGCTCGCCGATGGGAGCTATGGCCATAGTTATGCCATGCGGGCTGGCCAGGATGCACGGTCCAGCGACGATGCCCTGACCTTACCCGATCTTGCCGATGCCGCTTATTATCTCTGCCTTCTGCATGGCCGTCATCCTGGCGTGATCGACCATGCGGCTACCCGTTCGGCGGATAACGCGGCCCGCCGCTGGCTGATCGACGCCGCCGATGCCTTCGCGCGGGAACGGGCCTATCTGACCCAGGTTACAGTGGCCGCTGGTCCTGCCCCTAGCACTGCGGGGCAGAGCAATTGTGAAGCGATCGTCAGCCAACAACGCCATGCCCTCGACATGCTCGCCCAGTCCGACCGTCGCGGCTGTGCCATGGGGGCAGCGATCGCGCTGGTGCTCGACTGGCGCATGGCCCGGCAACTGCTCGATATCGCAGCCCTTCGCACCGGAATCGAGCCGCTCCCCTGTGCGCTGCCGGATCGCCGTTCCACGTTGAATGTCGCACGCGCGATTGGCGGCGATCCCGCAATCGACCGTGCCATTCAGTTCGGCATGCGCCAGTTGCTGGCCCAGCATCGCGGACTGTGGGACTTGCTTCAGGCACGCGCCGACATCCGCCGCCAGCAACGCTGATCCATCGCTCCCCCGGCTTGCCGCAGCGCACAAACGCATTGCGCAGGCCCATCGCTTTGCCTAGTCCGATCCATAAAGTGGAACGGAGCGGAAGAGGCCCATGCGGTTTGAAGGCACACAGGATTATGTCGCCACCGACGATCTGAAGGTCGCGGTCAATGCCGCAGTGCTGCTGCGCCGCCCTCTTCTGGTGAAGGGCGAACCGGGCACCGGCAAAACCGTGCTGGCGCAGGAAATCGCCAAGGCCCTCGACGCCCCATTGATCGAATGGAACGTCAAGTCGACGACCAAGGCGCATCAGGGCCTGTATGAATATGATGCCGTTGCCCGCCTGCGCGACGGCCAGCTCGGCGACGAGCGGGTCCATGACATCGCCAATTATATCCGCAAGGGCAAGCTGTGGGAGGCGTTCACCTCGCCCACCCTGCCCGTGTTGCTGATCGACGAGATCGACAAGGCTGACATCGAGTTTCCCAACGACCTGTTGCAGGAACTCGATCGCATGGCCTTCCATGTCTATGAGACCGGCGAGACGATCGCCGCAAAGGAACGGCCAGTCGTCATCATCACATCGAACAACGAGAAGGAACTGCCCGACGCCTTCCTGCGACGCTGCTTCTTCCACTATATCAAATTCCCCGACCGCGAGACGATGCAGGCGATCGTCGATGTCCATTTTCCTGGCATTCAGAAAGTCCTCGTCAGTCGCGCGATGGACATTTTCTACGATATTCGCGAAGTCCCAGGCCTGAAGAAAAAGCCCAGCACCAGCGAACTTCTCGACTGGCTCAAGCTCCTCTTCAACGAGGACATGCCGCTCGACGTGCTACAGAATAGCGACCCGACCAAGGCGATCCCGCCGCTCCATGGCGCCCTGCTCAAGAATGAGCAGGACATCATGATGTTCGAGCGCCTCGCCTTCATGGCCCGGCGCCAGGGGCGCTAAGGATATATGCCCCATGATGCCGGATGCCTCTGTGGACAGGTGCGCATCGCGATAGATGCCGAACCGATGGCGGTGCGGATGTGCTGGTGTCGCCTCTGTCAATATCTGGGCGGCGGTAGCGCTCTGCTTCCCGACCGACAAGGTGACGACGAGCGGGACAGTGGGCTGGCACTACAGCATCGCCGACAGTGGCAATGCGATGAAGCGCGGCTTCTGCCCGAACTGCGGTACGCCGCTGTTCAGCCTGGCCGAATCGCGGCCACATCTGACGATCATTCGCGCGGGCGCGCTGGACGATCCGACCCGAGTGGCGCCCGAAGTGGTCATCTGGACCGCTGCTGCGCCGCAATGGGTCTGTCACGCCCCCCAATTGCCCCAATATCCCGCACAAATTCCGCCGGTGGCGTGAAGGTCGCTTGCGCCCCTTTGGAATCCATGTTCTCCTGATCCTCTGACATTCAAGACCGCGCCAAGACGGTCTGGATCGAGAGAGAGGATGCCAATGCCCAAAAGCGCGTTGTTCCTGTGTTCGATGGCCCTCTGCCTGGCTGCGCCCTCGCTGGCGCGCGCGGCGGACGATATCGAGGCATGGACGCCTACCGATACAGCCATTCGCGCGACCGCCGCCGGCATCAGCCTGCCGCAGACGGTCGCCAGCCTGTCGCTGGCCAAGAGTGGCGAGGTGTCGAACGGCGGCAAAGGCATCGACAATTATGCCCAATATCTGTCCGAGGATGGCGCCATCCAGGCGACCCTCTACATCTATCTCCCCGCCTATGCCGATGCTTCGTTGGCCGCCTATATGACCGACAAGGCGGTGATGGAGCGGTTTGGCGGCAAGACCCATCGCACCGCCTATGACAGCGTCGTGGCTGGCGGCCGCGCGGGCACCGCGATCCGCGCCGTCTATGACGATGCCGCCGATGGCGCACTGACCACCGCAGCCGCGTTCGCCCATGCTGGACGCTGGATGGTGAAACTGCGCGTCACCGGCCCGACCGAGCGCCGCGCCGAAGTGCTGGCAGGACTGGACGGCATGCTCGCGGGCCTGAAGTTCGATGAGGCATCGGCTTTGCACGCGACCAGCCCGGCAAGCTTTGGCGCCTGTCCCATCGACGACAGCACCGACGCCCGCCTGACCAGGATGGTGCCCAGCGGCACGGCTGGCCAACCCGTGCCGCAGGAGGTACGCATCCCGCGCGAAGGCCGGGACAATCTGTGCATCCGCGGCACCGTGCAGACCGCTGAGGGAAGCTACGACATGCTGCAACAGGCCGGGCACAGCGACGGCGCAATCATCGTGCCGGTCGATGACAGCGGCACCGTCCTCGCCTTTGATCCGGCTACCCGTGACGTCGGCTATCAGCTGTCTATCCACATGGTCGGCCAGACGGACCTCTATGGCGTCTATGACAAGGTGCCGAGCGGTCGCCAGATCGCCGCGATCCTGGATGGCAAGGATCCCCAGACCGCCCAGGCCGAAGCCACCGCCGTCTATGCCGCCAATGGCGAGGTGACGGTAAGCCTGACGCCCCGCAAGTTGCACTGACCACCCCTGGCGGTCGGCTGACCGGCCGCCACAAAGGCATTATTCCCTCTCGCTGCGCCGCGCGCTAAACCCCTCCTCCATGAACCACTCCACGGGCGCGACCCGCTTTGCGCGGATACGCGCCCATCTGGAATCGGTGCGCGTCACGGCGGGGCCACGCGCCTGGGCCTATGAATTCCTGCTGTTCGGCTTCAAGCAGGGCTGGGCCTGCCTGTTCGGCGGGCTGATGCTGGCGCTGCTGCTGGGCACCCACATCTTCTATCCCGCCGATGCGCCGCTGCATCGCTATGATTTCCTGACCCTGTCGGCGATCGCAATCCAGGTCGCGATGCTGCTGCTCAGGCTGGAAAGTCCGCGCGAGGCATTGGTCATCTGCGCCTTCCACCTGATCGGCACCATCATGGAATTGTTCAAGACCCATGCGGGAAGCTGGGTCTATCCCGAGGCCAGCCTGCTCCATATCGGCCCGGTACCGCTATTCTCCGGCTTCATGTATGCCGCCGTCGGCAGCTATATCGCCCGGATCTGGCGCATCTTCGATTTCGGTTTCAGCCACTATCCGCCGGTCTGGACGACGGCGCTGCTTGCGGGCGCCATCTATATCAATTTCTTCGCCCATCACTGGTTGCCCGATGTGCGGATCGCCCTGTTTGCCGCCGCGTTTCTCCTGTTCGGGCGGACCTGGATCTGGTTCACGCCCTGGCGCGAGCCACGGCGGATGCCGCTACTGCTCGGCTTCTTTTTGGTCGCGCTGTTCATCTGGCTGGCGGAGAATATCGGAACCTTCGCCAATGCCTGGACCTACCCCAGCCAGCGCCATGGCTGGGAAATGGTCAGCCTCACCAAGCTGGGCGCCTGGTATCTGCTGATGATCATCTCCTTCGTGCTGGTTTCGCTGATCCACGGCATCCGGCCGGTTCAATCAGGCCAGGTCGATCAGATCAGGTAGCCGACTTCATACAAGCCCCAGCGGCGCCCGGCGAAGCGCAGCGGCACGAACACGCTGCGCAGCGCCCGATAGCGCCCCTCGCCCAGATCCTGGCGATAGGTGAAGAGGTAGAAATCCTCGTCGCCGTCGAGGGCGCGGCGGGTCTGGGCATCCATGAATATCTGCCGGTTGCGGGCATGTTCCATGTTCCAGCGCGGGTCGGCTACGCGCTGCGGCTGGCTGCGCGCACTGATATGGGTGGGCAGATAGCCGTCCATGTCGATGAGGCAACACCCAATGATCGCCGCATCCTGCGCCGTGTGGCGATCAAGCAAGGGACGCACGCGCAAATCGGCAAAGCCGGTGAAGGCGGTTTCATATTGGGTCGGCTGGGACCCGGCAATCGGCCGATAGTTCCGGTCGAACAGAGACTGTTCCGCCAATTCGCCCCGCGCCAGCGCCCCGTCGATCAGCTCCGCGACCTCCGCTGCCCCTTCCTCCGCCAGGGCAATATACCGACTATTGCGGGTCTGGCGCCCACTATGGGCAGCGGTGTTGAGCATGTCGTTGGCCAGGCTTTCCAATGCCTCCAACTGGCCGCGCGCCATATCGACCCGGCCCGCACTTTCGGTCGAGGAACTGCCGAACAGGCTGAGCCCCTGATCCAGCGCAGCGACATGAATATCCGCCTCGTCGGTGCAGGTGACAATCGCGTTGGAGCGCACACCGAACTGGGTCACCATCGACGCTATTTCCGCCATGGAGAGGCGCAACTGGTCGATATGGGTGCCGACGTCGCGGCCGCGCTGAATATTGGCCTCAACCCCACCGATCAGGTGGCGCGCGTCCCGGTCAAGTTGGCCCAGCTTGCTGCCGACGGATGCGGAGGATTCGGCCGCCTGCTCGGCGAGCCGGCGAATCTCCTCCGCCACGACCGCAAAGCCCATTGTCGCAGCCCCGCCGCGCGCTGCCTCGATCGCAGCGTTGACGCCGAGCAACCGGGTCTGGCGCGCGATCGTCCCCAACTGGTCGGAAATGCCGCCAACCGCCTCGATCACCTGCAAAAACTGGCGCAAATGCCCTTCCATGCCGGTGACATGCTCGACCAGACCAGCCACTTCGCCCAGCGACAGGGTGATGACATCATGCCCTTCGGCGATGATCCGTCCGGCCCGCCCCGCAGTCAGGCTCAGTTCCTGCGCGGCAACGACGCTCTCATTCTGGCTGGCGGCGAGCGTCTGCATATTCGCCTGCAAATCAGACAGGCGCGCCGAATCGCCCTGAATCCGGCGATTTAATTCGCTCAGAAATCCAGCCGTTTCGCTGCATTGCAATGCTATGTCGCCCGATCTTTCTCCAAGATCAGCCAACAAATCCCGATTTTCCAAGCTGCCCCCGCAACTTAACTGTCACAATGGATACTGACTTGTTTACCGTGCGGCGCAACACTTAATATTTCGCCAACGCGATCCGGCCACCGCTTGCATCCCCTGCCCGGCTGGCCGACAAGACCGGCACCATGATGCTCAATTTTCTCGACGCGCTGCGCGCCGCCGGCATCCCCGCCAGCATCAAGGAGCATCTGCTCCTGCTCGAAGCACTGGAGCGCGACGTGATCGCCCGCACGCCCGAGGATTTCTATTATCTCGCCCGCGCCACCTATGTGAAGGATGAGGGGCTGATCGACCGGTTCGACCAGGTTTTTGCCAAAGTGTTCAAGGGCCTGCTGGGTCAAGACGGGGTCGAGGCGGAGATACCCGAGGAATGGCTGCGGCTGGTCGCGGAGAAATTCCTCAGCCCCGAGGAGATGGAGAAGATCAAGTCGCTGGGCGACTGGGACGAGATCATGAAGACGCTGAAGGAGCGGCTGGAGGAGCAGAAGGAGCGGCACCAGGGCGGCAGCAAGTGGATCGGCACCGGCGGCACATCCCCCTTCGGCCATGGCGGCTATAATCCCGAGGGCGTGCGGATCGGCGGGGAAAGCCGGCACAAGCGCGCGATCAAGGTCTGGGAAAAGCGCGAATTCGCCAATCTGGACAATAATCGCGAGATCGGCACCCGCAACATCAAGGTGGCGCTGCGCCGGCTGCGGCGTTTTGCGCGGGAGGGGGCGGCCGACGAACTGGACCTGGACGCCACGATCCGCGGCACCGCGCGGCAGGGCTGGCTCGACATCCGGATGCGGCCCGAGCGGCACAATGCGGTCAAGCTGCTGCTGTTCCTGGACGTGGGCGGATCGATGGACCCGCATATCAAGCTGTGCGAGGAGCTGTTTTCCGCCGCGACCAGCGAATTCAAGAATATGGAATTCTTCTACTTCCACAACTGCCTCTATGAAGGCGTGTGGAAGGATAATCGCCGCCGCTTTGCCGAGCGCACCCCGACCTGGGACGTGCTGCACAAATATGGCCATGACTATAAGGTGATCTTCGTCGGCGACGCGGCGATGAGCCCCTATGAGATCAGCCATCCCGGCGGGTCGGTGGAGCATATGAACGAGGAAGCCGGTGCCGTCTGGCTGCAGCGCGTCACCCATACCTATCCCGCGACCGTGTGGCTCAACCCCGCGCCGGCGGAACATTGGGGCTATAGCCAGTCCACCCGCATCATCCGCGACCTGATGAACGAGCGCATGTATCCGCTGACCTTGGAGGGGCTGGACGAGGCGATGCGGGAATTGACGCGCAAGCGGTAGGGGCGCTCTCCACGACGCGCGGTCATATCCGACAGGTCAAAGAGCCGTCCGCATTATGGCGGAGGGGTGCGGTGTAGGACAGCGCGAATTTGCCGCCTTGAGGGTCAGCGTGTCGGGGCGGATGACGCGACAGTTTATTTCGGCCCGAAGTTCACAGTGTCGTCGGGCCATTTTGGGCCTTTTGCGCCTGTGACGCGCCCGCGACGCGACACCCATGCGCCTGTGACGCGACACTTGGGTCACGATCAGGGTCATCATCCCGCACCACCGACGCGACAGTCAGGCGACAGGGACGCGACAGCGGCGCGACAATTCTGGACGTGCGTGCTTGAGGGGGGGGGGGCTGTTCATGGCCGGAGTAAATCATGGACCGGCCGAATAGGACAGACGGGGTGCGGCCTTGGTTGGGTCGCGCTCGCAGCGGGATGTCGGGTCAAGCCCGGCATGACGGGATGAGGACGGAAGCTTGCGACCATTTATTGCCACTGGGATTAGCGAAAAATACCTTTAAAAGCAGACCACAGGCCGGGAGGTTTCGGCGGCAGGACAATTGGATATTTAAAATCGTAACTACGATCCTTAGCAGGCACGTCATTGATGTAGTATTCTATGGCGTCGATGTCGCCTTCCGGCCAAACGACGATCTCCTTATCGCTGATCAATTCAATTTGTGCTGCGTCGCCAGTTTCGGGAGCATCCCACGCCAATGTTAGCTTTTCACCTGGCAGCAGTTCAAAACAATGCGGCCATGGCTCCACTGAAACGTAGATGGGCCACGGCTTTTCATTAAGGAACGTTTGCTGAATTCTCGCCATGTATATGGCCTAGCGCATTACGTTGAGCACGCCAAACGTCTGAATTGACCATGGCCTGACTATAAACCCGACTTTCCGCTTCCCACCCAACTCCGTCATCCCCGCTCAGCGTGGCGGATGGAGGCCGGGGATGTTGTCGATCGTGACCCAGCCCTGCACATAATTGGCATAATAGAGACCGAACAGGACGGCCGAGAGCAGGGTCGCGCGCAGCATGACGCGGCCGGGGCGGAAGTTGCTGGGGGCGCTGTCCGCCTGGCCTTTCAGCAGTAGCTCGCCCGTCTCGTCGGGCGTGCGCAGGCCGAAGGGCAGGACGAGGAAGGCGCTGATCACCCAGAACAGCACATAGATGGCGAAGATGGCGTACCAGTTCATCCGGCCCGCCCGAAATTGCAGCGCATGCCCCTATCCTCTCCCGTCATGGCGGCGCTTTTTCGCTCGCCATGACGATTCAATCTTGATCGGCCTGAGCCTAGAAGCTTCTGGGCATTTGCGAAAGCGCCGTTCGCCTTGCTCCCGCAGGATGGCGAACGGCGCTCTCTCATATCATGCGCGGATCAGCAGCACGTCGACGATCGGCTTCTTGCCGGTCCAGCGGGTCGCAGTGCGGCGCACGGCGAGGCGCAGGCGTTCGCGCAGGGCTTCCTGCTCCATCGATCCCTTGGTCACGGCAGCGGCGGCATCCTCAGCCGCTTCGGCGAGGAAGGCGTCCTTGTCTTCCTCCACCGGCACGCCCTGGGTGCGCAGCACGGGTTCGCCGATCAGCCGGTTCTTGGCATCGAGCGCCACGGCAACGCTGATCTGGCCGTGCAGGCCGAGCTTGCGCCGTTCGTTCATGGTCGCGCCGTCGGCGGGCAGGATGACGTCGCCGTCGAGGACCAGTCGGCCGGTATCCTGATGGCCGATGATCGTCGGCTTGCCCGGCGCCAGGCGCAGCAGGTCGCCGTTCGACTGGACCACCGCATCGGGGATGCCGGTGGCGAGGCCAAGCCGCGCCTGTTCCGCCATGTGGCGACGCTCACCATGGACCGGCAGCAGGATGGCAGGGCGGATCCAGCGATACATGGATTCCAGTTCCGGACGGCCCGGATGACCCGAGACATGGACCTCGGCCTGGCGGTCGGTCACCATGATGATGCCCTTGGTCGCCAGCGCATTCTGAATGCGGCCGATCGCGATCTCGTTGCCCGGAATCTGCTTGGACGAGAAGATGACCGTATCGCCCTCGGCCAGCTTGATCGGGTGGCTGTCAAACGCGATGCGCGACAGGGCGGCGCGCGCCTCGCCCTGGCCGCCGGTGGCGATGAACATCACCTCCGAGCGGGGCAGGTCCATCGCATCGTCCCAATCCAGCACCGGCGGGAAATCCTTGAGATAGCCGGCGGCCTTGGCAGTGCTGATGATGCGGTCGAGCGAGCGGCCGGCGACGCACAGCTTGCGCCCGGTGGCGGCCGCGACCTCGCCCAGCGTCTGCACGCGCGCAGCGTTGGAGGCAAAGGTAGTGACCAGTACGCGGCCCTTGGCCGCTGCGACGGTCTGCATCAGGCCATCGCGCACGGTGCTTTCAGAACCCGATGGTTCTGGATTGAAGACATTGGTGCTGTCGCACACCAGCGCCAGCACGCCCTCGTCGCCGATCGCGGTCAGTTCCTCCGGGGTGGAGGGCTGGCCGAGCAGCGGGGCGGCGTCCAGCTTCCAGTCGCCGGTGTGGAAGATGCGGCCGTGCGGCGTGTCGATCAGGACGGCATTGCCCTCCGGGATCGAGTGGGCCAGCGGCACATAGCGGAAGCCGAACGGCCCGAGATTGAAGCTGCCCTCATTCTCGATGACGTGCAGCTTCACCTCCTTGGTCAGGCCCTCTTCCTCCAGCTTCAGCCGGATCAGGCCTGCGGTGAAGGGCGTGGCATAGAGCGGCACGCCCAGGTCCGCCGCCAGATAGGGGATGGCGCCGATATGATCCTCATGCCCGTGGGTCAGCACGATGCCGAGCAGGTCGTCCTTGCGCTCCTCGATGAAGGCCAGGTCGGGCAGCACCAGTTCCACGCCGGGATACAGGGGGTCAGCAAAGGTCAGGCCGAGGTCGACCATGACCCATTTGCCCTGGCAACCATAAAGATTGACGTTCATGCCGATCTCGCCCGAGCCGCCAAGGGCCAGGAAGAGCAGCTCGTCTTTGGGTGTCATTCTGTTTTAAAACTCCGTTCGTACAGCAATGCGAGGCCCTGGATCGTCAGGTCGGGCGCGATCGCATCGAAAATATCGCTATTGTCATTGAAGAGGACGGCCAGTCCTCCGGTCGAAATCACTTTGGTCGGGCGGCCGATCTCGGCCCGCATCCGGGCGACCAGCCCCTCCATCATCGCCACATAGCCCCAGAAGACGCCGATCAGCATGGCGTCGGCCGTGGTCCGACCGATAACCGATCGGTTCTCCGGCGGGGCGATCGCGATGCGGGGTAGTTTCGCCGCCGCCGCCACCAGCGCATCGAGCGACAGGTTGATGCCCGGCGCGATGATGCCGCCCTTATAGGCGCCGCGATAATCCACCACGTCGAAGGTCGTCGCCGTGCCAAAGTCGATGACGATCAGGTCGCCAGCATAAAGATGGTGGGCCGCGATCGCGTTTACAACCCGGTCGGCGCCGACCGAGGCCGGCTCCGCCACGTCTAGTTCGATGCCCCAGTCGACCGGCGACTGGCCGGCGACCAGCGCAGTGGTCTTGAAATATTTGTCGGCCAGCACCTGAAGATTGTGGAGTGCGCGTGGCACGACCGTGGCGACGATCACCGCGTCGACATCGGCCATGGCATAGCCTTCCAGCATCAAAAGCTGATTCAGCCACACCGCATATTCGTCGGCGGTGCGGCGCGGGTCGGTGGCGATGCGCCAGCGCGTCTTGATCTCACGCCCGTCGAGCAGCGCGAAAACGACATTGGTGTTGCCCGCGTCGATCGCGAGAAGCATGGCCGAACCCTCAGATGAGAAAGATATCGCCGGCATGAATGGCACGGGTATCGCCATTCGCCAAGCGCAGGATCAACATGCCCTGGCTGTCGAGCGTACCGAAGCCGCCCTCCACCACGTCGCCATCGGGCTGGACGACGCGCATCGGCGTGCCGATCGGATGGGCGTTGAGCAGCCAGTGGGCGCGCACCGGATCGAGCCCCTGGGCACGCCAAATCGCCAGCCAATGGCCAAAAAGCTGGGCAAGGCGCTCCAGCAGCGCGGCGGCATCCGCCCCCTCCCCGGTCGCGCCTTGCGCTGCGAGACTGGTGACCGGACGGTCGAGGCCTTCCGGAAAATGGGTGACGTTGATGCCGATGCCGACGACCACGGCATCGCCGGTGCGTTCCAGCAATATGCCGGCGATCTTTGCGCCGTCGACCAATATGTCATTGGGCCATTTGATCCGCGCCTGTCCGGCACAGAGCGGGGCAATCAGCGCATGGACGGCATTTGCCGCGACCAGCGCCAGCGTGTGCGCCATCGGGTCGCCCGGCTGCAGCCGGATCAGGGTGGAGCAATAGAGATTGCCGACCGGGCTTTCCCACGCCCGGCCCAAACGACCGCGGCCTCCGGACTGTCGCTTTGCGCGCAGCCAGAGGCCTTCGGTTTCACCCTGCTCCGCCAATGCCAGCATGTCGGCATTGGTGGAGCCGGTTTCTTCTACGGTGCGAAACTGCGTCAGAACAGCGAAGCCGCCGCAGCCGCGCTGGCCTTGTCCAGCAGCGGGTTGAGCAGATAACCGAAGACGATCACGATGGCACAGGCAGCCATGATGATATTCTCGACCGCCCCGCCCTTCGCCTCATAGGGCGCGGCCGGCTCGTCGAAATAGATCGTCTTGATGATCTTGAGATAATAGAAGGCGCCGATCACCGACATGGCGATGCCGAAGGCGGCGAGCGCGGTCAGGTTGGCGGCGACTGCGGCATCGAACACCAGGAACTTCGCCCAGAAGCCGAACAGCGGCGGGATACCTGCCATCGAGAACATGAAGATCGCGAAGGCGGCCGACAGGCCCTTGCGCGACTGCGACAGGCCGGCAAGGCTGGCGATCGTGTCGACCGGCTTGCCGTCGGCATCCCGCATCTGGAGGATGCAGGCGAAGGCGCCGATGGTCATGACGACGTAGATCGCCATGTAGCTCATCGTCGCGGCAACGCCGGCGGGCGTCCCGGCCGCAAGGCCGACCAGCGCGAAGCCGACATTGTTGATCGACGAATAGGCCATCAGACGCTTGATGCTGGTCTGGCCGATCGCCGCGACCGCACCGAACAGGATCGAGGCGAGTGCAACGAAGATGATGATCTGCTGCCAGTCGAGGCCGGCCGGGCCGAGCGCCTCGATCGCGACGCGGACCATCAGGCCCATCGCGGCAACCTTGGGCGCGCTGCCGAAGAAGGCGGTGACCGGGGTCGGCGCACCTTCATAGACGTCGGGCGTCCACATGTGGAACGGCACGGCGCTGATCTTGAAGGCGAGGCCCGCGAGCACGAAGACCAGGCCGAACAGCTCGCCCTTCGACACGCCGTCGCCCATGGCGATGGCGATGCCGTCGAACGCGGTCGAACCGGTGAAGCCGTAGAGCAGCGAAATGCCGTAGAGCAGGATGCCGCTGGCCAGCGAACCGAGCACGAAATATTTCAGGCCCGCTTCCGACGACTTCTCGTCCTGGCGCATGAAGCTGGCCAGCACGTAGGACGCAAGGCTGTTCATTTCCAAGCCAACATAGAGCGTCAGCATGTCGCCGGCCGAGACCATCATGCCCATGCCGATAGCGGCAAAGACGATCAGGACGGCATATTCGGGACGCAGCGCGCCGCCGGCAGCGAAAAAGCGCGGGGCCAACAGGATGGCCGCACCGGCCGCGCCATAGATCAGCGCCTTCGCATAGACAGAGAAGGCGTCGGCACGGACCAGGCCGTCGAACGCGACCGGACCGTGCGCCATCGAGGTGCAGAGGCTGAGGCCGGCGGCGAGCAGTGCGAGCACTGCCAGCCAATTGACGGCATGGGTCGAGCGGTCACCGCCAAAGGCGGCGATCAGCATCAGCACCAGGCCGGAGCCGGTGAGGATGAGTTCCGGCAGTATGGCCAGAAGGGAAGCGGTTTCGATCATTAGTGCGCCTCCCCGTGCGCAGCGGCTTCTTCATGATGGCCCTCGCCTACCGGCTTGGGCGCACCCATCTTGATCTGGGAATCTCCTGCGGGAGCCGCAGGGGCGAGACGCGCTTCGAGCGCGCGGATGTCGGGACGCATCGGGGCCAGGAAGCTTTCCGGATAGACGCCCATCCAGAGCACCGCCGCGGCAATCGGGGCGAGCAGCCAGATTTCACGCGCCGACAGGTCGGGCATGGCGGCGGCATCGGCGTTCACCTGATCGCCGTAGCAGATGCGGCGATAGAGGTAGAGCATATAGGCCGCACCCAGGATGATGCCGGTGGTGCAGATCAGCGCCGCCCAGGTCGAAACCTGATAGATGCCCATCAGCGACAGGAATTCGCCGACGAAGTTGCTGGTGCCCGGCAGACCGACCGAAGCCATGGTGAAGAGCAGGAACAGCACGGCGTAGCGCGGCATGTTGATCGCGAGGCCACCATAGCGGTTGATCTCACGGGTGTGCAGGCGGTCGTAGATGACGCCGACGCACAGGAACAGCGCGCCCGACACCAGGCCGTGGCCCAGCATGACCATCATCGCGCCTTCCAGGCCCGCCTGATTGAAGGCGAACAGGCCGATGGTGACGATCGCCATGTGGGCGACCGACGAATAGGCGATCAGCTTCTTCATGTCCGACTGAACCAGCGCGATGAGGCTGGTATAGACGACGGCGACCATCGACAGGCCCCAGACCCAGGGCGCGAGCTGCGCCGAGGCTTCCGGGAACATCGGCAGCGAGAAGCGGATGAAGCCGTAGCCACCCATCTTCAGCAGCACGCCTGCCAGGATGACCGAACCGGCGGTCGGCGCCTGAACGTGCGCGTCGGGCAGCCAGGTGTGGACCGGCCACATCGGCATCTTCACCGCGAAGCTGGCGAAGAAGGCGAGGAACAGCCAGATCTGGATCTTCGGATCGAAGTTGTACGCCATCAGGTCGGGGATGCGGGTCGTGCCGGCCTCATGCACCATCCACATCATCGCGATCAGCATCAGGACCGAGCCGAGCAGCGTGTAGAGGAAGAATTTGTACGAGGCGTAGATACGGTTCGCACCACCCCAGATACCGATGATCAGATACATCGGGATCAGGCCGGCTTCGAACATGATGTAGAAGAGGTAGAGATCCTGTGCGGTGAAGACGCCGATCATCAGCACCTCCATGAACAGGAACGCCGCCATATATTCGCCGACGCGCTTGTTGATCGCGTTCCAGCTGGCGCCGATGCAGATCGGCATCAGGAACACGGTCAGTGCGATCAGCAGCAAGGCGATGCCGTCGATCCCGAGCGCCCACGCGAACCGGCCGAAGATCGGCGCATATTCGGTGAACTGCCACTGGGCGCCAGCGCCCGACTGATCGAAATTGACCCACAGGACGATGCCCAGGACCAGATCGACCAGCGTGGCGATCAGCGCAATCCAGCGCGCATTATTGGCGCCAGCGAAGAGGCAGGCGATGGCACCAGCCATCGGCACTGCCATCATCAGGGAGAGGATGGGGAAGCCGTCCATTATCGTGTCATCGCCCAGGTTGCAGCCGCGGCGAGGCCAATCAGCATCACCAGCGCATAGGTGTAGAGGTAGCCGGACTGAAGCCGACGGGTGATCTTGTTGCCCTGCACGACCAGAGCAGCCAGCCCGTTGGGGCCGAAGCGGTCGATGAAGCCGACGTCACCGAACTGCCAGAAGAAGCGGCCGAAAGCGAAGGCGGGCTTGACGAACAGGAAGTTGTACAGCTCGTCAAAATACCACTTGTTCAGCAGGAACTGGTGCAGTGCGCCGAAGGTGGCGACGAAGCGCTGCGGCCAGTCGGTGTTCTTGATGTAGGCCAGCCAGGCAATGACCAGGCCGGTCAGCATCACGGTGAACGGACCGAACTTGACCCAGGTCGGCACTTCATGCGCGGCGTGCATCAGGTGGCTGTCGAACGCGAGCGCGCCCTTCCAGAACTCGATGCCCCCTTCCGGACCAATGAACTGGTCGTGGAAGACGAAGCCGGCGAACACGGCGCCCAGGCTGAGGACCAGCAGCGGGATCAGCATGACCAGGCCGCTTTCATGCGGGTGGTAGCCACCGGTGCCGTCGCCAGCGTCATGGGCATGATGGTCATGGCCATGATCGGCGTGTGCGTGATCGTCATGGCCGTGGCCGTGATCGTCATGCCCATGGGAGTCATGGAGGGCATGCTGGATATGTTCCGACTGGGTCCAGCGCGGCTTGCCGAAGAAGGTCAGGAAGACCAGGCGCCAGCTGTAGAAGCTGGTCAGCAGCGCGGCGAACACGCCGACATAATAGGCACCGATGCCCGCACCGCCCGAAGCGAAGGCCGCTTCGAGAATACCGTCCTTCGAGTAGAAGCCGGCGAAACCGACGCCGACGAGCGGCAGGCCGACGCCCGTGATGGCGAGGGTACCGAGCGTCATGGTCCAGAAGGTCACGGGGATCTTCTTACGCAGGCCGCCATAGTAGCGCATGTCCTGCTCATGGTGCATCGCGTGGATAACCGAGCCAGCGCCCAGGAACAGCAGCGCCTTGAAGAAGGCGTGGGTGAAGAGGTGGAACATCGCCGCGCCATAAGCGCCGCAACCGGCCGCAAAGAACATGTAGCCCAGCTGCGAACAGGTCGAATAGGCGATGACGCGCTTGATGTCCGTCTGCACGGTGCCGACGGTGGCGGCGAACAGACAGGTGGCGGCACCGACATAGGTGACCACGGTCAGCGCGGTCGGCGACATTTCGAACATCGGCGACAGACGGCAGACCATGAAGACGCCGGCGGTGACCATGGTGGCCGCGTGGATCAGCGCCGACACCGGGGTCGGGCCTTCCATCGCGTCGGGAAGCCAGGTGTGAAGGCCCAGCTGCGCCGACTTGCCCATCGCGCCGATGAACAGCAGCAGGCAGAGCACGGTCATGGTGTCGAAGCGGTGACCCAGGAAGCCGATGGTCGAACCCGCCATCGACGGCGCCATTTCCAGGATTTCCGGGATCGAGATGGTGTTGAACACCAGATAGGTGCCGAAAATGCCCATCATGAAGCCAAGGTCGCCGACGCGGTTGACGACGAACGCCTTGATCGCGGCCGCGTTGGCCGAGGGCTTGCGGAACCAGAAACCGATCAGCAGGTAGGAGGCCAGACCCACGCCTTCCCAACCGAAGAACATCTGCAGCAGATTGTTCGCGGTCACGAGCATCAGCATCGCGAAGGTGAAGAGCGAGAGATAGGCGAAGAAGCGCGGCTGATCCGGCTCTTCATCCATATAGCCCCAGCTATAGAGGTGGACGAGGCTGGACACGCTGGTGATGACCACCAGCATGACCGCCGTCATGGTGTCGACCCGCAGCGCCCACTGGGCGTCGAACGTGCCGCTCTCGATCCAGGTGAAGACGGGCGCGACATAGGGTTCGGCGTGGCCGGTCAGGAAGCTGATGAAGATCGGCCAGGACATGGCGCAAGCTGCGAACAGCGCGCCGGTCGTGACGATCTTCGCCGGGAGCTTGCCCAGGGCCTTGTTGCCAAGGCCGGCGATGGCTGCGGCGAGCAGCGGGAGAAGGACGATAAGCTGGATCATGGGATTTGGCTCAGCCCTTCATCCGGTTGACATCGTCGACGGCGATGGTGCCGCGACCACGGAAGTAAATGACGAGGATGGCGAGGCCGATGGCCGCTTCACCCGCCGCGACGGTCAGCACGAACATCGAGAAGACCTGGCCCACCAGATCGCCCAGGAAGGCGCTGAAGGCGACGAGGTTGATGTTCACGCTGAGGAGGATCAGCTCGATCGCCATCAGGATGATGATGACATTCTTGCGGTTGATGAAGATGCCGAGCACCCCCATCACGAAGAGGATGGCGCTGACCACCATATAATGTTGAAGGCCGATCACAGCTCCACCCCCTGCCCCACGGGCTGATTGATGTTGCGCACGGCGTCCTGCGGACGACGGCGGTTCTGCTTGGCAACATTCTGGCCACGGACGCCGCCACGGGCACGATGGGTCAGCACGATGGCGCCGATCATCGCGACCAGCAGGACGATACCCGCCGCCTCGAACAGGAAGATGTAGCGGGTGTAGAGGATACCGCCGATCGCCTGGATGTTGGAAAGTTCCGGATTGGCCGGGGCCGCACGCTGCGCGAGTTCAACCGGGCCGGCGCTCCACAGGCCGATGCCGAGGACGATTTCCGCCAGCAGCACAAGCGCGATCAGCAGGCCGAACGGCAGATAGCTGACGAAGCCGGCGCGCAGTTCGGCGAAGTCGATGTCAAGCATCATGACGACGAACAGGAACAGCACCGCGACCGCGCCGACATAGACAATGACAAGCAGCATCGCGATGAATTCGGCGCCGAGCAGGATCATCAGACCGGCAGCGTTGAAGAAGGCCAGGATCAGCCAGAGGACCGAATGGACCGGGTTGCGCGACAATATCGTGAGCGCGCCGCTGCTCACCACCAGAATGGCAAACAGGTAAAAGGCGAGGACGTGGATCACAGGTTCATATTCCCTTTGACGCCGGCGGCTTAACGATAGGGGGCATCGGCAGCAAGGTTCGCGGCGATTGCACGCTCCCACTTGTCACCGTTTTCCAGGAGCTTGGCCTTGTCGTAGATCAGCTCCTCGCGGGTTTCGGTCGCGAACTCGAAGTTCGGGCCTTCGACAATGGCATCGACCGGGCAGGCTTCCTGGCAGAAGCCGCAATAGATGCACTTGGTCATGTCGATGTCGTAGCGCGTGGTGCGGCGGCTGCCATCGTCGCGCGGCTGCGCCTCGATGGTGATCGCCTGCGCCGGACAAATGGCCTCGCACAGCTTGCACGCGATGCAGCGCTCTTCCCCGTTGGGGTAGCGGCGCAGCGCATGTTCACCACGGAAACGCGGCGAAATCGGGTTCTTCTCATACGGGTAGTTGATGGTCGCCTTGGGCTTGAAGAAATATTTCAAGGTCAGCCAGTGCGCCTTCACGAACTCCCAGAGGGTGAAGCTTTTGACGTAGTAACCGAGGCTCATTGTGCGCCTCCATAGCGCGTCAGCATGAGGAAGCCCGAAACCAGGAAGACGAAGAAGAGCGAGGTCGGCAGGAAGATCTTCCAGCCCAGCCGCATCAGCTGGTCATAACGATAGCGGGGCACCGTCGCCTTCACCCAGGAGAAGACGAAGAAGAAGAAGGCGATCTTGAGCAGGAACCAGATGATGCCCGGCACCAGATAGAGCGGCGCCCAGTCGAACGGCGGCAGATAGCCACCCCAGAACAGGATCGCGTTGAGGCCGCACATCAGGATGACGTTGGCATATTCGCCGAGCCAGAACAGGGCGAAGGCCATCGACGAATATTCGGTCTGGTAACCCGCGACCAGTTCGGATTCCGCTTCGGTCAGGTCGAACGGCGCGCGCGCCGTTTCCGCCATGGCCGAAATCAGGAACATGATCGCCATCGGGAACAGCAGCGGGTTGAAGCCGTTGCCGTTGAGGAAGCCATAATAGCCCTTCTGGCTTTCCACGATCGCCGACATGTTGAAGCTGCCGGCCCACAGCACGACCGTAATCAGGATGAAGCCGATCGAGACTTCATAGCTGATCATCTGCGCCGAAGCGCGGATCGCGGAGTAGAAGGGATATTTGGAGTTGGACGCCCAGCCCGCCAGCACTACGCCGTAAACGCCGAGCGACGAGATGGCGAGGATGTAGAGCAGGCCGACATTGATGTTCGACACCAGCACACCGGCGCCGAAGGGGATGACGGCCCAGGCCATCAGCGCCACGGTGAAGGTGATGATCGGCGCGATCAGGAACAGGGCCTTGTTCGACGCCGAAGGAACGATGGTTTCCTGCAGGAAGACCTTGAGGCCGTCCGCGAAGGACTGAAGCAGGCCCAGCGGGCCGACGACGTTGGGACCACGGCGCAGCGCCATGGCCGCCCAGATCTTGCGGTCGGCATAGATGATCATGGCGACGGCCAGCATCAGCGGCAGTGCGATGACCAGGATACCGATAATGGTCGAAAGCAGCCAGGCGCCTTCGAAAGGCAGGCCAAGGCCTTGGAAGAAAGCGGTCACTCTGCGGCCTCCGCGAAGCTTTCACCATGGATCAGCTCGGCCGAGCATTGCTGCATCGTCGGGCTGGCGCGGCAGATCGCGTTGGTGAGGTAGAAATCCTTGATCGGCGAACCCAGCTCGCCGGTCGCACCGGTCGGCAGCGACGGGACCGACCAGCCATAGTCGGCGATACCTTCGACACCGAGCGCGGGAACCGCCTTGACCATCTGGCCACGCAGCGCGTCGAAGCTGTCGAACGGCAGCTTGGCACCCAGCGCTTCCGACAGGGCGCGCAGGATCGACCAGTCCTCGCGGGCGTCGCCCGGCGCGAACACGGCCTTTTCACCGAACTGCACCCGGCCTTCCAGGTTGACGTAGGTGCCGGCCTTTTCGGCATAGCTTGCGCCCGGCAGGATCACGTCCGCCGCATGGGCGCCCTTGTCGCCATGATGGCCGACATAGACCTTGAAGCTGCCCTCGAAGGCCGAATAGTCGACTTCGTCGGCGCCAAGCGAGAAGAGCAGCTTCGGCGCGGCCGCAGCCACCGCCTTGATGCCACCCTTGGTCGCATAGCCCAGCATCAAGCCGCCCATGCGGGCCGCCGCGAAGTGCAGGACGTTGTAACCGTTCCAACCGTCCTTGATCAGGCCCAGCGTCTCGACCAGCGCCAGCGTGTCGCCATGCGCGCCGTCCTTGGCCAGCACGCCGCCACCGACGATCATCGCCGGACGGGCAGCGCCCTTGAAGGCTTCGAGCACGGCTTCCGGCAGCTTGGCCAGCAGCGACGCGTCATTGCCCAGCCATTCGACCTTGTAGGTCAGGTCGAATTCGGGACCGACGGCGAAGACCTTCGCGCCCTTCTTGATCGCCTTGCGGATGCGGGTGTTCACCAGCGGCGCTTCCCAGCGCAGGTTGGTGCCGACCAGCAGGATGACGTCCGCGGTTTCGAGATCGGCGAGCGGCGTGTTGAACACCACCGACGACAGGCTCGACACGTCGTAGGACAGGCCGGTCTGGCGGCCTTCCAGCAGCGAACCGCCGAGCTTTTCGACCAGCGCCTTGCCGGCGAACATGGTTTCGCAGTCGAGCAGGTCGCCGGCGATCGCCGCGACGCTGCCGCCATGCTGGACAGCGGCGACGGCGGCGAAGGCTTCCGCCCAGGTCGCCGGAACCAGCTTGCCATCCTTGCGGACGAACGGCTTGTCGAGACGCTTGCGGACCAGACCGTCGACATTGTGACGGGTCTTGTCCGACGCCCACTCCTCGTTCACGTCGTCATTGATGCGCGGCACGGCGCGCAGCACCTGACGACCGCGGCTGTCGAGGCGGATGTTGGTGCCGAGCGCGTCCATCACGTCGATCGCATGGGTCTTCTTGAGTTCCCACGGACGCGCTTCGAAAGCGTAGGGCTTGGCGGTCAGCGCGCCGACCGGGCACAGGTCGACCACATTGCCCGACAGCTCACTCTTGGCGGCATGTTCGAGATAGGTGGTGATCTGCATATTCTCGCCGCGATAGATGGCGCCGATTTCCGGCACGCCCGCGACTTCCTCTGCAAAGCGCACGCAACGGGTGCACTGGATGCAGCGGGTCATGACCGTCTTGACGATCGGACCCATATTCTTCTCGGTGACGGCGCGCTTGTTCTCGTCATAGCGCGACGAACCACGGCCATAGGCGACCGACTGGTCCTGAAGATCGCACTCGCCGCCCTGGTCGCAGATCGGGCAATCCAGCGGGTGGTTGATGAGCAGGAACTCCATCACCCCTTCGCGGGCCTTCTTGACCATTTCGCTGTCGGTGCGGATTTCCTGGCCTTCGGTGGCCGGAAGCGCGCACGACGCCTGCGGCTTGGGCGGTCCAGGCTTCACCTCGACCAGGCACATGCGGCAATTGCCGGCGATGGAAAGGCGCTCATGATAGCAGAAACGGGGGATTTCCTTCCCCGCCTGCTCGCAAGCCTGGAGGACTGTGGCGCCCGCCGGGACTTCGAGTTCTACGCCGTCTACTTTGACCTTCGGCATGGTTACTCCGCTGCCTCCATGACGGGGGCACTACCCTTGTTCTCGTTGATCCGGCGCTCGATTTCCGGACGGAAGTGCCGGATCAGCCCCTGGATCGGCCATGCCGCCGCGTCGCCAAGCGCACAGATGGTGTGGCCTTCAACCTGCTTGGTCACCTGGAACAGCATGTCGATTTCGCTCTGGTCGGCGTCGCCGGTGCGCAAACGCTCCATGACGCGCCACATCCAGCCGGTGCCTTCGCGGCACGGCGTGCACTGGCCGCAGCTCTCATGCTTGTAGAAGTAGGAGAGACGCGAAATGGCGCGAACGATGTCGGTCGACTTGTCCATGACGATGACAGCGGCGGTGCCCAGGCCCGAGCCCAGCGCGCGCAGACCGTCAAAGTCCATCGGTGCGTCCATGATTTCCTTCGCAGGAACCAGCGGCACCGACGACCCGCCCGGAATGACCGCGAGCAGATTGTCCCAGCCGCCACGGATGCCGCCGCAATGGCGGTCGATCAGTTCACGGAACGGGATCGACATCGATTCCTCGACGACGCAGGGCTTGTTCACATGACCGCTGATCTGGAACAGCTTGGTGCCGCGATTATTCTCTCGGCCAAAGCCGTTGAACCAGGCGGCGCCGCGACGCAGGATCGTCGGCGCAACCGCGATCGATTCCACGTTGTTGACGGTGGTAGGGCAGCCATAGAGGCCCGCGCCGGCCGGGAAAGGCGGCTTCAGGCGGGGCTGGCCCTTCTTGCCCTCGATGCTTTCGATCTGGGCGGTTTCCTCGCCGCAGATATAGGCGCCGGCGCCACGATGGACGAACACGTCGAAATCATAGCCCGAACCGCAGGCATTCTTGCCGATGAAGCCCTTTTCATAGGCCTGCTCGACGGCGGCGAAGAGCACCTTCGCCTCATAGATGAATTCGCCGCGGATATAGATGTAGGCGGCGCGCGCCCGCATCGCGAAACCGGCGATCAGCGCGCCTTCGATCAGCTTATGCGGATCGTGGCGGATGATTTCGCGGTCCTTGCAGGAACCCGGTTCGGATTCGTCAGCGTTGATGACGAGGAAGCTGGGACGGCCGTCCTTGCTTTCCTTGGGCATGAAGCTCCACTTCATGCCGGTCGGGAAGCCGGCGCCACCACGGCCGCGCAGGTTCGACGCCTTGATGGTGTCGATGATCGCGTCCTGGCCGATTTCCATCAGCTTCTTGGTATTGTCCCAATCGCCACGCTTCATCGCGGCGTCGACACCCCAATCCTGGAAGCCGTGGACGTTGGTGAAGATGCGGTCCTTGTCGGACAGCGGCCCGACGAAGGGGGCCGGTGCGGGTGCATCGGTCATGCCGTCGCTCCTTCGTTCCATTGACCACGATAATCGTGATTTTCGCCGACCATCTCCTTGAGGGTGGTCGGGCCACCTTCCGGCGCGCTGGTCTGGCGATCGATCTGCGGGCCGATCTTGGGCTGGCCGCCGGCGGCCAGCGTTTCCAGGATGGCGATGGTGCTGTCGTAGGTCAGATCTTCGAAGTTATCGTCGTTGATCTGGACCATCGGCGCGTTGGCGCAGGCACCAAGGCATTCGACCTCATTGAGGGTGAACAGGCCGTCGGGGGTCGTGCCGCCCTTGACCAGGCCCTTGTTCTTGCACGCGGCAAAGACATCGTCCGACCCGCGCAGCATGCACGGCGTCGTGCCGCAGACCTGCACATGGTAGCGGCCGACCGGTGCCAGATTGTACATGGTGTAGAAGGTCGCGACCTCATAGACGCGCATGTACGGCATATCGAGCTGACGCCCGATATATTCCATGACCGGAACCGGCAGCCAGCCATTGGTCTGCGTTTCCGCACCGACCTGGCGCTGGGCCAGATCGAGCAGCGGCATCACCGCCGACTGCTGGCGACCGGCGGGATAGCGCGCGATGACCTTCTTCGCCTGCTCGGCATTTTCGGGCGTCCACTCGAACGCGCCCCAGCGCGCGCGGGTTTCGGCCTCATCGGGGATATGAACTGCGTCAGCCATTATCGGTCACATTCTCCGAACACGATGTCCATCGCGCCCAGTACAGCGGTGGTGTCGGCGAGCATGTGGCCCTTCATCATGAAGTCCATAGCTTGCAGGTGCGAGAAGGCGGTCGGGCGGATCTTGCAGCGATAGGGCTTGTTGGAGCCGTCGCTGACCAGATAGACGCCGAATTCGCCCTTGGGGCTTTCGGTCGCCACATAGACTTCGCCCGCCGGGACGTGGAAGCCCTCGGTATAGAGCTTGAAGTGGTGGATCAGCGCTTCCATGTCCCGCTTCATCTCGCCGCGCTTGGGCGGTGAGACCTTGCGGTCGAAGCTGGCGATCGGCCCTTCGGGCATTTCGCTGAGGCACTGCTTCATGATGCGCGCGGACTGGCGCACTTCCTCGACGCGGACCATGAACCGGTCATAGCAGTCATAGGCGGTGCCGACCGGAACGTCGAAGTCCATGCGGTCATATACGTCGTAGGGTTGCGCCTTGCGGATGTCCCAGGCGATGCCCGAGCCACGCAGCATGGGACCGGAGAAGCCCCACTTCAGCGCGTCTTCCTTGCTGACGATCGAGATATCGACATTGCGCTGCTTGAAGATGCGGTTGTCGACGACCAGGCTCATCGCGTCCTCGAACAGGCGCGGCAGACGGGTGTCGAGCCAGTCGGCAATGTCAGTCAGCAGCTTGAGCGGCACATCCTGATGCACGCCGCCCGGCCGGAAATAGGCCGAGTGCATGCGGGCACCCGAGGCGCGCTCGAAGAAGTTGAGACAGTCCTCGCGGATTTCGAACAACCACAGGTTCGGCGTCATCGCGCCGACGTCCATGACGTGCGATCCGAGGTTCAGCATGTGATTGCAGATACGGGTCAGTTCCGCGAAGAACACGCGCAGATATTGCGCGCGCAGCGGCACTTCCAGGTTCAGCAGCTTTTCGACCGCCAGCACATAGGAGTGCTCCATGCCGAGCGGCGAACAATAGTCCAGCCGGTCGAAATAGGGCAGCGCCTGCATATAGGTCTTGTACTCGATCAGCTTCTCGGTGCCGCGATGCAGCAGGCCGACATGCGGGTCGCAGCGCTCGACGATTTCACCGTCCAGCTCCATGACCAGACGCAGAACGCCGTGCGCAGCCGGATGCTGCGGGCCGAAGTTGATCGTGTAGTTCTGGATTTCCGTGTCGCCGTACGACGGGTCCGCCGCATCGGTGACATGATCCATTTTTTCCAGATAATCGGACATCAGGCCTTACCTTCGGGCTTGGCAGCCCCCTTGCCTTCATCGGTTTCAGCGGCGGGCTTGGCCGGCGCGTCGGCCGACTTTTCCTCGGCCTTCTTGTTGGCGGCATCGCCAGCACCGGTATCGGCCTTGCTTTCCGTCGCCTTGGGCGTGGGCGCGGCTGCGGGCGCAGGAGCGGCAGGGGCCGCCGCCTTCTCGTCGCCCGGCAGCACATATTGCGCACCTTCCCAGGGCGACATGAAGTCGAAGCTGCGGAAGTCCTGGGCCAGCTTCACCGGCTCATAGACGACGCGCTTGTCTTCCTCGGAATAGCGCAGCTCGACATAGCCGGTCAGCGGGAAGTCCTTGCGCTGCGGATGGCCCTTGAAGCCATAGTCGGTCAGGATGCGGCGCAGGTCGGTGTTGCCGTCGAAGATGACGCCATACATGTCGAACACTTCGCGCTCCAGCCAGCCGGCGACCGGCCAGAGATGCGTCACGGTCGGCACCGGCGTATCCTCGTCGGTCGACACCTTGACGCGGACGCGGTGGTTCCGCGTGACGCTGAGCAGATGATAGCAGACCTCGAACCGGTCCGGACGTTCCGGATAGTCGACGCCGGCGATTTCCATCAGCTGCTGGTAATGCGCCATGTCGCGCAGCGCGACCATGGCATTGGCCAGTTCGTCGCGCGCGACAACGAAGGTCAGCTCGTCGGCATGATCGATGGTTTCGATCAGCATAGACCCCAGCAGGGCGCCGATTTCCTCGGCGATCCCTTCCGGGTTCACGATCTTGGGTGCAGAATGGCCCATATTAACGCTCAATCGTCCCGATCCGGCGGATCTTCCGCTGCAGCTGCATGATGCCGTAAAGCAGAGCTTCGGCAGTGGGCGGGCAGCCCGGCACATAGATGTCGACCGGCACGATGCGGTCACAGCCACGGACGACCGAATAGCTATAGTGGTAATAGCCACCGCCATTGGCGCAGCTGCCCATCGAAATCACATATTTCGGGTTGGACATCTGGTCGTAGACCTTGCGCAGCGCCGGGGCCATCTTGTTGCACAGCGTGCCCGCGACGATCATCACGTCCGACTGGCGCGGGGACGCACGCGGTGCGGCACCGAAGCGCTCCATGTCGTAGCGCGGCATGTTGACGTGGATCATCTCCACGGCGCAGCAGGCCAGGCCGAAGGTCATCCACCACAGCGAGCCGGTACGCGCCCACTGGAACAGTTCCTCGGTCGAGGTGATCAGGAAACCCTTGTCATTCACTTCGCTGTTGAGCGAGTCGAAGAAGGCCTGGTCGGGCTGCGTCCCCATCGGCGGCATGGTGCCGGGAATGGGGCTGGTCAGTTCTACTCCCAATCGAGTGCTCCCTTCTTCCACGCATAGACGAGGCCGAGCACCAGCTCCGCTATGAAGATCATCATCGTCGCCCAGCCGGCCCAGCCGATCTGGTCAAGGCTAACCGCCCACGGAAACAGGAACGCCGCTTCAAGATCGAAGATGATGAAGAGAATGGCGACCAGATAGAAACGCACGTCGAACTGACTGCGGGGCTCTTCAAACGAAGGAAAGCCGCACTCATATTCGCTGAGCTTTGCAGGATCGGGCTTGTGCGCACCGGTCAGGCGGCCAACCAGCATCGGCAGAAAGACGAAGGTGCCGGAAAGCAGCAAGGCGATCCCGAGAAAGATCAGGATCGGCAGATATTGGCTGAGATCGACCAATGGAATCCCCTGGGCGAAAATGGTTCTGGGGGGCCTTTAGGCCTGCTGCATATGCGAAGCAAGGGGCGAACCTGTGAGAATGATTCGCAACAATTGCAAAGGCTTGATCGCGTTACCAAAAGCACAAGAGAGCCATTCCGCAGACATAAAAAAATGGGCGCCGGACCACTCTGTGGAGCCGACAGACTCGCACGGGTGGGCCGACGCCCTTTGCTCTTAAAACAGGAGCTTAGCAGAACCTGATACGCCATCGGTGAAAGCGCGGAGCGCCTCCACCTCAGACGATCAGGGGCTTCGTAGAGCCTGATTCACGCCATCGGTGGACGCGCGGAGCGCCTCCACCTCAGACGATCAGGCTCTTAGCGCAGCGCGCCGGCCACCAGCTTGTGCAGCTTGCTGTGGGTCGTATCATTGCCCGCGATCACTTCCTTGCGGTCGATCATCTGGTCGCCACCGCGGAAGTCGCTGACGAAGCCACCGGCCTCACGCACCATCAGGATGCCAGCGGCCACGTCCCAGGGCTGCAGCCCGCTTTCCCAGAAACCGTCATAACGGCCCGAGGCGACATGGGCGAGATCGAGCGACGCCGCGCCAAAGCGGCGCAATCCGGCAACCGAGGGAGCGACCGCACCGAAAATGCGTGCCCATTCGGCCATATTGCCATGACCCATGAACGGGATGCCGGTCGCGATCAGGCAGTCGGCCAGGTCGCGGCGCGCCGAGACGCGCAGGCGCTGGTCATGACGCCAGGCGCCGCGATTCTTCTCCGCCCAATAGCTTTCGTCGGTGACCGGCTGGTAGATGAGGCCGGAGGTCACTTCGCGCTTGCCGCCGAACAGCGGCTCCTCGACCGCGATCGAGATGGCAAAGTGCGGAATGCCGTGCAGAAAGTTGGTGGTGCCGTCGAGCGGATCGATGATCCAGCGCGGCTTGTTGGGATCGCCCTCGATCACCCCGCCCTCTTCCAGCAGGAAGCCCCAGTCGGGCCGCGCCTTGCGCAGTTCCTCGACCAGCGTCTGTTCGGCCTGCTTGTCGGCCTTGGACACGAAGTCCGCCGGCCCCTTGCGGCTGACCTGCAGATGCTCGACCTCGCCGAAGTCGCGGCGCAGCTTGGAGCCGGCCTTGCGGGCGGCGCGTTCCATGACGGTGAGAAGGCCGGAATGGGATACCATGTAGAATCTCCGCCGCCCCGACGGGCGGCCTTTGCTTTATTTCTTCGGGGCGGGCTTGGTGGCGGGCGCAGCAGGCCGATATCCGCAGGTGCCGGCGATCACCGCCAGCATCTGCGAGGGATCCTTGCGGTTCACCTTGCCCGGATTGCCGGCGATCACCTTGTCCGTCGCATCGCTGATCTTCGACAGCGGATTGGCGTAGAGGCATTCAAACAGGGCGGTCTTGACCGGCTGCTCGACCTCTTTCGATTCCAGCGCGCTGCTGATGACCTGCAGCACATAGGCCGCATTGTCGAGTTGCGCCTTGGACGGCTTGTTGACCGTCTGGGCGGGGAGCGCAGCCGGCAGGGCGCCGATCGCGAGGATGGCGGCCAATGCCGTGCTGCGCCCGAGCCGCATCAGTCGGCCCGCTTCACATATTCGCGCGCATAGACATCGACGACGATGCGGGTGCCGCTGACGATATGCGGGGGCACCATGACGCGGACGCCATTGTCGAGGATCGCGGGCTTGTAGCTGGCCGAGGCGGTCTGTCCCTTGACCACGGCATCGGCCTCCACGACCGTCGCCTCGATGGTTTCGGGCAGCTGGACGCTGATCGGACGCTCTTCATACATTTCGAGCACAACCATCATGCCGTCCTGCAGGAAGGCCGCGGCGTCGCCCAGCAGTTCGGCCGGCAGATTGATCTGTTCGTAGGTTTCCTGGTCCATGAAGACGAGCATGTCGCCTTCGGCATAGAGATACTGGAAATCCTTGGTGTCGAGGCGGATGCGCTCGACGCTCTCAGCGGAGCGGAAGCGGACATTATTCTTGCGGCCGTCGATCAGGTTCTTCAGCTCCACCTGCATATAGGCGCCGCCCTTGCCGGGCTGGGTGTGCTGAATCTTGACGGCGCGCCACAGGCCACCCTCATATTCGATATTGTTGCCGGGACGAATGTCCACGCCGCTGATCTTCATGGGAAGAGCCTGCCTATATGTCTAATGTGGAAAAGAGCCGGCCTCTGCGAGGCTGGCCGCGCCTTTACCGCGAGACGGCGCCAAGGGCAAGAGGGCGGCCATTTCGCTTAACTTCGCACATTTCCCGCACATTTTGAAATTCGCTTTCCTACTACGGCAATTTTCTGTCGGGACCGAAACGGATGCTAGTCCCTGAACGCCGTGTAGGACAGGTCATCGCCCGACCAGCAGCGGATAGGGATTGACCGGACGCCCTCCATACCAGGGGTCGCCCGGCGCCATGCGATTGACGGCGAAATGCAGATGGGGGGCGGCAGGATCGGCATTGCCGGTACTGCCGACGGTCGCGATCCGCTGCCCGCGCCTGATCGCCTGCCCTTCGTGCAGCCCCGGCGCATAGCCGTCGAGATGGGCATAATAATAGACGGTCCGCCCGTCGGGCGCGCGTTCATAGAGGGTTCGGCCGCCGGCCTCGCTCCAGAATATCTTCTCGATCCGGCCATCGGCAGCCGCCAGCACCGCCCTGCCCCGCGCCGCCATGATGTCGATCGCATCATGCGGCCGGGCGCCGCCCGCGCGTGCCTGGGCGAAGGTGTCGGTGAGCGCCGAGGGCGGCACGCCCTCCACCGGGATCAACAACGCGCCATGGACGGAGGCAGCTTGCGGCGCGGATGTAACAGATTGCACCGGCGCATCGGCCGGGACGATCCGCACGCAGAAATGCACGAAGCCAATGCAGAGCAGCAGCGCGCACGCGATACCGCTCCACAGCCGAACCTTCATGCCTGGAACGTCGCCTTGACGCCGCTCTTCACCATCTGCGCCAGCCGCGCGGCGTCCCAGTTGGTGAGGCGGATGCAGCCATGGCTTTCGGTGCGGCCGATCAGTTGCGGCTCGGGCGTGCCATGGATGCCGTAATGATCCTTGGACAGATCGATCCACACGACGCCGACCGGGCCGTTGGGGCCGGGTTTCAGCACCGCCTTCTGGTCCTTCGACGCGGCATCCCAGAACAGGTCGGGATTATAGTGGAATTCGGGATTGCGGCTGATCCCCTTGATCGTCCATTGCCCCAGCGGCAGCGGATCATGCTGTGACCCCGTGGTGACCGGGAATTGCGCGATCATCCGGTTGTCCGCGCCATAGACCTTGAGCAGACCTTCCGACTTGTCGACCACCAGATGGTCCGCCTGGGGCTGATCCTTGGCGACGCCCAGGCTGGCCAGCGTCTCGCCCCAACCGCGCTCGTCCCCCTCGATCCGGGCCACCGGCTGGTTTGCGATCGCCGGCACGCGGATCGTCGCTCCGGCGACGACCTTGGTATTGGGCGGGTTCATGGCGGTCAGCACTTCAGGCGTGGTGTGGAAGCGCTCCGCCAGTTTTTCGAGCAGGTTGCGATAGGTGAGCGCGGGCAGGCCCGCCTGTTGGTTCAACCCCTTGGGAATGTCGAAAAAGGGGCCGCGGGCAAAGCCGTCGGGAATGCGCACCAGCCAGGTGGTCGGCTTCGCCTCCCCCTCCAGCAGCGCAGCCGCAGTCTTCTGGTCATAGTCGCCGGTGACGGGCAGCCTGTTCGCTTCCTGGAAGCCGCGCAACGCCGCCTTAAAGCTCATCCCGTCCTTGCCGTCGATCACGCCGGGCGAGAAGCCCCAGCGGTCGAGCGCCACCTGTGCCTGCAATATCGGACTGGGTTGCCAGGGTTTGCCGTCCGGCTCCTCGACCGTCTGAAAGGTATAGGCCGCCGATGGATCGGGCGCGGCCGGTGCCGTGCCATTGCCGGACGAGGGCGGCGCCGATGCACTATCATTGGCGTCCGTGGTGGAAACATTACACGCTGCGCACAACAGCGTCAGGCCAAGCAGATGGCTTTTCAAGGCGATACTCTCCCATTGCACGGGAAGACTAACGCATGAACCGCCACATGGCTGCCTGAGCCATGCGCGCGCCGGCATCGCCGCCGTTCATTCCGTGGCGAGGCCTTCCTTCGTCCGGTGATGGCGTTCGCGCAGCTCAGCCATGTCCTTGTCGAGGAAATAGTTGAGGAAGGTCCGGATGCCGGCGATCGCCGCCAGCTTGCCGATATCGGCCCAGCTTGGCGCAATGCTGGTTTCGACGATGTCGGACGCAAGCTGGAAGGTCAGACCGGCAACCAGCCAACGGCCAAAGCTCAGCCAGACCGGCGCCAATTTCTCCGAATCGGCGTGAAACAGAAGCAGGCCGCTAAGGCCGATCGCCCCCTGGATGGAGCCGATCGCAATCGCCGCGATTGCGAGCAGGTTGACGATCAGCGCAATATATTCCGCCGTCAGATGGACGAATTCTTCCAGTGCCATGTTCTGCTTCCCTTGCCCTGATGGGACGGGATTCTGGCCCGACGGCGCAGGCTTTCCTATCGGGAAAAACCCGTGCCAATATGGGCGATCGTCCGCGTCGCGCCCGCCGCCCCCTCTCCCTTCAAGCCAGCGCGGCCAGGCCGGCCCGCAAATCCCCCTGCCCGGCCAGTTCCGCATCGATCGCGCCATGAACCGCGATCCACACCGGCATGGCCTGCGCCAGGATCGTCCGCCCCTGATCGGTCAGCGCCAGCCGCCGTACCCGCCGATCGGCCGCATCGACCGCCGGCCGGACCAGCCCGTCGCGCTCCAGCGGCTTGATATTGGCGGTCAAGGTGGTGCGATCCATCGCCAGCAGCTGCGCGACCGATCCGACCGACGGCGGCTCGGGCCGGTTGAGGGCATTCATCAGCGAGAATTGCCCGCTGGTGATGCCAAAGGGCCGAAATGCCTCGTCGAAGCGCCGGGACAGGCTGCGCGCCGCCCGCTGCGTCGCCAGGCACAGGCAATGGTCACGCACGAACAGGGTCTGCTGATGGGTCACGGGCAAGGATTTTGACATGATCGATATATGTTGATATCAACCTATAAAGTCAAGAATCGAGAGAGGAGCCTGCCATGCCCGTCGATCCGCATGCCGAGATCGAGATTACCGGCTTTGCCTGGGTGCCCGATTTTGCCCGGGGCTATGTGCGCGACCTGCGCCCGCGCTGGGCTTGCGAGGAAGCGGGCCTGCCCTATCGCGAGCGGCTGGTCGATTTCGAGACGGCCAAGGGCAGCGACTATCGCCGCGAACAGCCCTTTGGCCAGGTGCCCGCCTATCGCGATGCCGAAGTCGCCATGTTCGAGAGCGGCGCGATGGTGCTGCGCATCGGCGAACGCGCCACGACATTGGTGCCGCGCGATACCGCCGGCCGGCTGCGGGTGCTGACCTGGGTGACGGCCGCGCTCAACAGCGTCGAACCCTTCGTGTTCGACCTGGTCGCGATCGACACCTTCAACCCTGATGCCGAATGGGCCAGGCTACGCCGCCCGCAGGTAATCGACACGCTGCACGGCCGGCTGGGCGACCTGTCGGGCTGGCTTGGCGACAAAGATTATCTGGAAGGCGATTTCACCGCCGCCGACATCATCATGGCGACGGTGCTGCGCGAAGTGTCGGATACGGCGCTGATGGCGCAATTCCCTGCCCTGTCCGCCTATCGCGATCGCTGCATCGCCCGGCCCGCCTTCCAGCGCGCGCTCGACGCCCAGCTCGCCTCCTTCCGCAAGGAAGCGCAGCCGGCTTAGCAGCGGCCGACGACAACGAGCACTGGCGGAAAAATCAGGCGCCTGCCAGCACCGGCGCGAAAGCGGCGACACCGGCTTTGGGGCCATCGGGATGATTCCACACCGCCCCGCTCACCGCCAGGAAATCGGCGCCCGCCTCTATCAGCGGCGCAGCATTGTCCGGCGTGATGCCGCCGATCGCGACGCAGGGCAGCTCGAACAACGTCGTCCACCAGCCCAGGATCGAGAGCTCGGCACGATGCGTGGTTTCCTTGGTGCTGGTGGGATAAAAGGCGCCGAACGCGACATAGTCGGCCCCCGCCTCGCCCGCTTCCATCGCCAGATGGCGACTGTCGTGACAGGTCACGCCGATCTGCACCTTGGGACCGAGCAGCTTGCGCGCCTCGCGCGGGTCGCCATCGCCCTGCCCCAGATGGACGCCATCGGCGTTCAGTCGCTTGGCAAGGCCAATACTGTCATTGATGATGAAGGCGACCTCGCGATCGGCGCAGAGCGCCTGGATCGGCCCGGCGAGCGCGGCGATGGCGTCCTCGTCCATCCCTTTCAGGCGCAGCTGGAAGGCGGCGACCTTGCCGCCGTCCAGCGCCTGCGCCAGTTGATCGACGAACGTCTCGTCGATCGCCGGTGGCGAGATCAGGTACAGCTGGCAGGCGGGGCGAAAGCCCTTTTCAAACTGCTCGGCAAAATGGGGGTCGAGCGCCAGTTCTTCGTCAGTGAAATCGGTCATGCGCGCCTTATAGCCGCTCGCGCGGCCGCGCCAAGTGCGGCTATGACCGCGATCACAATAGCGAAGGATTATCCATGCGCCACGCTTTGCCTGTCCTGCTGCTCCTGTCCGCCGCGCCCGCGCTGGCGCAGGAGGCGCCCCGGCCGCGTGCGCGGGAAGCGGGAGTCATCATCGGCATCCTCCAGCCCGGCCCGCTCAACGCGATCACCGATGTCGCCGGGGTGACGGTGGGCCAGGTGACATTGCCGCGCAGCAAGGACGTCAATAGCGGCGTCACCGCGATCCTGCCGCATGGCGGCAACCTGTTCCAGGACAAGGTGCCGGCCGGCTTCGTCGCCTATAATGCGTTCGGCAAGTTCATGGGATCGACCCAGCTTGCCGAACTGGGCGAGATCGAGACGCCGATCCTGCTGACCAATACGCTGAACGTGGCGGAGGCCGGCGCGGCTTCGGTCGAATGGACGCTGGCGCAGGCAGGCAATGAGGAGGTGCGGTCGGTCAATGCCGTGGTGGGCGAGACCAATGACGGCATGCTGAACGATATTCGCGGCCGCCATGTGACTATCGCCGACGCGCGCCGCGCGATCGAGAGTGCCAAGGCCGGACCGGTCGAGGAAGGCGTGGTGGGCGCGGGCACCGGCACGGTGGCGTTCGGCTTCAAGGCGGGGATCGGCACATCATCCCGCAAGCTGCCCGCGTCGCTCGGCGGCTGGACCGTCGGCGTACTGGTGCAGGCCAATTATGGCGGGGTTCTGACCATCGCGGGCGTGCCGGTGGGCGTGAAGCTTGGCCGCTATGACTATCGCCAGCAGGTCGAGGAAAAGAAGGCGGACGGATCGGTCGTGATCGTGATCGCGACCGATGCGCCGCTGTCCGACCGCAATCTGCGCCGCGTTGCCGAGCGCGCCTTTGGCGGCATCGCGCGGACCGGCTCCAGCTTCTCCAACGGGTCGGGCGACTATGCCATCGCCTTTTCGACCAGCGCGGCGGTGCGGCGCACGGCGGCGAAGCGGGAAGCGGTGGCGGCGGTCGATGACTTGCCCAATGACCGCATCTCGCCGCTGTTTCAGGCAGTGATCGAGGCGACCGAGGAAGCGGTATTGAACGCGCTGTTCAAGGCGCAGACCGTGGTCGGCAATCGCGGTACGGCCGAGGCGCTGCCACTCGACAAGGTGCTGCCGATGCTGAAGGCCAAGCCGTAAAGCGGGATTACGACGCCCACCTCCGTTCGTTTCGAGCCTGGTCGAGAAACGCGAGCGCCGCGCTATCCGCTTCTCGACACGCTCGAAGCGAACGGGTCGGGGTGCGGGTGTCGCATGTCGAAGGCTGCGGTGAACGCGGCCGGGTCGTCGAGCCGGTGGGCGAGGTAGCGGATCGTGCGCCGGCCTGCGCTGGCCGGCGGATCGAGTGCGACGACGATATTGGGATGGGCGACCAGCGCACCATTGAACAGACCCGCCGCCTTGAGATCGGCCAGCGTCCAGTCGTCGCGCAGTCCCGTGACCTGTGTCCAGGGGATGGAAAGGCTGCGCAGATGGCCGACTGGCCAGACCAGCCCATCCGCGCGGACCCGCACCGGATGGCGGCGGAAGGAGCGGATGAACAGGATGAACCAGCCGATCGTGGCGAGGCTCAGCAGGGAGAGGATCAACGCCGCGTGCCGGCTCCATAGCGCGACCAGCAGGTGGACCACGGACGTCTCGACGACCATCAGGCCCAGCAACACCCAGAGCATCGGCGCGACCGCGCGATGATAGGAAAAGGCGGCGCCGGGCGGATCGTCATCCTGCCCGGCGCCAGCCATCGGATCAGGCCGCGACCGGAGCCTTGGCGGTCGATGCCGCGTAGATCTCGTCGATCGCCTCGCCCAGCGACGCGTCGAATTCCGCGTCGCTCATCGGCTGGCGCAGGTCGTTGAGCAGCGCGCGGCTGAAGCTGGCGATGATGCCGCGATTCCTGGCCAGCTCAACGCAGGCTTCGGTGCGGCTGAACCCGCCCGACAGGGCGACGACGCGCAGCACCTTGGGATGATCGACCAGCGGATCGAACAGGCCGGTCTTGGCGGGCAGCGAGAGCTTGAGCATCACCTGCTCGCCTTCGGGCAGCGCGTCGAGCTGCTTGAGGATTTCCTCCAGCAGGATCTGGTCGGCCTCGGCCCGTTCGGGCGACTTGATGTTCACTTCGGGCTCGATGATCGGCATCAGGCCGCCGGCCAGAATCTGACGGCCGACCTCGAACTGCTGCGCGGCGATGGCGGCGATGCCCTCGCGGTTGGCAAGGTTGACGACCGAGCGCTCCTTAGTGCCGAACACGCCCAACGCCTTGGCCCGGGCCAGCAGGGTATCGAGTTCCGGCATCGGCTTCATCATCTGAACGCCATTCGCCTCAGCCTCCAGGCCCTTGTCGACCTTGATGAAGGGCACGATGCCCTTGTCGAGCAGCGCCTGCGGCACCGACTTGCCGCCCGCTTCGCCGTCCATCGTGCGCTCGAACAGGATCGCGCCCAGCACTTTCTTGCCGTCGAACACAGGCGAGGTGATGATCCGCGCGCGCATCTCGTGGATCAGGCCGAACATCTCCTCTTCGGTCGACCAGGCACTGTCATCGACGCCATAGCCGTTGAGCGCCTTGGGCGTCGAACCACCACTCTGGTCGAGCGCTGCGATAAAACCGTCGCCGGCGGAGACCTTCTTGACCATGTCCTGATCCAGCATCTGCACATACCTTCTCTTTGGGGAGCGCCGCCCCCTCGGCGGCGCATAAAACAGAAATCCGCCAGGCGAGCACCTGGCGATGCAAGGGCCACCCTGCGACCGGGTGCCTTTACCGGGCTGTTAGCCAGTCCCATGCCGCACCGCAAGGTGCATGGCATCGACGGGCGACGGGGCGGCCGCCAATATCGTTGGCGCGTGCAGAACAGCCTGCTATCGGACCGCAAGAATATGGTCTGGGGGAAGAATGGGGAAGGGATTGATGCGGTCGATTGCAGCTGCTGCGCTGATGCTATCGATGTCGGTCGGCGCGATGAACGCAGGGGCAGCGCAGGCGGCGACGAAACCGGTGGTCGGCGAAATGGCGCCGGACTTCGAACTGACGCTGATCGACGGCAGCAAAGTGTCGCTGGCCGACCTGAAGGGTCAGGTCGTGCTGCTGAATTTCTGGGCCACATGGTGCGTGCCCTGCCGCAAGGAACTGCCGACGCTCGACAGCTATTATGCCCTGAACCAGAAGCACGGGCTCAAGGTCTTCGCCATCACCACCGAAGGATCGGTTCCGATAGGGCAGCTCAAAAAGCTGTTCGCGGCGATGCACATCCCCTCGGCACGGCGGATCAAAGGCCCTTATGCGCCGATCGCAGCGATCCCGACCAATTTCATCATCGATCGCGCCGGCAAGCTGCGCTACGCCAAGGCGGCGGCGCTGGACCTGGATGATCTCAACGCCCTGCTGGTGCCGATGCTGAACGAACGGCCCCCGGCCTAGGGTCATTTTCAGTTGCATTGCACAATGAAATTTCCGTCATCCGGTTGAAAGCTGCGCCTTGGGGGACCATTAGGAACCTCATGTCGACATCTGCCACTACCCTTCCCACCGCGCAGGCGCCCGCCGCGCTGTCCCGCTTTGCCATATTGCTGATGGCGGTCGCGTGCGGGACGATGGTGGCCAACCTCTATTATGCCCAGACGCTGATCGACGTGATCGGGCCGGAAATCGGCATGTCGGCGGGGGTCGCAGGCCTCATCACCACGCTGACGCAGCTGGGCTATGGCCTGGGCATCATCCTGGTCGTGCCGCTGGCCGACCTGTTCGAGAATAGGCGGATCGTGCTGGTATCGGCGGTGGCGACGGTGCTGGGCTGTATCGCCATCGCCGTTTCCAATGGCCCGGCGACCTTCCTGATCGCCTCCGTCATGACCGGCGTCGGCGCGACCGGCGTGCAAGTGCTGATCCCCCTCGCCTCCCATCTGGCCCCGCCCGAGCGCCAGGGGCGCGTGGTCGGCACGGTGATGAGCGGCCTGCTGTTCGGCATCATGCTGTCGCGGCCGATCGCCAGCTTTCTCGCCGGATCGATGGGCTGGCGCGCGACCTTCCTGCTGTCGGCCGGGGTGATTGCGCTGGTCGCGATCGCGCTGCTGATCGCCTGTCCGCAGCGCCGGCCCAAGGGCGGCATGCATTATGGCGAAGTGCTGGCCTCCACCTTCTCGCAGCTTGGCAAATATCGCGTCGTGCGGATGCGCGCCTTCTACCAGGCGTCGATGTTCGCGGCGTTCAACCTGTTCTGGACCGCCGCGCCGCTGAGCCTGATCCATGACTTTGGCCTGGGCCATAATGGCATCGGCGCCTTCGCGCTGGCGGGTGCCGGCGGCGCGCTGGTGGCCCCGGTGGCGGGCTGGCTGGCCGATCGGCGGCTGACCGGCCCGGCCTCGCTCGGCGCGCTGATTGCGCTCGCCATCGGCTTCCTGCTGGCGGACTGGACGGTGGCGGCGGGCAGCCTGATCGGCTTCACCATCATGGCGGTGCTGATCGATGCGGCGGTGCAGGTCAGCCAGATCACCGGGCAGAAGCTGATCTTCTCGCTCGACCCGCATGCCCGCGGCCGGATCAATGCAGCCTATATGACGGTGATGTTCGTGGTGGGGGCACTGGGATCGGTGATCGGGTCGACCACCTATGAAGCGGGCGGCTGGAGCCTGAGCGCGATCGCCGGTGCGGCGATCGGCGGCGTGGCCGCGCTGGTCTTCATCCTGTTCGACCGGGGCGCCAGCGCCACGCGCTGACGCCGATCACGGCCCTTCGTCATTGCGAGCGCAGCGAAGCAATCCATGGATTGCCGCGGCGCTTCGCGCCTCGCAATGACGAGATGACTTAAGCGTAGAGCGCCTTCACGCCCGGCAGTTCCTTGCCTTCCATCCATTCGAGGAAGGCGCCGCCGGCGGTCGAGATGAAGGTGAAGTCGGCGGCCCCGCCGGCATGGTTGAGCGCGGCGACGGTGTCGCCACCGCCCGCGACCGAAACCAGCTGACCTTCCTTGGTGAGCGCCGCCGCCGTCTTGGCGAGGGCAACGGTCGCCGCGTCGAAGGGCGCGATCTCGAACGCGCCGAGCGGGCCGTTCCACACCAGGGTGCGGCAATTCTTGAGCGCATCGCCCAGCGCCTCGACCGCGGCCGGGCCGACGTCGAGGATCATCTCGTCCTCGGCGACTTCATGGACGTTGCAGATGCGCACCGACGGCGGGTTGGCGGCAAATTCCTTCGCCACGACCACGTCATAGGGCAGGTGGATGATGCAGCCGGCTTCCTCGGCCTTGTCGAAGATCGCCTCGGCCGTCTCGGCCAGATCCTTTTCGCACAGCGACTTGCCGACATCCACGCCGCGGGCGTGGAGGAAGGTGTTCGCCATGCCGCCGCCGATGATCAGATGATCGACCTTGGTCACGAGATTGTTGAGCACGTCGAGCTTGGTGGACACCTTGGCGCCGCCGACGACGGCCGCGACCGGCTTGACCGGGGCACCGAGCGCAGCTTCAAGCGCGTCCAGTTCCTTCTCCATCGAACGGCCGGCAAAGGCGGGCAGCTTGTGGGCCAGCCCCTCGGTCGAGGCATGGGCGCGGTGCGCGGCGGAAAAGGCATCGTTGACATAGAGGTCGCCGATCGCGGCGATCGCATCGACCAGCGCGGGATCATTTTTTTCCTCGCCGGCATGGAAGCGGGTATTTTCGAGGATGGCGATGTCGCCGTTGCGCATCACCTTGATGCCGTCGGTCGCGGCTTCACCCTGGCAGTCGGGAATGAACTGCACCTCGCGGCCCAGCACCTGGGTCAGCGGACGGGTGATCTTGCTCAGCGAAAATTCCGGGTTCTTCTGGCCCTTGGGCCGGCCGAAATGGGCGAGGATCAGCACCTTGGCACCGCGATCGGCCAGTTCCAGGATGGTCGGCATCGCCGCGCGCAGACGGGTGTCATCGCTGACCGAACCGTCCTGCATCGGCACGTTCAGATCCTCGCGCACCAGCACCACCTTGCCGGTGATGTCGCCCATGTCGTCGAGTGTCTTGAACGGCTTTGCCATGATCGCTCCTAGAATTTGGAATTATATCAGAAGAAAAACCCCGCCGGTTGGTCCGGCGGGGCTGAGAAGGCTTACAGGAACTTCGCCATGACACCGGTGGTGTCGATCATGCGGTTCGAGAAGCCCCATTCATTGTCGTACCAGCTGAGCACGCGGACCAGATTGCCCTCGATCACGGCCGTTTCCAGGCTGTCGACGGTCGAGCTGCGCGGATCGCCATTATAGTCGATCGAGACCAGCGGCTCGTCCGAATAGCCAAGGATGCCCTTGAGCGGACCGGCTTCCGACGCCGCCTTGAGCAGGCCGTTGACTTCCTCAACCGTGGTGGCGCGGCTGGGGATGAACTTCAGGTCGACGACCGAGACGTTCGGGGTCGGCACGCGGACCGACGAACCGTCCAGCTTGCCCTTGAGCGAGGGCAGGACTTCACCCACGGCGCGGGCCGCACCAGTGGTGGTGGGGATCATCGACAGGGCAGCGGCGCGGGCGCGGCGCATGTCCTTGTGGATCTGGTCCAGCGTGTTCTGGTCGTTGGTGTAGCTGTGGATCGTGGTCATGAAGCCGCGTTCGATGCCGATCGAATCGTTCAGCACCTTGGCGAGCGGCGCCAGGCAGTTGGTGGTGCAGCTGGCGTTCGAGATGATGATGTCGTCGGCGGTCAGCTCGTCATGGTTGACACCGAAGACGACAGTCTTGTCGACATTGGTGCCCGGTGCCGAGATGACGACGCGCTTGGCGCCGGCGCTCAGGTGGGCGCCGGCCTTGTCCTTGCTGGTGAAGATGCCGGTGCATTCCAGGGCGATTTCGACGCCCAGTTCGGCATGCGGCAGGTTGGCGGGATCACGCTCCGCCGTCACCTTGATCTTCTTGCCGTCGACCACCAGGAAATCGCCATCGACGCTGACGTCGCCGGCCCAGTTGCCATGGACCGAGTCACGCTTGAACAGCAGGGCATTGGCCTTGGCATCGCCCAGGTCGTTGATGCTCACCAGTTCCAGATCATGGTCGGTGCGCGAGAGGATGGCGCGTGCCACCAGACGACCGATACGGCCGAAACCGTTGATTGCTACCTTCGTTGCCACTGCACTTGTCTCCCGGTTTGCGTGTTGGTCTTGGGTTCAGGCGCCGAGCGCGGCCTTGATCTGCGGAGCGATCTTGGCGGCGGTCAGGCCGAAATGGTCGTAGAGGACTTCGGCGGGGGCCGACGCGCCGAAGCTGTCGATGCCGAAGCGCAGGCCGTCGAGGCCGGTATAGCGTTCCCAGCCGAAGGTGGTGCCGGCCTCGATCGAGGCGCGCAGCACACCGGCGGGCAGGATGTCGGCCTTGTAGGCGGCGTCCTGCGCGTCGAAATGCGCCCAGCTGGGCATCGAGACGACGTCGGCGCCGATGCCCTGTTCTTCCAGCGCCTTGGCGGTGGCGACGGCGATCTCGACTTCCGAACCGGTGGCGAGCAGCACAACCTTGCGATCGGCGGTCGCGGCGACCAGGCGATAGGCGCCCTTGGCCGACAGATTTTCGCTCTTTTCCAGGCGCAGCTGCGGCAGGTTCTGGCGGGTCAGGGCCAGCACCGATGGGCCGGTCGCATCCTTCAGTGCCAGTTCCCAGCACTCCGCCGTCTCGACGATGTCGGCCGGGCGATAGACGTCGAGGTTCGGGATCATGCGCATCGACATGACATGCTCGATCGGCTGGTGGGTCGGGCCGTCTTCGCCCAGACCGATCGAGTCATGGGTGAGGACGTGGATGACCCGCTGTTCCTGCAGCGCAGCCAGGCGGATGCCGGCGCGCATATAGTCGGAAAAGACCAGGAAGGTGCCGCCATAGGGGATCACGCCGCCATGCAGCGCCATGCCGTTCATCGCGCAGGCCATGCCGAATTCGCGGATGCCATAATAGACATAGCGGCCGGAATAATCGTCGCGGGTCAGCGGGCCGGTCGACTTGGTCTTGGTGTTGTTCGAGCCGGTGAGGTCGGCCGAGCCACCGACGGTTTCGGGCAGAAGATCGTTGATCGCGCCGAGCGCCAGTTCGCTCGCCTTGCGGGTGGCGACCTTCTGCGGGTTGGCGATCAGCGTGTCGATATAGGTTTCGAGCGAGAAGCCGGCCGGCAGTTCGCCCGCCATGCGGCGCGAAAATTCAGCGCCTTCCGAGGCATTTGCCAGGCGGCCTTCCCATGCAGTGCGAACATCGCGCCCCTTGGCGCCGATCGCCTTCCAGGCGGCGTCAATGTCGGCCGGGATGACGAAGGGTTCGGCGGTCCAGCCGAGGAACTCACGAGCGGCGGCGACTTCGGCCTCGCCCAGCGCCGAGCCATGGACGCCCGAGGTGCCCGCCTTGTTCGGCGCGCCATAGCCGATCTTGGTGGCGCAGGCGATCAGCGAGGGACGCGGATCGGCGATCGCCTCGTCAATGGCGCGGCGGACGTCGGCGACGTCATGGCCGTCGCACGACACGACATGCCAGCCGGTGGCGGCGTAGCGGGCGCGGACATCTTCATTGCTCGACAGGTCGACGGCGCCGTCGATGGTGATCTTGTTGTCGTCCCACAGCACGATCAGGCGCGAGAGGTTCAGGTGACCGGCGAGGCCGATCGCCTCATGGTTGATGCCTTCCATCAGGCAGCCGTCGCCGGCGATCACCCAGGTGCGGTGATCGACCAGATCGTCGCCGAACTCGGCATTCAGATGACGCTCGGCAATCGCCATGCCGACGGCGGTGGCCAGGCCCGAACCCAGCGGACCGGTGGTCGCTTCGACCCCTGCCAGCTCGAAATTCTCCGGATGGCCGGCGCAGGGGCTGTTGAGCTGCCGGAAGTCGCGGATGTCGTCCATCGTCGGACGGGCATAGCCGGTGAGGTTCAGCAGCGAATAGATCAGCATCGAGCCATGGCCGGCCGACAGCACGAAACGGTCGCGATCGGCCCATTTGGGCTGGGTCGGATCGAACTTCACATAATCCTTGAACAATACCGTGGCGACGTCGGCCATGCCCATTGGCATGCCGGGATGGCCGCTGTTCGCCGCCTGTACGGCGTCCATGGAAAGCGCCCGGATGGCATTGGCGAGCAGCGTGTCGGAAACGGTCATATCGGGCAGGCGTCTTTCATGGCTGGCAGGCGCGGGCCGCGCGCGAGCGGGCGAGTCGATTTGGGCCTCCTTTGTCGCCTCGATCCCCATGCGTCAACCGCAGCCGGGGCATTGCGTACGTCAAGCCGCCCAAACACCGCTTTTGCACGGCGAAAACATTGGCTATGCAACAGGGATGGCAAGCGACCGCATGATGCAGGCGATCGGCACGCTGGAGCGTGCGATCAGTCGGCTTGAACAGGATGTGGCCAGCCTCCCGCAGGCGGCCCCCCATCCTTCCCCCGCCATCGACGTGCCCGCCGCTCGCGCGGCGCTGCGGTCGCTGGACGAACTGATAGCGGATCTGAAGGGGCGAACGGATGGCTGAAACCACGCTACATATCGCCGGACGCCAATATATCGTGCATGGCCGCGATGGCGACGAAGCGCATCTGGCCCATCTGGCCAAGATGATCGAGGACAAGGTCTATCTTGCCCAGCGCAGTTCGCCGGGCCTGACCGAGGTCCGCGCGCTGCTGTTTGCGGCACTCTTCATGGCCGACGAACTCAATGAAATGAAACGCACAGCGGCCGGCCGCCAGGAACAATTGGCGCTGGAAAGCGACGACGAACCGGCAGCCCGCGCCATCGAGGCGCTGGCCACCCGAATAGAAAAGCTGCGCGACGGGCTTGCCGCCCGCGACCCGGACGCCTAGATTGGCGGTGACGGGCACTGCCTGGTGCGAGCTTTAGCGAACATCCCTGAGGCGATAATCACATCCAAGGGGGCTGTCCCTGGGCGGGCTCCGGCCCGATCTACATGGTCCCCACCTGACGTTGAGGCGTCAGAGGATATTCCAGCAAACGGCCAAGGCGGTCCCGTCACCCACCTTGCGCTGGCAGAGTGGACCCACATTCCCATGCAAGACGATATTGACGCGGCCGACAAGACCATGCTGCGCACGATCGCGCGTCAGCAACGGCGCGACTTCGTCGCAACGCTGGATTCGCTGGCGCACCGGCTGGCGTTCAAGGCCATCCCTTCGCCACTGGCCCGGCGGATCGCCGATGCGCATATCGTCGCGCTCTATATGGGTCTGGACGATGAAGCCCCGGCGCAGCGGCTGGCGGCGCAATTGGGCGTCATGGGCAAGACCGTCGCATTGCCCCGTGTGCTCGATCGCCTCGGCAGCATGGAGTTTCTCGCCTGGCGACCGGAGGATCCACTGTTCCCCGGCCCGTTCGGCACCAGCCATCCCGATCCAGATGGCGGCGCGATCGCCCCCGATGTCATCTTTGCCCCGCTTCTCGGCTTCGATCGCGCGATGAACCGCCTGGGACAAGGCGGCGGCTATTATGATCGCGCCTTCGCCCGGTTCCCGGATGCGTTGCGGATCGGCCTTGCCTGGTCCGCGCAGGAACTGGACGCGGTGCCGGCAGACCCCTGGGATCTGCCGCTCGACATGGTCCTGACCGAATCGACGCTGATCGAGGCAGGCTGATCCGATGGGCATCGATCCCCGTCATCATTATCAGCCGAGCTGGCGCAAGCCCGCCGGCATGTTCCTGATCCTGGCCATGATCCTGGGCTGGGCGATTCTGATTGGCAGCCTGTCGAGCTGGATCGGCCGCCTGCCCATGTGGGGCCAGGTGCCGGCCTATGTCTTTCTTGGCCTGATCTGGATCTGGTTACTTCCCCTGAGGCGCCTGCTCGCCTGGATGGAAACCGGCCGCTGGCGTCGGGGTTAGTCCCTAGCCACTTAGCGCTGGCAAAGCGCTATTATCCCCTATATTTCTGATCGTTGAGAGATCGCAATGATCTTGCTCGCCGGATGCGGGCAGACGCGGTCCTACGAAATGGGGGGCCAAGGCATGTCCATGCGCCAGTCACCAGTCGACACAGTCCCGGAACCCGGGCGCTGCCCCCTGCCCATGCCATTCCACATTGACCGGGCGGCGCCACCCCGCACCGGACGTCCGTGCATGCCGGTGGCCGGTGCAACGCACAACAGGAGGACATGATGGTTCCAATGGGCAAGAGACTATTTGCCGAAGGTTTCGGCACATTCTGGCTGGTGTTTGGCGGGTGCGGCAGCGCCGTGCTGGCAGCCGCCTTTCCCAATGTCGGCATTGGCCTGCTGGGCGTTGCCCTGGCCTTTGGCCTGACCGTGCTGACCATGGCCTTTTCGATCGGGCATATTTCGGGCTGTCATCTCAATCCGGCCGTCACGATCGGCCTGTGGGCCGGCGGTCGCTTCCCGGCCCGCGACATCGCCCCCTATATCGTCGCCCAGCTGGTGGGCGCGGTGATTGCCGCCGCGGTCCTGCTGTTCATCGCCAGCGGCCAGCCGGGCTATGAACTGGCGCCCAACGGCCTGGCGGTAAACGGTTATGGCCCGCATTCGCCCGGTGGTTATGCGCTGTCGTCGGGACTGGTGATCGAGGTCGTCCTGACCTTCGGCTTCCTCAGCGTTATCCTGGGCGCGACCGACACCCGCGCCCCGGCCGGATTCGCGCCGATCGCGATCGGCCTGGCGCTGACGCTGATCCACCTTATCAGCATTCCGGTCACCAACACGTCGGTCAATCCGGCGCGCAGCACCGGCCCCGCCCTGCTGGTCGGCGGCCTGGCCCTGCAGCAATTGTGGCTGTTCTGGGTGGCCCCGATCGTCGGCGCCCTGGCGGCCGGCGGCGTCTATCGCTGGCTGGCCAACGAACCGCTGCCGCCGCATGTGACTGGCGCAGATCTCTGATTGCCGAAACGGGCCGATGCCGATGGTGTCGGCCCATTTTCAGAATATCGGGGAAAAGGATCGGCGGACGATCCGGCCACTTCGGGAGAAGTGGCGCGAGTGACGGGACTCGAACCCGCGACCTCCGGCGTGACAGGCCGGCGCTCTAACCAACTGAGCTACACCCGCGTGCGGCACAGCAGCGCACCGCGACCGATCGGCCGCCAAGCGATGCTGTTCTAGGAGAAATTTTCACTTTCCGGTCAAGGAAAGTGGCGCGAGTGACGGGGCTCGAACCCGCGACCTCCGGCGTGACAGGCCGGCACTCTAACCAACTGAGCTACACCCGCGCAGGGTGGCATCCATTCGTGGCCACTGGCCACCAGATGATGCAAATCTGTACACCTTCCAACTTTCCGGTCAAGGAAAGTGGCGCGAGTGACGGGGCTCGAACCCGCGACCTCCGGCGTGACAGGCCGGCACTCTAACCAACTGAGCTACACCCGCGTTTGGTGTGGAGCGGCCAGATATGCGGGTCCGCCGGACCTGTCAACCGTCCAGACTGTCAGTTTCTTCCTGATCCGCATTTTCTTTGCGTGGAGAAACCGTCAGCGTCCCCCGCTCGAACAGGAAACCCGCAATATCCGGGGTTCCCGCCGCCGCCACCACGGTCTGGACAATGATGAGCAACGGCACGCCCAGCAAGGCGCCCGGCGTTCCCCATACCCATCCCCAGAAGGTCAGCGAGACGAGAATCAGCAGCGGGTTCATCGTGAGCCGCCGTCCCAGGATGGTCGGGGTGATGACGTTGGATTCGACCAGATGGAACCCGACCTGCAACAGCGCGGGCAGCAGCGCCGTCCAGATATCGTCGAACACCATCAGGCCGCCCAACGCCAGCAGCACCGCCGCCATCATCGGTCCGAAATAGGGGACGAAGTTCAGCAACGCGACGATGCCGCCCCACATCCAGGGCGATGGCATGCCGATCAGCCACAGCGCAATCGCAACGGCCAGCCCCAGGCACAGGTTGATGGTCGCGATCGTCATGACATAGGCCGATGTCGCATCGACGACATTCTGGATCACCCGGGCGACAGCCATCGCGCCATCGAAACTGCCCCGGCTGTTGATCGTGCGCCGGCGCAGCCGGGTCCAGCCGGCAAGGAAAAAATAGATGATGAGCAGGGCGAACACCATCTGGATGATCGCCGAGGGGGCCGATGTCGCGGCGAACTGCAACAGCGACCGTGGCGCCTCGACCGCCGTGGCCTGCGCCCCGGCAACCGGCCCGGTAGCCAGCATCCGCACGGTTTCATCGACAAATCGCTGGAGCTGCGAATAGAGGTCGATCAGTGGCGCCAGGTTCGCCTGGATCTGCGGCAGCCGCTGGGGCAGGATTCGAAACCAGTCGGTTGCCGGCACGACAATCAACACCAGCGCGGTATTGGCAACCACAAGGAAGGCAATGACGGCGGCAAAGGCCGCCAGCGCGGACGGCAAGCGGTGCCGTTCCAGCCATTCGAGCAACGGCACCAGCGCGATCGCGACCACCAGCGCGGCCGTCAGCGGCAGAAAAAACTCGGCACCGGCCCGCAAGGCGAAAGGCAAGGCCAGCATCAATCCCAGCCCGGACGTCAACGCGATCGACGCGAGCAGCCGGTCGCGCCGCCGGTTGATCTCCATTTGCTCGTGCGATGTCACCCCTGATGATCCCCCTAGCCTATCAGGCCTGCTCTGCACCCGCTGGCCGTAGCGGTCAATTTCCAATAGCCGACATGCCGCCCCCAGAAGGGAAACAAGGATTTAACCAAATATTCGGCCCTCGCTGCTAAGCCTCCGTCGAGACGATAGGGGGAATATCGCATGACATTGCGAGGCATGTCATGGCTGGTCATGCTGGCCGCGTTGATCGCGCCGGCGACAGCCGCGGCGCAGCAGGATATCCATCTCGATACGCGCATGTTCGTGGAGCGTGTCCAGGTCGACATCAATGGCCGATCCCGGCGTATCGTCGCCACAGCGCAGGATGCCCTGCCCGGCGATCAGTTGATCGTGGTGGTCGACTGGCGCCATGAAGGCAACCGGCCGATCCGTGGCATGGCCGTCGTCCGCCCGATACCCCATGGCACCCAGCTCGACCTTTCCCATCCGCTGATGCAATTGTCGGTCGATGGTGGCGTGCATTGGGGCCGCCTCGATCAACTATGGCTGCCCACGCCGCTGGGCGGCACCCGCCGGGCCACGCCGGCCGATGTCACCCATGTCCGCTGGCTGCTGCCAGATGCGGTCCTGCCCGGACAAACCGGCCGCCTAAGCTATCGCGCCACGGTACGCTGAAGACGCGCGCTGAAACCGCGCGCGTTACGCAACAAATCTCTTCTCGTGCAGGCCGCGCTTGTACCGTTGCAACAATCTTCATAGAGCCGGACGACCAGTTTCGGAGACTATTGTCCATGCCAAAAGAAGGCGAGCAGGCCTATCTCGCCAATATTGGCGAAATGGGGCGCGATCATTGCCTCCATAAGCCGTTTTCCGACCCACTATGCGGTCTCAACCTGACGTCGATCGGCACGATCATGTCGTTGCTGCCGCCGCCACCGGCACGCATATTGGACCTGGGCTGTGGCGGCGGCTGGACCAGCAGCTTTCTCGCCCGCCATGGTTATGAGGTGGTGGGACAGGACATTGCCGCAGACATGATCGAACTGGCGCGGGAAGGCGCCCGCCTTTACGGCATCGGCGACAATCTGCGTTTTGTCTGCAGCGATTTTGAATCGCTCGATTTTGACGGCTATTTCGACGCGGCGATCTTTTTCGATTCGCTTCATCATGCCGAGGATGAGGGGCTGGCGATCCGCTCGGTCTTTCGCGCGCTCAAGCCGGGCGGCATGCTGATCACCCATGAACCGGGCGAAGGCCATGCCGACAATCCGATCTCGATCCAGGCCATGGAGCTATATGGCGTGACCGAACGGGACATGCCGCCGCACCTGATCATCGCGCGCGGTCGGGAAGCGGGCTTTGCCGATGCCCGTATCCTGCCGATGCCCGAAGAGCTCTTCAGCATCTTCTACAAGCGGCGCACCTATCCCAAGCGCCTGCTGAGCAAGCGGCGCTTCTACATCGTCCGCCGGGTCCTGCGGCTATTGTTCAAGCCCGACCCCACCAAGGGGGCGATCGTCGTGCTGACCAAATAAAGGGGGCGGATGCCTCCGCCCCCTTGCTTGCGTTTCTCAGCCCTCGAACAGCAGGACCGGCGTTTCCAGCAGTTTGCGCACGGCCTGGACGAAGCTGGCCGCATCCCAGCCGTCGACGACGCGATGGTCGCAGCTGATCGACAGGTTCATCAGCTTTGCCGCGACGATCTCCTTGCTCCCCATCTTGTTCGTCACGAACATGGGGCGCTCGATCACGCGGTTGGGGCCGATGATCGCCACTTCGGGCCGGTTGATGACCGGGGTGGTGGCGATGCCGCCGAGCGGGCCGAGCGAGGTCAGGGTCAAAGTGGAGCCCGACAGTTCGGCCGACGTCGCCTTGCCGCTGCGCGCGGCGTCGGCGAGGCGGCGGATCTCGGTCGCCAACTGCCAGACATTCTTGTCCTGCGCGTCGCGGATCACCGGCACCATCAGGCCCGCATCGGTCTGCGTCGCCATACCCAGATGCACCGCGCCATGGCGTGTCACCACGCCCGCCTCATCATCATCATAACGGGCATTGAGCATCGGGAAGTCGGGCAGCGTCTTGCAGATCGCCACGATCAGCAGCGGCAGCATGGTGAGCTTGGGCCGATCGCCACGATGATCGTTGAGCTGCGTCCGCGCCTCCTCCAGTGCGGTGACGTCGATTTCCTCGACATAGGTGAAGTGCGGGATGTGGCGCTTGGACGCAGCCATATTCTCGGCAATGCGGCGGCGCATGCCGATCACCTTCACCTGCTCGTCGGCGCGCGGTGCCGCGCGGCCCGCCGGGCGATAGCCCTGCCCCGCGCCATAGAGGAGATAGGCGTCGAGGTCGGTGTGGCGGACATGGTCGCCATTGGGCTTCACCAGCGCGAGGTCGATGCCCAGTTCCCTGGCCCGGGCGCGGACGGCGGGGGATGCCAGGACGGGTGCAGCATGCCCGGCCGGCTCTACGATTGGTTCAGGCTTGGCTGCGCTCTTCGCTTCCTGGGGCGCAGGCGCCTGCACGACGGGTTCAGCCTGCACAGGTACCGCGATCTCCGCCTCTCCCGGCGTCTCGGCCTCGACCGTTTCGACCGACGGCGCGGGTGCGGCAGCCGCCCCCTCGCCTGCCGTCTCGATCTCCACCAGCATCGCGCCGATCGACACCTGATCGCCGGGCTCCCCGGCCAGGCGGACGACGGTGCCCGCGACCGGGCTTTCCATCTCGACCGTCGCCTTGTCGGTCATCATGTCGGCAATCGGCTGGTCTTCCTCGACCCGGTCGCCGACCTTGATGTGCCAGCCGACAATCTCCGCCTGCGCAATGCCTTCGCCGATGTCCGGCAGCTTGAATGTGAAAAGAGCCATGGCGCTCAGTCCTTCATGATCTTGTTGATGGCTTCGCGGATGCGCACGGGGCCGGGGAAATAGGCCCATTCCAGACTGTGCGGATAAGGGGTGTCGAAGCCGGTGACGCGCTCGATCGGCGCTTCGAGATGGTAGAAGCAGCGTTCCTGCACCAGCGCCGACAGTTCGGCGCCAAAGCCACTGGTCCGCGTCGCTTCATGCACGATCAGACAGCGGCCGGTCTTCCTGACCGACGCCTCGATCGTGTCGATGTCGAGCGGCACCAGCGTGCGCAGGTCGACGATCTCGGCATCGACGCCCAGTTTCGCCACGGTATTTTCTACGACATGGACCATCGTGCCATAGCAGAGGATGGTCAGCGCCGCGCCGGGCCGGGCGATCCGCGCCTTGCCGAGCGGGATGCGATAATAGCCCTGCGGCACCTGCGCATCTGCATGCCCCGCCCAGCTCTTGGCCGGCGTGTCATAATGGCCGTCGAACGGGCCGTTATAGATGCGCTTGGGCTCGAAGAAGATGGTCGGATCATTATCCTCGATCGCGGCGATCAGCAGCCCCTTGGCGTCATAGGGGGTGGACGGGATCACCGTCTTGACCCCGGACACATGGGTGAAGATGCCCTCCGGGCTCTGGCTATGGGTCTGGCCGCCGAAGATGCCGCCGCCAAAGGGCGAGCGCACCGTCATCGGCGCAATGAACTCGCCGGCCGAGCGATAGCGCAGCCGTGCCGCCTCGCTCACCAACTGGTCGAGCGCGGGATAGATATAGTCGGCAAACTGGATTTCGGGGACCGGCCGCAGGCCATAGGCGCCCATGCCGACCGCGACGCCGATGATGCCGCATTCGGTGATCGGCGTGTCGAACACGCGGTTCTTGCCATATTTCTGCTGCAGGCCGGCGGTGGCGCGGAACACCCCGCCGAAATAGCCGACATCCTCCCCCATCACCACGACATCGGGGTCGCGGCCCATCATCACGTCCAGTGCGCTGTTGATCGCCTGGATCATGTTCATCTGCTGGGTGTCAGCCACAGCCTCCATCACATCATCTGCCATGATGCGAATCCTCTCCATTCGTCATGCCAGCGCAGGCTGGCATCTCATTTTTCTTCGTGGCGCCCTTCAGCAGAAGGGAGATCCCAGCCTTCGCTGGGATGACGGCGTTCGTGGATGCAGGCGCCCTCACAGCCCTGCCGCCTTCCATTCGTCGAGCATCTGCTGCTGCTGTTCTTTCAGGTGCCAGGGCATGTCCTCGAACACGTCCTGGAACATGCTTTCCATCGGATGGTGGAGGCCATGGCCCAATATGCCGTTCTTTTCGGCCTCGCGCGCGGCGTCACGGACCATCTCGGCCAGTTCCTGGTCCATCGCGGCGTGGCGTTCCTCGTCCCAGATGCCCAGATTGATGCAATGCTGCTTCAGCCGCGCGATCGGATCGCCGAGCGGCCATTGGCTGCTTTCCTCGGCCGAGCGATAGGCGGTGGGATCGTCGGACGTGCTGTGCCCTTCGACGCGATAGGTGAAATGCTCGATCAGGGTCGGGCCGCCATTGGCGCGGGCGCGGTCGGCGGCCCAGCGGGTAGCGGCATAGACGGCCAGCACATCATTGCCGTCGACGCGCAGCCCGGCAATGCCATAGCCGATCGCGCGCGCGGCGAAGGTGGTCGCCTCCGCCCCGGCAAAGCCGGAGAAGCTGCTGATCGCCCACTGGTTGTTGACCACATTCATGATGACCGGGGCGCGATAGACGCTGGCGAAGGTGCAGGCCGAATGGAAGTCACCCTCCGCCGTCGAGCCCTCGCCGCACCAGGTGGCGGCGATGCGGGTGTCGCCCTTGGCCGCGCTCGCCATCGCCCAGCCCACCGCCTGGGGATATTGGGTGGTGAGGTTGCCGGAGATGGAGAAGAAGCCGGCTTCCCGCGCCGAATACATGATCGGCAGTTGGCGGCCCTTCATCCGGTCGCCCTTGTTCGAGTAAATCTGGTTCATCATGTCGACGATGGACCAGTCCCGCGCGATCAATATGCCCTGCTGGCGATAGGAGGGAAAGCACATGTCGTCGCGCGACAGGGCAAGCGCGGCGCCGATCGACACCGCCTCCTCGCCGGTCGACTTCATGTAGAAACTGGTCTTGCCCTGGCGCTGGGCGCGGAACATGCGGCCGTCGAAAGCGCGGGTCAGCGCCATGTAGCGCAGCATCTTCAGCAGCGTCTCGGCCGGCAGCTTGGGATCCCAGGCGCCGACCGCATGGCCATCCTCGTCCAGCACGCGGACCAGCCCATAGGCGAAGTCGCGCATCTGGGAAGGGTGGGTTGCCTCGTCCGGGCGCGGTGCCGCGTCGGCCGCGGGAATGTCGAAATGGGTGAAATCCGCGCGCTCGCCGGGCCGCGCGGGCGGCTCGGGCACATGCAGCTTGAGCGGTGGCAGGTTGCGTCCCTGCCCGTCCGTCACAGCGCCGGATTCGATCGAATCGGTCATCCTGCCTCCTATTGTGCGTCGCAATAATATTGCTTTGTGCAATTATTATATTTCAACGCCGCACAAGGCAAGCCTTACTGACCCAATTCCCTTTCTCCTGCCGCCTTCGCTGTCACCTTATACGGCGACGGGCGCGGAAATATGGGCCTGCGGCGCATAATCCTGCACCTCGAAATCCTCAATCCTGTAGTCGAAAATGCGCGAAGGCCGGCGATTGATCCGCAGCTTTGGCGCGCCCGCGGGGGTACGGCTGATCTGCTCCTCCACCAGATCGGCATGGTTGAGGTAGAGGTGGACGTCGCCGCCCTGCCAGACCACCTCGCCCGGCTCCAGATCGCATTGCTGGGCCAGCATCCGGGTAATCATCGACAGGCCGAAGATGTTGAAGGCAAAGCCCAATCCCAGGTCGCAGCTGCGCTGGAAGAGCAGGCCGTTGAGGCGGCCGTCAGACACCTGGAACTGATAGGTCATGTGACAGGGCGGCAATGCCATCTGCGCGACTTCGGCCACGTTCCAGCCGGTGAAGAGCAGGCGGCGCGAACCGGGGCTGGTGCGAATCGCATCGACCAGCGCGGCGATCTGGTTGTGTCCCTTTTCTGCCCGACGAAACAGACCATCGCCGGCCGGCTCGTAGCGCGGCCAGTTCACCCATTGGGCACCATAGACCGGGCCAAGATCGCCCCATTGCCGGGCAAAGGCCTCATCCGCGATGATTCGCGCCTCGAACGTGTCGCGGTCGATATTCTCGCCGGTCGCCTTGCGGTAGCTGTCGAGCGGCCAGTCAGTCCAGATATGGACATTCTGCTTCACCAGTTCGCGGATATTGGTGTCGCCGGTCAGGAACCACAGCATCTCGCGCGCGGCGACCTTCCAATAGACCCGCTTGGTGGTGAGCAGCGGCACCGCGTCATCCGCCAGCGAGAATCGCAGCGTCGCGCCCAGGATCGACCGAGTGCCCACCCCGGTACGGTCGATCCGCTCGTCGCCATGGCGCCAGATATGGCGCATCAGATCGAGATATTGCTGCTCATAATGGGGCTGGGGCGACGACATGGCGTGCAAGGCGATGCTTTCTTTTGGGCGCGAGTCTGATGGTGCACGGCTGTAGCAAAAGGCCAACCATGCTGTCGCCCGCTAATGCCCGGCACCCCCGATCCGGGGCCTGTGACAGCAAGATGAAAAAAAGCGCATCGGGTGGCTTGCCAGCCCGGAAAGCCCCCTCTATAGGCGCACTCCTGCCTTACGGGGCCGCCCACAAAGCGGCTTCGGCATCGGTCGGGGAATAGCTCAGCCTGGTAGAGCACTGTCTTCGGGAGGCAGGGGCCGGAGGTTCGAATCCTCTTTCCCCGACCACATTTCTTGCAAAGCGATAACAGCCCTTCGGGGCAAAGACGCTCAGGCGGCGCCTTGCAAATGGCCGCGCAGCGCGACCAGCGCCTTGTTAAGCGCCATGGCCTCTTCCACTGACAGGCCGGACGCCCGCAAAATCTCTTCCGGCACGCAGGCCGATGCCTCCTGCGTCACCCCTCGCCCCTGGGACGTCAGCCGCACCCGCACGACGCGCTCATCCGCGCTGTCACGCCGGCGATCCACCAGACCGGCCGTTTCCAGACGCTTGATGAGCGGGGTCAGGGTATTGGATTCCAGGAACAATTGCCCGCCAAGTTCGCCGACCGTCTGGTCGTCGCGCCGGGCCAGCGCCACCATCACCAGATATTGGGGATAGGTGATGCCGTAGCGATCGAGCAGCGGCTTGTAGAGCCGGTTGAAGGCAAGCCCGGTCGAATAGACGCCGAAGCAGAGAAAATCATCGAGCGCGCCGCGCGCGTCGTCTGGGGTGGTCATGGCGATACTCCTTGCCCCGAAATATAAATCGCACGCGATATGATCGCAAGGGTTGACGACTCGCATCGACAGACACATATAGATCGCACGCGATTTAATCGCAGATGATTAAATGAAAGGACCGATCGATGAGCAGCAAGATCCTCTATTCCACCAGCGCCACCGCAACCGGCGGCCGCGACGGCAAGGCCGCAACCACCGATGGCAGCTTCGCGGTGACGCTGGGCACGCCCAAGGAACTGGGCGGCAACGGCCAGGGCAATAATCCCGAACAGCTTTTCGCGTCGGGCTATGCCGCCTGCTTCCTGGGCGCGATGAAGTTCGCGGCCAGCCAGGACAAGGACCTGCCCCGCGTGCCCGCCGACGCCAGCGTCACTGCCACGGTCGGGATCGGCCCGCGCAGCGACAAGGGCTTTGGCCTGGACGTCGCGCTGGAAATCAGCCTGCCGGGCGTCGACAAGGCTGCTGCCGAGGCGCTGGTCGCCGAAGCGGACACAATCTGCCCCTATTCGCACGCCACGCGCGGCAATATCGACGTGCGCCTGAGCGTCGCCTGACGCACGGCAACCTGCCACAAAGAAAAAGGGCGGCCTGTGCGGGCCGCCCTTTTCACTATCAGCCGATCATCATCAGGCTGGCATTGCCGCCCGCGGCGGTCGTGTTGATGGAGGTCGATACCTCCTCCAGCAGCCAGTCGAGATGCCAGGCGCGCTCGTCGCCCAGCGCGGCTGCATGGACAGTGACGATCGGCCCGTCCAGTTCGGCCACCGCCCCGGTTGCGGCGAGGATCTGGTCGGCATCCCCCTCCACCAGCATCGCGGCGAAGGGCGCATCCGGCTGGGCGATAAAATGGGCGGCGACGCTGGCGGGCAGGCCCTGCGGCAGCGGAGCGCCCTCGATCATAGCGCGGTTGCCGGTCGCCAGCACGGCGGCCATCTGGGCGAGCAGGCCACGCCGCGTGCCCGGACGCAGCAGCAGCAGGCCGCGCGGATGCAGCGCATAGAGGTTGGTCTCGCCGACCGGGCCGGGCAGCGCCAGTTCGACGCCGAGCGCCGACGCATCGCCATAATGGCGCGCGACCGCCGCCGCTTCATGATCGTCCTGTGCCTCCAGCCAGCTCACGAAATCATGGATCGGCGAGGCGAGATAGCCGACCCGCTCGGCAAAGACCGGCGCGGTGCGGGTCAGGCGGCCGAGATAGAGCGGACCGCCTGCCTTTGGCCCGGTGCCCGACAGGCCGCGCCCGCCGAACGGCTGCACCCCGACGATCGCGCCGATGACGTTGCGGTTCACATAGATATTGCCGGCCTTCACCCGCGCGGTGACGCGCGCCACCGTCTCGTCGAGGCGGGTGTGCAGGCCGAAGGTCAGGCCATAGCCGGTGGCGTTGATCGCATCGACCAGCGCATCCATCCGCTCGCGACGGAAACGGATGACGTGCAGCACCGGGCCGAATATCTCGCGGGTGAGGTCGGCGATGCTGTCCAGTTCGATGATGGTCGGCGCGACGAAAGTGCCGTGCGCAGCCTCTTCCGGCAGATCCTGCTGCTCGACCTTGCGGCCGAGCGCACGCATCGATGCGATATGCTGTTCGATGCCCGCCTTCGCCTCGGCCGTGATGACCGGGCCGGTGTCGACCGCGAGCCGATCGGTGCGGCCGATGCGCAATTCCCTGAGCGCGCCCTTCAGCATGGTAAGGGTACGATCGGCGACATCTTCCTGCAGGCACAGGATGCGCAGCGCCGAGCAGCGCTGGCCGGCGCTGTCGAAGGCGGAGGCGATGACGTCGGCCACCACCTGTTCCGCCAGCGCCGAACTGTCGACGATCATCGCATTCTGGCCGCCGGTTTCGGCGATCAGCGGGATCGGCTTGCCGGCGGGCGACAGGCGGGTGGCGAGCTGGCGCTGGATCAGCCGGGCGACCTCGGTCGAGCCGGTGAACATGACGCCCGCCGTTTCCGGCGCGGCGACCAGCGCAGCGCCGATCCGGCCGTCGCCGGGCAGCAGTTGCAGCGCATCGCCGGGCACGCCGGCTTCATGCAGCAGGCGGACGGCTTCGGCTGCGATCAGCGGGGTTTCCTCGGCAGGCTTGGCCAGCACCGGATTGCCCGCGACCAGTGCGGCCGCAACCTGCCCGGTGAAGATGGCGAGCGGGAAGTTCCAGGGGCTGATGCAGGTGATCGGACCCAGCGGCGCCTGATCCGGGCCGAAGGTGGTGCCCGCCTGCGCCGCATAATAGCGCAGGAAGTCGATCGCCTCGCGCACTTCGGCGATGGCGTTGGGCAGCGACTTGCCCGCTTCGCGCATGATGAGGCCGAGCAGCACCGGCATCCGGTCCTGCATCGCGTCGGCCGCCCGATCCAGCAGGACGGCGCGATCGGCGACGGGCGTGTTGGGCCAGCAGGCGTTGGCGGCGCGGATCGCGGCGGCGCGGGCATGGTCGGCGCTCGCTTCCCAGACGGTGCCGACAATGTCGCGATGGTCGGCGGGGTTGCAGACCGGGCGCGCCTCCCCTTCCCCGCCCTCGGGCGCGGCAGTCCAGGCGATGGCGGCGCTGTGCTGCAGCGCCTGCGTCAGCGCGGCGAGCGCGCCCTCGTCGCTGAGGTCGATGCCATTGGAATTGCGGCGATCGGGATAAAGGCCGGCGGGCGCGGCGATCTGGTCATGCCGGGCGCCGGGATGCGGCATGGCGCGGACGATCTCGACCGGGTCGGCGATCATCTCGTCAATCGAGACATCGGGGTCGGCGATGCGGTTGACGAAGCTGCTGTTCGCGCCATTTTCCAGCAGGCGGCGGACGAGATAGGCGAGCAAGGTCTCATGCGTGCCGACCGGCGCATAGATGCGGCACGGACGGTCGAGCTTGTCCTTGCCGACGACCTGTTCATAGAGCGGCTCGCCCATGCCGTGCAGGCACTGGAACTCATATTTGCCGATCGCGAAGTCCGGCCCGGCCATCTGGTAGATGGTGGCCAGCGTCTGGGCATTATGGGTGGCGAATTGCGGGAAGACGGCGTCGGGCGCGGCCAGCAGCTTCTTGGCGCAGGCGACATAGGCGACGTCTGTATGGACCTTGCGGGTATAGACCGGGAAGTCGGCGAGGCCATCGACCTGCGCGCGCTTGATCTCCGCATCCCAATAGGCGCCCTTGACCAGGCGCACCATCATCCGGCGATCGGCGCGGCGGGCAAGGTCGATGATCCAGTCGATGACGAAGGGGCAGCGCTTGCCATAGCCCTGGACGACGAAGCCAAGACCATCCCAGCCGGCGAGGTCGGGATCGAGCGCCAGGCTTTCGAGCAGGTCGAGCGAGAGTTCGAGGCGATCCGCCTCCTCCGCGTCAATGTTGAGGCCGATGTCGTAGCGCTTCGAGAGCAGCGCCAGTTGCTTCACCGCCGGCAGCAATTCGCCCATCACCCGGTCGGCCTGCGCCCGGACATAGCGCGGATGGAGCGCCGACAGCTTGATCGAGATGCCCGGGCCGGCATAGATGCCGCGACCGGCCGACGCCTTGCCGATGGCGTGGATCGCCTTTTCATAATCGGCATAATAGCGCGCGGCATCGGCAGCAGTGGTCGCCGCCTCGCCCAGCATGTCATAGCTGTAGGCGAAGCCCTTGGCCTCCAGTTCCTTGGCGCGCTTGACCGCCTCCTTGATCGTCTCGCCGGTGACGAACTGTTCGCCCATCATCCGCATGGCGAGGTCGACGCCGCGACGGATCACCGGCTCGCCGGCGCGCGCGACCAGACGAGCGAGCGCCGCCGCCAGGCCGCGATCATCGACGCTGCCGACCAGCTTGCCGGTGACGACCAGGCCCCAGGTCGCGGCGTTGACGAACAGCGACTTGCCGCCGCCCAGATGCGAGCCCCAGTCGCCATCGGCGATCTTGTCACGGATCAGGGCGTCGCGCGTGCCCTTGTCGGGGATGCGCAGCAGCGCTTCGGCCAGGCACATCAGCGCCACGCCCTCCTGACTGGAGAGCGAATATTCCTGCACCAGCCCCTCGACCCCGGTACCCTTGTGATTGGCGCGCAGGGTGGTGACCAGATGGCGCGCCGTGTCCGCCACGGCAGCGCGGGTGGCGTCGGGCAGCGTCGCCGCGTCGAGCAGCGGGGCAAGGCACTCAGCCTCGTCCCGGCGATAGGCGGCGGTGATCGCCTGGCGCAGCGGCGACTGGTCGCGAATGGCGGGGGCGAAGGCGGCAAAGGGGGTCTGGTCGGTCATGCGACCAGAATAATCCAAAGCCGGATTTCGTTCCGTCTTTTCAAATGCCAGAAATGTGACAATATGACTTATTAGATGGCATTAATCAGGTAAATTGGATGGATAATAGGGCAACCATGGTCGAATTGGACGAGTTCGACCGGCGTATCATCGCCGCCCTGGTCGAGGATGGTCGCATGACCGTGACCGACCTGGCCGCCAGCGTCGGCCTGTCCAAGACGCCGTGCCAGGTGCGGTTGAAGCGGTTGCAGGAGAGCGGCGTCATTCGCGGATTTCGCGCGATCGTCGATCCGGCCAAGCTGGGGATGGATCATGTCGCCTTTACCGAGGTGAAGCTGAGCGACACGCGCGAGAATGCGTTGCGGGAATTCAATGCGGCGGTCCGGCGTATCCCGGAGGTCGAGGAATGCCATATGTTGGCGAGCAATTTCGACTATCTGCTCAAGGTCCGCACCGCCGACATCAGGCGCTATCGCATCGTCCTGGGCGAAAAAATATCCGCCCTGCCCCATGTCGCCAGCACATCGACCTTCGTGGCGATGGAGACCGTATTGGAATCGGGCAGCCAACGACCACGACGATAAGATGTCAGGTGTCGCGGGGCACCGATGCCCCTTCCAGCCGGATGCCACGACGCTGCAATTCGGCACGCGCGGCCTTCTGATGCGGGGTCAAGCGTTGATAATCGGTCGTGGAGCGCCAGATCTGGATCACTTCCTCATCACTGCGAAACAGCACGTCCGCCTCAGCATTCACATAGTCCTGAAGACGATATTTCCTTGGCGCTTTGTCGATCACCACCGCCCCCCTTTCACGAAGGCCGTAGCGGATTTCACAAAATTGCCGCGTGACGACCATCACGCGTTCCCCTGTCCTTAATCGAACAATGCCAGCGCCACCGCGTCGCCCATGGCGCGATAGCCGGCCGGGTTGGGGTGGAGCGCATCACCGCCATCATAGGCCGGCAGCAACCGATCGGGGCGGGCCGGATCGCGGGTTGCCCGGTCGAAGTCGACCAGCCCGTCAAAATTCCCCGGCGCGCGGATCCAGGCATTCACGGCCTGCCGATCCGCCTCATTCTGGGCATCGGCATGATAATAATCATTGCCGACAAAGGGCATGATGGTGGCGCCGATCACCTGTATGCCGCGCGCATGGGCGCGGGCGATGATCTGGCGATAGGCGCCGATGATGCGGGCGACATGGGCCTTGTGCGCGTCCAGGCTGACGGGCGCATCGCGGGTCAGCGTGCCAAGGTCATTGACCCCTTCCAGCAGGATCAGATGGGTGACGCCCGGCTGGGCCAGCACGTCGCGGTCGAACCGGGCCAGCGCATTGGGGCCGAGGCCGTCATTCAGCAGCCGGTTGCCGCCGATCCCCTGATTGACGACGGCGATGTCGCGCCGCTTCGGGTCGGCCTGAAGCCGGTCGATCAGCCGGTCGGTCCAGCGGTCATTGCCGTTGGTGGTCGATCCCTTGCCATCGGTGATGGAATCGCCCAGCGCCACGATCAGGCGACCGGGCGCACAGCGCTGCACCTCGACTGCGGCAAGATGGAACCAATGGTCGAAACTGGCGGCGCCCGCCATCGCATCATCGGTCAGATGATCGCCGGCCAGATGCCAGGATGTCGCACGCGATCCGGGATGGGATGTCTGTTCGGGGTCGCCCTGATAGCGGATCGACACCGCGAGATTGTCGCGGGCCTGCACCGGCAGGGCGACCGGATCGGACAGATAGTCGGCGCCGGCGGGAATGACCACCTCCGGCTGGCCGTCGAACCGCAGCGAGACCAGCGTCGCCGGATCGACCGCCGCCGATGCTGCCCCGCGCGCGCGGGCGATGCTGGCGCCGGCGATATGCAGCGGTTGCGTTCCGGCGGTGTTCGACAGGCGGACGCGGACATGATCGCCCGCGACCGAGGGGCGGATGATCTGACGCAGGGTCTGGTCCGCCAGCGTACCCGCCGGCAGCACCGCGTCGCCGGTCGGCCGGAATTGCGAGGAGGCCCAGCCTGAAACCCAGGTCGGCGTGCAGGTCTTCGCCGCGACGGGCTGGCATGCCAATAGGGCAAGCGTCAGGCTGGCGAGGAACGGGCGGATCATCGGCTTTCTTTCAATCGGGTCTGGCCAAAGCGGCTGCCACATGATGACGTCAGGGAGCGGGGTAGATCAAAGATCCTCCGACATTGAAAGGCCTGCTTGCCTTCCCACCCCTTTCAAGAAAAAGGGCCGGCGTTGCGGCCGGCCCTGTAGTTTTCCTTGGGGAGGATCAGAAGTTGGCCCGAATGCCCGCCAGCACCGTGCGGCCCGGATAATAGACCGAATAGGCCGCATTCGAATATTCAAAGGTGGTGCGGATCGATTCATTGGTGATGTTGAGCACATCGACCGTCAGGCGCAGCGCCTTGTTGAAGAAGGGCAGCTGATAGCCGGCCGACATGTCGAGCTGGCCCCGGGCATCCGACTTGAGATCGGCGCCGTTGATGCCGTTCTGCGGGCCGTTCACCGCGATCGCATCGTCATTCCAGACATAGTTGACGCTGACCGACAGGTCGTCATTTTCGTAGAAGCCCTGCAGGTTGTAGCTGTAGGGCGACACGCCGGTCGCGACCAGGCCGGACGACGACTTCTGCTTGAGATAGGTGCCGTTGGCCGAGAAGCCCAGGCCCTTCACCAGGAAGTCGAGCGGCTGCACCCAGGTCAGTTCGATACCCTGGATCTTGAGATCCTTGAGGTTGATCGGGCGGTTGACCGTGATCGGCAGATCATTGACCGGCACGCCAGTCTGGAGCGACCGGTCGTTGAGCGCATTCTGCTGGGTCGAGATCAGGCTGTCGAACGGAATGTTGAGCGACCCGAAGGCAACCTGATCGGAAGTGGTGACGGTGAAGCCCTGGACATTCTTCTGGAACAGCGACACGCCGACATAACCGATGCCGCCGGTGTAGAATTCGCCGCCGATGTCATAATTGTCCGACGTGTAGGGCTGAAGGTTGGGATTGCCCGCCGTTGCCACCAGCGCTGACGGATCGGAGAAGGTGATGCCCGGCAGGATCTGGCTGGCATCGGGACGGGTCATCGTCCGCGACGCCGAGGCACGCAGCCGGACATTGTTCATGACGTCATAGGTCAGGTTGATCGACGGCAGGAAATTCTCGTAGCTCGATGCCGAGGTGATATCGACGATCGCGGTGCCGATCTGGCTGGGTCCGACGACGGTCTGATCGGTGTGGGCATAGCGCATGCCGGTATTGATGTGCAGGTCACGCCCGGCAATATCGACAACGCCGTTCAACTCGAAATAGGCGCCCCAGACCTTTTCATCCATGTCGCCGGTCGCGCCGCCGGTGACGGCACCACGGGTTTCCGGCGCGCTGTCACGATAGCTGGCATAGTTGGTCGCCTGCTTGAGCGCATCGAAATCGGGCACGATGAAGCCCGCTGCCGAAGAGCTCATCAGATATTGCGGGATCGCGCTGGTCGGAACCGAACCGGTCGCGCCGGTGCAGCCTGTGCCACAAACCGACAACTGATAGGCCGGGCTGTTGTCATAGGCGCGGATCGAGCGTTCCGCCCGGTCATAGGCGGCACCGACCTTTACGTTGAACATGTCGTCGCCATAGGTGACGTCGAGATGCGTACCCTTGGTCGTCGTGTCGCGCTTCACCAGCGAGACATTCTGGCGATACCATTGCCAGCTGCCATTGTTCGGATCGTTGAGGTCGAGATTGGATGTGATCGACGGATATTCGCCGCCCGTATTGTCATAATAGACATCGACACCCGACTGCGGGGTCGTCTGGAACGCCCAGGTCGGCTGCTCGCGGAAGAATTTGCTCTTGGAATAATTGGCGCTGAGGTCGACCTTCAGATTGTCGGCCGGCTGCCAGGTCAGGCTGGGATTGACGTTCCAGAATTTGGTCGTCTGCTTGAACAGGCTGGCTTCGAGGAAATAGGAGGAGTTGGCAAAGGTGCCGCTGGTCACCACGCCATTGTCGTCGACAGTGAGGTCGATCGGGATCATGCCGCCGGTCGACTGCGCGCTGGTGCCCGGCCCGGAATTGCGGACCTGCCAGTTCATGTTGACCTTGCTGTAATTACGCTCCGACTTGGCCCACATGCCGTCCAGGGCGAAGTGGAGTTCATCCGACGGGCGCCATTCGATCGAGCCGAGCGCCGAGATGCGCGAACGATCGCCATCGGTCAGGCTTTCGCGGCCCAGACGCGGGAGCAAGGCGGTGCTCAGCTGGCTGCGGGTCAAGCCCGAGGTCGCGACGACATCGACCGGCTGGCCGGCGACCAGGCCATGGCCGGCATTGTTGGGAACGACCGAGGCCCAGGAGAAATTATTGCCGCCCGGATCGCCCGCGCCCAGATTGCCGTCGGTCCAGCCGACCGTTTCAAAGCCGTCGACGCGGGTCTTGGTCTTGACCCCGGCGACGCCGACCAGGATGCCGAAGGTATCGGTGGTGTGGCTGGCGACGATCGCGCCGCGCGGCGACAGCTTGTCATTGCTGTCAGTATATTGGCCCTGCGCCACCACGGTGACATGGGTGCCCGGCTTGTCGAAGGGACGGGCGTTGCGCAGGTTGACGGTACCGGCAATGCCGCCTTCCAGCGTCGAGGGCGTCGGACTCTTGGCGAGATCGAGGCGGGTGAAGAGTTCGGACGGGAAGAAGTCGAGATCGACTTCACGGTTGGCGCTGCCGCCGTTGGTGCCGCCGTCCGACGCGACCTGAAGCTGCGAGCCGTTGAGCAGGACGCGGGTGAAGCTGGGGCCAAGGCCGCGGATCGCGACCTGGGTGCCTTCGCCATTGATGTCGCGGTTGAGGCGCACGCCGGGCATGCGGTTCAGCGTTTCAGCCAGGTTGGTGGCGGGCAGCTTGCCGATGTCTTCCGCGAAGATGGAGTCGCCAAAGGCAACGGCATTCTTCTTGGCGTTGGTGGCGCTTTCCAGCGAGGCGCGGATGCCGGTGACGACGATGTCCGCGGTTTCGTCGGCCTGCGGACCGGGCGCTTCGGCTGCAGCCGGTGCGGTAGCATCCTGCGCGGCGGCGGCCTGCGCCAGCGACAGCGCGCCGAACGCGGAAGCCGCGAAGAGCGCGATACGGACGGATTGCATGTGTGAATCAGACATTGGTAACCCCTCTCCCGAGCGCTGCTCCCGACTGTCCGGTGAGCATGTGTGGTAGCGCTATCAGATGCAGATGAATAAACGCCCCGACTCAATTGTCAAGATATGGGACGCGACAAAATGGTAACGTTATTAATTTTCAGCGGACTGTGGCATTTGTGCTGATGACGGCCTGAGCCGACGCGAGGCCGGGGGCGCTGGCGCGAACAATCACCCGCCCCTTCTCGCCCGGCTTGGCCTTCACGATCACCAGCGCCAGGCCATTGAAAGCCTTACGCTCCTGCGATGGAAAGGCGGTCAGGTCAGTCGGGTCGCCATTGTCGGTGGCGACGATTTCGCCCGGCCCCTCGATCGAGAAGCGGATGTCCTGCTTGGCGGCGGGGACGACATTGCCGTCCTTGTCGAGGATCTTGAGCGTCACGAAGCTGAGGTCACGGCCGTCATCGGCAATGGCGCTGCGATCGGCGGTCAGCGACAGCTTGGCCGCCTCACCCACGGTGCGGATCGTCTCGGTCGCCCAGGGCTGGCCCTTCTTCCAGGTGACGACCTTCACCTCGCCCGGTTCATAGACGACATAGTCCCAGCGGAAGCGATATTCATAATCGCGCTTCTTGACCTTGCCCTGCGACTTACCGTTGACGAACAGCTCCGCCTCGTCGGCCGAGGAGAAGACATGGACCGGGGTGATCTGACCCACCCGGTCCGGCCAGCTCCAGTGCGGCAGGATATGCGCGAATTGGAGGTCCGGCCGCCAGCGCGCCTGGTAGAGCCAGAAGCGGTCCTTGGGGAAACCGGCGAGATCGAGGATGCCGGAATAGGAGCTGCGCGACGTATAATAGGGCGTGGGTTCGCCCAGATAGTCGAAGCCGGTCCAGACGAACTCGCCCGCGACATAGGGGTTCTGGTCATCGGCAGCCCAGACCCGATCGGGCGAGGAGCCGAAATCGGCGGCATGCATCTCATAGGCGGAGACCTGATGCGTGTCGGGATTGCCGCCGGACCAGGGACGGACCGGGCCGCTGATCGCGCCGGCAACCGGGAACATATATTCGCCCCGGCTGGAAAGGGCCGAGGCGCTTTCGGTGGACAGGATGAGCTTGTCCGGGAATTTCGCGCGGAAGGCGGGATATTGGCCGACGATGCCGCGAATGCCGGCGCCCTGATAATTCAAGCTGATGACGTCGACCGTGGTCGGCAGAGCCATGTCCGCCTTGGCATAGTTCATCGCGCTGGTGGCCGGGCGGGTCGGGTCTTCCTGATGCGCGATGGCGACCAGTTCCCGGCCGATCTTCGCGCCCGCCTCGCCATCATATTGTTCGCCGACCTCGTTGCCGATGCTCCAGATGATGATCGAGGGATGGTTGCGGTCGCGGCGCAGCATGGCGCGCGCGTCGGCCTCATGCCAATCCGGGAAGATCAGGTGGAAGTCGTGCGGGGTCTTCTTCTTCTCCCAGCTGTCGAACACTTCGTCCATCACCAGAAAGCCCATGCGGTCGGTGAGCTCTAGCAGTTCGGGCGCGGGCGGATTATGGCTCATGCGCACGGCGTTGGTGCCCATGTCGCGCAGGATTTCGAGCTGGCGCTCGGCCGCGCGGGCGTTGAAGGCGGCGCCGAGTGCGCCGAGATCATGGTGATTGTTGACGCCCCGCAGCGGGATCTGCTCGCCATTGACGATCACGCCCTTGTCGGGATCGAACCGGATGTCGCGCACGCCGAAGCGGGTTTCATAGCTGTCGATCAGCTTGCCGCCCTGGGTGACGGTGGAGACGGCGACATAGCGGTTGGGCGCTTGCGTGGGCGGCGGGCCCCAGAGGCGCGGGTTGCTGAGGATCGTGCTGCCCTTCAGCTCCGCCTTGCCATGGGCGGCGATGCTGGTGGACTGGCGGGCGATGCTGGCGACCGGGCGGCCGATGCGCTTGCCGCTGGCGTCGATCGCATAGAGGGCGGTCGCGACCTCGACCTGCGCCGGGGTGTCGCCGTCATTGTCGAGGGTGAGGCTGAGGTCGACGCTGGCCTGCGCCTTGCTGACCTGGGGCGTGCGGACGATGCTGCCCCACTGGCCGACATGAACCTTGTTGGTGGTGGTGAGGTAGATGTCACGATAGAGGCCGCCGCCGGGATACCAGCGCGCCGAAGCCTGGGGATTGTCGAGGCGGATCACCAGCTGGTTCTGCCCGCCCGGCACCGCATAGGGGGTGAGGTCGAGGCGGAAGCTGTTATAGCCATAGGGCCAGCCGCCGACGAGCTTTCCATTGAGCCAGACGGTGGCGTAGGACATCGCCCCTTCGACATCGAGGAAGATCGACTTGCCCTTGTCGCTGGCGGGGATGGTCAGCGCCTTGCGATACCAGCCAATGCCCCAGCTCGGCAGGCGGCCCATGCCGCCATAGGGACCGTCCTTGATGAAGGGACCGGCGATCGCCCAGTCGTGCGGCAGGTCGACATGGGTCCAGCCGCTGTCGTCGAAGCCGGGCTGGACATAGGAAACGGTACCGCCCGGATTGCCGGCGGGACGGGTGTGATGCTTGGCGGGATCGGCGATGAAGGGATTGGCGCCGGGCAAGATCCAGGGCTTGAGCACCCGTGCGCCGCCGTCGTCCACCTGCACCGCCGCGTCCGGGCGGGCGTCGGCCACCTTGCCGTCGCCGGCGTCCTCGATCGACGGGCGTACATCATAGCGCAGATCCTCGGTCAGGCCGGCGGGATCGCCCTTGGTGAAGCGCCAGTCGCGGCTGATCGAGACGCTGTCGCGCGGCGCGGCCAGCAGGGTCGCGGGGCTGAGCAGGCAGGAAGCCAGCAGGATGGTGCGCAGGGTCTTCATCAGCGGTTCCGTCAGAGCTGGGCGAGCGCGGCGCGAGCGCCGTCGGCTTCGAGGATGGCGAGCCAGCGGATCAGCGCGGCGCGGAAGGCGGCATTGCCGGCAAGGTCGGCGGGCACCACGGCGTCGAAGGCCAGGATCGCGTCGACCCGGGCTTGCGTCGAGGATGCCTCGGCCAGCCGGGCGGCGATGGCGGCGGCGAGCGGATCGTCGACGACATGCGCTTCGCCCCCATCATCGACACCGGCCTGCCAGCGGACCCAGGCGGCGACGGCGAGCGACAGGGCATCGATCCCCTGCCCGCGTTCAAGCCGCGCGGCGATGGTGGCGAGCAGGCGCTGGGGCAGCTTCTGCGACCCGTCCATCGCGATCTGGCGCGTACGATGCTGCAGGGTCGAATTGTCGAAGCGCGCCATCAGTTCGCGGCGATAGGCGGCGACGTCCAGCTCGGGCGGCGGCGACAAGGTGGTCTGCGCCTCATCCCACAGGGTTTCGACGAAATGGCGGGCCTCGGGCAGCGCGAGCACTTCATGGACATGGTCGATGCCGGCAAGGCCGCCGAGATAGGCGATGCCGCTATGCGCGCCGTTGAGCAGGCGCAGCTTCGCCTCCTCCCAGGGGGCAACGGCGGCGGTGACCTGGACCCCGGCGCCGAAATCGGGGCGCGGGCCGCAGAATTTATCCTCGATCACCCATTGCAGGAAGGGTTCGGTCTTGACCATCGCCTGATCCTCGACGCCGAGCCGGGCGGCGAGCGCGGCGATATCGGCGTCGGTGGTGGCGGGAACGATGCGGTCGACCATGGTTTCGGGGAAGGCCCCTTCCGTCGCGATCCAGTCGGCCAGCGCCGGGTCGTGCCGGGCGGCGAGCGCCAGCACGGCGTTGCGCAGGCGCGTGCCATTATGCGGCAGATTGTCGCAGCTGATCGCGGTGAAGGGCGGCAGGCCTGCTGCCCGGCGCGCCGCGAGCGCAGCGACGAGGAAGCCGGGCGCAGTCTGCGGCGCGGCGAGCGAGGCCAGGTCGGCAGCGAGCTGGGGATCGCCCTCGATCAGGGCGCCGGTCGCCGGATCGAGCTTATAGCCCTTCTCGGTCACGGTCAGGGTGACGATATGGGTGTCGGGCGCGGCGAGCGCGGCGACCAGCGCGGCCGGATCTTCCGGCGCGACCAGCACCTGGCTCACCACGCCGATGATGCGGGCCTGCTCGGCCGATCCATCGCGCACCAGCATGGTATAGAGGCAGTCCTGCGGCATCATCTGGTCGCGCACGCCGGGCGAACGCAGCGACGCGGCGACCACGCCCCAGCGCAGGTCGCCCGCCGTTAAGGCGTCATCGAAGATGACAGCCTGATGCGCGCGGTTGAAGGCGCCGATGCCGAGATGGACGACGCCGGAACGAACCGCCGTCCGATCATAGCCGGGACGGACGATGTCGGCCGGCAGGCCCGCGAGCGTCGTGGAGGAAAGACGGGTCACAGCTTGTAAGCCGCCTTGACCAGATCATAGGCCAATGCGCGCGCGACCTCGAACGCCTCATCCTCCTCCAGCCGATGTTCGGCGACGAGTTGGGCCAGCCAGGCGCAATCCATGCGGCGGGCGACATCGTGGCGCGCCGGGATCGACAGGAAGGCGCGGGTATCGTCGTTGAAGCCGACCGTGTTGTAGAAGCCGGCCGTCTCCGTCGCCCGCTCGCGAAAACGACGCATGCCTTCGGGGCTGTCATTGAACCACCAGGGCGGACCGAGCTTGAGCGCGGGATAATGGCCGGCCAGCGGGGCGAGTTCGCGCGAATAGACATCCTCATCCAGGGTGAAGAGGATCAGGGTCAGGCGCGGATCATTACCGTAAAGGTCGAGCAGCGGCTTCAACGCCTGGACGAACTCGCCGGCGGTCGGAATGTCCGCCCCCTTGTCCTTGCCGAAGCGCGCGCGCACCGCGTCATTATGGTTGCGATGAACGCCGGGATGCAACTGCATCACCATGCCGTCCGCGATCGACATGCGCGCCATTTCGGTCAGCATATGGCCACGGAACAGCTCCGCTTCCCGGGCGGTCGCCGGGCCGGTCGTGACCTTGGCATAGAGCGCCTCAATCTCCGCGCTCGGCAGATTGGCGGTGAAGGCCGACGGATGGCCATGGTCGGTCGAGGTCGCCCCGGCTTCGCGGAAATCCGCGCGACGCTTTTCATGGGCGCGCAGATAGCCGGCAAAGCTGCCCGCATCCTCCCCCGCCATGGCGCAGAAACGCTGCACATTGTCGATGAAGCGCGGATCGTCCGGGTCCAGCACCGGATCGGGACGATAGGCGGTGACGACCTTGCCGCCCCAGCCCGACGCACGGATCGCGCGATGATGGTCGAGCGGATCGAGCGGCCCTTCGGTGGTGGCGATCACCTCGATATTATAGCGCTCGAACAGGGCGCGCGGGCGGAAGGCGTCGGTCTTCAGCGCGGCGTCGATGATGTCGTAATAATGATCGGCCGTCTCCGGCTCCAGCCGGACATCGATGCCGAACGCTTCGGCAAAGACCCAGTCGAGCCACATGCGTGATGGCGTGCCGCGAAACAGGTGATAATGGGCAGCGAAGCGGTGCCAGATAGCGCGCGGATCGCTTGCCGTGGGACTGCCGTCGATCGTCGGCACGCCCAAATCCTCCAGCTTCACCCCCTGGCTGTAGAGCATGCGGAACACATAATGGTCCGGCACGATCAGCAGCTCGGCGGGGTTGGCAAAGGGTTCGTCATAGGCGAACCAGCGCGGATCGGTATGACCGTGCGGGCTGACGATTGGCAGATCCTTGACCGTGGCATAGAGCCGGCGCGCAATGTCGCGCGTCGCCGGATCGGACGGAAAGAGGCGATCGGGGTGCAGGGTCAAGGGCTTCATAGGGGCTGTTCCGCAAGAGTGACCGGCGCATAGCGCGGGACGATGAGATGGAGCACCAGCAGCGCCAGCAGATAGGCGCAGGATGCGACGATGAAGATCGGCTGGAAGCTGCCGACGGTTTCCAGGATGATGCCGGCGAACTTGGCCATCAGCATGCCGCCGATCGCGCCGGCAAGGCCACCAAGGCCGACCACCGACCCCGCCATCCAGCGCGGAAAGAGGTCGCCCGGCAGCGCATAGACATTGGCCGAAAAGCCCTGATGCCCGGCGCAGGCGAGGCCGATCAGGCCGACCGCGATCCACATATTGGGCGCCTGGGCGGCGAAGGCGATCGGCAGGGCGCTAAGCCCGGCGCAGAACATCGCCGTCTTGCGCGCGCGGTTGATATTCATGCCCCGGCCCATCAGCCGCGACGACAGCCAGCCGCCCGCGACCGAGCCGACATCGGCGAGCAGATAGACGGCGATCAGCGGCGGGCCGAAGTCGAGCATCTTCACGCCATATTGCTTGTTGAAGAAGTCGGGCAGCCAGAAGAGGAAGGTCCACCAGACCGGATCGATCAGGAAACGCGAGGTCATATAGGCCCAGGTCTGGCGATAGCGGAACAGGGTGCGCCACTTGACCGGGCGGGCCGGTTCCTGCGGGTCCGCCTCGATCCAGGCCAGTTCTTCGGCGCTCAGCCCCTTCTTCTCGCGCGGGCGGCGGTAGAAGCTCAGCCAGGCGGCGAGCCAGAAGACCGTCAGCAGGCCGGTGAGGATGAAGGCCCAGCGCCAGCCCAGCGTGACCGCAATGACCGGGACGATCAGCGGCGTCAGGATCGCGCCGACATTGGAGCCGGCATTGAAGATGCCGATGGCGAAGGCGCGTTCCTTCTTGGGGAACCATTCATTGGTGGCGGCGATCGCCGCCGGGAATGTCCCTGCCTCGCCGATCGCCAGCGGAATGCGGGCGAACAGCATGCCGGCAGTCGAGGTGAAGAAGATGTGCATGACATGGCCGACCGTCCACAGGCCGACCGCCAGCGCATAGCCGGCCCGCGCGCCGATCCGGTCGATCAGCCGGCCAAAGGCGACATAGGCGATGCCGTAGCCGGCCTGGAACCAGATGGCGAGATCGGCATAGCCGCTCTCGCTCCAGCCATAGCGGGCCTGCAGATCGGGCTTGAGCGTCGGCAGGACGAGCCGGTCGATATAGCTCAGCACCACCGCCGCAAAGAGCAGGCCGCAGACGATCCAGCGGACCTTTCCGGACGGTTTGGGGATAGTCGGGCTCGTCATCACCGCTCCACTCTTCTCGATTACACGGCCCGCCACCCCCATGGTTTGGGAATGGCGGGTGGAGGGGATCACCAGTTGAACATGGTGCCGTCTTCGAGCCGGTTCACCGGCAGGAAGGCGCGATTATATTCATATTTGGCGGCCAGTTCTTCGTCGATGTCGACGCCCAGGCCCGGCTTGTCGCCCGGATGCATGGCGCCGTTTTCAAACGTGTAAGCATGGGGGAAGACGGCATCGGTCTCGGGCGTGTGGCGCATATATTCCTGCACCCCGAAATTCGGGACCGACAGGTCGAAATGGAGCGCGGCGGCCATGCAGACCGGCGACAGGTCGGTCGCGCCATGGCAGCCGGTGCGGACCTGATAGAGATCGGCCAGGTTCGCGATCTTGCGCAGATGGCTGATGCCGCCGGCATGGACCACAGTGGCGCGGATATAGTCGATCAACTGGTTCTGGATCAGTTCGCGGCAATCATGGATCGAGTTGAAAATCTCGCCCACGGCCAGCGGCGTGGTGGTGTGCTGGCGGATCAGCTTGAACGCATCCTGATTTTCAGCCGGGGTCGCATCCTCCAGCCAGAAGGGGCGATATTGTTCCAGATCCTTGCCCAGGCGCCCGGCCTCGATCGGGGTCAGGCGATGGTGGATGTCGTGCAGCAGATGCACGTCCCAGCCCAGTGCTTCGCGCGCGGCCTTGAACAGCTCGGGGACGATGCGGAGATATTTGCTGGTGTTCCAGACATTTTCGGTCGGCAGGTCGGCGTCGGCGGGTTCGTAGAAATATTTGTCCTTCGACACGCCATAGGTCGACGCCATGCCGGGCACGCCGCACTGGATACGGATCGCCTTGTACCCCTGCGCCTGATATTCCAGCGCGACCCTGACCGTATCCTCGATCGTCGTGCCATTGGCATGGCCATAGACCATGACGCTTTCACGGCTGGCGCCGCCGAGCAGCTGATAGACCGGCAGGCCGGCAATCTTGCCCTTGATATCCCACAGCGCGGTATCGACGGCGGCGATGGCCGACATCGTCACCGGGCCGCGCCGCCAATAGGCCCCCTTGTAGAGATATTGCCAGATATCCTCGATCTGGTGCGCGTCCCGGCCGATCAGGCAGGGAATGACATGGTCCTGCAGATAGGAGGCGACGGACAGTTCGCGGCCGTTGAGGGTCGCATCGCCCAGGCCATAGACGCCCTCCTCGGTCTCGATCTTGAGGGTGACGAAATTGCGGCCAGGGCAGGTAATGATGACCTTGGCGCCGGTAATCTTGGGCATGGATGCTCCCCTAAAACTGGTATGACCAATTTTGGTCATAGGCGATAATCAAAACACCATCAATATATTGGTCAGACCAATATATCAGGCAATTTCCAGCGTGACCGACTGGAGCGTGGCGCTGTCCGGCCCGACCATGATGTCGAACAGGCCGGGTTCGACCACCTCCTGCATGTCGAGATTCCACAGGGAGAAGGCCTCCGGACCGATCGCCAGGCGCACGGTGCGGCTTTCGCCCGGCGCCAGCGCGATCCGCTCGAACCCCTTCAATTCCTTGATCGGCCGGGTCACCGACGCGGTCTGGTCATGGACATAGAGCTGGACCACCTCCTCACCGGCAACACTTCCCACATTGCGGACCTCGATTTCAACAAAAACATCGCCACCGACGCCGATGCGGCCGGCCGACAGGCGCGGCTTGCCGAAGGTGAATTTGGTGTAGCTAAGGCCGAAGCCGAAGGGGAAAAGCGGACTGCTATCCTCGAACACATAGCCGCGCCGCGAGGATGGCTTGCGGTTGTAGAAGATCGGGATCTGGCCCGCGTCACGCGCGACGGTGACGGGCAGCTTGCCCCCCGGATTGACGTCGCCGAACAGGATGTCGGCCATGGCCGTGCCGCCCTCCTGCCCAGGATACCAGCATTCGAGCAGCGCATTGGCGCCGTCGACCACGGCAGGATAGCTGGGCGGGCGGCCGTTGATGGCGCACACCACCACCGGCTTTCCGGTCGCCTTCATCGCGGCGAACAGCTCATTCTGTTCACCGACGAGGTCCAGGCTGGTGCGGTCGCCCAGATGGTTCTTGGCAAAGCCTTCGCGGCTGGTCTGTTCGGTGTCACCGATGGCCAGCAGGATGATGTCGGCGGTCTTCGCAACCTCGACCGCTTCGGCGATCAGCTGGCGGTTCTTCGCCGGGTCGGCGAGGAAGACCTCGTCCACCGAGCGGTCCTCGCTCTGGGTGATGAACACGCCCTGGGCATGGACGATGTCCGCCCGGTTGCCGAGCTTCGCCTTCACCCCATCCAGCAGCGAAACCGCCTGGCGCGGGATCGAGGAATAGCCGCCCAGCCGCGCGATCGCGGCATTGGGGCCGACCACCGCGACCTTGCGATGGGCGCCGGGCCTGAGCGGCAGGGTGCCGTCATTCTTCAGCAGCACGATCGACTTGTGCGCCGCCTTGAGCGCCAGCGCGCGCGCCTCCGCATTGCCGGTGAGCGCATCATAATCGGCGCGTGGCCAGGGATTTTCGAACAGGCCCGCGCGGAACTTGAGCGTCAACATCCGCGTGCAGGCGAGGTTGACCGCCTCAAGGGGCACTTTTCCGGCGCGGACCTGTTCGACGAGCGTGCGATAGGCCAGGCCATCGGGCAGCTCGCAATCGACCCCGGCGCGGAGCGCGGCACGGGCCGTCGCCTCCAGGTCGGGCTGGACATGGTGGATGGTGTCGAGTTCGGGGACGGCGCCATAATCGCTGACCACGGCGCCATCGAAATGCCATTCGCCGCGCAGGATATCGCCGAGCAGCCACTTGTTCTGGTGGCTGGGGACGCCGTCAATCTCGTTATAGCTGGGCATGACGGCGGCGATGCCGGTGCGCTTGACCACCTGACGGAAGGGCGGGAAGAAATTCTCGCGCAGTTCGCGCTCGCTGATCGGCGCGGGCGCGATATTCTCGCCCGCTTGCGGCTGGCCATGGCCGGTCATATGCTTGAGCGTGGCCATGACCTTGTCCGGGCCGATCTGCTTGCTCTCCCCCTGCAGGCCCAGCACGGCGGCGACGCCCATCTCGCCGCAGAGATAGGGGTCTTCGCCAAAAGTCTCCTCGATCCGGCCCCAGCGCGGGTCGCGGGCGATGTCGACCACCGGCGAGAGGGCGAGATGAACGCCGCGCGCGCGCACTTCCCGAGCGATAACCGACTGGACATCGGTCATCAGCTGGCGGTCGAAACTGCCAGCCAGACCGATCGCCATCGGGAACATGGTGGCGTCGGTCGCCATGTAACCGTGGAGCGATTCCTCGTGGAAGAGAATCGGGATGCCGAGGCGGGTGTCCTCCACCGCCCATTTCTGGACGGCGTTGATGAAGGCGACGGTATCGGCCGGGGTGCGCCAGCGCGCGCCGACGCCGCCGGCCTGGGTCGACCCATTGGGGGCGCCGCGCCGGTCGGACGGACGGGTGATCTGGCCGAAGCTGGCGGGATAGGCCCTGCTCGCCTTGGCCGGCGAGAAGGTGAGATCATCCATGATGTCGGCCTTGGTCGCCCAGAGCGCGATGATCTGGCCGACCTTTTCCTCCAGGGTCATGCGGCCGAGCAGGTCGCGCACGCGCAGGTCGATGGGGGCGGTTGCGTCCTTGTAGAGCGGGCCGCCCTTCCCCTTCGCCGCCAGCGGGGCGGCGGCGAGCGCGGAGGTGGAGGCAAGCAGGCCGAGCGCCTGGCGACGGGCGAAGCGGGTCGTCATCATCGCTTATTGCACCGTCAGGGTGGTGGACTGGAGCGCGACCGAGCTGTTGCCGGTCATGATCTCGAAATCGCCGGGTTCGACGACGCGGCGCATCTGGTCGTTCCACATCTGCAGCGCTTCGGGACCGACGGTGAAGGTGACGGTGCGGCTTTCGCCGGGCTTGAGCGTCACGCGCTGGAAGCCCTTCAGTTCCTTGACTGGGCGGGTGACCGAGCTGACCTTGTCGCGGATATAGAGCTGGACGACCTCGTCCCCTTCCCGCGCGCCGGTGTTGCGGACGTCGACCGACACGCTGGTCTTGCCGCCGGTGCCGATCTTGGTGGCGGACAGGCGCGGCGCCGACAGGCTGAAATTCGTGTAGCTGAGGCCGAAGCCGAAGGGATAGAGCGGGTCGGTGGTGTCGAACAGATAGCCGCGCCGCGCCGAGGGCTTCATATTGTAGAACATCGGCAATTGGCCGACCGAGCGTGGCACGGTGACCGGCAGCTTGCCGCCCGGATTGACGTCGCCGAACAGGATGTCGGCCACGGCATTGCCGCCCTGCTCGCCCAGATACCAGCCTTCGAGGATGGCGTTGGCCTGTTCGCTGACCTTGACCGTGGAGGCCGGGCGACCGTTGATGAGGACGACGGTGATCGGCTTGCCCAAGGCTTTGAGCGCATCGAACAGTTCCTGCTGCTCGCCGACCAGATCGAGGCTGGGACGGTCGCCCAGATGATTGTCGGCCCAGCCTTCGCGGCTCGACTGCTCGGTGTCGCCAAGCGTCAGGATGATGCGATCGACATTGCGCGCCGCCTCGACCGCCTGGGCGATCAGCTTGCGGTTTTCGGCCGGATCGGACTTCACCACCTTGTCTTCCCACCAGTCGTCATTCTCGGTGATCTTGACGCCCTGGGCAAAGACGATGTTGGCCTTGGTGCCGACCCGCGCCTTGATCCCTTCGAGGATCGAGACGCTGTGCGGCGGCTGGCCATAATAGCCACCGAGGCGCGCAACCGCCGCGCTGGGGCCGATCACCGCGATCGTGCCCTCGGGCTTCAGCGGCAGCATGCCGTCATTCTTCAGGAGGGTGATGGAGCGCTGCGCCGCGGTGCGGGCCAGCGCGCGGGCCTCGTCATTATTGGTGATCGCGGCCGCCGCATTGGCGTCAGCATAGGGATTTTCGAACAGGCCGGCGCGGAACTTCAGCTCCAGCATGCGGCGGACGGCGAGATCGACCTTCGCCTCGCTGACCTTGCCCTCGCGCACCAGCTTGCCGAGCGTGGCATAGGACAAGCCCTCGGGCAGGTCGGCGTCGACGCCGGCATCGAGCGCGCGCATCGCCGCCTCTTCCAGATTGGCGGCGATATGGTGGATACTCATCAACTGGTCGACGGCCGAATAATCGGAGACGACGGCGCCGCGAAAGCCCCATTCCTGGCGCAGGACATTGTCCAGCAGCCAGCGATTGGCGTGGCTGGGCACCCCATCAATCTCGTTATAGCTGGCCATCACCGCCTCGATGCCGGTGCGCTTCACCACCTGTTCGAAGGGCGGGAAGAAATTCTCGCGCAGTTCGCGCTCGCTGACCGGCGCCGGGCCGACATTGGTGCCGCTTTCGGGCTGGCCATGGCCGGTCAGATGCTTGAGCGTGGCGAAGACATGCCCGGGGCGGAGCAGGCGCGAGCGCCCCTCGCCCTGCAGCCCTTCCACTGCGGCAACGCCCATTTCGCCGACCAGATAAGGATCCTCGCCATAGGTTTCCTCGATCCGGCCCCAGCGCGGGTCACGGGCGATATCGACCACGGGCGAGAGCACCATCGGCACGCCACGTGCGCGGATTTCGCGGCCGATCACCTGGTTGACCTGGCGCAGCATCGTCGGGTCCCAGCTCGACGCCATGGCGATCGACTGGGGGAAGCTGGTGGCGCCGACGGCGGCATAACCGTGCAGCCCCTCCTCATGGAACAGGATCGGGATGCCGAGCCGCGTTTCGGTCATCGCCCATTTCTGCAGCGCATTGACCAGCGCGACCGTCTGGCGCGGATCGCGCCCCTTGGCGACGCGCGGGCTGACCGCGCCCTTGGCATCGGATGGACGGGTGAAATGGCCCAGGCCATTGGGATATTTTTGGCGCAGCTTGGCCGGATCAAGCTGAAGATTGGCGTCGAAAATGCCGACCTTGCCTTCCCAGACGGTGGTGATCTGGGCGATCTTTTCATCCAAAGTCATGCGGGCGAGCAGATCATCGACCCGCGCTTCGATCGGGGCGGAAGCATCCTTGTAGAGCGGACGCTGCGACTGGACGCTGTCGGGGGCAGCAGAAAGCGGCGCGATCGGCGCGGCCATGACCAGAGCAAGCGCCGACGCGGCGCACAGGATTTTCACGGTTCTGATCACGAAGCCCCTCTCCATTTTTCCGGGCGGCGACCTTTTTGCTTGCCGCCCGCCAACTGATAGCGTTACCATCACAACCCAGAACAGACTTGTCAATGCCGGCAATCGCCCGGTGGAAAGAAATAGAGGGGGAGAGGCTCGAAATGGTTCCGCGCTTGTTTTGCTGGATGATTGCCAGCACGATGCTGGTCGCAACGCCGCCCGTCATGGCCGAGGATGGCTATGATCTGTGGCTGCGCGATGCGCGGATCGAAGGTGCCGCAGGCCAGCAGATTGCCGCCCATGCCCGCACCATCGTCAGCCTGAACAGCCCCAGCCTGGCGATCGCCCGGCAGGAATTGCAGCGCGGCATCGGCGGCACGACCGGCGCCCTTCCCGCCCTGTCGGACATGATCCAGCAAGGATCGCTGCTGCTGCAATCAGCGACATCCACCCGCGCCATGGCCGTCTCGACCGAAGGTCTGGGACCGGACGGCTATGCGATTCGCAGCATGAACGTCGAGGGCAAGCCGGTCACGGTGATCGCGGGCGCCACCGACATCGGCGTGCTGCACGGTGCCTATGCCTGGCTGCGGCTGGCCGAGACCGGCGCAGCGCTCGACCGACTGGACGTCCGCAGCACGCCGCGCATCGGCCTGCGCCTGCTCAACCATTGGGACAATCTGGATGGCACGGTGGAGCGCGGCTATGCTGGCCAGTCGATCTGGGACTGGTGGCGCCTGCCCGATTATAAGGGGCCGCGCTATACCGACTATGCCCGCGCCAATGCGTCGCTGGGTATCAACGGCACGGTGCTCAACAATGTGAACGCCAAGGCGGACAGCCTGACCGCCGCCTATATCGCCAAGGCGGCCGCGCTGGCCGACCTGTTCCGCCCCTATGGGATCAAGGTCTATCTGTCGGTCAAATGGACCGCACCGATGGAACTGGATGGCCTCAAAAGCGCCGATCCGCTCGACCCGGCGGTTGCCGCCTGGTGGAAGACCAAGGCCGACGAGATCTACAAGGCGATCCCCGATTTCGGCGGCTTTCTGGTCAAGGCCAACAGCGAGGGCCAGCCCGGCCCGCAGGATTACAAGCGCACCCATGCCGATGGCGCCAACATGCTGGCGGCCGCAGTCAAGCCGCATGGCGGCATCGTGATGTGGCGCGCCTTCGTCTACGCCCATGACAATCCCGACGATCGCGCCAAGCAGGCCTATAGCGACTTCAAGCCGCTCGACGGCCAGTTCGCCGACAATGTCATCGTCCAGGTGAAGAATGGCGCGATCGACTTCCAGCCGCGCGAACCCTTCCACCCGCTGTTCGGCGCGATGCCCAAAACGCCGCTGATGATGGAATATCAGATCACCAAGGAATATCTGGGCCAGTCGACCCACCTTACCTATCTCGGCCCGCTGTTCGAGGAGGTGCTGAAGAGCGACACGCTGGCCAGAGGCAAGGGATCGACCGTCGCCAAGGTGATCGACGGATCGCTGGAAGGCCATAGGCTGACCGGCATCGCCGGGGTCGCCAATATCGGCGTCGACCGCGATTGGAGCGGGTCGATCTTCAACCAGGCGGACTGGTATGCGTTCGGCCGCATGGCCTGGGACCCTGACCTGACTGCCGAAGCGGTGGCACGCGAATGGGCGGCACAGACCTTCTCGCCCGATCCCAAGGTGGTTGCGCCGATCGTCGCGATGATGATGGGATCGCGCGAGGCGGCGGTCGACTATATGACGCCGCTGGGCCTGGCCCATATCATGGGCACCGGCCATCATTATGGCCCCGCCCCCTGGGTGTCCGAACTGGCACGTCCGGAATGGAACCCGGTCTATTATCACAAGGCCGACAGGCAGGGCATCGGCTTTGACCGGACAAAGACGGGCAGCAATGCCACCGGCCAATATGCGCCGGCGCTGGCGAAGCTGCTCGACAATCCGAAGACCACGCCGGAGCGCGACCTGCTGTGGTTCCACCATCTGCCCTGGGACTATCGCCTGGCGTCGGGCGAGACGCTGTGGGATGGCCTCATCCATCATTACGACCGGGGCGTGGAAGCGGTCGCGGCGATGCAACGGGACTGGGCCGCGCTCAAGCCCCAGGTCGATGCCGAGCGCTTTGCCCAGGTCGAGGCCTTCCTGGCGATCCAGCATCGCGAGGCGCTATGGTGGCGCGACGCCTGCATCGCCTATTTCCAGTCGGTGTCCGGCCGCCCCCTGCCCGCCGGCAGCGCGGCGCCCGCCCACCCGCTCGACTGGTACAAGGCGCAGAGCTTCCCCTATGCCCCGGGACACCCGAAATGAAATATTACTTAAGCTTGCGGAACGATGCCGCTAGCAGGGGAGCATAGTCTCATGTCGAAGGCCCTGATGTCCTGATGGAAGTCCGTAATTCCCGCCGCCAGCGCAATGCCCCCACCATAAACGATGTGGCGAAACATGCCGGCGTGTCACCGATGACGGTGTCGCGGGTGATCAACGGTGAACAAGTGGTGCGGGCAGCGACCAAGGCGAAGGTGGAGGCGGCGATCGCCGCGCTCAACTATTCCCCCAGCGCCGCCGCGCGCAGCCTGGCGGGCGGGGACGAGACGCGGATCGGCCTGCTCTATTCCAACCCGTCAGCATCCTACCTGTCGGAATTCCTGGTCGGCAGCCTGGACCAGTCGAGCCGCGCCGGCGTCGACCTGGTCGTCGAGAAATGGGACGAGCAGACCGCGATCAAGGCGGTGGTCGACCATCTGGTGCGCGGCCGGATCGACGGCGTCGTGCTACCGCCGCCATTGTGCGATCACGGCGCAATGATCGACGCCCTGCGCGAGGCGGGCATCCCCGCCGTCGTGGTGGCGACCGGCCATGCGCCGGCCAGCCTGGCCGCGGTCAGCATCGACGATCAGGCCGCCGCCCATGAAATGACCCGACACCTGATTGACCTGGGCCATAGCCGCATCGGCTTCATCAAGGGCCACCCCAATCTCAGCGCCAGCGAGGAACGCTATCAGGGCTATTGCCGTGCACTGGCCGAAGCCAGCATCGCGCTGGACGAAAACCTCGTCGAACAGGGTTTCTTCACCTACCGATCCGGCCTGGACGCCGCCGAGCATATCCTGGCGCGCGACAACCCGCCGACCGCCATCTTCGCCAGCAATGACGACATGGCCGCCGCGACCGTGGCGATCGCCCATCGCAACGGGCTGGACGTGCCGGGCGACCTCACCGTCTGCGGCTTTGACGACACCTCGCTCGCCACCACGATCTGGCCGGAACTCACGACCATCCGCCAGCCGATCAGCGCCATGTCGCGCGCCGCCGTCGACCTGCTGGTGCGCCACATCAAGAGCCGCCGTGCCCAGAGCGAGGACGGTCCGCCGCACATGCTGCTCGACTATGAACTGGTTCGCCGCCAGTCCGACGCGGCACCGCGGCTGCGCCCCAAGCACGAGGGCCGGAAATAGAATCCGCCGCGCTTAACTTCGCATATTTCCGGTCCATCCCAGCATTTGCGTACGCAAGCTGGGATCATCATGCGGACTGCGGCTGCGCCGGCGATCGGAACAAGTCTTTGTCGCTAGCAGAGCGCCAAAGCCCGGATAGGCACAAGGACGTCCCGCCTCATGATGAAGCGGGACGCCGTGCGTGTCAGTTGGGTGCGCAGCCGGCTTGATTCGAGCCGTAACAGGGATTGCCGGGATGCGGCTTGATCGGATCCTTGCCGGGATATCCGCTCGTCTCATCCCCATAATAGAGACCATAGCAATATTGCTCGGCCTGGCTCTGCGTGCCCATCCCATATTGGACATATTTGGCCACGCACGAGAGGTAGAGTTGCTCCTGCTCCTCATCCCATTCCGCCGCCGTGCCGATAGCGGGAATGGCGAACGCAGCACCGAGCGCCGCTGCGACAGTCAAGAACCTGCGAATTGCCATGGATATCGCTCCTCTATTGGTGAGGCGCGCAACGTATCAGCCACTTATCGAACCGCAAGAAATTCTGTCATAAATATCAATTAAATCAATAGTTTACATAAATTCTCCAGAAATATCCTATGGTTTAGATCGGGTAAGCAAAAAATAGCTATGGCCCTATCCATCCCCTCTTCGAGGCGAAGGGATGGATGCCACATCTCCTTACAGCGTACCGCGCAGGGTGAAGGTGACGGCGCGGGGTTCGCCATAGCGGGCGCTGCCCAGATAGAGGCCGGAATAATAGGTCTTGTCGAAGAGATTATCGACATGGACCAGCACCGACAGATGGTCCGATAAGCGATAATTGGCGAGCAGATCGACGGTCGCCAAACTACCCTGACTGTAGCTTTCATCATTCGGCCCCAGCCCTTCGGCCGTCGTCTTGCCCTGCCATTTCAGATTGCCGCCCAGCGTCAGCCCGGCGAACTGGTCGGGCAGCGTATAGGCGGTGAACAGTTTGACGCTGTTCTTCGCAATCTGCGGCATTTGGCGCACGCCGTCGCGATCCTCCGCCCGGGCATTGGCAAAGCCGCCGGCGACGCGCCAGCCGGGCAGTATCTCGCCCTTCACCTCCAGTTCGAAGCCCGAAGACTTCATGCCCGACACGGCATGATAGGCAGAGCTGCCGTCCGGCGCGAAAATGCCGGGTCCGTCGGCCAGGGCATAATTATCCTGCTTCATCTTGAACACGGCGGCGGTGGCGCTCAGGCGCCCGTCGAGGAAATCGGCCTTGAGGCCCGCTTCATAGGTATTGCCTTCAAGTGGGGCGATGACATCGCCGTCGACGGTGCGCGCCGTCTGCGGCTCGAACACGCTGGCATAGCTGACATAGGCCGAAATGGTCTTGCTGAAATCCAGCACCAGGCCGGCATAGGGAGTGAAGACCGCCTTCTCATCGACCACCGGGCTCCAGACCTTGGGGCCGGTGACGTCCTGTGCATAGCTGTCCTGCTTCCACCAGGTCAGGCGGCCGCCGGCGATGATCGACAGCGGGCCGATCGGCTTCAACCGGGCGACGCCGGCCACCGAGCTGGTCTCGACCCGGTTGCCCGACGCGCCGCCCGTTGCGGTCAGATCGGGCTTGGCGACGTCGCCGGTGGGGAAATAGCTATAGGCGTTGATCGGATACATATAGTCGCTGCCGTCCCACCAGCCCGGATAGGGCGTCTGGTCATCATCGAAGCGGGTATGGCTGAGCGTCAGGGCGACATGCTGCTCCTGGCCCAGCGCCTCGAACGCGCCGCGCAGATTGGCATAGACGGCGTTGAGCGTCAGGTCGGACGCCCAGCGGGTGGCGTAGAATGTGCCGCCATCGCCGGTGTCCTTGTCGATCGCGGTGCCGAAGAAATAGCCGATCGTCTCGTCATAGGAGCCCGACTTGTGCTCGGCATCGACCTGCAAATGCCAGTTGGCATCGAAATCATGGGCGATCGAGGCGAAGAGGTTGACACTCTTGCGACGGAAGTCGGACCAGTCAGCGCCGCCATTGGTCGAGCGGGCGAAATCGGTCTTGCTGCCGTCGGTGAAGAAGAGCGGCACGCCGCCGCGCGAGGCGCCCTCGTTGCGGAAATTCTGATATTCGACGCCGGCGGTCAGCAGGGTGCTGGGGCCAAGATCGGCCTCGATCACGCCATAGAGCGCCTGGCGCTTGGCATGTTCGCGATCGATGAAGGTCTTATTATCCTGCCAAGCGCCGGCGACGCGGGCACGGACATGGCCGCTGGCGGTCAGCGCGCCGCCGACATCGCCCTCGGCCCGATATTTGTCCCAGGAACCGATCGTCGCCGCAACCGTGGCGCTCAGGTCCGCGCCCGGGCGCTTGCGTACCATGTTGATCGCCGCCGATGGCTCACCGGTGCCGGTCATCATGCCGGCAGACCCGCGGATCACCTCGATCCGGTCATAGGCGATCATGTCGGCCGTATCTTCGGTGAAGCCATAGATGTTGCTGGGGCGGGCGATGCCATCGACCAGGTAATTCTTCACCGCAAAACCGCGCGCGGTATAGTTGGTGCCGTCGGTGCCGAGCGCGCTGGAACGATTGGACTGGATACCGACAATCTGATCCATCACCTCGGAAATGTCGGTCAGCCCCTGCTCCTGCATGCGCAGGCTGTCGAGGCTGGTGACAGACTGGGGCGTTTCACGCGTCGTCAGGGTCAGGCCATTGGTTTCGGTGTGCCCCGTCACCACGATCGAATCCGGGGCGGGTGCATCCGCATCGGATGCGTCCGCGGGCCGCTGGGCCTGGGCGCTGGTTGCGGCCAGCAGCATGCAGGCTGCGATCGACGCCGCGCCATGACGGACAACATTCTTCTTCGATGCAAAGGACATAAGGCACTTCCCCCATATTTCGCCATGCCCTGAACATGGCGCCCTGGTTATTGGATCGCGCCTTAATGATAGTGATTTTCAAATGCAACGATTCGGAAACAATCATGCGCGGAATATCAGCCGGAGCGCGTTGCTCCGCCATCGATCGGCCATGATGGCGAGCGTGAGGATGGAGCGAGGGGCGGCGATCTGGCGCCGGCGCCGCAATCAGAGTGCCCATCTTTGGGCACAAGGCCGCGAGAGAAGCGAAATGTCGGCACATCAAAAAAGGGCGCCGGACCGGCTGGTCGGGCGCCCTGTTTTTGCAATGTCACGCGGCCGTCGCCGCGCGCGGGGATCAGGCTTCGCCGAAGACGCGCGCGAAGATCGTGTCGACCTGGCGGAAATGATAGTCGAGGTTGAACTTGTCCTCGATTTCCTGCGCGCTCAGCGCCTTGGCGACGTCTTCGTCGGCCTTGAGCAGTTCGAGCAGCGAGAGCTGGCCGTCGGATTCCCAGACCTTCATCGCGTTGCGCTGGACATAGCGATAGCTGTCTTCGCGGCTGACGCCGGCCTGGGTCAGGGCCAGCAGCACGCGCTGCGAGTGGACGAGGCCACCCATCTTGTCGAGATTCTTCATCATCCGCTCGGGATAGACGAGCAGCTTGTCGATCACGCCGGTCAGGCGCGCGAGTGCGAAGTCGAGGGTGATCGTCGCGTCGGGACCGAAGAAACGCTCCACCGACGAATGGCTGATGTCGCGCTCATGCCACAGCGCGACATTTTCCAGCGCCGGGACGACGGCGGCGCGCACGACGCGGGCGAGGCCGGTGAGATTTTCGGTGAGGACCGGGTTGCGCTTGTGCGGCATGGCCGACGAGCCTTTCTGGCCCGGCGAGAAATATTCCTCGGCCTCCAGCACTTCGGTGCGCTGGAGATGGCGGACCTCGACGGCGAGGCGCTCGATCGAGCTGGCGATGACGCCCAGGGTCGCGAAGAACATGGCGTGGCGATCGCGCGGGATCACCTGGGTCGAGACCGGCTCGATCGCGAGGCCAAGCTTTTCGGCCACATGTTCCTCGACGCGCGGATCGATATTGGCGAAGGTGCCGACCGCGCCCGAAATCGCGCAGGTGGCGACTTCCTCGCGCGCGGCGATCAGGCGCGCCTTGCAACGCGAAAATTCGGCATAGGCCTCGGCCATTTTGAGGCCGAAGGTGACCGGTTCGGCATGGATGCCGTGGCTGCGGCCGATGGTCGGGGTCAGCTTATGCTCGAAGGCGCGGCGCTTGATGACGGCGAGCAACTGGTCGAGATCTTCGAGCAGGATATCGGCGGCGCGGGTCATCTGCACGGCCAGGCAGGTGTCGAGCACATCGGAGCTGGTCATGCCCTGGTGCATGAAGCGGGCTTCGTCGCCCACCTGTTCGGCGACCCAGGTCAGGAAAGCGATGACGTCATGCTTGGTGACCGCTTCGATCGCGTCGATCGCCGGCACGTCGATGGCGGGATTGGTGGCCCACCAGTCCCACAGCGCCTTGGCAGCCGACGGCGGGACGACGCCCAGCTCGCCCAGCTTCTCGGTCGCGTGCGCCTCGATCTCGAACCAGATCTTGAAGCGGGCTTCCGGCTCCCAGAGGGCGGTCATTGCGGGACGGGAATAGCGGGGGACCATGGGCGAATCCTGCGTCTGGAGGGTGAATATTGCCGCGCCGCCTAGCAGCCCGCGCCCCTTGGGGCAATTCGGGAGGTCCCCACGTCCCGCCGACGCCTCATTCGGCCGCAATTATCGAAGCAAAGACAGTCGAACCGAAGCATTTCGCAAGTCCAAATGCGTAGATGAACCGATATTCAGGAACTTTTCCTAGTCCTCATACATTGTAACATGGCAATTAAGGCAGGAAGCCAAAGCAGGCGCCCAATGCAGGCCCTGCGCGTTTCAATGATATAAAGGATGTCGCCATGATCCGCACCTTGCTTCTGACAAGCGCCATGCTGGTCGCCGCGCCGGCACTGGCGCAGCAGGCCCCGGCGGCCGACCCGTCCGCACAGGTTCCGTCCACACAGGCCCCGTCCACGCAGGACATGCCGCAGGCCACCGAGCCCACCGCCCCCGCAAGCCCGGCCGAACCACAGGCCGCCCAGCCTGCGAACCCGGCCAATTCGGTCGCTGCGATCGTCGAGTCGGAATTTCCGGCCTATGACGCCAACAAGGACGGCCAGCTCGATCAGGCCGAATTTTCGCGCTGGATGGTGGCGCTCAAGGATCAGGAAATGAAGGCGACGGGCAAGTCCTTGCCATCCGCCGAGGTGACGGCCTGGGCCAGCGGTGCCTTTACCACAGCGGATGCGGACAAGAGCGCCGCAGTCAGCAAGCCTGAACTGATCAGCTATTTGAGCGGCAGCGCAGGCGCATAATTCCCCCACCTGTCACGAAGGCAGGGGAACAACAGAACCCGCAACGGGTCGCACCAGGGCGGCATGGCGTAACGGTCATGCCGCCTTTTTGTGCCCTTGCAGCGACGGCAAGTCGCCCCGGCGTCAGCCCCGCTTCTTGCTGGTGTAGAGCAGGGCGGCGACGATCGCCGCCGAGCCGATGCCCACGGCCGTGCCCATCCACACACCCTTGCTCGCAGACTTGCGCGCTGCGGTGGCGAGGTCAGGCACCGTTTCAGTCGAGGAGGCCTGGGGTTCTGCGCCCTTGGGCGCGCTGTCGTCAGTCTTGCTCATGGTCGCCCCTCTATGCCGCAGCCCGGCCGCCAAGAAAAGCGCATAGCGAGCGGCTTGCCGCAATTTCGCCCACCCCGATGCGGCCGGGCCAAGCCAGCGGCGCTCCCGGCACGCCGCCCACCCGTGCGCCTGTTCGCGTAGCGAATATGGCGAAGAGGTCTTGACTTGGGCACCGCTTCCATGTTGGTAGCGCTATCAATTACAACCATGCCTTTAGGAGTGGACGATGCCCGGGGCTACCGCTTTGCTTGATTACCTGCCACATGATTGGCGGACCGGCCTGTTCCTGGGCCGCGTACAGACCGCCGACGGCCCCAGCCCGATCCTCGTATCGCACGGCATCGCCTATGACATGAGTGCGATCGCGCCGACATCGGCACAACTGGTTGAAAAGCTGCCCTTCATCGATGCCAGCGCTGGCGTGTCGCTGGGCGCGCTCGACGCGATCGAGCTGCCGCTGCTCAGCCCGGTCGATCTGCAATGCGTCAAGGCGTGCGGCGTGACCTTTGCCCTGTCCGCGCTGGAGCGGGTGATCGAGGAACGGGCGCGCGGCGACGCCGGCGCCGCGGCGGAGATTCGCGGCCGCCTGGAAGAGCGGGTGGGCGGTTCGATCCGCGCCGTCGTGCCCGGCACCGAAGAAGCCGCCGCGCTGAAGGCCGCGCTGATCGAGGACGGCCTATGGTCGCAATATCTGGAGGTCGCGATCGGTCCGGACGCCGAGGTCTTCACCAAGGCGCCGGTGCTGGCCACCGTTGGGCCGATGGCGCAAATCGGCATCCGGTCGGATTCGACCTGGAACAATCCCGAGCCGGAAGTCGTGCTGCTGGTCAATGCCGATGGCCAGGCCGTCGGCGCGACGCTGGGCAATGACGTCAACCTGCGCGATTTCGAGGGGCGCTCCGCCCTGCTGCTGGGCAAGGCGAAGGATAATAATGCGTCCTGCTCGCTCGGCCCGCTGGTCCGTCTGTTCGACGAACATTTCACCATCGACGACGTGCGCAATGCCGAAGTCGGCCTGACCATTGAGGGGCCGGAAGGCTATACCCTCGAAGGCACCAGCCGCATGGACCAGATCAGCCGCGATCCGCTGGAACTGGTGCGCCAGACCCTGTCGGAACATCAATATCCCGATGGCTTCGCCCTGTTCCTGGGCACGCTGTTCGCGCCGGTGCAGGACCGTGACGAGGAAGGTCGCGGTTTTACCCACAAGGTCGGTGACATCGTTGCCATTTCGACCCCGCGCCTGGGCAAGCTGGTGAACCCGGTGGTGACATCGAAGGATGCAGCGCCCTGGACTTTCGGCATCACCGCCCTGTTCGCGAACCTGGCCCGACGCGGCCTGCTGATCAGCCTGAACGAGAAAGAATCCGCATGAACCACGCCATCTACCCCAGCCTGAAGGGCAAGCGGGTCATCATCAGTGGCGGCGGCAGCGGCATCGGCGAAGGCCTGGTCGAAGCCTTTGTCGGCCAGGGTGCCCATGTCGCCTTTTGCGACATCGCCATTGCCGAGAGCGAGGCACTGGTCGCACGGCTGGCGGATGCGCCGTTCAAGCCGCTCTTCTTCCCCTGCGACCTGCGCGACCTGGACGCCCTGCAAGCGATGATGGCGCAGGCCGAGGCCGAACTGGGCGGCATCGACATCCTGATCAACAATGCCGCCAATGACGACCGGCATGAAATCGAGCAGGTAACGCCGGCCTATTGGGAAGAGCGGATGGCGGTCAACCTGCGCCACAAATTCTTCGCCGCGCAGGCGGCCATTCCGGCGATGAAGCGCGCCGGCGGCGGCGTGATCCTGAACTTCGGGTCGATTAGCTGGCACCTCGCCCTGCCCGACCTGATCCTCTACCAGACCGCCAAGGCAGCGATCGAGGGGATGACCCGCAGCCTGGCCCGTGACCTGGGCCGGGACAATATCCGCGTCAACACGATCATTCCGGGCAATGTGAAGACGCTGCGCCAGGAAAAATGGTACACGCCCGAGGGCGAAGCCGAAATCGTCGCGGCGCAATGCCTGGACGGCCGCATCCTGCCGGTCGACGTCGCCGCGCTGGCGATGTTCCTGGCGTCGGACGATGCGCGCCTGTGCACCGGCCATGACTATTTCATCGACGCCGGCTGGCGCTGAGATGAGCGACGCCGCACCGCGCAGCGTCCTATCGGTCGGGGCGATGCTGGGCGAAGGGCCGGTCTGGGTCGCGCGCGAGGCCGCCCTGTGGTTCGTCGACATCAAGGGTCATGCGATCCACCGCTTCGACCCGGCGCTGGGCGTATCCAATAGCTGGACCACGCCCGGACAGGTCGGCTGGATCCTGCCGACCGACGACGGGCTGTTCGCCGTCGGCCTGCAGTCGGGCGTGCATCGCTTCGATCCGAAGAGCGGCGCCTTCACCCTGCTCCATGCGCCCGAAGCGCATCGGCCGGGCAACCGGCTGAACGACGCCACGGTGGCGCCGGACGGCGCGCTGTGGTTCGGGTCGATGGACGATGAAGAAGCAGAGGAAAGCGGCCGTTTCTACCGGCTGCATCGCGGCGACCTGGTCGAGAGCGGGCTGGCCGCCGTGTCGATCACCAACGGCCCTGCCCTCTCGCCCGACGGACGCATCCTCTATCATACCGACACGCTGGGCCGCGCCATCTGGCAATGCCCGGTCGATGCCGATGGCGTCGCTGGCGCCCCAACCCTGTTCACCCGGATCGAGGATGGCGCAGGCTATCCCGATGGCCCCACCATCGATGCCGAAGGCTGTCTGTGGACCGGGCTGTTCGGCGGCTGGGCCGTGCGGCGCTATGATCCGGCCGGCCAGTTGATGCGCCATATCAGTTTCCCGGTCGCCAACATCACCAAGATCGCCTTTGGTGGCCCGGACCTGACCACGGCCTATGCCACGACGGCGCGGAAGGGGCTGGATATGACAGCGTTGACAAAGCAACCCCTGGCGGGCGATCTGTTCGCCTTCGATCCCGGCGTCGCGGGGCTGCCGGGCCATGTCGCAACGATATAGAAGATATAGAGAGCTGGAAGGACAATCAGATGAGTGAGGGGAGCGCCGGGAAGGTCAATATGGCCTTCATCGCAGCGATCGTGGCCGTGGCCACCATCGGCGGTTTCATGTTCGGCTATGATTCGGGCGTCATCAACGGCACGCAGAAGGGGCTTGAGGCCGCTTTCGCCCTGGGCAAGCTGGGCATCGGCATCAATGTCGGCGCAATCCTGGTCGGCTCGTCGATCGGCGCGTTCGGCGCGGGCCGCATGGCCGACATCATCGGCCGTCGCGGCGTGATGATGCTGGCGGCAATCCTGTTCCTGGCGAGCGCGCTGCTGGCTGGTGCCGCCGGTTCCTCCGCCATCTTCATCATCGCCCGCATCATCGGCGGCCTGGGCGTCGGCGCGGCCAGCGTCATCTCGCCCGTCTATATCTCCGAAGTCACCCCCGCCGCGATCCGTGGCCGGCTGTCGAGCGTGCAGCAGGTGATGATCATTTCGGGCCTCACCGGCGCCTTCGTCGCCAATTTCGTGCTGGCCCGCTATGCCGGCGGTTCGACCGCGCCCTTGTGGCTGGATTTCCCGGCCTGGCGCTGGATGTTCTGGCTGCAGGCGATCCCGGCCGCCATCTATTTCCTGGCGCTGCTGGTGATCCCGGAAAGCCCCCGTTATCTGGTCGCGCGCGGCCAGGACGAACGCGCCCGCGCCGTCCTGACCCGCCTGTTCGGCGCCGAGGAAGCCGATCGCAAGGTCGGCGAGATCCGCGCCAGCCTGGCCGCCGATCATCATCGCCCCAAGCTGAGCGACCTGATCGACAAGGTCAGCGGCAAGGTGCGTCCGATCGTGTGGGCCGGCATTGGCCTGGCCGTGTTCCAGCAGTTGGTCGGCATCAACGTCGTCTTCTATTATGGCGCCACCCTGTGGGAAGCCGTCGGCTTTTCCGAGGATAATGCGCTGCAGATCAACATCCTGTCGGGCGTGCTGTCGATCGGTGCGTGCCTGGGCACGATCATGCTGGTCGACAGGATCGGCCGCAAGCCGCTGCTGCTGATCGGGTCTGCGGGCATGGCGGTGACGCTGGCGATCGTTGCCTATGCCTTCTCCACCGCCGTTACCGGCGCGGATGGCGGCGTGGTGCTGCCGGGCCATAATGGCCTGATGGCGCTGATCGCGGCGAACCTCTATGTGATCTTCTTCAACCTGAGCTGGGGTCCGATCATGTGGGTGATGCTGGGCGAGATGTTCCCGAACCAGATTCGTGGATCGGGCCTGGCCGTCGCGGGCTTTGCCCAGTGGATCGCCAATGCCGCGATCTCGGTCAGCTTCCCGGCGCTCGCCGTGTCGCCGGGCCTGGCGATCACCTATACCGGCTACGCCCTGTTCGCCGCGATTTCCTTCTTCTTCGTGCGCGCCATGGTCCATGAAACCAAGGGCCGCGAGCTTGAGGACATGGTCGGCTGAGCGAGATCCTTACCCTGAAGGCGGGCGCGCTCGGTTGCGCGCTCGCCCCGGATGTCGGCGGGTCGATCCTGTCCTTCGATCGCGACGGCGTGGCCCTGCTGCGCCGCGCGCCGCAGGACAGCACAGACCCGCTCGACATGGCCAGCTTCCCGCTGGTGCCCTATGCCAACCGTATCGCCCATGGGCGTTTCGTGGTGGACGGGCAAAGTTATCAGCTGCCGCGCAATTTCGGTGACCATCCCCACAGCATCCACGGCTTTGGCTGGCAGCGGCCCTGGCATGTGCTGGAACAGTCGGACCATGAAGTCAGGCTGGAGCAGACGCATGATGGCGATGCCGGCTGGCCCTGGCCCTGGCGCGCGCAGCAGCATGTGCGCCTGAACGAGGACGCGCTTGAGGTCACGCTGCTGGTGCAAAATCTGGGCGACACGGCCATGCCCTGCGGCCTGGGCTTCCATCCCTATTTCGCGCTCGACGCGGATACCATGCTGCGCTTCCACGCCGACACGCTCTGGCTTTCGTCCCCCGACATGCTGCCCGAACGGGAAGTCCCCGCCGATGCGCTGGGCGACTGGTCGCAGGGCGCGCGCGTCACTGGCGACAGGCTGATCGACAATGTCCATGGCGGCTGGGACGGCGTGGCGGTGGTCGATCGCGGCGACGGCATCCGCCTGACGCTGACCGCGCAAGGGGCCGACTGGCTGCATGTCTTCCGCCCGCCCGATGGCGACTTTTTCTGCCTGGAGCCGGTCAGCCACATGCCCGACGCGATCAATCGCTCCGGTGGCATGGCGACACTGGCATCCGGGGCGACTCAATCCCTGTCGATGATGATCGGTGTCCGGGAAATCTGAACAGGCGCTTCCGCCCACCGCCAAAATCGCCTAAGCTGCCGAAAATCAGCAGCAAGAGGATCGCCGATGCAATTCCTGCGGACTGCCTTCTGGGTCGTCATCGCCGTCGCCCTCGCCTTCTTCTGCATGGCGAATTATGTCCCGGTGACCGTACGTCTTTGGGGCGACATGGTCATGGAAACCAAATTGCCGGTCCTGCTGATCGGCGCATTCCTGCTGGGTGCGATGCCCTTCTGGATCATGGCCCGCGCAACGCGCTGGCGGATGAAGCGCCGGCTCGAAAGCACCGAACGCGCCCTGGTTGCCGCGACAGCATCGACCACCGTTTCCGCGGCACCCGTGCCGGCACCCGTGCCCGCCGTGGCCGAACCCACCCCTCTCATTTCCACAGGACCAGCATGAGCAGCCCGATCTTCGTCGCCATCGACACGCCCGACCTTGCCAAGGCGCAAGCCCTGGCCGGACAGGTGCGCCATCATGTCGGCGGACTGAAACTGGGTCTCGAATTCTTCTGTGCCAATGGTCATCATGGCGTGCATGAGATGATGAAGTTCGGCCTGCCGATCTTCCTGGACCTCAAGCTGCACGACATTCCCAATACCGTGGCCAAGGCGGTGCAGGCGCTGCACATGCTGGAACCGGCCGTTCTGACGGTCCATGCCGCCGGCGGCCGCGCCATGCTGGAGGATGCAAAGGCCGCCGCCGGGGTCAACACCAAGGTCGTGGCCGTCACCGTGCTGACCAGCCTCGACAATGGCGACCTCAAGGACATCGGCGTCGGCGGCACGGCCGAAGAACAGGTAACGCGCCTGGCCGAACTGGCGCGCGACGCGGGGCTCGACGGCATCGTCTGTTCGGGCGAGGAGGTCGCGCTGGCCAAGAAGGTCTGGCCCGACGGCTATTTCGTCGTGCCGGGGGTGCGCCCGACCGGTGGCGCCATGGGCGATCAGAAGCGCGCCGTCACCCCGCGCGAGGCGCTGGATCGCGGCGCATCGATGCTGGTGGTGGGCCGCCCGATCAGCCAGGCGGAAAATCCCGATATCGCCGCGCGCGAGATCGAGGCGACGCTCTAGGCGGCAGGGCCAGCCGGATGCGGACGCGGCTGAGCATCTGTGCGAGGAAGCGGCGTTATTCCTCGCAGGAAAGCGCATTGGCGGCTGCGGGCAGCACGCCCCTCGCATTGCGTTGCTATCGCTGCGACCGATGCAGCCATTATCATCTGACCAGCCGGACCAAGGGCAAGCGGGTTCCGCGCCCCGCGATCTAGAGCATTTTCGAAGCAGATGGCATCATCTGCTGACTCGGAAAATGCGGAAAACAAAAGAAAAATAGAGCGTGATTCGATTCAGTATGAACGGATTACGCTCTAGGCGATCAGAGCAGCCGGCGACCGATCGGACGCACGGTCGCACAGGCCGGTGTGCCGTCGCGGCCGGTGCCGATGATCCGCGTTTCGATCATCCCGCCCTCGGCGATCGCCCGATCAAGCAGCGCCGGTTCGATATCATGGATGTCGATCTTGATGCGCCGGGTCCAGGGCGAATCCGGGTCTCCGGCCATCTGCCCGACCCGGATATAGACGAAGCGCCGTTCCGCCCCCTCGCGCCGCACCTGATCGCCAAAATATTTCGGTCCGGGTGCGACCCGGATCGCAAAGTCGAAGGCCAGCGCCTCTCCCGCCCGGGATATTTGCGGGTCGAGCGGATGCCCATCCTTGCCCTGCAGGCTATAGGCTACGCCAACGACCGGCTGGTCGATGACGATGCGCATCGGGAGGACAGTCTGTTCGGCACGACCCATCGGGCCATTATAGCGGCTATGCCTCCCCCCTCAAGCCAGGCCCGGGGTTAGACGGCGCCGCCAGCCTTCATTCCTTGCCGTCGACCTCTTCGGGCGCGAAGAAATGCTGCATCACGTCGCGCGCGATCCGCGCCGGACGCATGGTCGCGGCATCGATGCAGCACCAGCTGGACTTGACCTCCGCCAGCACCTCTTCGCCCCGACGGATGACGGTTTCGTAGAAGGCGCGCGCGCCCTGTACCTTTTCCAGCAGGACGGTGGCAATCACCTCGTCATTCAGGAAGGTGGGCTTGCGATAGGTGATCTCATGCTTCAGCGCGACCCACAGATGCTCGGCCACCGCCTCGCGCGGGGCCAGCGCCCGCCAATGATCCAGCACCGCATCCTGCACCCACTTCAGATAGCTGGCATTGTTGACATGCCCCATGAAGTCGATGTCGTCAGGCTGGATGCCAACCGGGTACAGGTGGGGAATCGCGTTACTCACAATGATGTAAATAACATCGCTGCGACGCCGCAGATAGGGGAAAGCGTGCGGCGGCCGACATTTTCCGCCGAAAGGAAAAAGGGGCCGCTGCACCGGCCCCTTTCCAAGGATCAGAAGCGATAGCCGACGCTGGCGACGACCTGATGGCGGTCGGTGTCGACGTCAAATTCGCTGCTGGTGGCACCGTCCATATAATCGATATGGGCGCTGTCATATTTGGAATAGCGATATTCGACCTTGGCAAAGGTGTTGGCGTTGATCGCACGCTCCACGCCCGCACCAATGCGCCAGCCATCCAGCTTGAACGAGGTGTCGGTGGTTTCGTCGGTGTCGCCGGCCAGGACGCCCAGCTTGGTGTTGGTATAGCCGCCCTTCACGTAGATCAGTGTCGCCGGATTGGCGAGGATACCTGCGCGGGCACCGATATAGAGGTCGCGGCCCTGCTTGACGCGGCCATAGCCGAACTGGTCGGTGAAGTCGCTGCGGCTGCTCTTTGAGGTGGAATTGGTCCATTCGCCCTCGACGCCGACGACCGCGCTGCCCAGATTGACGTCATAGCCCGCGCCGACACCGTAAAGCAGGCCGTCGATCTTCTGATCGTCATTGCCGTTGTCATTGTCGATCGAGCTACCGGCACCGGTGTGATCATAGCCCAGGATCGCTTCGACGCGCGGCCCGGTGAAGGTCGGGGTGGCATCCTGTGCCAGGGCGGGCGCGGCAACCGCGCCGCCGGCCAGGAGAGTGGCGACCATCAACTTACGCATAACAGATACTCCGTTGTCATTCTCGTCCCTCAGGGGGTGAGACGCTCAAGCCGGAGCAGCCGCCTTTGTTTCATGAACCTCAGATAAACGGCTGATAATGTGGCATTAATGCCACGGAAAAGGCTCATCTCGGCGCGTTTATGTTGGCAATGAGCGATGAAATGCGCGGCGCGCGGTCAGCATTCCACGACGTTGACGGCGAGGCCGCCCAGCGATGTCTCCTTGTAGCGGCTGGCCATATCCTCACCGGTCTGGCGCATCGTCTCGATCACCGCGTCGAGGCTGACGATGTGGCGTCCGTCGCCCTGGAGCGCGAGATAGGCGGCGTTGATCGCCTTGACCGCGCCCATGGTGTTGCGTTCGATGCAGGGGATCTGGACGAGGCCACCAATCGGGTCGCAGGTAAGCCCCAGATTATGCTCCATGCCGATCTCGGCGGCATTCTCGACCTGACTGTTGGTGCCGCCCAGCACGGCCGCAAGGCCGGCGGCGGCCATCGAGCAGGCGACGCCGACCTCTCCCTGGCACCCCATTTCGGCGGCGGAGATGGAGGCGCGCTTCTTGTAGAGGAAACCCATGGCCGCAGTGGTCAACAGGAAGCGCCGTTCGCCTTCCCGGTCGGCGCCGGGCACGAAACGGCGATAATAATGCAGCACTGCCGGGATCACCCCGGCCGCACCATTGGTCGGTGCGGTGACCACTCGGCCGCCGGCGGCATTTTCCTCGTTCACCGCCAATGCGAACAGGCTGACCCATTCAAATATCTGGGCCGGGCCGATCCCCGCCCCCTGCAACCGCAGCCGATTGTGGATCGCCTTGGCGCGGCGACGCACCTTGAGCCCGCCGGGCAACAACCCCTCTTCCTTCATGCCCCGGTCGATCGAGGCGGACATGGCGTCGATCACGCTGTCGAGAAAGGCTTCTGTCTCACCCTGCGCGCGCCAGGCGCCCTCGTTACGCAACACCAGCGTCGCGATGCTGAGCCCGGTCGCCTCCCCCTGCGCCAGCAGTTCAGCGCCCGAGGAGAAGGGAAAGGGCTGGACCACATTATGGCCGAGCGGAATTTCCTCATCGTCAGCGGGGATGGCGCCGGGCAGCACCGCGCCGCCGCCAATCGAATAATAGTCGCGCACCAGCGGCTCGTCGCGCCCCGGCAGCCAGGCCGAAAAGCGCATGCCATTGCTATGCGCCTCCAGAAATTCGCCCATGCGGAAGATAAGATCGCGAGCCTCCTCGAACGGCACCCAGTCGCGAGGAGCGCTGCCGGCGCGAATCCGGCCCTCGTCGCGGATCGCCTGAAGGATAGTCGAAATGGCATCGGGATCGACGCTTTCGGGGCGATGGCCAGACAGGCCGAGCAGGATCGCGCTGTCGGTGGCGTGGCCTCGACCGGTGAGCGCCAGCGACCCATAAAGCTCGCACTGCACCCGTACCGGACAGGCGGGCAGCGTGTCCATGAACATCAGGGCCGCGCGCATCGGCCCCACCGTATGCGAGCTGGACGGACCGATGCCGATGGTGAACAGGTCCATCACGCTGATGGCCGCAGCGCTGTCGATGCGCGATTTGGTCACGTCAATAATCCTTGGAAATTCGCACGTTTGCGCTTTCGCGCCCGAGGGTGGAGATCGCGCCTAGCAGCGAAAGCCAGCGTGTCACCTGATATTCCATCCGGGTCGCGCTATAGCCCTGTCCGTCGGTGATCAGTTCGACATAGGTCTTGCGGGTCAGATATTTGCCCGCCGCGATCGAGGTGCCCTGCCCCTGGGTCGGATCGGCGGCGATGATGCGCAGCCGGTCCAGCCCGGCGGCCTTGCGCACGGCATTGATCGGATCGAGCCCGCCCTCGCCCTGCAGCGACCCGACGGCCGAGGCGAGTTGCAGCGCCTCGGGCGCGGACAGGCTGGTGATCGAGGTCCCGAACAGGATGCGCGAGAGCAGTTCGTCCTGCGGCAGGGCGGGTACCGAATTAAAGCTGATGTCGGGTTTCAGCCCGGTACCGCCGACATGGATGGTGGCAGTCAGGTCGCTGACATCGGCTTCGGCATCGATGTCGAGCGTCGGATTGACCGGGGTCTTGCCATCGAACTGGATCTTGCCCTCGCGCAGTTCAAACCGGCGGCCGGCAAATTCATAATTACCGCGGACCAGTTCGGCGCGGCCGGCGATCGTCGGATTGGTGACGGTCCCGCCGATGTCGAGGTCCGCGCGCCATTCACTGTCGAGGCCCAGGCCGGTCACGGTCAGGCGATTGCGCGCCCGCGCCTTGATCGCAAGGGTCCATGGCACACTGGAGCGTGGCCGTTCGATTTCCTCGCCACGCCGGTTGATCTCGATCACCTTGAGTTCGGGGATTTGTGCGACGGCGGCGGCGCGGCCCATGGTAAAGCGGCTCTTGTTGAGCACCAGATCGCCACCGATCGTGCCGCCACTGCCGTCGGAGCGAATGGTCAAGGGGCCGGTCACCGTAGCGGCGATGTCATCGCGCTCCAGCAGCGCGGCATTATCCGCCTGGAAGGCAAGGTCCATGCCGACACCGCCGATGCCATTGAAGCTGAAACGCCCGGTGCCGCTGACCCCGCCGCCATTTTGTGCCGTGCCGGTAAAACTGGAGAAGACGAGCTGGGCGCCGGAGAAACGCGCACGCGCCTTGACGTTGCGCAGGCGCATGCCCGTCACCGGACTGTTGATCGCCGCATTGTCGGTCGCCAGCGATCCGGTGATGAGCGGATCCCCCAGCGTACCCCGCGCATCGGCGGTCACACTGACTGGTCCGGCAATATCGACAATCTCGACCCCCGTCAGGCGCCACAGCGTGTCGGCCGTCCCGTTGAAGCGCAACTGCGCGATCAGTGGCGCGCCGTTCAAGCGGTCGACCAGTCCGCCGGTGGCGACCAGTGGCGTCAACAGGGCCTGCCCCCGCCCGATCGTCTGCCCGTCCGCCACGAAGACCATGCGTGTCGCAAGACGGTCCGGGGTCAATATCGCATTGACGCCCACATCCACCGGGCGCGAACTGAGCGACAAGCCCGACCGCGACAGGCCGCGGATGCGCAATTCCGCCTTGCCGCTGGGCAGTCCCCCGCGTGGCCGGCTGTAGCTGAGCGATCCGGTCGCGGCACCACCCAGCCCCAGATTGTCATAGGCAATGTCCAGCAGCGCCAGCGGCATCTTTTCCGCTCGGGCCTCGATCCGTGTGGTCTCGCCGCCCAGCTCCCCGGCCAGCTGCAGCGTACCGCCGGCATAGCTGAGCGTCGCGGGCGACAGGCGCCAGCCATCGTCCGTCCGGCTGAGCAGCGCGGTCCGGGTCAGGCGGATGGGTCGCTTGTCGATCGTACCGCTGGCCGCCAGGCGGATGCGGTCATGGTCGACCTGCGCTTCCCCCTTGAGGTCGAACAGGCGACCGCGCTGGCCCGACAGGCTGCCGCTGACCTTGCCCCGGCCATCGACCAGCGCGACCGTCGCATCCAGCCGGCCGAGCAGCATGCCCCCGACACGCAAGCCACGCGCCTGGGCAGTCGCATTGACCGACGTTCCCGCCGGATCGAGCAGGATAGTCGCATCCAGCGTGCCGCGCCGCACGACGATCGTGCTGGGGCCATCGAAGCTGGCATCGGCCGCATCGAGATCGAGATGCAGCTGCTGGATATCGCCGACCGGCTTGAACCCGATCGTGCCGGTCACCGGGCCGCTGACCGCCAATTGCCCGTCCAGACCACCGGTCACGGGGCGAATGTCGCCGCTGGCGGTCACGCCGGACACGGCTACCCGCGCGACATGGATCACGGCCTGGCCGCCGGGCGGCAGCAATATGCTGCCTTCGCCTGTGAATGGCCCCAGCGTCGATCCGCCATTGGCGGTGAAGCTGTAATTGCCGTCGGCGCCCGGCAGAAATTCGCCACGCACGTCGCGCAGGCCCAGTGCATCCATCGGCCGGGCCAACTGGACATGGACGATCGGCCGATCGATCTTGCCATCCAGCACCAGATCGACCGGACCATATTGCTTGTGCGTGCCACTCCCTTCCAGATGGACGGTGCCATCGCGATGACGAATACCCCGGGCCGACAGGCTGATCAGCGGCGCCTGAAGCTGCATGTTGGTGAAGGCGATTTCCCCATTGGGCTGCAGCGCCAGCGCGCTGCGCACCGTCGGCAGCCCGCCCCCCAGGCCGCGCAGAAACGCATTATCGAGCCGCCGCACCTGCGCCAGCGCATTGCCCGACAGGCCGAAGGCGCCGTTGGCGGCGGGGATCGCGCGCAGCTTCGAGGTCAGGTCGACCACGCCCAACCCGCGAATGAACAGGCCGCTGATCTGGCCATCCAGGCCGAAATCATAGCGGCCGGTGGCCAGATCAACCATCATCAGCAGCTTGCCGCGCAGCTTGTCCGACCGGAATGGCATCGGATTGCTGATGATCTGTTGCCCCTTGACCTGCAGCACGCCATCGAGCGCGAAATTGCGGACGATGCCGGCGACCAGATCCCCCTGGCCATCCAGGCTGCGCGCGCGCAGGCGGATCGGGATCAGCGCCGGGCCGTTGCGGGCCTTGCGCCCCTTGCCGTCGATCCGCACGTCCTGGATCAGCGCCTTGTCAAAGGCGATCTGCCGTGCAGTCACCAGATATTCATAGCCAAAGGTCGCGAAGGCCCCATCCAGGCGGATCTTGGCCATGACGTCGCGGCCGCGCATATTCTTGAGCAGGGCCTCCGGGCGGGCCAGCTTCAGATCGATCCGCAGATTGTCGAACGCATTGTTGCGCAGGTCGATCGCCCCGTCACCGGCAAGATCTATGGCGGCCGATCGCAGGGCCAGCCGCCCGTCGATCACCCGATCGACCATCGTGCCTTCGGCTTCGATCGCCAGCCGGGGCGCGGCAAGGCGCGGCAACAGCCCCTTGCCGGGGATCGCCCCCGCCTCGATCGAGCCGCGCGCCGAATAGGCGCCGCTGCGCGCGCCCAGTTTCAGGTCAGCGACCGGCGTCCCCGCCAGGGTCGCGGCCAGCCGTCCGTCCCAGCGCGTCCAGCTGCCCTTGCCGCTGATCCGCAGATTGCCGTCCTGCCGCAGGCCGGTCATCGCCGCCAGCACGCCGCCGGTCGGCGCGTTGACCGTCACCGCCAGGTCGAACCTGTCCTGGTCCGGACGGCTGTCCAGCGTCAGATTGAGCGCATCTTCCCCGCCGATCACCCGGGCGGACAGATCGATGATCGCACGACCGCCACGGATATCGGCATCCCCCGACAGCGTCGCCTGCTGCACCCGCCCGGTCACTGCCGGCGCGATCGTCAGGCGATCGACCGAGAACTGCATCAGGCGGATGTCGAAACCGGGCAGGATCGGCCCCTGCCGCTGCGCCGGATTGAGCTTGGGCAGCTTGTGCAGGGTCGCCTGCGGGATCACCAGCCGATCAATATCGAGCCGGTTCGACAGCCAGGCGAACGGCCACCAGTCCAGCTCCACACGCGGCGCCTCAAAGAAGCGTCCCCTGGGATCGGACAGGGTGAGGCCGCGCAACACCGCCTTGCGATAGATGCTGCCGTCGATGCGATCGACGTTGATGCGCAGGCCCGACGGCGGCTGTACCGCAGCGATACGGGATACCAGAAAGCGATGGCCGGCGGCGGTGTCGAGCCAGGCCAGCGCGCCGACGACGATCAGCAGCGCCGCAGCCAGCAGGGCGACCACCCAGCGCTGCCAGCGCCCATCCCAGACCCGCCGCCGCGCCGGCGCCTCTGCTGCTGCCTCCACCATCAGAAGGCCTGTCCCAGCGATACATAGACCGCGATCTTGGGATCGCCCGACTGCGGATTGATCGGCGTACCGACATCGACGCGGATCGGACCGAAACTGCTATAATAGCGCACACCCATACCCGCGCCGATACGCAGGTCGCTGAAGCTTGGCAGGAAACCGGTCGAGATATTGCCTGCATCGACAAAGGGCACGACACCGAAATTGCCGAAGCGCACGCGCGCCTCCAGCGAAAACTCGATCAGGCTCTTGCCGCCGACCGGATCATCGTCCGGGCCGTAGCGCGGTCCGATCGCCTGATAGCCATAGCCGCGCACAGAGGCGCCCCCGCCGGCATAGAAACGCCGCGATGGCGCGATCTGGTCAACACTGGACCCAATGATGGTGCCCAGCCGGGTGCGTTCGGCCAGCACGACGCGATCGCCGAACGGCTGATAGGCGCTGGCATCGACCTGCGCCTTGGCATAGCCAAAGGTACTGCCCTGGAACGAGAGTTCGGGACTGAGCCGTCCACCCAGACGGAAGCCCTTGCTGGGATTGAGCAGATCGTCACTGCCATCATAGGTCAGGCTAAGCGGGACGGCGGCGATGAAGAAGGTCCGTCGATCGCCATTGCTGAATGCGTCAGCCTCGTCGGACGCGATCAATTCGCCGCCGACGCGCCACACCCAATGTTTCTGGAACAGGATGTTGGTCTGCCGCTCCAGTCCGCCGGCCAGGGTTATGGTGCGGGCATCATAGGCGTCGCGCTTGATATTGCTGTAGGATACCAGGCCGGTCAGCACATGGTCGCGCTCGCGGAAATTGTTGCGACGATAGGTCGCCGATGCGGTCTGTTCCTGGGTGCCGAGCACGCCGCGCAGGGTCAACGACCCTTCGGGCGGAAAGAGATTGCGATGCTGCCAGCTGATTTCGGCGCGATAGCCTTCGCCGGTGCCATAGCCCAGTTCGCCTGCGATCGTGCGCATCGGCGCTGGCCGCAGATCGATGTCCAGATCGACATGCGTGCCATCGCCCGCGTCACGCGGCGTCAGCGTTACCGATGACACCAGGCCGGTGGTGACGATGGCCCGCCGCAGATCCTCGACATCGGACGCCATGTAGGTGTCGCCCGGCTGGAAGCGCGCGATGCGCTGGACATGGCGGGCGCTGAAGACGGTCTCATCATCAAGCAATATCTTGCCGAAGCTGCGGAAGCCGCCCGGCGTCACGATGATGTCGAGATCCCCCTTGCGCGTTTCATGGTCGATCCGCACTTCGGGCTCGTCCACCCTGGCAAAGGGAAAGCCGTTTTCGCCGAGCGCGATGGTCAGCGCGTCGCGCCCTTCCAATATATGGTCGGCATTGACCGGATCGCCCACCTTCACGGGAAAGGCGTCGCGCAACACCGGTTCGCGCGTGCCGGTCTCGGCCAGCCCGGTCACGTCGACCGACGACAACAGATATTGTTCACCCGGCGTGATGTCGAAACTGACCGCCAATTTTTCACTGCCCGGCGGCGGCGCGGAAACCCCGCCACGGACCCGGGCGGCATAATAGCCCTCGGCCCGCAACAGGCGGTCGAGCAGGTCGCTATCCTCCTTCACCCGGCGATTTATCTGCGCCAGGTTGGCGGCCTTGTTCTCGCCCTGGCGCAGAACCGACAATTCGTTGAAGCGCAACGAAAACTGGCCGTTGGCAATGCTGTCCAGGCCGCGCAGGGCGACACTGTAGCGCCGCTCTTCCCCTGCATCGGCAAAGGTCGTCACATCCTGGCTCGCGCCGGCATCGCGATCGGCCGCGACCTCGACATCGACCACCGGATTGTCGGGCTCTGCGGCGGCCGCCACCGCGGCCGGATCGTCCGCCAGAGGCGCCACGCTATCGGGCTGGCCCATGTCGGGCCAGTCGACGCCGATGTCCGGCATGGCGTCCAGGGCATCGTCTTGCGCCGGCATGGCCCCTTCGGGCACCGGCGGAACCGGTTGCGCCGATGCGGCCCAGGGCGCGAGCAACAGCAAGGGCGCAAGGAAAAGCCGTGCAGCGTGCGGATCACCTGAATAGCGGCGCCGGGTCCGCAAGCCTTGGGTCATGGCGAGGGGTCTAGACCAAATATGGGCGGCAACACCAGTCATCAGATACGCCATCGGGGCGCGGACCTGGAGTCAGAAGGCCGTATTGAGCCGATCGATCAACGCCCGCGCAGGGCCAGGCTCGGGCATAGCCGCCCCTTGCTGCATCACATCCATGCGGTCCTGCAGGCGGGCAACCCGGCCGTAAAGCTCCTGGCTGGCCTCGATCAGCGAGCGCGCGGCAAAGGGAAAGTCGACCGCCAGCGCCGGATCGGTCGCGGTCGCCCGGCCGAGGCGGTATTTTTCGTCGGCGATATCGGCATCGCCGATTTCACCCCGCTGCCACGCCCGCTGGCTGAGCAGCCAGGCGATGATGTGCATCAGCCGTGTCGTGACCTTGAGCGATTCGCAGGCGAAAGCGACGCGCCGCAAAGGATCGTTCGCGCCATATTGCCCCGCCTCGCCAGCATCAAAATAGGATCGCGCCTCATCTGCCATGATCATGGCTTCGAGGTAGAGGCCATCGACCAGACGTCGATGAAGGCCAGGATCCAGAGCGGCAGCGTTGCGCATGACTTTAGCTGACATAAAGCGCTCCGCTTGTCAGGCCCGCTGAACGGCAGGATAGCCGGCCTGTCCCATTCAGGGCCGGTTTACGCCCTATTAACCCAAATCTTCGGGCTATCCGACGCATCAGGCGATGATGTCGGGAACGAGCGCGTCTTCAAGCGCCGCGATTTCGTCGCGCAGCCGCAGCTTGCGCTTCTTGAGCCGGGCGATCTGCATCTGATCGCCGGCCCCGCCTTCGACCAGCGCGGCAATCGCCGTGTCGAGATCGCGATGCTCGACGCGCAACAGTTCCAACCGCCGCATGATGTCTTCTCGGCTCACCCGGCCCCCGCTTTCCGTAACCTGCATGCGTGATAGCCCGACGGAACCATGCGGGCCATCGCAAATTTGCCAGCGCCCCGCCGCAAAGCGCGAAACACCGCAAGACATGCCCACAGAATCATGATCTACTTTGTCATCCATCGCCCTCGTAAGGAGAATGTCATGGAAAATTCCCACATTTCAGCTCTTTCAGCAAAGCATGCCGGACTCGAGGCCCGAATCAAGGCCGAGACGAGTCGCCCCATGCCGGACGACATTCTGGTCGCCTCGCTCAAGAAGCAGAAATTGCGGGTGAAGGAGGAAATGGCGGGCCGCCATTAACCTCTCCGTCCCGGGAGACGTCCAACGCCGGACGGCCCCGTGAGTACGATCCTCCGCCGGCAAAGGGGCAGCGTCAGGGCCGGCCGGATGATCGACGCGAGCCCCCTGCCGGGTTCGTCCGAGAATGAATTAGAATGAAAACATGACCCTGATATGACAAAGCCCCGCAGCGAGAACGCAGCGGGGCTTTTGCATGATGCCGCGGACTTTAGCGGCGCGTGATCGGGCTGGTACGCAGATAGTCGGGCAATGCCTGGCGTGAAACGCCGACCGCGACCGGCTTGCGTGCCAATTGCGGATCGATCGGCGCGTCAAAGGCAACGCCAATCTTGTCATCCCGCGACCAGGCCACGGCCCCTTCAACCGGTCCGACACCGCGCAGCTCAAAACAGAGTCGCGCGCCGACCGGCACCGCCCGTTCGCAATCCGCCATCAGTCCGGTTGCGGACAGGTTGCGAATGCGCGCCTGCCCCAGCGGCACCCCTTCGGGTGTGCTGAGGCTGGTCAACAGGAACAGGCTGTCGCGCGGTGCGGACCGCGCCGGCCCCCGATCAGATATTTCCCGCTCATTGTCCATGAATAGCCCTGCGAATTGACCTTTACGGCCGGCAGGATAGTCAGGCCATGTGGAGAAAGGGTTAATCGTCGCGCGAGATCTTTTCCTGCCGCTCGTGACGCTCCTGCGCCTCGACCGTCATGGTCGCGATCGGCCGCGCTTCCAGCCGACCCAGCGAAATCGGTTCGCCGGTGACTTCGCAATAGCCATATTCGCCCTCGTCGATGCGGCGCAGCGCCGAATCGATCTTGGAGATCAGCTTGCGCTGACGATCGCGGGTGCGCAATTCGATCGACCAGTCGGTTTCGCTCGATGCGCGGTCATTGAGGTCGGGCTCGCGCAGCGGCTCATTCTGCAGCACGGCCAGCGTCCCCTCCGCTTCGGACAGGATCTGCTTCTTCCAGTCCCACAGTCGCTGGCGAAAATATTCCAGCTGCAGCGGATTCATGAATTCTTCGTCAGGCGACGGGCGATAGTCGTGGGGGAGTGTTACGGTCGATTTTGGCGGCTTTTCACCGTCTTTATCGGAATGCAGTACCGATGCCATCTGGCTCTCCGACTCGAGAGGCCCCGGCGCTGTAAGTTCCGGGCGCCCATGACTTTTGTTTGAGGGCGCCTCATAGCCATGGGAACGAGGCGATACAAGCGGCCATTATACGCCCTGGCTCATCCCGCATGTCGCTCACCCCATCCCCGGGCAGGCAAGCCGACTCGATCAGGGCCTCCCGGCATAAATGACTAGGGACTTACACCTACTCCCTCTTCATCGTGCCATAGTGAGACGTTAACCATTTCAATTGAGACCGAAGTCCCATTTTCCTAGACTTGGACCCGTCATTTAGGGTTAACGCCATTGCAGTTAACGCTTTATTTTGCGTTGCTGTCGATTAGAGAATAGCACGTTTCCAGCTACGGAATATTCCGATGGCGGAACAGGGGTAATGGGACAAGAGTAGATCCTATGTCGGTTCGGATGGCTTTGGCAAAATTATGCGCCTGCACCTGCGGCGGGGCGATCATCGGCGGCGGCGCTGTCCATGTTGCCGAAAGCGCCCGGCCGGCGGTGGTCTACAGCACCAAGAGCGTGAAGGCCAAGCCGCGCCGTTACGTCGCACGTCCCAAGCCGCCCGTCATCAAGACGGCCTGTGCCCCCACCCGCTTCACCGTGACGACACAGTCGCCACCGATCCCGCTGCCCCCGCCGCCGGTTCCGGCCGCCATGCCCGTGTCGGGCGGCGGCGCTCCGGTGCCCGTCGTCATGGGCGGTAGCGGCGGCTTTGGCAGCCCCGGCTTCATCGGTGGTTTCTTCGGCGGCGGCGGCAGCAGCGGGGGCGGCACGGTCGTGATCTCCTCGACCAGCAGCTCGACCGGCGGTGACGTCTCGACCTCATCGTCCAGTTCGTCCTCGTCGAGTTCCTCGTCCTCCAGTTCGTCCAGCTCTTCGTCTGGCGGCGCGACCTCGACCAGCAGCACCAGCACGTCGAGCGGCACCACCACCTCCTCGTCCAGCTTCGGTGAGACATCGTCGTCGAACGGCTCGACTTCCTCGTCGACATCCAGTTCCTCGTCTTCGTCCAGCTCTTCGTCGACTTCGACATCGTCGGGCACCACCACCGGCGGCATCGATGAACCGCCGCCGTCCGCGCCGCCGCCGCCGACCGACGTGCCGGCGCCGCCGATGGTCCTGTTGTTCGGGGCCGGCGCCGCCGCCCTGCTGGCGCGCAAGCGACTGGCCCGGAAAGGCCCGGACCTTGCGGCCGAGGGCATCGGCCCCGTCAAGCCGATACCGGTCATCCACACCGGCAACGCCTGACCTCCGGAAATCGCGAAAATGGCAAAGGCGGCTCCACACGGAAGCCGCCTTTTCTCTTGCATTGCGTCCGCCCGATCAGCTGCGGGCGATGATCCTCTCGATCTCGCTCACCGGATGATTGGCCAGATCCTTGGCGATCTCGCCGACCAGCCGGTCCTGCACTTCCTTGTGATAATGTTTGCGCATCTCGCCCAGCGCACTTGGCGGTGCAACGATGATCAGCGCCTCATAATCCTGGGCAAAGGCACGGCGCTTCAACAGGTCTGCCGCCGCCGCCGCGAAACGCTGCTCTTCCAGTTCATGAAAATCATTCTCGCCCATCGTGCCCGATACGGTGCCGGTCGACGACGCCCGGCCGGCCTTGTCCGACGCCTGCGCCAGATGAGCCGGATTGTCCTGTACCTTCACCTCTTCCGCCTCCAGCTGCGGAAAGGCGCGATCGCCCTTGTTGCGGAAGAAGAGCAGCTTGCGGCCATCGGCCACCAGCACCATCGCGTCATGATCGATCTGCATCATCGTCTCCTTGGCTGTTTGGGTGATGGTGGACCAACGGATGGCGGCGCGCAGGGTTGCATGGGCGGGGCGGCAACGGCATAGGGCAGCGATGCACGACATCCGCTTCATCCGCGAAAATCCCGCCGCTTTCGACGCCGCCCTGGCGCGCCGTGGCCTGGCCCCGCTGTCCGCCGATATCCTGGCGCTGGACGAGAAGAGCCGCGCGCTCAAGACCCAGTTGCAGCAGGGGCAGGCCCGCCGCAACGAGGCGAGCAAGGCGATCGGCCAGGCGATGGCCGCCAAGGACATGGCCAAGGCCGAGGCGCTGAAGGCAGAAGTCGCCGCGCTCAAGGAAGGCACGCCGGCGCTGGAAGCGGAAGAGGCCGAGGTCGGTGCGGCGCTCAATGCCATGCTGGCGGCGATCCCCAACCTGCCCGCCGATGACGTGCCGCAGGGCGAGGATGAAGCCGACAATGTCGAGCTGAGCCGCTGGGGCAATATCCGCACCTTCGATTTCACGCCGCAGGACCATGCCGATTTCGGCCCGGCGCTGGGGCTGGATTTCGAGGGCGGCGCGGCGCTGTCGGGCGCGCGCTTCACCGCGCTGCGCGGCCAGATGGCGCGGCTTCACCGGGCGCTGGCGCAGTTCATGCTCGACACCCAGAGCGGCACCAACGGCTATGAGGAAACCAATCCGCCGCTGCTGGTGAAGGACGAAGCCCTGTTCGGCACTGGCCAGTTGCCCAAATTTGCCGAAGACCTGTTCCGCACCACCGATGGCCGCTGGCTGATCCCGACCGCCGAAGTGTCGCTGACCAATCTGGTCGCGCAGCAGATCGTGCCGACCGACGCCCTGCCGGTGCGGCTGACCGCACTCACCCCCTGCTTCCGGTCCGAGGCCGGATCGGCCGGACGCGACACGCGCGGCTTCATCCGTCAGCACCAGTTCGAGAAGGTCGAGCTGGTCGCGATCTGCGCGCCCGAGGATTCGGACGCCGAGCATGAGCGGATGGTGCAGGCGGCCGAGGGCATTTTGCAGGCGCTGAACCTGCCCTATCGCAAGATGCTGCTGTGCAGCGGCGACATGGGCTTTGGTGCGCGCAAGACCTATGATCTGGAAGTCTGGCTGCCGAGCCAGGCGACCTATCGCGAGATCAGTTCCGTCTCCAACTGCGGCGATTTCCAGGCGCGGCGGATGAACGCCCGCTACAAGCCGGAGGGGGAGAAGGCGACGCGCTTCCTCCACACCCTCAACGGATCGGGCCTGGCGGTGGGCCGCACGCTGGTCGCGGTACTGGAAAATTACCAGCAGGCCGATGGCAGCGTGATCGTGCCCGACGTGCTGGCCCCCTATATGGGCGGCATCACGAAGCTGGAGCCGCGATAAGAAAAGGCCATAAGCTAAGGGAACGGGCGATGCGCATCCTCCTCACCAATGACGATGGCGTTCATGCGCCGGGGCTGAAGGTGCTGGAGGCGATCGCCCGCACCCTGTCCGACGATATCTGGATCGTCGCGCCGAGCGAGGAGCAGTCCGGCGCGGGCCACAGCCTGACGCTGACCCGCCCGCTGCGCATCCGCAAGCATGGCGACAAACATTATAGCGTCACCGGCACGCCGACCGACGCGGTGATGATGGCGGTCGGCCATCTGATGAAGGATGCCAAGCCCGACCTGGTCCTGTCGGGCGTCAATCGCGGCGCCAATCTGGCCGAGGATGTGACTTATTCGGGCACCGTCGCCGCTGCAATGGAGGGCGCGATATCCGGCATCAAGTCGATCGCGCTGAGCCAGGTCTATGCCCGCGAGGCGATGGGCGACGCGGTGCCCTTTGCCGCGGCGGAGGCATGGGGCGCGCGGGTGCTGCGCCCGCTGATCGCGATGCCGGCCAGTCCACGCCTGTTGTTCAACGTCAATTTTCCCGCGATCGACCCGGATAGGGTCAAGGGCGTGCGCGTGGTGCGGCAGGGCTTCCACGATATCGACCGGACCAAGATCATCGAGGGCACCGATCCGCGCGGCTATCGCTATTATTGGTTTGGCCTGGGCCGCAGCGATTCCGTGCCCGAGGGGACCGATCTGGCGGCCATCGCAGAAGACTATATCGCGGTGACGCCGCTGCACTATGATCTGACGCAGGATGGCGCGCTGGCGGCGACGGCGCAGGCATTTTCGGACTGACTAACGCTCCGGGGGGAGACCAAATGGCTGGACATGACAAGGGGCGGCGCTGGCTGCCCATGGCGCCGCTGCCGCTGCTGCTGGCAGGCTGCATCCCCGCACCGGTGCAGGACAGCGCGCCCTATGCAGCGCCACCAGCGCCCACGCAGACCGCATCGGCCATTCCGCCCTCGCCCTCCATGCCGCAGCAGTCCGCCAAGCCGGAACCGCAGATGATCGAACGCAAGCCGGTCTGGACCGCGCAGCAGGTAACGGCAAACGCGCGGACCGTCGCCGCCAGCAGCTACAGCGTCCAGCCCGGCGACACGCTGCGCGGCGTCGGCAACCGCACCGGCGCGGGATCGGAAGCGATCGCCCGTGCCAACGGCCTGCAACCGCCCTATGCCCTGCGTCCGGGACAAAGCCTGTCGATCCCCGGTGGTCGCTACCATGCGGTGGCGGAGGGCGAGACCGGCATCGCCATCGCCGTTGCTTACGGCGTGCGCTGGAGCGACATTGTCGAGATCAACGGCCTCTCCGAACCCTATGTGCTGCGGCGCGGCCAGCGACTGCTGCTGCCCGGTGGCACGCCATTTTCGTCGCCGGCACCATCTCCTCGCCAGCCCTCGACCAGCCTGGAACGACGCGCCGCCGCGTTCCGCATCGACATCGACGACGTCCTGACCGGCGGCCAGCCCGCCGCCATCGAAGATAAGCCCGGCACGGTAGCGAAGGCTCAGCCCCGTCCCCTGCCCTCCAACGTTCCGATCGCCCAACCTGGCACCTTCTCCGGTCCGTTCGCCTGGCCGCTCAAGGGCAATATTCTGGCGCGCTTCGGCCCGGGCGAGAGCGGCGCGAAAAATAACGGCATCGACATCGCCGCCGCCATAGGCACACCGATCAAGGCGGCCGCCGACGGCGTGGTAGCCTATGCCGGCGACAGCATCGCCGTGTTCGGCGGCCTGGTTCTCGTCACCCATGGCAGCGGCTGGGTCAGCGCCTATGGCCATGCCAGCCGAATCGATGTCGTGCGCGGCCAGAAGGTGAGGAAGGGCCAGGTGATTGGCCTGAGCGGCGACACAGGCTATGCCAGCAAGCCGAAGCTGCATTTTGAATTGCGCAAGGACCGGGTGCCGATCGATCCCATGACCCAGTTGCCGAACCCATGAAGATCGCGACGACCGCCACCCGGACCTCTCCGTCCGGCTTCCTGCGGCGGCGGTCCTCGCTACCCGTCTGGGCTGACCTGGTCTGGCGTGTCCTTCTCGTCTTCTTCCTGATAACGCTGGTGCTGCTGATCCACTGGGTCGGACGCGACGGCCTCAAGGATAATCTCGACAACCAGATCAGCTTCGTCGACGTCCTCTATTTCACCACCGTCACGGTCACCACCGTCGGCTATGGCGATATCGTGCCGGTCAGCCCGGAAGCGCGACTGTTCGAGGCCTTGTTGGTCACGCCGATCCGGCTGTTTGTCTGGGTCATCTTCCTCGGCACCGCCTATAATCTCTTCTTCCGCAACATCCTCTACAGGTGGCGCATGGCACGCATTCAGGCCGATCTGCACAATCATATCGTCGTCACCGGCTTTGGCACCAGCGGCCAGGAGGCGGTGAACGAATTGCTGGCGCGCGGCACCGACCCGCGCGAGATCGTGGTGATCGATGGCAGCGAAAAGGCGCTCGGCGTCGCCGAAGCGCTGGGATGCAATATATTGTGCGGGGATTCGACGCGCGACAAGACGCTGAAGGATGTCGCCATCCACCGCGCCCGCACGATGATCGTGTCCGCCGGCCGCGACGACACATCGATCCTCATCACGTTGACCGCCCGCCACCTGGCTCCTCGCCTGCCGATCAGCATCGTCGTGCGCAACGAGGATAATGAGGTGCCCGCGCGCCAGGCCGGCGCCACCACGGTCATCAATCCGGTCAGCTTCGCCGGCCTGCTGCTGGCGGGCAGCACCAGCGGCAAGCATATCGCCGATTATATGGCCGACCTCGCCGCGTCGGGCGGCCGGGTGAAGCTGCACGAACGGCCCGTCCAGCCAGAGGAGATCGGCAAGCCGTTGACGGCGATCACCACCGGCCTTGGCGTGCGCATCTATCGCGGCGAACGGCCGATCGGCTTCTGGGAAGAGGGCGCACGCCTGCTCCAGGCTGGAGATTGCCTCATCGAGATCGTGGAAGAAACGCATCCCGGCGCAGCGGCTGGCGACCAATAGATATAATATGCGGTCGAACCGAATAGTTTTGTTGCGATCTGGCAACATATGGAAAAATTCGTGCTACCGACGGTGCAGCGCAGCATAAGGCCAATTGCCTTGCTGTCATAGAATGGCAACACTCCTCTTAGTCTGATTTTCGAGGGGTGTATCATGCGTCTGAAGAATGTCCTGCGATGTGGCGTCGTCCTGTCCGCCTTTGCCTGGAACGCACCGTCTTTCGCCCAGTCCACTGCCCCGCAGGTCGATGATAGCGGCGCCGCCATCATCGTCACGGGCTCCCGCATCCGCCAGAACCCGCTCGACCAGGACAAGCCGATCGTCACCGTCGACCAGGAAGCGATCGCCCGCACCGGCCTCTCCTCGATCGCCGATGTGCTGCAGCGCATTCCCAGCGCCGCAGGCGGCCTCAACACCAAGGTCAACAATGCCGGCAATATCGGCGGCCCGCCCGACGGCACTGGCGTCAGTTCCGGCTCGGCCGAAGTCGACCTCCGCTATCTGGGTGCCAAGCGCACGCTGATCCTGGTCGATGGCATGCGCTATGTGAACGGCTCGGCGGCGGGCGGCATTCCCGCCTCGGTCGACCTCAATTCGATTCCCGCCAACATGATCGAACGGGTCGAAGTGCTGCAGTCGGGCGCCTCCCCGCTCTATGGCTCGGATGCGATCGCCGGCGTCGTCAACATCATCACCAAACAGTCGCAAAAGGGGCTCGACCTGTCGGCCCAGTTCGGCACCTATGAACAGGGCGATGGCGATACCTGGGACCTCAACGCCAGCTATGGGGTGCAGACCGACCGGGTCTCGATCGTGTTCGGCGCCAATTATGTGAACCAGGGCAGCGTCGGCACATCCGATCGCTCAATCTCGCAATGGCCGACCCCCGGCGCCACCAGCTGCGCCGCCGGTGGCTGTTCCAGCGCCACTCCCAATGGTCGGTACGACGTTCTGGGCCAGAGCCTGACGCTCAGCGCCCCGGTCATCGGCCGCGCGCCGGTACTGTCGGATTATCGCAACTACAGCTCGGCAACCGACTCCTTCAATTTCCAGCCCTATAATTATCTGCTGACGCCGTCGGAACGCTATGGCGGCTTCGTCAATCTGAAGGCGGAACTGACCGACACCATCAATCTGCGCACGCGCATGGTCTATCAGCACCGCGCATCGACGACGATCGCCGCGCCGCTGCCGCTGTTCATCGGCCCGGATGCCGGCAACGGCAACCTGCTCGACACGATCTCGATCGATGCCAGCAATCCCTATAACCCGTTCGGCGTGACGCTGTCGTCGGGTGCCGACGGTTCGGACGCCAATTATTCGACCGTCCGCCGCCGCTTCATCGAGGGCGGACCGCGTACCTTCAGCCAGACCGTCGACACCATGACGATGGCCGCGACCCTCGATGGCTCTTTCGATGTCGGCGATCGCAAATGGTATTGGGACGTCAATGGCATCTATGGCAGCAACAATGCACACCAGACCTTCACCGGCAATTTGAACGCGGCCAAGCTGGCCCAGGCGCTTGGTCCGGTCGGAAGCTGCACCGGCGCCTGCGTACCGTTCAACATCTTCGGCGGCGCGGGATCGATTACCCAGGCCATGCTCGATTATGTCACGTTCGACGAACATGACCGCAGCACCCAGGAATTGTGGGATGCCACCGCCAACCTGTCGGGCGAATTGTTCGATCTGCCCGGCGGCGCAGTGGCCTTCGCGGTCGGTTACGAGCATCGCGACCAGCGGGCCAGCTACACGCCCGATCCGATCATCACGGCGGGCCTGGGCGCCGACGTGCCGACCAGCCCGGCGGCAGGCGGCTTCAATGTCGATGAAGTCTATGGCGAAATCCGCATCCCGATCCTGGCCGATGTGCCCTTCTTCCAGAAGCTGGAACTGGACGGCGCGGTGCGCCATTCCAACTATAGCAGCTTCGGCAGCAACACGACCTTTACCGCATCGGGCCTGTGGAAGCCGATCAAGGACCTGCTGATCCGTGGCGGCTATGCCGAAAGCCTGCGCGCACCCAGCATCGGCGAATTGTATGCCGGCCGGTCGCGCACCGACGCCACGATCGACGATCCCTGCACCAGCGCGCCGGGTGGCGCCTTCCAGACCAACGCCACCGTCCGCGCCAATTGTATCGCCAATGGCGTGCCGGCCAATGGCAGCTATGCCGAACCGACCGGCGGCCAGCTCGGCATCTTCTCGCAGGGGTCGACCGCGCTCAAGCCCGAAACCTCCAAGACCTGGACGCTGGGCGGCGTCTACAGCCCGTCCTGGGCGCGCGGCGGTTTTGCCAGCAATCTCAGCCTGGAGGTGAATTATTATAATATCAGCCTCAAGAACGCGATCGACTCGGTCCCTGCGTCGCTGACCCTGTCGCGCTGCGCCTATGAGGCCGATCCGGTCAGCTGCGCCGCCATCACCCGCACCGGCAGCGGCAGCGTCGCCGGCATCAACGGCGTGCTGCAGAACCTCAACGCGATCAAGACCGACGGCATCGACGCATCGTTCATCTACCGCTCGCAGCCGATCTCGAACGGCTCGATCGGCCTGAACATCAACGCCGCCTGGCTGTTCAAATATAATGTCGAGCCGCCAGCCGATCTCAACGCGCCGACGCAGAAATATGCCGGCACCGAACGCGGCAGCCCGGATCAGGCCTATCCCAAGTTCAAGGCCAATGCGACGCTCGACTGGTCGACGGAGGGCTATGGCGCCTCCTTCACCGGCCGCTACATCAGCTCGGTCGACGAACGCGATGGCGAACATAGCATGGGCAGCACCTTCTATGGCGACATCCAGCTCTATTTCTCGCCCGCCTGGATGGACCATCGCACGCGTGTGACCTTCGGCGTCAACAATCTGTTCGATCAGGATCCGCCAGCCTGCTTCACCTGCGACAGCGCCAATTTCGATCCCACCACCTATGATGTGCCGGGCCAGTTCGGTTATCTGCGCCTGACCTACAAGATGTAAGAAAACGGCCATTTGACCATGGCAAAGGGCGCGTCCATCCCGGCGCGCCCTTTGTCTTTTCGGCTACCCCGTGACATTTGGCGCAAAAATCCCTATGTGCGCGCCGATCATGGCAACCAAAATCCCAGACGCGCCGAAGATCGGCATGGTTTCGCTCGGCTGTCCGAAGAACCTGGTCGACTCCGAGCGTATCCTGACCAAGCTGCGTTCCGACGGCTATCAGATGTCCGCCGACTATGCCGGCGCCGACGTCGTGCTGGTCAACACCTGTGGCTTCCTCGATTCCGCCAAGGAGGAATCGCTGGAGGCGATCGGCGAGGCCATGGCCGAAAATGGCCGCGTCATCGTCACCGGCTGCATGGGCGACGAGGCGGACGTGATCCGCGCGAAATTCCCGCAGGTGCTGGCCGTCACCGGCGCGCATCAATATGAGCAGGTGGTCAATGCCGTCCATGACGCATCGCCGCCGATCCCCAATGCCTTTGTCGACCTGGTGCCCGAAGGCGGGCTGAAGCTCACCCCGCGCCACTACAGCTATTTGAAGATTTCAGAGGGCTGCAACCATCGCTGCTCCTTCTGCATCATCCCCTCGATCCGTGGCGACCTGGTGTCGCGCCGGATCGACGCGGTGCTGCGCGAGGCGGAGAAGCTGGTCGCCGCCGGCACCAAGGAATTGCTGGTCATCAGCCAGGACACATCGGCCTATGGCGTCGACACCCGGCATGAACCGCGCATGTGGAAGGGCCATGAGGTCCGCGCCCATATGACCGACATGGCGCGCGAACTGGGCCAGCTGCGCACGGCGGACGGCGTCGCCCCCTGGGTGCGCCTCCACTATGTCTATCCCTACCCCCATGTCGATCATGTCATCCCGCTGATGGCTGAAGGACTGCTGACGCCCTATCTCGACATTCCCTTCCAGCATGCCTCGCCGTCGGTGCTGAAGGCGATGAAGCGCCCGGCCAATGAAGCCAAGGTGCTGGACCGCATCCGCAAGTGGCGTGACATCTGCCCCGACATCGCGATCCGTTCCAGCTTCGTCGTAGGCTTCCCCGGCGAGACCGAAGCCGATTTCCAATATCTGCTCGACTGGCTGGACGAAGCGCAGCTCGACCGCGTCGGCGCCTTCCGCTTCGAGCCGGTCGAGGGCGCCCCAGCCAATGATCTGCCCGGCGCGGTGCCCGAAGAAGTCAAGGAAGAGCGCTACCAGCGGATCATGGAAAAGACCGCAGCGATCAGCGCCGCCAAGCTTCAGGCCAAGATCGGCCGGGTGTTGCCTGTCATCATCGATGAGGTCGGCGAGCCGGACGAAGAGGATGGCAGCATCGGCGCGACCGCGCGCAGCCAAGCCGACGCGCCGGAAATCGACGGCAATGTCTTCCTGCGCGACGTCGGCGAAGGCCGGAAAGCCGGCGACATGTTCGACGTGCTGATCGAGGATGCGGACGAGCACGACCTGTACGGCGTGCCCGCCTGAACAAGATCGTCATTGCGAGCGCCGCGAAGCAATCCATGGATTGCCGCAGCGCTTCGCGCCTCGCAATGACGGCTATTCTCAGGGCTTGGCGAAAGCATCCTGATATTCGGTCTTGATGACCTTGTAGATCGCCGCATCGACCGGCAGCTTGATGTCATAGCTGCCCTCGGCATAGGGGCCGGCGCCATAAGGGCCGATCGTCACCTGGATGCCGTCGATCAGCTTGCCGTCACGCGATGTCGGCGCCAGCACCTGCTTCATCGGATCGATACATTTGCTGAAGTCATCGTCGCCCGGCGGCACTGGTGCGCCGCGCTTCTTCGTCCGTTCGCGATCCAACGCCTTGCAGAAGGGATCATGAATGGCTGCGGCAAAGGCCGCTTCCGACGTCAGCAGCGCACCGAAATCGGTCTCGCGACGCCTTTCCTTGTCCCACAGCAGCGCTTCATAGCCGGTCATGCCATGGGCGCCGCCGGTGAACATGTAATTGGAGGATTCGAGCGCCAGGAAACGCGGGGTGTCCGCCATGACGCTCCAGCGCGTCTCACGGCTGTGCGGGTGGAAAGGAAAGCCCGACTGCTTCGCCGATTTCCGGTCCTCACCCGCCATCTTCAGCGCATCCGCCTTCGCCTCGGCCATCGCCTTGCTGAACCGATCGACCAGCGCCGGAACAGCCGCAGCCTGCGCCGGATAGGTATAGACGAACTCAAGCAGGTCGGTCTTTTCGGAATGGTCGAACGGCTTGGCCGGGCGTGCGGGCGGGGGCGTGCCGGCCATGCGGTCGGCGAAGGCGCGGACAGCCGCATTGGCCGGCATATTGCCGCCCGACCCGTCCTCCTCGTTCGATTGCGAACAGCCTGACAGGAACAGGGCCGCCAGCAGCAGCCCCGTCGCTCCGATCCCCCGCTTCGCCTGCATCAATGGGCCTGGGCGCTCAGACAGCGTTCGCTGATCGCCTTGCGCGCATAATCGCCATCCAGCGCACGATGGATATTGGGCCAGCCTTCGGCCACCAGCGCCTGCTCGACCGCATGGGCATTGGCGAACTGGCCAGTTTCGGCCAGCGTATAGGCCCGCGCGCGCAGTGCCTGCAGGCCGTTATTGTCGGAACGGATCATGGCTACTCTCCTTGCCGTTTCTATGGGCTGGAACCTAGGCGCTCCAGCCACAATAGGCAAATGCGCTGAAGGCAAAGCGGGTTTCCCCGGGGGATGAAAAAATGGCGCTTTCCAATGCCAGCCGCTTTCTCCTACATCCTTTTGCATGATCGATTTTTCCGCCCTGCTCAAAGCCGACAGCAACCAGCCCGCCCGTTCGATCCACCTGGTGGAAGCCAGCGAATTGGACAGCTGGCTCAACGCACAGCCTGAACGCATCCGGTCGCTGGTCGCCGCACAGAAATTCCGTGCCAAACCGCACGAGCATGCGATTCTACCCGGCGAGGACGCACAGGACTGGTCGGTCGTGGCCGGGGTAGCCAAGCGCGATGCGCTGGGCAGCTGGTGCCTTGCCCGGCTGGCCGAATGCCTGCCCGAGGGCAGCTACCGTCTGGCCGCAGGCAGCACCGGCTCCGCCGCTCTGGGCTGGCTCACCGCGCAATATCGGTTCGATCGTTATCGCAAGGAAGAAGGTGCGACGGGGCCGCGCGTGCTGCTAACCACCGATGTCGCCCGGATCGAGCCGACGGTGCAACTGGCCGAGGCGGTCGCGCTGGTCCGCGACCTGGTCAATACCCCCGCTGCGGACATGGGACCACAGGATCTTGAGGATGCGGTGCACCAGTTGGCCCAGGCCCAGGGCGCCGCGCTCCAGGTGACGCGCGGCGATCCGCTGGAACAGGGCTTTCCCATGATCCACGCCGTCGGCAGGGCCGCCGACAAGAGCTTCGCCCCGCGCCTCATCGAGATGCGCTGGGGCGATCCATCGGCACCCCGCATCGCCGTCATCGGCAAGGGCATCTGCTTCGACAGTGGCGGCCTCGATATCAAGCCGTCGGCCGGCATGCGCCTGATGAAGAAGGACATGGGCGGTGCGGCGCACGCGATCGCGCTTGCCCGGCTGATCATCGACGCGCGCCTGCCGGTGCGCCTGCACCTGCTCGTTCCCACGGCGGAAAACGCCATCGGCGGCAATGCCTTCCGCCCCGGCGACATCTTGACCAGCCGCCAGGGGCTGACCGTCGAGATCGGCAATACCGATGCGGAAGGCCGGCTCGTCCTGGGCGATGCGCTGACCCGCGCCGGCGAGGAAAGGCCCGAACTGATCATCGACTTCGCAACGCTGACCGGCGCCGCCCGGGTCGCGGTCGGCCCCGACCTGCCGGCCCTGTTCACCAATGACGAAACGCTCGCGGGCGAGATCAGCGAAGCGGGCCTTGCGGTGGATGACCCGACCTGGCGCCTGCCACTTTGGGATGGCTATAATGACATGCTGAAATCCGACATCGCCGATATCAACAATGCCGGCGAAGGCGGCTTTGCCGGGGCGGTCACGGCCGCGCTGTTCCTCCAGCGCTTCGTGCCTGACGATACGCCCTGGATCCATCTCGACACCTTCGCCTGGCGCCCCGCCCCCCGCCCGGGCCGGCCCAAGGGTGGCGAGGCGCTCGGCCTGCGCGCGATATTCCGGCTGTTGCAGCAACGCTATGGCAGCATGCGATAGGATAGCCGCAATATCCTTCCATCCGTTACGCAACCGGATTGGCCATCATGCGTTTGGGATGGCATGAACGCGCTCGCTCCCCCTCAACAGGCCACCGAACTCGACCGACCGGGCATCCAGCCACTCAGCCACTGGATGCGTACGCTGGTCGATTATGTCCGATCGGGCAAACCGGACCTGACCAACCGCCAGATGGCCCTGATGCTCACCGTCTATATCGGCGCCGGCCCCCATACGGTGCGCGGATTGGCCGAAGCGCTCCACGTATCCAAGCCTGTCATCACGCGCGCGCTCAACAAGCTATCGGCGCTCGGTTATCTGCGGAGAGAGCGCGATGCGGCCGATCGACGGAATATTTTCATCACCCGCACCCCCAAAGGCGCGGAATTTCTTGACGCCTTTCACCATTTCATCGCAGGAACCGCGCGCGATGACAGGCAAGAATATCCCCGCGCGGAACACACCGCCTGAAAGAACCCGGTTCAAGCTGGACGGTCGTTCCGTTGCCCTCGATAGCCGCACCCATGCGGCGCGCGGCGACCTGGCCGATATCTCGCTCGCGGGGCTGCTTTTTTCCGCCCATTATGCCCGCGCGGTCGAACTGACCTGCGTGGCACCGGGCGCACCCGTTCTCGCGGCGCCCTCGCCGACCGCTGAGGCCGTCACCGAATTGCTGCGCGGCGAAAGCTTCCATGCGCTCGATGTCATGACGGATTGGGCCTGGGGCTTTTGCGGCCATGACGGTTATGTCGGCTATATCCGGCGCGACGCGCTGGATGTGAAGGAAGTCGCCAGCCACCGCATCTGCACCCATTCCGCCCCGCTGTTCAGTACGCCGGATATCAAGGCGCCGATCGCCGATTATTGGCCGCTCGGCGCGCGATTCGCCGGCCAGAGCGAGAATGGCTTCCTTGCTTCGGGTGAGGGCTTCATCCATGGCCGCCATGCCGTTCCGCTCGATGCGTTGGACAGCGACTGGGTCACGGTCGCCGAACATTACCTGGGCCAGCCCTATGTATGGGGTGGTCGCGGCCATCGCGGCATCGACTGCTCCGGCCTGGTCCAGGTCGCGCTCGCCCAATGCGGCATTGCCGTGCCCCGCGACACCGATCTGCAGTGCGAGGGCGTAGGCGAACCGATCGATGCCCGTACGCCGTTGCAGCGTGGCGATCTGGTCTTCTTCCCCGGCCATGTCGGCATCATGGCCGACGCGACCCATTTGCTGCATGCCAATGCCCATTGGATGGCGGTCGTGGTGGAGCCGCTGGCCGATGTCGTCGCGCGCCTGGCGCCCGATCATGCCCAGCCGATCATCGCCCGGCGGAGAATTGCCAAGTGAGCACTAAGGTCTTCATCGACGGCGGCCATGGCACGACCGGCATCGAAATCGCCGACCGGCTCGCCGGCCGGCCCGAATTGTCGCTCATCACGATCGACGAGAAGGATCGCCGCAACATGGCGGCACGGCGCGATGCGCTCAATGCGGCCGACATCGTGGTCCTCTGCCTGCCCGACGATGCCGCACGCGAATCCGTGGCGCTGATCGACAATGGCCATACTCGTGTCATCGACGCTTCGACCGCGCATCGCGTGGCCGACGGCTGGACCTACGGCTTTCCCGAGTTGGAGCCGGGCCATCGGGAGAAGCTGGCAGCGAGCCGCTTCGTGGCCAATCCAGGCTGCTGGCCGACCGGCTTTCTTGCCCTGGTGCGCCCGCTGACCCTGGCCGGGCTGCTGCCCGCCGACTGGCCCGTGACCGTTTCCGGGGCGTCGGGCTATTCGGGCGGCGGCAAGGCGATGATCGCGGAATATGAAGGGATAGACGGCGCGCCCACTGCCTTCCGCGCTTACGGCCTTAATCTGGCACACAAGCATGTGCCGGAAATGACCCGCTATTCGGGGCTTGCGCATCCGCCGCTGTTCGCGCCCGCCGTCGCCAATGCCTATCGCGGCATGCTGGTGGAAGTGCCGTTGCAGCTGCGCGCCATGCCCGGCACGCCCTCACCGGCCGACATCCACGCCGCCCTGGCGGCCGCTTATGCCGGATCGCCGATTGTCAGCGTGACACCCCTGTCCGACAGCGGCGCCATGGCGCAGGTCGAGATCGAGCAGGTCGGCGCCACCGATCGCCTGTCCTTGTCGGTGTTCGGCAATGCCGAAGCCGGTCAGGTTCGGCTGATCGCGACGCTCGACAATCTGGGCAAGGGCGCGGCCGGTGCGGCGGTGCAGAATCTCAACATTCTGGCAGGACTGCCGGAAACGGCCGGGCTCAGGCTCTAAGCGTCACAAGAGCCCGATATTGGAAAGGCCGGAGCGTCTGCTGCCGGCCTTTTCTTTGGCGTTCAGTGGATCGTGCCCAATGGCTGGTCATGGGCCAGCAGAACGATCAGCCGCTCGATCTGGCGCCAGTGGCAAAAATGGATGTGATTGCCAAGGTCGCGGCTGCGATCGGCTCGCGCCGCCGCTTCATATCCTGCATTGGCGCCGAACACCGCCATCAGTTCGGCAGCATCCTCATAGCTCTTGCGATCCGTAAGATACGGCACGTTCATGCGACCCCCGACTTTTTTGCGCCCCTGATCTGAACAAGGGTTCAATTCCCATGCCATTTCAGCACTTTGGCTCAAAGGGCGGGGCGAAAGAGTGAATGGCGGATTAGCCATGTCCCAAGCCGGGACAAAAGTCCCGGAAAGGCACAGCAGCGTCCCGGATCAGGACGATGTCACGGTCTGTACGCCATCGCCAAAAGCGGCTGGCATTGCGTCCCACACCATGGCAAGGCTCGCGCCATGGCCAAGAGCAAGCATCAATCCACCGGAAGCGGCGCCATCATCGCCCTGCTCATCCTGGCAGGCACGATCGGCGGCGGACTGCTGGGTCAGCCCAGCGCAGGCTTGCTGATCGGCGCGGGCACCGGCAGCGTGATCGCCCTGCTGCTCTGGTTGCGGGAACGCGCCCGCGATTAGCCGGCAACCGCACGGAGCGCCTTGCTAGAGCGTTCCGCGCCGCATAGATGTTGCGGCATGAAGAAGCACATCATCGCTATCCCCCTTGTCGCCCTGGTCCTTGCCGGCGGCGCCTTTCTCTATTTCGCACAGGGCGATACCGCGCGCCTGCCGGCCGGCAGTGACGTCGGGCCGGAGCCGCAGTTCACTGCCCCGCGCAGCGAGATGATCCCGACCGTCAATATCGCCGAGGTAAAGCCGTGGAAGGCCGGGGAGAAGCCGGTCGCCGCCAAGGGCCTCACCGTCGATCGCTTCGCCGATGGGCTGGTCCATCCCCGCTCGCTGCTGCGCCTGCCCAATGGCGATATCCTGACGGCCGAAACCAACAGCCCGCCGCGCCCTCAAAGTGGCATCGTCAGCCGCGTCATGAACTTCCTGATGAACAAGGCTGGCGCCGGCGTCCCCTCGCCCGATCGTATCACTCTGCTGCGCGACACCGATGGCGACGGCAAGGCGGACACCAAGACCGCCTTCCTGACCGGCCTGCACTCGCCCTATGGCATGGCGCTGCTGGGCGACACGCTTTACGTCGCCAATACCGATGCGCTGATGGCCTTTCCCTACAAGGAAGGCGATACTAGGATCAGCGCCAAGGGCCGCAAGATCCTGAACCTGCCGGCCCAGGCGCCCAACATGCACTGGACGCGCAGCCTGACCGCCGGCCCTAATGGCCTGCTCTACATCGGCGTCGGATCGAACAGCAATATCGGCGAAAATGGCCTGGAAAGCGAAGCGAACCGCGCCTCCGTGCTGGAAGTCAATCCCAGGACGGGTGACTATCGCATCTATGCCTCGGGCCTGCGCAACCCGGTCGGCCTCGCCTTTGAACCCAAGAGCGGAATCTTGTGGGGCGTGGTCAATGAACGCGACATGCTCGGCGGCGACTTGGTCCCCGACTATCTGACCCGGGTCGAATTCGGCGCCTTCTATGGCTGGCCCTGGAATTATTGGGGCGGTTATGAGGATCGCCGGGTTCAGCCGCAGCGGCCGGAAATCCGCGAATATACCAAGCGCCCCGATTATGCGCTGGGCAACCATGTCGCGCCGCTCGGCCTCAGCTTCGCCGCTGGCGTCCAGCTTGGCGCGCCCTATGGCAATGGTGCCTTTGTCGGCCTGCATGGCAGCTGGAACCGCAAGCCGGCCGCCGGCTACAAGGTCGTCTACGTGCCCTTCGCCGACAATGGCGAGGTCGGCAAGGCCAAGCCGATCGACGTGCTGACCGGCTTCCTTGATGCGCAGGGCGCCGCCCGCGGCCGTCCGGTCGATGTCACCGTCGATGCGAAGGGCGCGCTGCTGGTCAGCGACGATGTCGGCGGCGTGGTGTGGCGCGTGACCCGCGCCCAATAGAAAAGACAGGGCGGATGCGCAGGTCGCTTCCGCCCACCCTTTAGAGCGTAAGGCCGTTCCGTCCGGCCAGCTCGACCACATATTGCCAGGCCACGCGGCCCGAACGGCTCCCCCGCTGGGTCGCCCACTGGATCGCATCAAGCGGCTCGACGGCCAGCTCCAGCGCCTTCGCATAACCCTCGACGATCGCGACATAGGCGTCCTGGTCGAGCGCATGGAAGCCCAGGCTCAACCCGAAACGGTCGGACAGCGCCATCTTGTCGTCGACCACATCGCGCGGATTGATCGGGTCGTCCTGCTCGGACAGGTTCCGTGGCACGATATGACGACGGTTCGACGTCACATATAGACGGACATTCGCCGGTCGGGCGGACGTGCCGCCTTGCAGCAGCGAACGCAGCGCCCGCGCATCCCCCACCCCTTCGTCAAAACCCAGATCGTCCAGGAACAGGATGAACGGGCGGTCCGTCCCGCGCAGTTGCGTGAAGAGCGTCGGCAGGCTCGCCAGCTCATCGATCGCGCATTGCAGCAGGGCGATATCCTGGCCCTCGCGCTGCAGCTTGCCGACCGCCGCCGCGACCGTCGCTGATTTTCCGGTCCCGCGTGCCCCCCACAGCAACACGTCATGCGCGGCATGGCCGGCAGCATGGCGGCGACTATTATCCAACAACGCCATTTTCTGGGCATCGATTCCCGTCAGCAGGTCGAAATCGACCGGTGCAAACGCATCCACCGCACGGATCGCCACCCCATCCCACACATAGGCCGGTGCAGCCGCAAGGTCGGCGGATGAAGCCGGCGGCGGCGCAAGCCGTTCCAGCGCTTCGGCGATACGGGTCAGCAGGGCGTCGTTCATGGCGCCGGATTAGCGGGCGGGCACAGTTGCCGCAAGCTTTGGCGACAATGTCATTCCATTGACGCAATGGCCTTTTACTGCAGCGTTCCGGGGTCTATATCGCGGGGGTCGTGACTATCCCAAATCCTGCCTTTTCCACCAGAATCTGCCGTTATGGCGCAGAATCCCTGCGCGAGGCGGCCCTGCTAATCCGCGCCGGTGAGCCTGTCGCCGTTCCGACCGAGACCGTCTACGGCCTGGCTGCCGACGCGACCGATTCCCATGCGGTCGCGGGCATCTATAGCGCCAAGGGGCGGCCCAGCTTCAATCCGCTGATCGTCCATGTCGCCGACATGGACATGGCCCGCCGCCTGGCGGACTTCGCGCCGGAAGCGGAACGGCTCGCCGCCCGTTTCTGGCCGGGGGCATTGACTCTGGTCCTGCCGGTACGGGCCGATAGCGGCCTGTCGCCGCTGGTCATGGCCGGCCTGCCGACCGTCGCGCTGCGCCTGCCTGCCCATCCGGCGATGCGCGCGCTGATCCGGGAAAGCGGGCGCCCGCTAGCGGCCCCCTCGGCCAATCGCAGCGGCGCGATCAGCCCCAGCCGGGCCGAGCATGTCCTGGCCAGCCTCAACGGCAAGATCCGCATGATCCTGGACGAAGGTCCGACCAGCGAAGGCCTGGAATCGACCATCGCCGCGCCGGAACCGGACCGTATCCGCCTGCTGCGCCCCGGCCCCGTCACCGCCGCGATGCTGGAAGAGGCGAGCGGCCTGCCCGTGATTGTCGGCAGGGATGGCGGCGGGGACGGCGCCAAGATCGAGGCGCCGGGCCAGCTTGAAAGCCATTATGCACCGTCAAAGCCGGTCAGGCTGAATGCGCTCAGGGCCGAGAACGGGGAATATCTGATCGGCTTCGGCCTGATGCCCTGCCATCTCAATCTCAGCGTGGATGCCGATCTGCGCGAGGCGGCAGCCAATTTGTTCACCGCCCTGCATGTCGCCGATGCCAGCACTCAGGGCCAGATCGCCGTGGCCCCGATCCCCGACGAAGGGATCGGCACGGCCATCAATGACCGGTTACGCCGCGCCGCAGCCTGACCGCGGCGTTCCCGTCAGCCGCAATTGTCGTAGCCCGCCTCGCGACACTGGCGTCGCCGTTCCTTCTCCGCCTTCTTGGCGGCCTTGCCGTCGCGCTCTTCCTGCTCGCGCATCTTGCGCCCGTAATTGCGGTCCGCTTCATCCTGGCTGGTCGTCGCCCAGTCGGCCGCCTGTGCGCCCGCCTTCACCGGCAGGGTCACCACATCCAGCGCCGTCTTGGCGATGCAGCCCGTCAGCATCAACGCGCCCAATGGCGCGATCAGAAAAATAGACTTCTTCATTCCCAAGTCCCCCGACTCATCCATTTCACCGCCTCTGCCATGGCCGACATTAACCATAGGCTAAAAACATAGCGAAACAGGATGAGCCGACGGGAAAACCGCCCTCAGATGCGGTCAGGCGTCGATGCGCGCCGCAAAGCCCTTGCGCAGCTTGGCCAGCTTGGGCGGGATCACGGCCATGCAATAGGGATTCTGGTCGCCGACCCGTTCCCAATATTTCTGGTGATAATCCTCGGCCGGATACCAGGGGGCGTCGGCTTCGATCGCGGTCACGATCGGCGCGCTCTGATCCGCCTGCGCCCGCGCGATCCCGGCCTGCGCTTCGGCCGCCTGGGCCGGTGAATGCGGGAAGATGGCCGAGCGATACTGGGTGCCGATATCGTTGCCCTGGCGGTTCAGCGTCGTCGGGTCATGCGTCGCGAAGAAGATGTCGAGCAGATCGCCATAGGAAATGACGGTCGGATCGAAGGCAATGCGGATCGCCTCTGCATGCCCCGTATTGCCGGTGCACACTTCTTCATAGGTGGGGTTCGGCTTGCTACCGCCGATATAGCCACTCTGGACCGATTCCACGCCCTTGAGCGTCTGGTAGACTGCTTCCGTACACCAGAAGCAGCCCCCAGCCAGCGTCGCGATTTCCTGCGCCATGTTCGATAATCCTTATCAAGACTTGGCGCGCTAGATAGGCGCTATCAGGCCGCTGTTCCAGTCTCCGCCTTACTCTCTGCCATCATCTTCTCGGCCTTGGCCCGCTCTTCGGCGACCAATTCCTTGCGCGACAGCTTGCCGACCAGCGTCTTGGGCAGGCTCGCCCGCACCTCGACCTCGCACACCCGCTCATGCTTGCCCAGTTGCGGGTTCAGCCACTCCTTCAGGCCCGGCCCGTCGATCGTGGCCCCGTCGTTCAGGGTGACGAACGCCTTGGGCTGCTCGCCGCGATAACGATCGGGCACGCCGATCACCAACGCCTCCTTTACCGCCTCATGATGATAGAGGATCGATTCCACCTGGCTCGGGAAGACCTTGAAGCCACCGACGGCGATCATGTCCTTCAGGCGATCGACGATCCGGACATAGCCGTCCTCGTCGATCTCGCCGACATCCCCGGTGCGCAGAAACTCGCCGACGAACACCTGGGCGTCGGCATCCGGCCGGTTCCAATAGCCCTTCATGATCTGCGGCCCGGCGAACAGCAACTCCCCCGGTTCGCCCTCGGGCGGTGGCTGGGTCGGGTCTTCGCGGCTGACGATCTTGACCCGGGTGCCGGGCACCGGCTGGCCCACGGTGCCGGTCTTGTTCAGCCCCTCATAGGGGTTGGAACAGACGATCGGGCTGGTCTCGGTCAGGCCATAGCCCTCGATCAGCTTTGCGCCGGTCGCGGCCTCGAACTTCTGCTTCACCTCCAGCGGCAACGGCGCCCCGCCCGAAATGCAGGCGCGCAGCGACGAGAAATCGATGTTGCGGATCGAAGGATGGTCGAGCAGCGCCTGGTACATGGTCGGCACGCCCGGCAGCGATGTCGCCTTGGTGCGCTGGACTGCGGCCAGCACCTGGACCGCCTCGAACCGCGGCAGCATCACCATCTCGCCGCCATTCAGCACCGTGCGGTTCAACGTGCAGGTATTGGCGAAAACATGGAAGAAGGGCAGCACCGCGATGATGCGGTCCCCGTCTTCACCGGCATGGGGGTCGATCGCCTGCGCCTGGCGCGCATTGGCGGTCAGATTCTGGTGGGTCAGCATCGCCCCCTTGGGCGTGCCCGTGGTGCCACCGGTATATTGCAGCAGGGCTATATCGTTGACGGGGTCTATCGTGGCCACGCTGCACTCGCCCTTGTTGGCGATCAGCCGGTCATAGCGCAGGATGCGCGGATCATCCGGCAGAGCCACCGTCTCGCTGCGCTTGAACAGACGGAAGAGAATGGACTTGGCCGTCGGCAGAACCTCGGCGATCGATCCGACAACCAGCGTTTCCAGGCTGCTATTGTCCAGCACCTTGAGCGCGGTCGGCAACAGCGCCTTGGCCGACAGGGTGAACAGGATCTTGGTACCGCTGTCCTCGACCTGATGCTCCAGTTCGGCGGCGGTATAGAGGGGGGAGAAATTGACGACGATCGCACCGGCCAGCAGCGCGCCATAATAGGCCGCGACATAATGGGGCGTGTTGGGCAGGTACAGGCCGACCCGGTCGCCCTTCTTGACGCCCATCCCCTGCAGTCCGCAGGCGATGCGGCGGATCTCATCCATCATCCTGCCATAGCTGAATTTTCGGCCCATGAAGTCAATCATGTAGGCCTGCGGGTGGGCGGTGGCGCTCTGCGTTACCATCTCTCCCATCGACAGCGGCGGGAAGCTCTGCTCCCACGGCGTCGGGTGCTGGTAATGCGCTCTCCAGGTCTGTTCTATGCTCTCCATTGACAGAAGTGTAAGTGGATCATCTGCTTTACGCAAGCGTCAACCTGTGTCCGGATTGTAGCAAAAAGGCCGCCCCGGTTACCCGGCGCGGCCTTCGGAAATGCGGCATTGCAAAGGCTTGGGCGCAGCGTCCAATGACGCTACGGCTTTAGACCTCGCCCTTGTTGTTGCTGAACGGATCGAGGATCGTCGCCACGCCCGAAATCAGCTCCGCCTCGCTCTTGAGCGACGCTTCGATACGGCGGGCATTGTCCTCGCGCTCGCGACGCAGCTCCTCGATCAGCGCCTCGCGGTCGCCATCCAGACGCGAATCGGTCGGCATCTCGATGCCCGCCTTCTTCGCCGCCTTGCTGACCAGGGCATCCAGTTCGCGCTGCGAACACAGGCCGAGCGTCACCGGGTCCTTGGGGGTGATGTTGGAGATGTTCCAGTGGCTGCGATCGCGGATCGCGGCGATGGTGGTGCGCGTGGTGCCGATCAGCTTGCCGATCGCGCCATCCGAAATCTCGGGATGGTTGCGCAGGATCCAGGCGATGCCGTCGGGCTTGTCCTGGCGCTTGCTGACCGGGGTGTAGCGCGGCCCCTTGGTACGGCGGACCGGCTCGGGACCTTTCAGCATCTTGAGCTTGTAGTCCGGGTTGCTTTCGCCCTTGTGGATCTCGTCCATGGTGATTTCATGGGCGCGCACCGGATCGCGGCCGGTATATTTGGTGCCGGCGGTGTCGTCGGCAATGGCCTGGACTTCCAGGATATGCAGCCCACAGAATTCCGCGATCTGGTCAAAGCTCAGAGCGCTGTTATCGACCAGCCAGCTGGCGGTCGCATGGGGCATGAGGGGCTGGGACACGGGGTCTTCTCCGGCTCTAAAAACGATAAGGGCCGCCCAAGCAGGGCGGCCACGACATGTCAGGGATAGAGCATCGCGGGGCCTGCGGCAAGGAAAAGCGTCAGGCGGCGCTGTCCATCACCACCGGGTCGATCGGATGCAGCCCGGCCAGGAATTCCTGGGCGCTGCGCTCCCAGCTGAAGCTGCGACCATAAGCGGCGCAGGCAGCCCGGTCGCACAGCAACGCTGCAGCGATCGCATCTTCCAGCCGTTCGGACAGGGCACCGGTCTCGGGCGTGACGATGTCGATCGGCCCCGTGACCGGATAGGCGGCGACCGGCGTACCGGCAGCCAGCGCCTCGATCATGACCAGGCCGAACGTGTCGGTACGGCTGGGGAAGACGAAGACATCAGCGCCGGCATAGACCGCCGCCAGATCGGCACCAAATAGCCCGCCCAGAAAATGGGCATCGGGATAGGCCCGCTCCAGCACAACCCGCGCCGGACCGTCACCGACGATCACCTTCGTTCCGGGATGGTCGCTGGCCAGGAAGGCTTCGAGATTCTTCTCGACCGCGACCCGGCCGACATAGAGCTGGATCGGGCGCGGCAGGTCGGCCAGCCGGGCCGATGGTGCGACGTCGCCGGCAAAGACCTTGAGGTCGACCCCCCGCCCCCATTTGCGCACATTGGCGACGCCATGGATGCGCAATTGCCGCCGGACCGACCGCGTCGACACCAGCACCGCCTGCGCGGGACCGTGGAACCAGCGGATATAGCGCCAGAACCAGGAAGATGGCAGACCGGTGCGCTGCGCCACATATTCGGGGAAATGGGTGTGATAGGCCGTGGTGAACGGTACATTACCACGCAAGCACCAGCGCCGCGCGGCAAAGCAGAGCGGCCCTTCCGTCGCCAGATGCACGGCATCGGGGCGAAACGCCGCAATCGCCTGCCCCACCACGCCCGAACGCACCAGCGCCAGCCGGATTTCGGGATAGGTCGGACAGGGGATGGAGCCATAGAGATCGGGCGAGATCACCTTGACCTCATGCCCCATCCGCTCCAGTTCCAGCTGGATGGTCTGCAACGTCCGGACGACGCCATTGACCTGCGGCGTCCAGGCATCGGTGACGATCGCGATCCGCATCTCCCGCTCCCCCGTCAGGCCGCCATCAACGCCGGCGCAGCCTCGCTCCGCTTGGCGATTTCATCGGCCCAGTGCAGCACCTCCATCGCGCCGCTGGCATGCTCCACCAGCGCGGTGCAGCCCTCCACCCAGTCACCGTCGTTATAATATTGGATGCCCTCGATCTCGCGCATCTCGGCATTGTGGATATGGCCGCAGACCACGCCGTCGACGCCGCGCGAACCGGCCTCATGCGCCACCACTTCCTCGAAGCGGGAGATGAAGGACACGGCATTCTTGACCTTGTGCTTGGCCATTTTGCTGAGCGACCAATAAGGCAGGCCCATGCGCTGCCGCACCGCGTTCACCACGACATTGAGCCGCATCAGGCTGGTGTAGGCCGCGTCGCCGACGAAGGCGAGCCAGCGATGCGCCAGCATGATCGTGTCGAACTCGTCGCCATGCAGCACCAGCAGCTTGCGGCCATCGGCGGTCTCGTGGATCGCCTTGCGGCGGATCTCGACGCCGCCGAAATTCATGCCGGTGAACTGGCGGAACATCTCGTCATGATTGCCGGGGATATAGACGACGCGGGTGCCGCGCTTGGCCCGCTTCATGATCCGCCACAGCACGTCATTATGCGCGGCAGGCCAGTAGAAGCGCTTTTTCAGCCGCCAGCCGTCGATGATGTCGCCGACCAGATAGATGGTGTCGCTGTCGACGCTGTCGAGAAAGTCGATCAGCATCGTGGCGTTGCAGCCGCGCGTGCCCAGATGGATGTCGGAAATCCAGATGGTGCGATAGCGGCGACGCGGCCCGTCCCGCTCGGCTATGTGGAAGCGGTCGTCGCCTCCCTCTTCCAGTTCGCTCAGGAAGGGCAAGCGCGTGATGGCGTCCATGTCTACGTCCTCAAGGGCTGTTGTCCTTGAGGCCGAATCCCTAGCGCCCTTCTGTTACAACTCCGCAGCGAATATGACGAAAATGCTACGCCCAATGAGGGTTCACGCGATAAATCTAGTTACCAACTACGGGAACGCTTCGATACCCCACAAAGATGTGAGTTATGCTCCCTGGCTGACCTACCGCCGGTTTTTCGTATATCTTCACTTTAGGCTTGCCAAAGCCAGCAGCGATAAACGCAGCACTAAGCGTGTCAATTTCCGTTTTATTCCAACTGCCAACGCTCAATCCATGCGCCTCCTCACCCAACAATGCCATGGGTGAAAAGGCTACAACTGAAACGCCTGCATCCGTTAGCGCATTACCTAGCTGCCGAGCAAAATGCGACCCTTCGGAATCACCCGCCGTCCACGAAATTGTGACCGGGAAAGACTTTCCAGAAATTATGTTTTTTATTTCATCATTTTGACTTTGCCCAATTTCTCTCCAAGAGAATTCCTTTTTCAATTTTTCCGTTTCTAATTTCGCCTGTTCTAATCGAGCATTTGCATTAGCGATATCCACATTCGCATTTCGAGTAACTATGTCCGAGGCTCGACCTGCAGCCAAACCACCAATAAGCCCTGAAACTACTGCAACGCCGCCCGAAACAGCAGTTATCAATAGCGACCAAAATGCCAATGCACTTAAAAATGGAACAGAATTCCACATGAACATAAATCCCCTTAGTTCAGAAATAAAATAAAATTCCGAACAGCGGATAAAAAATCATGAAACATTTTTGTAAAAGCTGCTTCTTTTACGCTACCAGCACGATCTTCCCGAAATGGTCGCCGGCATCCATGCGGGCATGCGCCTTGGCCGCGTCGGCCAGGGCGAAGCGCTGGTCCATCGCCGGACGCAGCCTGCCCTGCTCGACGAACGGCCACACGGTGCGCATGATCTCGTCGGCGACCAGGCTCTTGAAGCCCGATGAGCGCGGCCGCAACGTCGATCCGGTCAGGGTCAGGCGCTTGGACATCACCGTCGGCAGGAAGACGCTGGTCTTTGCCCCGCCCAGCACCGCGATCGAGACATGGCGGCCATCCTCGGCCAGGCATTCGATGTTGCGCGGGACATAGTCGCCGCCGACCATGTCGAGCACCGCCTGCACCCCCTGCCCGCCGGTGATGCGCTTTACCTCCGCGACATAATCCTGCGCCTTGTAGTTGATCGCATGGGCAGCGCCCCATTCCAGCGCCTGGGCGCATTTGTCATCGCTGCCGCAGGTAACGATGATCGCGATGTCGAACAGGCGGCAGAGCGAGATCGCCATCGTGCCGATGCCACTGGTGCCGCCATGGACCAGCACCGTGTCGCCACCGACGACATAGGCGCGCTCGAACAGGTTGGTCCACACGGTGAACAGGGTTTCGGGCAGCGCCGCCGCCTCGACCAGGTCATAACCGTCCGGGACGGGCAGGCACTGGCCAGCGGGCGCCACCGCATATTCGGCATAGCCGCCGCCCGGCAGCAGCGCGCAGACGCGCTGGCCGACCAGCATGTCGGCGGAGCGGCCGGCCGCGACGATCGTACCGGCGACTTCCAGTCCGGGAATGTCGGATGCGCCGGGCGGCGGCGGATATTTGCCCTGTCGCTGCAGCACATCGGGGCGATTGATGCCCGCCGCCGCCACATGGATCAGAACCTCGTCCTCGCCGGGGGTCGGCACGGCACGCCGTTCAGGGACCAGCGCTTCGGGTCCACCAGGCACCGCAATGCCAATGGCCGTCATCTCGCGTGGAATGGTGATGTCGTCGAGGATCATGAGATGCCCCCCCGGGCCTGACTATATTGCACCGCACCCAAAAACGACGAGCGGAGCCTGGGTCCTTATTGACAGACTGTCCTGCACGGTCAACATTACCGTTTATGGACATGGACAATGATCTGCCGAAAAAGGCCGATGATCCGCTGGCTCAACTGCTCCGACAGGATCTGGGGCCATTATCCGTGGCGGAACTCGAAAAGCGCGTGAAGGCGTTGCAGGGCGAGATCATCCGTACCCAATCGAAAATTGAAAACGCCGTTAACCATAAGGCAACGGCCGAGGCGTTATTCAAGCGATGAACCCGCGCCTCGCCCCCTGCGGCCCCGCCAAGGGCTCCATCGGGCATGGGCAGTCTGGCAATTCCGGCGGTCGGGGCGTCTCCCTTGAACCGCCGTCGAGCAATGCCGACATATGGTTCAAGTCAGCCCCGGGTCGGGGCCAGGAGTAGAAAAGACATGCCATCTTTCGCAGCCGCCCTTGAAACCACCCTGCACAATGCGCTGACCCATGCGTCGGAGCGCAAGCATGAATATGCGACGCTGGAGCATCTGTTGCTCGCGCTGATCGACGATGAACATGCGTCGAAGGTGATGCAGGCATGCGGCGTGGAACTGGGTGAACTGGCCGATGCCGTCACCCAATATCTCGACACCGAACTGGACAGCCTCAAGGTCGAAGGGGCCAGCGACCCCTCGCCCACCAGCGGCTTCCAGCGCGTCGTCCAGCGCGCCATCCTCCATGTGCAATCGTCCGGCAAGGATGAGGTGACGGGCGCCAATGTCCTCGTCGCGCTCTTCTCCGAACGCGAATCCTATGCCGTCTATTTCCTGCAGCAGCAGGACATGAGCCGCCTCGATGCCGTCAGCTATATCAGCCACGGCGTCGGCAAGGGCACGCCCGCGCCCGAGCGTCAGGAGACCAAGGGCGCGCCGGAGGAGGAGAAGAAGGTGCAGGACGGCAAGGGCAAGAAGGACAGTGCCTTGGAGCAGTTCACCGTCAATCTCAACGAGAAGGCGGAACGCGGCAAGGTCGATCCGCTGATCGGCCGGTCGTCGGAAGTCGACCGCACCATCCAGATCCTGTGCCGCCGCTCGAAGAACAACCCGCTCTATGTCGGCGATCCCGGCGTCGGCAAGACCGCGATCGCGGAAGGCCTGGCGCGCAAGATCGTCGAGGGCGAAGTGCCCGATGTCCTCAAGGAAGCGGTCATCTACTCGCTCGACATGGGCGCGCTGCTGGCCGGCACCCGCTATCGCGGCGACTTTGAAGAACGGCTGAAGGCGGTCGTCACCGAACTGGAGAAGATGCCGCACGCCGTCCTCTTCATCGACGAGATCCACACCGTCATCGGTGCCGGCGCGACCAGCGGCGGCGCGATGGACGCCTCGAACCTCTTGAAGCCGGCCCTGTCGGGCGGGACGATCCGCTGCATCGGCTCGACCACCTACAAGGAGTTCCGCAATCATTTCGAGAAGGACCGCGCGCTGCTGCGGCGCTTCCAGAAGATCGACGTGAACGAACCGACGATCGAGGACACGATCAAGATCCTGACCGGCCTGCGCACCGCGTTCGAGGAGCACCATCACGTCAAATATACGTCGGACGCGATCAAGGCGGCGGTGGAGTTGTCGGCCCGCTACATCAACGACCGCAAGCTGCCGGACAAGGCGATCGACGTGATCGACGAGGTCGGCGCGATGCAGATGCTGGTGGTACCCTCGAAGCGCAAGAAGACGATCACCCCCAAGGAGATCGAGCAGGTCATCGCGACCATGGCCCGCATCCCGCCCAAGACCGTGTCGTCCGACGACAAGAGCGTGCTGGAATCGCTGACTACCGACCTGAAGCGCGTCGTCTTCGGCCAGGACAAGGCGATCGAGGTGCTCTCGTCCGCGATCAAGCTGTCGCGTGCGGGCCTGCGCGACCCCGACAAGCCGATCGGCAACTATCTCTTCTCCGGCCCCACCGGCGTCGGCAAGACGGAGGTGGCGCGCCAGCTCGCGACCCTGCTCGGCATCCCGCTGCAGCGGTTCGACATGTCGGAATATATGGAACGCCATTCGGTCAGCCGCCTGATCGGCGCCCCTCCGGGCTATGTCGGCTATGACCAGGGTGGCCTCTTGACCGACGCCGTCGACCAGCAGCCGCACAGCGTGCTGCTGCTCGACGAGATCGAGAAGGCGCATCCGGACCTGTTCAACATCCTGCTGCAGGTGATGGACAATGGCCGCCTGACAGATCACCACGGCAAGACCGTCGATTTCCGCAACACCATCCTCATCATGACCACCAATGCCGGTGCGTCGGACATGGCGAAGGAGTCGATCGGCTTTGGCGAACTGACCCGCGAGGATGTGCAGGAAGACGCGGTGAAGAAGCTCTTCACCCCCGAATTCCGCAACCGTCTCGATGCGATCGTGCCCTTCGGCTATCTGCCGCCGGAAATCGTCGCCCGGGTCATCGACAAGTTCGTGCTGCAACTCGAACTGCAACTGGCCGACCGCGACGTCCACATCACCCTGGACGAGGATGCCAAGGCCTGGCTCACCAAGAAGGGCTATGACAAGCTCTATGGCGCCCGCCCGATGGGCCGCCTGATGCAGGAAAAAATCAAGCAGCCGCTGGCCGAGGAACTGCTGTTCGGCAAGCTGGTCCATGGCGGCGAGGTCCATGTCCATATGAAGGACGACGCCCTGGCCTTCCAGATCACCCCTGCGGCGCCCAAGAAGGGCGGCAAGAAGGGCGGCAAGGCCAAGGCGCCCGAAGGCACGAAATAAGCGCCTTCACAGGCACATGGGAAAGGCGGCTCGAGAGGGCCGCCTTTTTTATTCCTCCCCGGCACGGGGAGGGGGACCGTGCGCAGCACGGTGGAGGGGCACGCGCCACAAAGAGCCGCATCCCGGCCCCGCTACTTCCTCCCCCTTTTCCGTCATTGCCGCACAGGCGGTTAGTCGTCCCCCACCGTCTCCGCGCCTCCGCGCGAAAATGAATCACGCGGAGGCGCGGAGGCACGGAGAAGAAAAGGAAAGGCGAATTTGGGGTGGTTTGGCGACGGTCGGGTTTTCGCGAGTTTTCGTCGCTTTCGGACGTTCAATAACCGCCTGTTGCCTTTTCCTCGATCAAGTGACCGTTGCGATTATCGTAGCAAGCCAAGTAGGTGCCAGCAGGAGCCTTCGAATATGGGCGTAACTCAACGCATGTACGATCAGACATCCGTATGACCACAGGTAATCTGGAAGCGTTATTGATAACTTCCGAGTGGAATAGTTTTTGCGCGCCTTTCATAGCGTCGCTCACCACAGGCACATCGCCCGGTTGAATGGCAGTGGCATTCGCTAGTGGATAGAGCCTTGCTATTATCAACCCAGCGATAATGAGCAGCGCGATCAACACCAAGTTCACATAACGGCTGTATTTCTGCATTACGGCTTTATGATCATGTGACCGAACTTCTGCAAATGGTCGTTGGCGCCTTCCCTCTTCACCCACATGCCCTTGCCTGCATCCCCGCCGCATGACACCCCTGCCATCATGTCCACACACGCCGAATCCGTCATCCTCCTCCACGGCTTTGGCGGCCATCAGGTGCAGACCGCCCTCCTCGCCCGCCGCCTGCGCGATGCGGGGTTCATCGTCGCCAATATCGGCTATCCCAGTTGGCGCTGGCCGCTCGCTCGCGTGATCGACCATCTCCACGCCCGCATCACCGCCAGCCCGGCCTATGCCGCCCGGACCATCCATTGCGTCGGCCATTCGATGGGCGGGCTGATGCTGCGCGCCTGGCTCGCGCGCCATCGTCCCGACCATCTGGGCCGCGTGGTCATGCTCGGCACGCCCAATGGCGGCAGCGAGATTGCCGACCTTCTCTACCGCCTGCGCCTCCACCCGCTGATCCTGAACCAGGCCGGCGCCCTGCTGCGCACCCGCCGCGACGCTGCCACTCTGGCGGCGTTCGGAGAGGTCGACTATCCGCTCGGCATCATCGCGGGCGACCGGCCGATGAACGGCCTGCTCCCCAATCGCCTCTTTCGCGCGCCCAATGACGGCAAGGTCAGCGTCGCCGCCACCCATTGTCCCGGCGAAAGCGACCATATCATCCTGCCCGTCGCCCACACCGCGATGATCTACACCCGGCCGACCGCCGATCAGGTCGTGCATTTCCTGCGTCACGGCCGGTTCGCGCGCGCATAGCCCCTCTCCCCGGCGACGCCAAAAGCTGCTAAGACGACTCCAGAACAGAAAGGTCGCATGTCTTCCACGCTTTGACAGGGGAATACATGTCCACTTTGCCTCGTCTGAAATCCGCCGCGCCCCGCGTCGCGCTCCTCACTTTCAGCTTCGCCCTCCTCGCTACCCCCGGCGCCAGCCAGCAGGCCGGCGGCCCGATCGCCCGTTACTCGATGGACGCCGGTACCATGTCCGGCATGGCCGCGATGGCGGGCGGCGGCGGGGGCATGGGCGGCGCCATGTCGATGATGATGGGCGGCGGCAATCAGCCGATCCATGAACTGGTGCTGCGCCTCGGCTCCACCCAGGCCCCCAGCGGTGCGCCGGCCGCCGACCATTATATGCCCGCCGGTGCCCGGCTCGGCACCTCGGTCCCGCTCGTCACGCCAAAGGTCACACCCAGCGAGCAACAGGCCATCCCCGGCGAAAAGCCCAAGGGCCGCCTGCTCATCTATTGGGGCTGCGGCGCGACGGCCGGGCCGAACCAGCCGGTGGTGATCGATTTCGCCAAGGTCGCCAACGGCCAGTTTCCCCCCGGCCTCTACATGACCAATGCCGCCATCCCGCAGGAATGGCAGGTCCGCTTCTCCAACAGCAAGACCTATGGCGAATGGCCCAATGGCCAGACGCGCAAGACGGTGGCGGGCAATGCCTCGCTGATCGGCGATCATCGCATCGCCGGCAATTATGCGCCGGAAATCAAGTTCGCCCTCGCCCAGGATTTCATGCCGCCGATCACCGGCCGCGCCGTGCCCCAGGCCGGCGGCGCCACCCAATTGAGCTGGAACGCCGTGCCCAATGCCACCGGCTATTATGCCTGGGTGTTCGCGGCCAAGCAGGGTGGCGACATGGTCTGGTGGGCCTCGTCGGCCAGCCAGGCGTTCGGCGGCCCGGTCTGGGACTGGCTCTCCCCCGCCGCTGTGCAAAAGCTGATCGGGCAGAAGATCGTGATGCCGCCCAGCCAGACGAGCTGCACCGTGCCGTCACAGGTGGTGCAGTCGGGCGGCGAGATGCTGATGGGCAGCCTTTACGCCTATGGTCCGGAAGCGAACTTCGCCTACCCGCCGCGCCCGGCTGATCCCAAGATCGCCTGGAAACCGGAATGGATCGCGCGCGTGCGCTATCGCTCCAACACCATGTGGATGCTCAACGGTCCGGACATGGGATCGATGACGGGTCAGGGCGGTGACGACAGCGCCGATGCCGCAGGCGACGCTCCACCGCCCAAGAAGAAGAAATGCAAGGGCGGCCTGGGCGGCATGCTGGCCGGCGCGGCGGGTGTGGGCTGCTGAGTGCGCCTGGGGCCTGCCGCCGCGCAGGCCCCGCCTCGCCGATCTTGCGACTGGCAGCGCGATCGCGTTCCTGATACGTTCGCACGGTTCCGGCAATGGAGACTGGCATGGCTGACCCGATTACGCTCTACACCAACCCGATGTCGCGCGGGCAAATCGCCCGTTGGATGCTGGAGGAGGTCGGCATCCCCTATGAGGCGGTGATCCTCGACTATGCCGGCGGCATGAAGACGGCCGACTATCGCGCGATCAACCCGATGGGCAAGGTGCCGGCGATCGTCCATGACGGCAAGGTGGTGACCGAATGCGCCGCCATCTGCGCCTATCTGGCCGACGCCTTCCCCGCCGCCGGCCTCGCGCCGCCGACCGACGATCGCGCAGCTTATTATCGCTGGCTCTTCTTCGCCGCCGGCCCGGTCGAGGCCGCCGTCACCAATGCGGCGATGGGTTTCGTCCTGGCCGAGGGGCGCGACCGCAGCGCCGGCTATGGCTCGCTCGACGCGACGCTCGACACGCTGGAAACGGCAGTCACCGGCCGGACCTGGATCTGCGGCGACCACTTCACCGCCGCCGACGTCTATGTCGGCGCGCAGATCGACTGGGGCCTCGCCTTCGGCACCATTCCCAGCCGCCCGGCGTTCGAGGCCTATGCCACCCGCCTGCGCGCGCGCCCGGCCTATAAGCGGCAGAAGGAAATCGACACCGCCCTGATCGCCGAAATGCAGCAACAGGGCTGAGCCTTCTCCTACCCCAAAGCAAAAGGCCCGGCGGACATCTCCGCCGGGCCTTTCTTCATTCCGGTCGCCGAATATCAGCGACGATCGCCGAACAGGCGCAGCAGGAACAGGAACATGTTGATGAAGTCGAGATAGAGGTTCAGCGCCCCCATCACCACCGACTTGCCCATCATCTCTGTGCCCGCGACATGGGCATAGATGCTCTTGATCTTCTGCGTGTCATAGGCGGTCAGGCCCGCGAACAGCAGCACGCCAAGGCCACTGATGACCAGGCTCATCACGCTCGACTGCATGAAGATATTGATCAGGCTGGCGACCAGCAGGCCGACCACACCCATGATCAGGAAGGTGCCGAAGCCGGACAGGTCCTTCTTGGTGGTGTAACCCCACAGGCTGAGGCCCGCAAAGGCGGCAGCCGTCGCGAAGAAGGTCTGCGCGATCGAGGTGCCGGTATAGGCGAGGAAGATGTAGGACAGTGAAACGCCCATCACCGCCGCATAGGCCCAGAACAGCGCCTGCATCGCAAAGGTCGACAGCCGGTTGATGCCAAAGCTCATCACCATGACAAAGGCCAGCGGCGCAAACATCACGATATATTTGAGGATGCCCGGGCCGGCGAACACCTGATAGGCCATGCCGCTCGACGCGAACAGCAGCGCGACGATGCCGGTCAGCAATACGCCGCTCGCCATATAATTATAGACCGACAGCATATATTTGCGCAGCCCGGCATCGAACGCCTCGCTGCGCGCAGCCGTGGCGCCGCCAAAGCCTGCGATGTCGGAACGGGGGTCGGACCAATTGGCCATGGGTAAAATCTCCTTGGGCGGCCTCTCGCGGCCGATAGCATATTATCGGCCCTTAGCGCCTTGAGTTCAAGCAAAAGGCGCGCAGTAGCCCGCCACGCTGCCAAGGCGATGGTTAATACCCACGGCCGGCCGCAGAGCGTGCCCAAATCATCGGCCGGGCCTGCCGGCAGCAGCGCCGGGCAGTGGCGAAAGCGGAACGGCGCAGTGGCGAATGCGGGTTTATCCCGATGCCTGTCCTTCCCTGCCTGTCATAGGCTGGCACAGCCGAACGAATGTGCCTCGAAAGATCGTCGGCGGCGGCCATGCGGTGATCGGCGTCGCGCCGACTTGGAACGGGCTTTCAGATGGGTCAGATGGGGATGCCATGGATGGATCAAGCGGCGCTTTCCGCCGCACCCATGCCCCTTCCCGGGCAGGTCGACTGGCCCGATCCGCCTAACCGCCTGCCGCTTAACAAGGAAACGGGCCTGGTCACGACCAATGACGGGGCACCGCCCCTCCATTCCGGACCGGACACCCTGCGTGGAGACCATCATGGCCGATAATCTGACATCCAAGACTCAGGCTTCTTCTGAACCATTCATCGATGCGTTCATTCCCGCCCATGCCGACCTCGCAAACGGCGCGGGCGCTCCCGCGCGGATGGCCAGCGAACATTATGTCGAGGCACTGGCGCGCATAGTCTATATCTGGGGTCACCCCTTGGTGAACACATTTGGCCGTACCAGCACCTGGTCGCTGATGGAGGGCAAGGGGCCAGGCATGGCAATGGGGCTGTTCCCTGGATCGCCCAAGAACCGGATGGGCTATGTTGACGACTATCTGCCCGCCGCCCAGCGCAAGGTGGTGACGCCCAACAACGACACCATCTACGGCGCCTGCTTTGCCGACCTGGGTGTGGAACCGGTCGTGGTGCAGACCCCCGATGACGTACCCGATGGCCATTATTGGACGATCCAGATCGTCGACGCCTTCACGACGGTCACCCATCAACTCGGTTCGGCATCGGGTACGCCTGCCGGAAAATTCCTGCTGGTCGGGCCGCAATGGCAGGGCGATGTGCCGCAAGGCTTTGTCGATGTGATGCGCTCGCCCACCAACATCGCCGTGCTGATGGCGCGCAGCTTCGCTGCCCACACGAGCGAGGGCAAGGCAGCGGCGCGGGCCGTGCTCAACCAGATGGGCGCGACACCGCTCCACGAGGATCAGCCGGGCCGCCGCACGTTCGATTGCGAAGCGAGCGCCCGCAACAAGGTGTACCCGCCCGACCTGAATGCGCAGATTCTCGCGGCTGACCCCGACATCTTGCGCCGACGGTCGGTGCAGGGCGACAGCTTCTGGGACGATCTTGAAAAAGCGCTGGATGCCAATCCCATGGTCAGCCTGGACGACACACCGATGGCGGATCAGGCGCGCGCGTTGATTAGCCTGCGCAGGACCACCCCGGCCTGGCGCGCCCTTCTCGATCGGGCCGCGCTTGCCGCAGATACGGAACTGTTTGAAAGCGCCCGATATGAACAGGTCGGCAGCGATGCCGGCCATGGCTGGCAACGGCAGACCAATGGGGGGCGCTGGGGCACCGACTGGCTGGGCCGGGCACAGGCCGCGGTCGTGTACATCTATGTCAACGATTTTGAGGAAGCGGCATATTTCATTCGTGGCACGGATGCGACAGGCGCCCTGCTTCAGGGGCGCTATCGCTACACCATGCGCTTCGAGAAGGGCGCATTGCCCCCCGTCGACCGGGCATGCGGCGGCTTCTGGTCGCTCACCATGTACGACAAGGACTATTATATGATGCCGACCAGCCCCAATGGGCGCCACAATATCGGCACGGTCAACCTGGACGCAAATGAACTGCAATTTGACGAGGACGGATCGCTCACCCTGATCCTGTCGAGCGAGGCGCCCGAGGACGAAGCGGGCAAGGCGAACTGGCTGCCCGCCCCGCACGATCAATTTGCCCTCATCGTGCGAGCCTATGTCCCCACAGCCGCGATCCTCGACGGGGGCTACAGGCTCCCGGACGTCGAACGAACGGGGTGAAGCAACCGACGGGCACGCATTGCCGGCGTAGCGCATGCAGGCAATGCCCGTGTTCGTCCTGCTCCTCCCGCGCGCAGGCCGTCCAATCCCGCCAACCGCGCGACCGATCGGCGCGGGCAATGATCCGGGCATGGGCGGCCGGCCCAATGTCGCCTTCCCTCCACCCTACCCGTCCCGCGCCATCCGTCCTATATCGATGCCATGCCTCGCCTGTTCGTCGCCATTCGTCCGCCCGCATCGATCCGCGCCCAGCTCCTGTCGCTGAACGGCGGCATTCCCGGCGCGCGCTGGCAGGACGACGCCCAGTTACACCTGACATTGCGTTTCATCGGTGAGGTCGATCGCCATCAGGCCAATGACATCGCCGATGCGCTGGACGCAGTGCGCTTCGCCCCGTTCGAGGTGGCCCTGGCAGGTGCCGGCTATTTCGACCGGCGCGGTGTGATCGACAGTCTATGGGCTGGCGTCCAGCCACGCGATCCCCTCGCCCATCTGCATAACAAGATCGATCGCGCCTGCATCCGTGCCGGACTCGGGGCGGAGGAACGAGCCTATCTGCCGCATGTCACGCTCGCCCGTTTCGGTCGTCAGGGCGGCGATGTCGCATCGTTTCTGGCGCTGCATGCCGGCCTGGCCAGCCCGCCCTTCCCGGTGAGCGAATTTGCGCTGTACGAAAGCCATATCGGCCATGGCGGCGCCCGCTACCTGCCGGTCGCCCGCTATCGCGGCGATGGTCGCCCGCCAGCCGACCCGCCAGGCTGAGGATCGGTACGACCAGCGATGCCGGATCGTCCGACATCGCCGATCGACCGCATGGTTCAGCCCGCGCTCAATACGCCACAGGCGACGCGGCCGCCTGCATTGCCGGCCGGATCGCTCTTATTGTCGTCGGCCTGGGCATGGATCACGACCGCCGCACCGTCGGCATCCAGCATCGGTGTCGCGCCGCCGCTGATCATGCCGCCATGGACGACATATTCCATTTCGCCCGCGCCATCGCTGCCGGCCAGCATGTTGGGCATGTCACCCATATGCATGCCCTGCGGATTATCCTTGCCATGCTGATGACCGGTCGGGTTCCAGTGGCCACCCGCGCTGGTAAAGTCCGGACCGGTGCAGACCCCGGTGGTGTGGATATGCACGGCATGGATGCCCGGGGTCAGCCCCTGCGCCTTGACCAGCACATGCAGGCCATCGCCGGCCTGGGTCACGGTAACGGTGCCGCGCGGGCTGCCATCGCCAGCGGCCAGCTTGGCATGCGCGGTCGGTGCCGCCGGTACGGTGCCGGACGATCCGTCACTCGCCGTGGCGCAGGCCGACACGGACGCCAGCAGTGGGAGGGCAAGGAAAAGGACGGCGGTCTTCATGGCAAACTCCCGATGACGGAACTCCTGCGCGAACGCGGCAGGCGCGCTTTTGTTGCCGATCCGATCCGATTTGTCATCGACCTTTCTTGCCGATATCCAATTCCGGGGCGTCGATTGCCATGTGTCGACGGCATGGGAGCGGGCGACACGGCCGGCACGCCCGCGCTCGGGAAGCCCCCGGCCTCTCCGGCGGCTTTGCCGCAGATCGCCCCACCAATGCCCCCGGACGGGCGAAAAGGCCTTTCAGGCGCCGACCTATCGGCGGGCACAATCCGGCCTGCCCATGGACCGGACCTACCAGTAGTATCCGGCACAGTCGGCAAGGATTTGACGTGCGATGAAGGGACAGGGCGTTGCGATGCGTCCTGTCCTTCGCTGCCCACCGGACGCCTTGGGTCGGCCAGCCCCGAAAATCTCAAGATCAAAGATGCGGGCGAAAGTAAAAGCGCAAGCAAAAAGGGGCCAGTCTTGCGACCGGCCCCTCTTCTGTTTCCCGTCCCGAAGGATGGGAAAATCTCTTACTGCCCCGAACCCGGACCGTAGGTGATTTCCACGCGACGGTTCTGGACTTCGCGAACGCCGTCCGCGGTTTCGACGCGGGGCTGCGATTCACCGAAGGCCTGGGTCGTGATCACGCCGTCGGGGATACCCTTCGATGCGATATACGCCTTGACCGAGTCAGCGCGGCGCTGCGAGAGGCCGACGTTGTACGAAGCGGCACCCGAACGGTCAGCGTGACCGGCCAGCATGACCTGGGCGCTGCCGCAGCTGCTGTAGGCCGAAACCGCGTTATCCAGAATGGTGGCGGCGTCAGGCGTGACGTCCGACTTGTCCCATTCGAAGAAGACGATGTACGGGCCAGGGCTGCATTCCGCAACCGGCGGAGGCGGCGGCGGGGGCGGCGGGGGCGGCGGGGGCGGCGGCGGAGGCGGCGGAGGCGGCGTTTCGACCGGTGCGCCGAAGTTGTAGGTCAGACCCAGCAGGATGCTGTGGGTACGCAGCTTGGTTTCGGCTTCCGAACCAGCCTGGCCATAGATGCTCTGATAAGCCGGGATCAGCTTGATATCGTCCTGGTTGAAGAAACGATACTTCAGCGAGACGTCCAGGTTGTTCGTGACCGGGTAACGAACGCCCGCGATCGCCTGCCAGGCGAAACCGGTGTCGCTGTCGTTCACGATGTCGCTGGCCAGCTTGCCGCGCGACACGCCGACGCCGCCGCCGACGAAGCCCTGCAGGCCGTCATCGGGACCGAAGTCGAGCAAGCCGTTCAGCATGAACGACAGGGCCGAAGCCGCGCCGCCAAAGCCACCATCGGTGCCGTCGAAATCGATTTCAGCGCGCTTGTAAGCGGCTTCGGCTTCGAGGCGGAAGCCGCCGAAGTCGTAGCCGATGTTGGCGTCGAAATCATAACCCTTGTGGTAGTCGATCGACGGAACCGTCGAGCCGCCCGGAGGGATGGAAGAGAAGGTCAGGTCCTGATCTTCGACCAGCAGAACGCCGGCATCGACGCCAACGTACCAGCTGTTGTCGCGTGCCAAGGCCGGGGTGGCCAGGGCACTGGTCGCAAGCGCAGCCGCGAGGGCAAGCTTCCGCATTTGGATTCCCCTTTCAAAAGTGTCACGAAGGACTGCTGAAACCCTGTATCCGTAAGAAGGTTTCATGGCAAGTCTACAATTAGTGAAACCGTTGCAAAAATAACGCAGTAGGGGTCTCCAAGAGGGTTACCGAAAGGTAATATCAAGCGCTCCGGACGAAAAGCGCGCGGTTACTGCAGAATTACATGCCGATAAGTCCATGAGCCCGCATGGCGTCGAGAAGCGCCGCAATCGCGGTCCGCGCCTCGGCATCCACGGTGCCGCCCCCGCCCGGTGTCGCTATCGGGGCGTGGCGCGGCCCGACGACACGATCGCCCGCGATATAGATTCCATCGATGCGCACCGCGCTATCCCGCCATGCCGTGCCGTCATGCTCCAGCGCATGGCCGCGATCCGCGACCATCAGCCGCAGCCCCGCGCGCGGGGCCACGAAACGCCACCCCCCATCGGTCCATCCCGCAACGCAGCCCTCCTGGTCCAGCCAGGCGCCACCGGCCCCTGCCGGCACGATCCAGCACGCGCCCGGTGCGGGCGACGACGGGGGTGTGGCAATGTCCGCGCTTTCGCCCTGGCCGTGCAGCAACAGGTCGATCCGCCCCAGCGCTTCGTTGTGGAACAGTTCCTTCTGCGCCTGGCCGGCAAACAGCATCGGCAGCGCCCATCGGCTGGTCACGTCGCTCGTCATCATCCTCTCCCATGGTAAAGTCGATCGTCCGATCAGGTCATGACCAGGATCCGCGCGGGCCGTCCCAGCGCGTGCGTGCCGATCTGGCGCAGCTCGATCGTCCGACCTGCGGCATGGCCGGAGGCGCTGTCGGCCGCCACCATCGCCGCATCATAGGTCCAGGCGGTCGCCACCGTCTCGTCCCGGCGGATCAGCACCGCGCCATCCAGCACGCGCACATCATAGCGCTCGGCCTCCTCGCCCAGCGGTACCTCGCCGCCGCTGCTCCAGCGCCAGCCGTTGCGGCTGCGCCGGGTCCAGCCGATCGTCCAGCCGCCGCCGCCATCGGGCCGTGCGGTCAGGTGGACGGGCGACGGCGGTATCAATGCTTCCCCGCTCAGCGTCAGGTCCGCCTCGGCGGGCTCGGTATCGCCGATACCGATCGCCATCATTCGCACAACGCCGCCGACCTCCCCGTCCATCCCCAGCGATGCCAGCGGATCACGCAGCGCCGCCGTCTCGATCAACAGGAAGGGATCACCGGCGGCATGGCTGGCCATGGCCCATTCGCTACCGCGCAGCCCGCGATGCAGCCCCTCCAGCCGATAGCGGGCCGGCCCGATCCGCACCGCGTCGCGGAACTGGATCAGTTCCCGGCCGACCAGGCACAAATTGGCCCCCTGCGCCAGCGCGGCCGGCTCCGCCGGCCCCAGTTCCATATCCTCGCCCAGCAGCGTCACGACCAGCCGGTTCGCTTCGTCCACCAGCAACGTGCTGCCCGGCGACAGGGCCGCCTCCGCCGCGCCCATGATCGCCCGGGCGCCGCTGCGCCCGGCCGGCACCACCGCCCCGCCCTCGCCCTGCAGGAACAGCATCGCGCTGCGCCATCCCGCACCGCCGCTGGCCGCGACGACAAGCTGCGGTACGCTGGCCAGCCCCTCGCCCAGTCGCGGCAGATCGGCCAGCATCAGCCGGCTCGGCCCGTGCGGCGCGTCCACCTGGCGTATGCTCGTCCCGCCGGTCACGCCGGCGGGCGGTGTTCCCCCCGCCCCCGGTATCCGCCGCAGCCGCAACGACAGCGCCATCGCCTCCCATTCCCGCTCCTCGATCCGCCACAGGCCGGGTGTATCCGCCACCGCCACCGTCATGCCCGGCTCCAGCGTCAGCGCCTGCCAGCCGCAACGCAAGGCCATGGTCGCACGACCGGTCCAGGCCGCGTCCAGTCGATCCAGCACCAGCGCCCGGGCCGCGTCGCTGGACAGCACGGCGGGCAATTCGATGCCGCTTTCGGTCCGCCCCGGCCCGGGCCGCATGACCTGCTGCATGCTCAGCTGATAATCCCGCGCCGCGTCATGATGCCGCAGCGACAGAACGGACGGGATGGTCTCTGCCCCGGCACCGGATCGCTCGACCGGGTCGATCGCCCGGCCATTGACCCGTCGGCACAGCATTGCCCCGTCGATGACCGCCATCGCCGTTTCCCTGCGGCTCAGCCCTGCGCCATTCTCGCCACCTTCCAGCGCCAGCCCAAACGCCTCGACCAGCGGGCCGATGCCCCCGGCCAGGTCGGCGCCGCTCGCGGCAAAGCCATCGATCCTTCCCCCGCCCGCACCCACATCCTCCGCCCTCAACCGCCCCGCGCTCAATGCCATGGCGATGGTGTCGATGCCGACCGCTTCCGGATCGGCTTCCACCTCGAAGGTCAGCGACGGGATGCGGTTGCCATAATCGGCCAGCGCCAGATCCTCGAAGACGGCGTAGGCGATCCCCCGGTGCGCCGGCGTCAGCGCCACGCCCTGCGCAGAGGCGATCAGCGGATCGCAGGGCTGGTCGTCGCCGCCGCCATGGACGCGAAATCCACCCAGCATGGTCTTGAAATCGCCCGCCGTCCCGCGCAGCAGATTGCCATCGGCCCAGATCCGCTTCACCGCCCGGATCGGCCGCGCCGACAAGGCCACCGCGAAACTCGCGCTATAGCTGTAGCTGGTGACACTCGCCTGCCCCTTGCCGCCACCGCTTCGTGACCGGTTCTCGCGCAGGTCGGTCGCCCATATCACCGTGCCTGCGACGCGCAGCGTTCCGAACAGCTTGGGGATCTGCGCGCCATAGCTGGACGTCTGGATCTGCAGATCGCTCAGCCGGGCGCCCTGCCGGTCCTTGGGCCTGAACAGCACGGCATGGTCGAGCGCATTGCCGATCAGGCCGCCAATCGCCCCGCCAATGGGACCGCCCAGCGCCGTTCCCACCGCCGTCAGCACCACAGTCGCCATTGCCTCTCTCCTTATGCCCGCCAAAAACCGATCACCGGCCAGGGCGGCGGTCCCGGTGTCTCGACCACCCGCCGCAGCCCGGCATGGGCATGGATGAACCCGCCCGGCACGCCGATCATCAGGTGCAGGTGCAGCGGCCCGGGCCGCACCAGCGTCACGTCGCCCGGCTGCCCGGCCTCGATCCGCTCCAGCCCCGCCGCGCTCAGCCATGCCTCGGCCCGCACGCTGTCGCGCCAGCGCAGCCCATAGGCATGCGGCGCGGTCCGCACATGCCCCGCGCCCGCCAGCGCCCGCTCGACCAGCCCGACACAGTCCAGCCCCAGCGCGGGGTCGCGGCCGTGCAGCCTGAACGGCACGCCCAGCAATGCGCGGGCGGCCGCCACGATCGCCGCGGCCTTCGTCCCGCCGCTCATCCGCCGGGATAGCGGGTCAGCAGGTCGGTGCCCGGCAGATAGGGTTCGCCACGAAAATTCGCCGCATTGCCGAACCGTCCTGCACAGGTCGCCAGCTGCCGGTCGCATCCCGCCACCACCAGCGCCAGCGCGCCCGGTTCCACCGCAAAGGCCGGCGGATCGGCCAAAGTCAGCCGGGCATCGTCATTGTCCAGGATCGCCTGGACCATCCCCGCATTCGCCCCGGTCATCCAGCGCAACCGGCCATAGGCATGATCGCCCGCCACCAGTCCCGCCACGGCGACGCTCCTCTCCTCGACCCCCGTCACCGCCACGATCCGGCGGCGGCCCGCCATGTCGACCCGACATTGCCGGTCCCCCAGCGACGCACGGCAATCGGGCGATGTCGATGGCGCGATCGGCGACGCCATCAGGCTCGCCGCTCCCACCAGCTCGGCACTGAATGCCGCGCCCTTGCGCGTAACCGCGCCGATTTCGCCGCGCGCCAGCAACCGCCACAATGCCCCCGGCGCCTCCCACTGGGTCAGCCGCAGTTCCAGCGCCGCCCCGTCCCAGCGGCCGGCCATCAGATCCCCTTCGCTGATCGCATCGGCCACCAGTGCGCCGGCGACATCGGTGTCGCCCCCATCCAGCCCGATGCCGCTGCGGACGGCCGATGGCGCCATGCCCGGCGCGGCGCGATAGCGCAGGCCGCCAATCTCCAGGTCGCGATCATGGCTGGTCAGGCCGATTGTCACCCCGTCCCGTCGCTCCAGCCGCCAGCAAAAGGCGAACGTGCACAACGCCCCATCCAGATCGTCGCTCATTCGCGTATCTCCACCAGCGGCACCGACGGCGCCTCTCCGGCGGCGAAGGTCGCCCGGTTGATCTCCAGCCGGTCCTCGGCAAAGCGCACCGGCACGTCGAAACGAAAGCCGGCGGTCAGCAGAGCGCCCTCCGCCGGGGCCGCGTCAAAGGCGACGATGCCCATTCCCGCATGCTGCCAGCCGTCCGCCTGCTCCACGCCATCGATCGCGACCCGGATCGATCCTGCCACCGGCCGCGTGATGCGGCGGCCCTGCGTCGCCGTGCCCTCGCCATAATGGCGCATCAGTGCGAACTCGGTCGTGATGCCATCGCCAGCGCCCAGCCGCTGGTCCAGTGGCCCCGGCGGCAATCCCGCTACGCTGCTGCGATCGTCATAGGGATCGGTGAAACGAAAGCCCCGTGCCGCCCCGCGCCGGGCGCGAAAAAAGCTAATCAGCGTCGCAATGTCCGCTTCAGATCGCACCCCCGGCCCGGCGTCGAAAGCCAATCGCGCATCGGCCCAGTCGCTGCTGCGCCGCTCATGCCCGGACGGGCTTTCGACGATCTGCGTCGAAAAGCAGGGCGACAGGCTTGCCTCCCGCCCAATCGCCAGAGGAAAGACTATATCGTCAAAAGCCTGCATCTCTTCCTCTCCATCCAGACTGAAGATGGTGAACCCGTCGCGCGCGACCTGCGGCAGCGCCCAGATGAAGGTGGCGGCGGTCCCCCGCCGCACCGCCGCGTCGGCCGCCGCCGCGATCGCGCGCCATTGCCCCGCCTGTTCGGGCCGCAGCACGAAGCCGGAAAAATAATGCTGCGCACCGATCGGATAGCCCAGCCGCTCGGTCGCCAGGGCAATGCCCCTGGCGGTCAGGCTCGGCCGGTCCTGGGTCACCCAGTCATAATCTTCCAGTTGCAATATATCGAAGGCCGGCGCCGCCCATCCCACCGGCATGTTCGCCCGCTTCGCCTCGGGTGCCGCCGGGTCCAGCACGGTGGGCAGATAGGCCAGCAGATGCGTCACGGCGGCCGGCGCGATCGCCTTCACTGCAGCGCACAGCGCGGCCGTCGACGCTGCCAGCACCGCCCCCGCCGCATCCAGCAACGCGCATTGCGCCGGGGTCAGGCTACCGCGCACATCCGGGATCGACACCGGACTGCCGCCCAGCGCCGCTCGCGCCGCGTCGTCATACAGGCATATCCGCCCATCGCCCGGCATCACCCACCACCAGGGTTCGCCGACCTGGAACAGGATCGGAAGGCCGGCATCCAGGCCAATGGAAACAAAGGTACCTGCCACGGCGTGCAGATAGGCCATCGCACCGCCATGCGCGGGGGACAGCAATGTCGACGGCGGCGCCCATCCCGTCAGTGCCGGGTCGCCATTCTCCGCCCGCTGTTTCCAGTCGTTCCAGCAATGGGCGTCGAACAGCTCATAGGATAGCGACCAGATGATCCCCAGCCCCATCGCCTTGGCCCGCCGTGCGAAATCCGCGTGCCAGGCGGCACAAGGCCCATTCAGCACCCCGCCCGCCAGGCTCACATACAGCCCGGCGCCCAGCCGCTCGAGCCGGAAATAATGGCTCATCCCGACATAATGGTTGATCGCTCCGCGATAGCCCAGCGCATGGATGCTCGCCACCACCCGCTCGGGCGTCTGGTTGAAGCAATCGTCATAGCCGGTCGCCATGCTCAGCCCATGTTCCGGCAGCATGACGTCGCCGATCGCCAGCACCGATCCGGCCCCGTCGCACCGTATCGCGCTGATTTCGGCCCAGCCCTCGACCGCAACGGAAAAGCCGGTATCACCCGCATCATAGCCGGGCGGCACCAGCGAGATGAACATCCGATCGACATCGCCCGCCCAGACCGTGTCGGCCTCGTCGGGCAACAGGTAGCCGCCTTCCAGCATCGCGAAATCCAGCGATATTTCCGCATCTTCGGGATCACCGCTGGCATAGTTCCACAGCCGCACATACCAGGCGCGCGGATCGCCGTCGGCATCCCGCCCTTCGATCGTCAGGGTCGGCCCATGGGTCTGGTCCAGCCGTCGCAGCCCGCCGCTGCGCCAGCGAAAATGCAACTGGCAGGCGCGAAAGTCGCGCGCCGTTTCATAGGCCAGCAGCTTATGGCTCCAATCATCCTGCGCGTCCCAGATCAGCCCGGCCAGGTCGCCCGATCCGTGGAAGACCGCCTCGACCCGCAGCGCATCGGGTGCCGTCGTCACCACGCTTGCCATCATCGGGCGGGGGAAATTCACCGTCCAGTGGGTCGGTGCGAAACGCTTGATGTAGCCGCTCTGTTGTCCACGCCCCTGTGCCGGCCCCGCATCGGCCAGCCAATAATCGATCCCGCTCATGCCTGCAGCGCTCCCTTGACCGCACGCGCCACCTGCCGCGCACTGCGCGCCAGCAATTGCGGCTCGCTGTCACTGCCCCGGCCCCGCACCGCGATACTCACCCTTATGTCGCGCGCGCCGCCGCCCGCCTGCGGCACCACCTGGCCGCTGCTCGTCGGCACGAACAGTTCAGGGCCGCGCTCGCCGACCAGATAGCCGCGCCCGGGCGCCACCGGCCCGCCCGTCGCCCGACCGGGCAACCCCATCGCCGCGCTCAACAGCGACGCGCCAAGGCTGGCCAGCCCACCGCCCCTGCTGCTGCCGCCGCCGATGGTCGATCGCAACGCGCTGGCGGCAATTTCGTCCAGTACCGACAGCGCGATCCGCCGCAGATCCTCAAAGCCGAACTTGCCGCTGTGCACCGCCCGCAACAGCCCCTGTTCGATCCGCCGCCCGGCCCGGTCCGCACCCGCCGCCAGCGGCCCCTCCAGTCCCGCCCGCATCGCTTCCACATCGCGGGCCAACCCCTGCGTGTCGGCGCGCACCCGCACCACCAAAGTCTCGATGTCCTCGTCCATCTCCACCCCCGTCAGTCCGGCATCAGCGTTCGCAACCGTGCCAGTTCGCCCATGTCCAGCCCCTCGGCCGGCCCCTCGTCGCCGCGCATGGCCGCCAGCACCGCCTCCAGTTCCGCCGGGGTCGCGCGCCAGAACTCGTCGGGCCGCCAGCCCAGCAACCAGCCGGCGATCCCCGCCAGCCGCACCGCCGCCTCGGCAAAGCGCCTCATGTACCCGCCAATATCTGCTGCAAAATCGTCTTCAGCACCGGGGTCGCCCGCGCCAGGCCCGCCACCACGATCGCCTCGCCCAGCGCCTCGCGCGTCACGCCGTCCTCGCGCCCGACGACACAGTGCCAGAACAGCGTGGCCATATCGCCCAGCGACAGCCGGCCGTCGGCCGCCCGCTCGACCAACGCGAACAGCGGCCCCAGCTCCGCCTCGGCGGCCACCAGCGCCTCGAAGCTCGGTCGCAGCACCAGCGTCGCGCCGCCGACCGCCAGCACGGTCTCGCCGCGTGCGGCATTGGCCGCGCTCATTCGCTCACCACCGCGCCGGAGCTTTCCAGGCTCAGCGCATAGTTGCGCTCGCCATTATAGTCGCCGGCATAGTCGAGCCGCGTTACCAGGAACCGGCCGCGCATCCGCTCGCCGCTCTCGAAGCTCAGCTCATATTCCTCGATCACGCCCGACAGCGCATGGTTGCGGATGCGCACTTCGGCCGCCGATCCGGTAAAGATGCCCGCCGCCGACACGCTGACCGATCGCACCCCCGCGCCCGACAGCAACTCGCGCCAGCCGCCCGAATCCTTGTTGGTGATGTTGACGGCCTCGCCGTTCACCGACAGCTGAGTGGTGCGCATGCCAGCCACCGTGGCATATGTTGCCGGAACATTGCCATTCCCCACCTTCAGCAGAAACGCACTTCCTTTTTCGACGCCCATGGCGCATTCTCCCGTCAGACAAAGCGTTCAAAACGCGGGTTAAGGAGAGGTCTGAATGTTGCTCGTCGTCGCCCCCCTGATGATGATGCTGGCCGCAGCGCCGGCGGCCGACGCGGTCGGCAATGGTCGCAAGGCCTTTTCCACCTGCCTCGCCAGCCAGACCAAGCCGGCGCTCGACAAGAAGCTGTCGCTTGGCGACTTCCAGAGTGAGATCAAGAAAGCCTGCGCCGACAAGGAAACCGCCTTCCGCACGGCCATCGTCGCGCAGGACAAGGCGGACGGCATGTCGGACAAGGATGCCCAGTCCGACGCCGACGATCAGATCTCGGAATATGTCGACAAGATCGTCGCCGAATATGAGGATTATAATAAGCCGGGCTGACCCGCCGCGCCTGGCGCGGTCCGGCGGCTCACTCCTCGCGGACCGCCCGGATGCGATAGTCGACCAGTGCCTGCCAGCCCGTCTCGCCGCGCGCGTCGACCCTTGCCACGCGCGACCGCAACAGGCTGGCGGTCACGATCCGCCAGCCGTCGACCGCCCCGGCCACGCTTCGGATCGCCGGCTCGATCCGCGCCAGCATGTCGGCCAGCCGCCCGGTCGTCTCGGCCGCATCGCGCAGGCTGATCGTCAGGCGCAGTTCGCGCCCCTCGATATCCTTCGCGCTCCAGTCGCTGCCCAGGCATTCACCGACCACCGCATAGGGGCTGGTCGCGCGCACCGGCATGCCGTCATACAGGCCGTTCACCCGGTCCATCAGCCCGGCATCCGCCTTCAGTGCGGCAATCACCGCGCCGCGCACCACCATTTCCGCGCTCATTCCCTGCCCCTCCCCGCTTCGCGCAGCGGCAATTCCCGCATCCAGCGCCGCGCCAGGCCGTGCCCGGACAGGCGCACCGCCTCGCCCTCGATCGCCGCCGTCACGCCCAGCCCCGCCAGCGCCTGGACGATCGCCCCGCGCCGGTGCGCGGCCCGCCTCTGCACGGCCGCCGCCAGCCGCGCGATGATCGCCGCGCTCATGACAGCCGCATCCGGCGCCAGGGCCGCCACAGCGCGCTGACCACCGCCGGCGGCGGCCCGCCCTCGTTGCCGCGCGCGGTAAAATGATCCGCCGCCAGCCGCACGATCCCCTGGCGGATCGGTTCGGGCAGGCCGTTCATGTCCGGCGCCATCCCCGCCTGATAGTCCACCGCCAGCCGCATCGCCGGGTCCGGCTGCATCGCCCGCACCCAGCCATCGCCCGACGCATCGATGTCGATCGCATAGCGATCGGTCGCCAGCGCCGTCAGCATGCCATCGCCATCGACCGCCTCGACCGTGCCGATCGCCACCACCGGCCGCGCCGCCAACCGATGCCAGCGCCCGTCGGACGCCACCATCTCGCGCGCGCTCCGCCGGATCAGCCATTGGCCGACAAATTGCTCGCACAACGCCGCCGCGCTGCGCAACAGCCCCGCCAGCACCGCATCCTCGCCCCCGCTCTCGATCCGCAGATAGGCCTTCAGCTCCGCCATCGACGCCGCCAGCCCGGCGCTTTCCTCCTCGACCAGCATCAGCGCTCCTCCACCCGAAATATGATCGATCGCTCGTCCACCTGCCCGTCGGACAGGGTCACCCGGTTGGTGACGCGGTACAGCCGTCCTGCCATGCCGCCCTCCAGCCGGGCGCTGCTGCGCTGCGGTTCGTATGTTGCCAGCACGATGGTCACCCCGCCCGCTTCCTGCGGACTGACGCTCCACTGGCTCGCGACGATGCTTTGGCCGGCCAGATAGGCCGACCAGTCGATCGCATGGTCGATCCGCGCCTGCGGATCCTTGATGTTGAGGTTCATCGGATTCTGCTCCCCTCGTCCCGTTCCGGCCGGATGATGTCGGTCCCGCGTCGCACCCGCGCCGCCTGCTCCGGTCGCACCCCCGCCCCCCATGGCCCGGCCCAGCGCACCGGCCCGGATCGCACGTCGCCGATCACGCCGGCGCCCAGCGCCTCACCCGCCAGCATGAGTACCGCCCTGCAGCGCTGCCAGCGCCGCCTCGATCCGGTCGATCCGCCGCCGCTGCCACGCCGCCTCCAGCGCCAGGCACTCCTCGTACCGCACCCCCCAGCGATCGCCGGCTGGCCGCGCCGCACGCACCTCCCGCCCCTCGCCATCGCATTGCGCCGGTTCCGCCGCCCAACTGTCATGGCACAGCAGCCCCAGCCGCACCGCGCTGCCGGCGCCCATCCGCGCATCGATCGCCGCGCCCAGTTGCTGCGCGACCAGCCCGACATGCCAGCGCGCCGCATCGCCCTTGGCGGCGCAAGCCTCGACGAAACGGAACCGCTGCCAGGCCACATCGCCCCAGGCGTCCAGCAGCGCGTCGGATATGGCCCCAACGTCGCATTTGGCCCGCGCGTCGGATGTGTTGATCGCCCCGCTCGCGGCATAGACCACCGACCAGCGATAGGCGCCGGCCCCCAACGGCTGGCCATTGTCGCCCAGCGGCCGCAACCCGCCATCGATCGCCGTCACGCCGTCGGCCCGGCCGATCCGCAACGGGGTCGAGACATAGGTGCCGCTGTCGTCATAGCGGCGGATCTCGAAATCCGATCCGGCACTGCTGCCGCTTTCCGCACTGCCGCTCTTGTTGACCGACCAGCGCGCCAGCGCGCCAGTCTGCAACTGCAGGCCATTGGTGTATCCGGCATCGGTCGATATCCGGGTGGACAGGGTCGCCGCGCCGCCGACCCGGCTGACCTCCAGCGCACTCAGCACCGCCGTTCCGCCGCTGATCGCCACGCTCGCGGCGGACTGGGTGGCGATCGTCCCCAGTCCCAATGTCGCCCGCCCGCTTGCCGCGTCCGCATCGTCGACCAGCGACCGGCCAAAGCCGGTAAAGGTCGCCATGCCCGCCGTTCCGCTTCCGGTGAAATAGGGCAGCCGATCCGCGATACTGGCCAGGCCCGCGATCGCGCCCAGATTGGCGCTTACCGCCTGATAGGCGCCCGGCCCGGCCGCCTGGACCCAGCTGATCGCGCTGCTGCCCAGCGTGCCGCCGGCATTGGCGGTGCAGACCCAGGCGCGATCGGCATTGGCGCTGCCGCTCTCCACCCAGACATGCGCATTGGGGATCTTGGCCCAGCCGTCCATGTCCGCCGCCCGGGTCCAGGCCCCGCTCGCCGCCAGATAGAGGCCATTGTCGGCCGCGACGCTCTGGTCCTTCACCAGGATGCGGTCGCCGCTGGCGGTCGTCACCCCGTCGATCACCTGATTGCCGGTCAGCGCGATATTCGCCGTCGTCGCCAGCCGGACACTGGCCTTGCCATCGATCGCCTGAATCTGCCCGTCGACATAGGCCTTGGTCGCGGCATGCAGATCGGCGGCCGGCGGCCCGTTCAGGGTCAGCGCCCCGGTCATCGCGTCGCCGCCGCGCTGCACCGCGCCGGTCAGCCGGGCATCATCGCCCGCCGCCAGGCTGCCTGCTCCGGTCCCGACATTGCGGGTCGCCCCGTCGCCCAGCCCCAGCGCCGTCCGGGCCGCGCCCGTACTGGTCGCGCCGGTGCCGCCATGGCCGATCGCCAGCGTGCCCTCCAGGGTCAGCGTACCGCTGCCCGTCACCGGGCCGCCGGCAAAGCCCAGCCCGGTCGTGCCGCCCGCCGCATCCACGCGGGTCACGCTACCCTCGGCATTGCTCGTCCCGGCACCGATATGCGCCCGCATCGCCGCGCCATCGCCCAGTTCCAGCAATGCGCGCCCGAACCCGGTGGTCGTCAGCCCCGCCAGCAGGTCGAGGCCTGCGCTGGCCGGCTGCCTGTCTGCCAGCGCCGCCGCCAGCCCGGCGATCTCGTCCAGCCCATGGCCATGCCCCTCGACCGCCGCGATCCAGCCGCTGTGCAGCACCAGCCCGATCCGCTTCTCGCCCGGCGCAAAATCCACCGCATCGCCCCCGGCCGACGATGCCAGCGGTTCGCGCACCAGCCGCCCCTCGCTATCCAGCGTGCCGCTGCCCGCCTCCCACACCGCCGGGTCATCGACCCCGACGATCATATAGGGAAAGCGCGCGCCCGCCCCCAGGGCGTCGGCAAAGCGCCGATAGCCCGGCAACGCCCCGCCGAGCAGCAATGGCCCGTCGCCGACATCGAAACAGACCTCGCGCACCAGGTCCGCCATCGTCCATTCGCTGATCGCCACGCCCCTCTCCCCCACAAATCCAAAAAGCCCCTCTCCTTCAGGGGAGGGGTTGGGGTGGGGGCGTTCCCCCACACCCGGCACCGTTACGAAGCGGCGAACTTCATCAGCTTGCCGCCGGCTCGTTTACGAGGCGGAAAACTTCATCAACTTGCCGCCGGCTCGTTTACGAGGCGGAAAACTTCATCAACTTGATCGCCTCCGAATTGGCCACCGCGCCGCCGATCCGCTTGACCGCGTAGAAATGGACGAACGGCTTGTTGCTGAACGGATCGCGCAGGATGCTGGTGTCGCTGCGCTCGGCGATGACATAGCCGGCCTGGAAATTGCCGAAGGCGATCGACAGGCTGTTCGCGGCGATGTCGGGCATGTCCTCGGCCTCGACCACCGGATAGCCCAGCAGCGTCGCGGGCTGCGCCCCGCTCAGCCCGGGTTGCCAGATGAAGGCGCCATCGCTCGTCTTCATCTTGCGGATCGCGGCCAACGTGGCGCTGTTCATCACGAAGCTCGCCCCCTGGCGATAGGGCGCGCGCAGGCTCTGGACCAGGTCGATCAGCTTGTCCTGCGGGTTACTGCCGACAAAGGCACCGGCCGCCCCCGACGCCACATATTGCAGCGCCCCGAAGGCGCGCACGCTGTCGGCCTCATTGGTCGTCGTATAGGTCAGGAAGCCCTTGGGCTTGTTCGTGCCATTGCCGTTTACAAAAGCCGCCCCCTCGGCCACCGCGAACTCGCGGGCAATCTCGCCCGCCAGCCAGCCCTCGACATCGAACTGCGCGTCGTCCAGCATCGCCTGGCTCGCCGCCGGATTGGCGTAAAGCTCGCCCGATGGCGGTGCGATCTCGTTGAAGCTCGGCGTGCCCGTCTCGGCCCGCGCGCCGGTCTCGCTCGCCCAGCCCGACACGATCCCGCCCGCCGTCACCAGCTTGCGATAGCCCGCCGTCCCGGTGCGCACGACATTGGCGATGCCGCGGATCGGCGAGATCGCCTTCAGGGTAGACCCGATCAGCTGGTCGATCTCGCGCGGCACCGCATAGCCGCCCGCCGCCCCGCTGGCGCCGGAAAAGCTCTTCAGCTCCACCCCCGCTTCCAGTCCCTGCCGCAGATAGCGCTCGACAAAGGCGCCACGCGCCGGATCGACCTCGCCCCCCTTCACCCCATCGAGCGCCGGCCGCCCCATCTGCACCCGCATCGCCCCCAGCTGCGCCTCCAGCGCCGCGATCCGTTCGTCCTGAAGCACAGCGTCAAACGCCCCCTCCAGCCCGTCGCTCACCACTTCCGTCATAACCATCTCCCGCTTGCCAAAACGAAAAAAGGCGGCCCCAATGGGACCGCCCACAAAAAGAAAATCCTCGCCCCATCGGGGAGAGGATACGGAGCCTTGGCGGCAAAGCCGCCTAGGCGCAGTTGGAGAGGGGAGTGCCTCCCCCTCTTCCGTCATCCGAAATAGAGATACCAGGCCAGCCTTTCCCTAGGCGACACCAGGATCAAGCCCTCACCATGATTGAATATCCGATACCAGTTACCCGTTTCGCCTCGAGCGCGCTGATAGCGATCGGCCAGCTTCAACCTTTTCGATGTGGCGGACTCGCATGTCGTTCCCTGATCGGCATATAGCGTAATCTGCTGCTGGTCCGGCCCGACAACGGCATATTGGCCATCGGTCAATCGCAACGGCGTTTGATACCAACCGATCGGCCGGGTCGCCCGGTTGGAAAATCGAGTGATCGTGGTCGATGAAATACGATAAGCACCAAAGCTGCAGCCATCCCGTAGCCCAGCTTGCTCGCCGAACGCCAATATCTCGTCCCATTCAACCTCGGGCGGCAAGGCGCTGCGTGGACCAGCCCACTTCGCCCACCCACAAAATCCGAGCAAAAGGAAAAACGGCAGGGTCATCAGGATCAGGCAACCGCGCCACATCCTCTCGCCAACCAGCCTTCGCTTTTCCTCGCTGTCCATAATCCCTCCATTCCCGCCGGATGAGCTAGCTTCCAAAGATGAAGGGATGATTGTTCCCAGTTCGGTCATCGCCTACGGTCCGTCCATGCCCCTCACCCTCGCCACCCACGGCGCCCAGCATCTCCCCGCCGCGCTGTCCCCTGCCGATCTCGCCACGATCGAAACTGCCCTCGCCGATCTGCCGCCCGACCAGCCAGGCCTGCGCCTCGCCAGCCTGCCCGCGCTTGACCGATTGCTCGGCCCCACCGGTGCGATCGGCCGCCACGCCGCCGCGCAACAGGGCGCGGCCAGCCGCCCGGTCCGCGCCATCCTGTTCGACAAGAGCGCCGCCACCAACTGGGCGCTGGGCTGGCATCAGGACCGGACCATCGCCGTGCGCCGGCGCATCGATATAGCGGGCTTCGGCCCCTGGACGATGAAGTCCGGCATCCAGCATGTCGCCCCGCCCCAGTCGCTGCTTGACGCGATGGTCACGCTGCGCCTCCATCTCGATCCGGTCGATGCCGACAATGCCCCGCTGCTGATCTCGCCCGGCTCCCACCATCATGGCCGCGTCGCCGAAGCCGATGTCGCCGCCCTCGTCGCAAGCTGCGGCATCCAGCCCTGCCTCGCGGCGCGCGGCGACATCTGGCTCTATGCCACGCCGATCCTCCACGCCTCCGACGCCGCCACCAACCCGCGCCACCGCCGCGTCCTGCAACTCGACTATAGCGCCGACCGGCTACCCGACGGCCTGGAATGGCTGGGGGTGTGATTTAGAAAGCCTTGTTCAGACCTGCATCCTTCAAAATGCCGTTGGCGGTATGCCGCACCTTCACGCCCCGATCGAATACGAAGCTGCGACCGCTGATAGGACTGAACCAGATTTCATGATCGCCCTTGCCCTTGCGGATCAGATGGCAGCCTGCATCTAGCAACAGGCGCTCCAACTGCCGCCCATAGCCCGTAACCACGGCTCAGGCGATCGCAACCGCCAGCGGACTGTCGAACACAGGCAGGATACTGACGGGCGGACGATGCGCGGCTAATTTCTTGGATTTGCCGAAAGACGCCAATATTTCAGCGCAATTGAGTTCGATCAAATCCGGTGCGACATCCTCGATCCTGCGAATAAGATCATGAACCGTATCGGCTTCGACACGCAGCCCGGGAATGTCCGACGCGGCAATATACCAGCACCCGCTTTCCTCATCCTGCGCGATATGCACTTTCAGTTCGATCGTTTTCGGCACGTCAATTCCCATCCACCGGTGCCCCCGCTGCATGGTCGCAAAAAGAGTCTTAATTTTCGTAACGATCAGGCTGCCGTCAGCGCTCATATGGCGAACTTTCCGACAGCTTCAACCCGGTCCATACGCCTGCCCCCTAGCTGCGACGCGAAAGATTGTCACTAAAGTTTGCACATTGCAAACCTGTTCACCCCTCCACCGCCACCACCCGCGCCAGCGGCTGCATCGGGTGCGTGACCAGGCTCACCTCCACCAGCTCCAGCGCCAGCAATTCGCGCGGCCCCGCGCCCCGCGCCGCCTTCACCCGATAGCCGAAGCTCAGCCCATCGACCGCGCCGGCCGCCAGCATCGCCGCCGCTTCCCGCCCGGCCGCGCTCACCCGCGACACGCGGCCGATCACCCGCAGGCCGCGCCGGTCCTCGCGCGCCATCTCGATCCGGCCGATCGGCGCGCCAGGCCGATGCTGCCACAGCAAGGGCACCTGCGCCGCCGTCACCGCGCCGAACGCGCCCGGCCGCACCACGTCGCCGCCCCGGTCCACCCGGTCGAAGATCGCGGCATAGCCGGCGAAGCGCAGCGGCCCGGTTTCCTCCCGCCCGCTCATCCCTTCACCAGCCCAATGAGCCCCATCTTCACCGCCATCCCCAGCAGCACCAGCGCCATGACGATCCGCACCGCCCAGCCGATCGCCGCCCCGCGCGCCGCCTTCTTCGCGTCGCGCCAGGCGCGCAGCAGCTCGCGCAATTCCCGCATGTCGGCCTCGGCCCGCCGGTCCTCCAGTCCCAGCCGCGCCAGCGCCCGCCCGGCGCCCAGTTCGCTCGCCTCCTCGATCAGCGCCCGGATCATGACGATATCCAACGGTGCGCCCTCGGCCTGCGCCACCAGCCGCGCCAGCATCTCCTCTTTCATGGCCCCACCTTCCCTTGGGCGCCGCGCGCCCCTATCTGGGCGCGCATGAAGCGCACCCCTCGCAAATTGCTGATCGCCCTCGTCATCCTCGCGCTCGGCCTCATCGCCTGGCATTTCGGCCTGTTCCGCGCCGGCGACTGCCTGCTGCAGGGCGGCAGCTGGAACATGGACAACGGCTTCTGCCGTCTCGACAGCCTCGCCCGGCCCCTGTGAAGCGGGTGTGAAGCGGGCGCTGCTCGGCGCGCTGCTGGTCCTGATCGCCGCCGCCCTCTGCCTCTGGCAAAGCGACTGGCTCGCCCAGGATCGCTGCCTCGACAGCGGCGGCCGCTGGACCATAGAGGGCCATTGCCGCCACTAGAAAGCAGACAGGGTTCACGCGGAGCCGCGAAGACGCGGAGAAGAGAAAAAGGGCCGCCGCAGGCGGCAGCGCAAAAATCTCCGCGCCTCCGCGTCTCCGCGCGAACCTCAAATCCCCAGCATCGCCTTCTTCTCTTCCGCAGAGAGGAAATCCGCCCCCGCCACCCGCTCCCACAGCGCCGCGCGCTCGTCCGACAGCGCCGGCACTGCGTCCAGGTCCGGCGCCAGGCTCAGCCCCGGCCACCAGCCCTGCAGTCCCTGCGCTAGTCCCGCGCCGATCTTGCCGACCAGCGGCAATATCGTCTGCCGCCACAGCGCCTTGTTCGCCTCGCGATAATTGGCGTAGCTATTGTCGCCCGGCAGCCCCATCAGCATCGGCGGCACGCCAAAGGCCAGCGATATCTCCCGCGCCGCTGCGGCCTTCAGCCCCACAAAGTCCATCTCGGCCGGCGACAGGCTCATCGCCCGCCAGTCGAGCCCGCCCTCCAGCAGCATCGGCCGCCCGGCATTGGCCGCGCCGCTGAACGCCGCCTCCATCTCGCGCCGCACCCGCTCGAACTGCTCCGGGCTCAGCACCGATCCGTCGCCCGGCGCATAGACCATCGCCCCGCTCGGCCGCGCCGCATTGTCGAGCAGCGCCTTGTTCCACACCGTGGCGGCATTGTGGATCGCCACCGCCCCCGCCGCCGCGCCGACACAGCCCAGGCCATAATGATCGTCGAGCGGATGGAGCGCCCGGATATGCAGCAGGCTGGTCCGCCCCGCGCCATCCTCGGGCGACAGCCGGGTCACGCTCTCGCCCACGCGATAGAGATAGGCGGCGGGCCAGCCGCGCGCATCCGCCTCCACGCTCACCCGCTCGGGCCGCAGCGCGAACAGCTCGGCCGGCATGCCGTCCGCGCCCGCAATCACCTGCACATAGCCATTGCCGTGCAGCAGCACATGGCTCGCCAGCGTCTCGATCAGCCCCTGCCCCGCCGACGCTCGCGCCACCAGCGCCCCGACCCGCGCCGCCGCCTCGGCGTCCATCCCGGTCTCCACCCCGCCGACCTTCAGCGCGCATGCCCCCGCTCCTTCGGACACCAGCCGCATTGCCCGCTGCGCGACCGGATTGCCGATCACCCCGGCGCGCAGCTGCGCCTCATAGCTGGCCGGCCATTCCCCCAGCGCCACCGCTCCCGATCCCCAGGCCCGCGCCAGCACCGGGCGCCTGGCTTCTCCAGCCGCCGCCTTCGTTCCAAACCATTTCATCCGAACATCCCCCATGCAAAAAATCCTCGCCCCGCCGGGGAGAGGATAGGGAAGGTTGGCGGCGCCAGCCGCCTACCGAAACTTGGAGAGGGGCAGTTGATCCGCCCAAAATATTGCCGCCCTGTTTCCAGCGCCGCGCCATCCTGCTAATCAGTCGCAATATCCAAACCAGAGACCTGCCCTGATGACCGCCCCCTCGCCTCTCTTGTCCCAGACCGCCGACCAGATGCGCGACCAGCTCGCCGCCTCGCCGCAGGCCGCCGCCGCACTGATCCGCGCCGGCGCCGATGCCGGCCTGCCCGAAGCCCAGGCGCTCTATGGCCAGATCCTGCTCGACGGTCAGGGCGTCGTCGCCGACCCGGCCGAAGCCTTCCGCCAGTTCGGCCTGGCCGCCGCCTCGGGCCATGTGATGGCGATCAACATGGTCGGCCGCTGCCATGAAAAGGGCTGGGGCACACCGGTCGATCCGGTCGCGGCCGCCGCCTGCTATCGCCGCGCGGCGCAAGCGGGCCTCGACTGGGGCATGTATAATTGGGGCAGCGCGCTCGGCCTCGGCGCGGGCGTCGCGAAGGATGAACAGGCGGCGTTAGGCTGGTTCCAGAAGGCCGCCGCCCTCGGCCATGCCAAGTCGATCAATTTCCTTGGCGCCTTTCATGAGGAAGGCTGCCTCCTCCCCCGCGACAGGACCCGCGCGGCGCAATGCTACCGCATCGCGGCAGAGGGCGGCGATTTTCGCGGCCAGTTCAACCATGCCCGGCTGCTGGCCGATGCCGGCGACATCGCCGCCGCCACCCACTGGATGCAGACCGCCGCGACCAGCGCCACCCCCGCCTTCCGCACCATGATGCGCGACCATCTCGCCGCCTCGCCCCACGCCGCCCTGCGCGCACTGGCCGATACTCTGTAAGAGTCTGTTTGAGAATGCGCCATCCGGCGCATTCCGGCACCAGCCCGCTCCCCCACCCGGCCACCCAACGGCAGTATTCTATGGGTGGCCGGGTGGGGGAGCGGGCTGGTGCCGTATCAGAAATCGCTCTTTCGCGATTTCTCAAACAATCTGTAAGCGCTCAAAGAAAAAGGGCGCGGAAACCCACGCCCTTCTGCCTTTATCCTGTCGCGCACCCGCTTAGGGATTGCGCTTCAATATCTCGTCGCAGGTCGAATTGGTGCCCGCGCCCTTGCCGATCAGGCGCCCGGCCACCGCGCCGGCCGCGCCCGCCAGCACCGTCTCGCCGACGCTGCCGCCGGCGATCACGCCGGCCCCCGCGCCACCGGCCGCGCCGATCACCGTGCCCTTGTCGCGCCCCTTCTTGCCCTGTTCCAGGCAATAGCGCACATCATCCCGCTCGCGCGGATCGGCCCGCGCCACGCGCGCCTCTTCCTTGCTGCTCAGCTTCTTCGCCAGCACCGGCGACGCGATCAGCGAAACGGCCATTGCCGCCGCCACCATCTTGGCCATCTTCATGACAATTCTCCGTCTGCTTTCAGGTCGATCCGCATAGAGACAGAAACAACGCACGGAAGGATGAAAGGGTGCACGCGCCTGCCGCCCGCGCACCCCGCATCCGTCCGATGCCGTCCGTCGGCCAGCGGCTTCCGACCAATCCATGTCCTTGACCTAGCAGGCGGATTTTTCTCGGGACAAGTCAGGATTTCCAGCCGCCTGCCCCGGGTCAATCAATCGATGCGCGAGATGAAGTCCGCCGCCGGACGCCGCACCTTCTTCAAATTGACCAGCCAGTCGCCCTCGTCCGCACGATAGCCCAGCGGCATCATCACCACCGAGCGCAGCCCGCGCGCCCGCAGGTCCAGTATCTCGTCCAGCGCAGCCGGGTCGAAACCCTCCATCGGCGTCGCATCCACCTCTTCAAAGGCGGCGGCGGTCAGCGCGATGCCAAGGCCGACATAGGCCTGGCGCGCGGCATGTTCGAAATTGGTCTGGGCGTCGCGCTGCGGATAGGTGTTGAGCAGCATCTGGCGATAGGCTTCCCAGCCCTCGTTGCGGAAACCGCGCTCGTCATTGACCAGGTCGAACATGCCGTTGATCCGGTCGGCGGTATAATTGTCCCAGGCGGCAAAGACGACCAGATGCGACGCGTCGGTCACCTGCGCCTGGTCCCAGGCGATCGCGCGGATCTTGGCGCGCAATGCCTTGTTGGTGACGACAATCACCTCGAACTGCTGCAACCCGCTCGACGTCGGCGCCAGCCGCACCGCCTCCAGGATGCGCTCCACCTTGTCCTCGGCCACCGCCAAGTCCGGGTTCATCTTCTTGGTGGCATAGCGCCAGTTCAGACGGTCGATCAGCATGAGAAATCCTTATATTGCAACGGTGCCAGCCTAAGCCCGGCCCATGACGCTTCGATGTAGCGCCCACCGCCCCAGGAATAAAGGTCTCACATTGAAACCAAATATTGCCCCACCCATCCTTGGCCTATTCCGCCTCGGCATGGGCAGGATGGCCTGACATCGGCCATCTCCCGTCATTGCTAGCGTAGCGAAGCAATGACGATGTCGGGCTTTGACGGCTAACAACCATAAGCGGATGCTAAGCGCGGCTGTATATCTCCAAATCCGAAGATGTAGCTATAACCAGAGATCTACCGGTCGGGGAAAAGCCATAAGCTACCAATGAGGACGGCAACGGCCTTAACTTGAACAACTCGGGTTCAGCCGCAGGAGGACTCCACAGCATTGTCTGCCCCGGTGGACACAAGAAAAACTCTTCCTCTGGCCATGAAAGCGGATGCAGTTCGATAAGCCATCCGTCCTCGGTGGCGTGGGATAAGCCGCCGCCGGAAACTCCAGCTACTCGAATCTGCTGCCCCTCCAACGGGCCTATGCCTTCGGCCTCTAAAGCACCGAAATCGGGGTAATACTCTTCATCATCTCTTGCAACTTTGCCGCCGGTTGCGCAGTCAACAACGCCACGTCCGCGCGCGCCCGAAACAACTAAGAGTAGGTCAGAATTCGACGCAAAACCGATGTGCTGAAGGCCCCCTATAGCAATCGTTACCAATTTACGCCACGGTCCCAAAGCACTCGCAGGCGTAAGCCCGTCCAAATACCGGAAACGATCTTTGAGGTGATTTGGGACGGTGCCTTTACCAGTTGTTTTAGCTCTCTTGAACATAGTCTCGTTATAGGACAGCATCGTCCGCTTTCCACCCTTCTTCGCGTCTCCGCGTCTCCGCGCGAAAATGCCTCACGCGGCGCACGCACAGCCCTCCCCTCAAAGCCCCCTGACCCGCGCCTCGCCCTTCGTCCCCAGCATCAGTTCGCTCAGCCCCCACACCAGCGCATCCGCCCGATCGGGCGAGCGCCCCGGCCCGACATAGCTTCCCCCCGCCAGCAGCCCACACATCTGGTCCTCCAGCTCCGGGAAAGCCCCGCGATGCGCCACCCGCCCGGCCTCATAGAGCGCCGCCACCGGCTCGGCCCGCGCCGCCTTGCCCCGGCTGGCATGGACCAGCCGCAGCGGCAGCGCCTCCTGCGCCGCACGCAGCACGCTCGCCACCATGTCGCCGCCATTATTGGCCTCGGCCACCACCCGGTCGGCGCCATGGCCCTGCGCCGCCTGCGCCACTGCCCGCGCCCAGCCTTCGGGCGAGCAGCCCGCCACGCTCGCGTCCGCGATCACATAGCCGCGCCCATCTCCGCCCAATCCGACCACGACGATGCCGCACGCATCCCCTCCGGCCGTCGCCGGCGGGTCGACCGCCACCACCACCCGCGCCAGCGCGCCCGGCACATGCCGCACCCGGCACGCCTCCAGCGCCGCGCGGGTCCATAGCGCGCCTTCCGCCTCCTCGATCAGTTCGCCGTCCAGTTCCTGCCGCCCCAGCCGCGTGCCGCCATAAAGGCGCGTCACATCGTCAACGAAGCCGGCCGCCAGATGCGCTGCATTGTCCGCCGTCCGCCCCCGCGTCAGCACCACATCGGCGCCATCTCTTGCCACCAGCGCCCGCACCAGCGGCACCGGGCGCGGCGTCGTCGTCGCCACCACGCGCGGATCATGCCCCAGCCGCATCGCCATCATCATATTGTCCCAGGCCACCTGCCCGCCCGGCCATTTGCCGATCTCGTCGGCCCAGCCATGGCTGAACTGCGGCCCGCGCAGGCTTTCCGGCTCGGCCGCGCCGAACAGTCGCGCCTGCGCGCCATTGGGCCAGGTCAGCGTGCGCAGCGCCGGGGCATAGGCCGGCCGCGCCCACCAGGGCGCCACCGCCAGCACCCCGCTCGCCCCCTCCACCATCACGCTGCGCGCCTCGCCCAGGGTCGCACCGACCAGCGCGATCCGCGCCTCGGGATCGCGCTCGGCAATGGCGCGCACCCATTCCGCCCCGGCCCGCGTCTTGCCAAAACCGCGCCCCGCCATCATCAGCCAGATGCGCCACTCGCCCGCCGGCGCCAGTTGCGCCGGCCGCGCCAGGAAATGCCAGTCCTGCCCCAGCCGCTCGGCCGCCTCGACGCTCAGCCAGCGCGCCAGATCGGGCCAGGCCGCCGCCTGCTCGACCCAGTCGCAATCGGCCATCTGCATCCCCGCCCCTCCCCCAAACCACACGCAACAAAAAGGCCGCCCGCAGGCGGCCTTCCAAAAAATCTCCGCGTCTCCGCGCCTCGGCGCGAACCAAAATCCTATTTGCGCGGCGCCATCCCGCCAAAGGTCACCAGGCTCTCGGCCCCGTCCTTCGCCACCGCCGCAACGCCGATGAAATGATCGTCGACCACGATATCCTTCAGCACCGTCTCAGTTGCGCCAGTCACGACCCGGCTGTCGCTCCAGTCCTGCTTGTCCGCGCGCCGCCAATACACCTTGTAGCTGACCGCCCCCGGCACCGCGTCCCAGAAGACCCGCGTGTCCATCGACAGCGCGCCATCCAGCGACACCGTCGCTGGCGCCGCCGGCGCATCGGCCAGCCGCCGCAGGGTCGCGACATTGAGCGCGGTCACCTTCGCCAGATAGGGAAAGTCCATGCCCTCGACCGTGTCGCCATAGACCCGGCCATTTTCGGTGCGCAGGTCCTGATGCTGCCGGTCATAATTCTCGATCCCCACCGAAAAGCGCACCGCCGGAAAGCCCAGGTCCAGGAAGGGCGAATGATCGCCGCCGCGCCCGAACCGATCGAACCGCCGCACCGCCAGCACCTCCAGCCCGATCTTCGGGTCCGCCTGCGCGATGCCGTCGATCGCCTTGGCCAGCGCCCGCGACGGGCCGTCATCCTCGCCGCCGATCGCCCGGCGCGTCAGGTTCGCCTTGGCGTCGTCGCCCGCGCGAATGCCCTCGGAGAAGACCCGCACCCGATCCGACACCACCTGGCCATTCTGCCCCACCGTGTTGCCGACAATGTCATTGTTCAGCATCGCCCGCACATGCCAGCCGCGCGCCTTGGCCGTGCTGGCAAGCAGCTTGCCGCCCCACAATCCCTGTTCCTCGCCCGACAGCAGCGCATAGACGATCGTGCCGTTATATTTCTGCCCGGCCAGCACCCGCGCCGCCTCGATCACCAGTGCCGTGCCCGACGCATTGTCATTGGCACCCGGCGCATCGCTGGTGATGTTCATCACGTCGGTCACGCGGCTGTCGATATGCCCGGCGACGATCACCACCTCGTTGGGATCACCGGTGCCCTTCTGGATCGCCAGCACGTCGACCACCTCGACCCCGTCGGGCGCGCGCGGCCCGGTGAAGCGATCGGCCACCGTCTCGACGGTCAGACAGCCGCCACAGCCCTTGCCGATCCTCTCGAACTCGGCCTTGCCCCAGGCCCGCGCCGCGCCGATCCCCCGCTTGGGGTCGGTCGCGCTCGACAGCGTATGGCGCGTGCCGAAGCTCACCAGCCTCTCCACCGTCGCCTTCAACCGCGCCGCATCGGGCGCAGCAGGCGCGGCCGGCGCCGCCAGAGCAGGGGTGACAAGGGCCGAAGCGGCGGCGAGCAGGATGATCTTCTTCATGGGGTCCGTGTCTTACCCGCCCGCAAGCGACTGTAAAGCCGCAGTACGCCGTCGCGCCTCTTCACTTGATCCCATGCGCATCCAGCCAGGCCAGCGTCGCGGGCCAATGATATTTGGCCGCTTGGTCGCGCACTGTGCCATTATCATCCTTGGCCTTCGGGTCCGCCCCCGCGCGCAACAGCAGCAGCGCCACCCGGTCGTCATCCACCGACAGGATCGGCGCCGTGCCTTCATCATCGCGCGCATTGGGATTGGCCCCGGCCTTCAGCAATATCGCCGCCATGTCCGGGTCATCGCACCCCATCAACGGTGTCCAACCCAAATCGTCTCGCGCTTCCAGCGGCACGCCCGACGCCACCAATATTTGCGCCATCTCCGCCCGCACGCCGCGTTCCGCATCGTTGCAGGGACCCCAGCTCTTACGGATAGCGTTCAGCGCATTGCCATCATTGCCCGTCGCCTTGGGGTCCGCCCCGGCCGCAACCAAGGCCCTGGCGATCGACACGTTGCACCCGGCACCATCGGCCAGCGCCTTGCCCAGTTCCGCCTTCGACATGCGCGCCACCGCGCCGCGCCGCGCCATCTCGTCGAACAGCGCGCCGTCACCCACATCGGCGGCATAGCCGGCAATCGCCGCGCCGATCGGCCGCATCGTCTTCCTGGTACCGGCCGGCGTCATATTGACCGGCATGGACAGGTCCAGCCCTTCGCCGATCGCCGCCGTTATCAGGGCGCGGACATCGCCCCCGTTGCGCCCCCTGTAATTCAGGCGGGTCGCCGCCAGCACCATCGCCGCCGCATCCTCGGACCGGAAATCCAACCCCTCCTTCTTCATCAGTGCCACGGTCTCGCCATTGCCGCGCACCCAGCGCGCCGTGCCCGCAACCGCGTCCACCGCCTTTTCCAACTCGGTCACGCTGGCCGGCATGCCGACCATATCACCGACATAATCGGTCACCCGCTTCGTCACGCCACCGATGCGCAGCGTCAGCGCATAATAGGGATTGTCGGTCACCTGCGCCTGATATTCGTCCTTCAACCCCATGAAATGCGCGGCGCGGAACCGGGCGATCAGGTCGGCGACCGCCTTGGGATCGATCTGCGCCTCATGCACGCCCGGCCATAACAGGCCGTCGCCCATATAGGCGCGATGCACTTCCGCCTCGGTTCCGTCGAAATTCTTCTGCTCGCTCGAAAAGCGGACCGCCCCGTCGCCGCGGATCGCCACCTGATAGGCGGGACAGGAACCGTAACAGGCGCTGCGTTCCAGCATGATCTCGACATCGCCCGGCGCGCCTTGCGGGAAAGGCACGCTCTTGTCCGGTTCGATTTCCGGCATCCGGTAATGGATCTTGACGCTGCCGACCGCCTCGACCGGCTGCCCCTCGAACATCTGCGGGCGAAACGTCCAGGCACGTACTGCCGCCAGTCCGGGCGCGGGGTCCAGCTTCCCCCGATTGTCCAACGCCTTGGCCTGCACGACCTTGCCGTCGACACCCACGGTCACCAGCACCGACAGTTCGGCAAAGCCGGGCGCGTCGGCCACCTGCACGCTCTCGGCGCCCGACAGGCGCTCCGACGCCAGGTCATAGATGCCGACCTGCCGCACCCCCTGCGACGACGCCAGGCATCCCTGCAACGCCAGCACCGCCGCCAGTCCCGTTGCCAGCTTTCGTCCGATCCTTGCCACGCGCATCCTCATGCCCCTGATTTCAACAGGGTGGATGCCGCGCGACCAAAGATGAGACAAGCAGATTATGGGCCGGGATCAGCTTGTCCGTCGACCCACCGGCGATCCCGGTTCCAACGACCAGCCGATCGCCCCTCTCGTTCAGCCGGCGCCAGGCTGGCCCTGACGCCGCTGCTGACATGTAACCAGCACCGCGACAAAGGGCAGCACCAGCACCGGCAGGCCCGCCATCGCCTTCGCCACCAGCGGATGCGCGGTCAGCCCGTGCATCAGCAGCCCCACCAGCGCCGTACCGCCCCAGAACAGCGTCGCGCACAGGCCCATGCTGGCCAGGGCAATGATAATCCGCATCCCTATTCCTCCACCAACCGCTGTGCCGCGATCACCGCCGGATCGCTGTCGATCGCGTGCAGATAGGCGGTGCGCTCGGCCGTCCCGCGCTTCAGCTTCGCCAGCCCCCGCACCTGCGCATCGGTTAGCGCGATCCGCACATAGCCGCGCTCGACCAGGCACTGGTCCAGTGCCGCCTGCAATTGCGCCCGCACGTCGCTGCGCGTCATCGCTTCATATTTCCCGCCGAAATTCGCCGTCCGCCGCGCGACATTGGCCGCGTCATGATGCATGCCGATATTCGCCGCCGCCATCAGCGGGCTGAATTCACTATCGCCGCCATATTGCCGCAGGATCATGACCAGCTCGGCCGAACTCAGCGCATCCAGCGCCCGTGTCGTCTCGGGCCGCATCGTCACCGCCACGCTCTGCGTCGCCGCCGCGCATGCGCCCGCATCATCGGCATAGTCGGCCAGCGACACGCCTGCCCTCGCGCAACTGGTCGGCGGCCCGGCGATCGCAGCGGACGGCATCAGCGCCATCAGCGCCATCAGCGCCATCATGCTCCCCATCGTTCGCCGCATCATCGCCTCCTCAGCCCAAATATCCTCAACGCCTCTTCGACCAGCGCCCGATCATCCAGATATGCAGCGCATGGATCGCCACGAAACCCGCCGCCATCGCCATCAGTACCGGGATCACCAGCCCCTCCTGTCCGGCGCGCGGTGGCACCCACAAAGGCATCGCCCCGGTCAGCATGATAACGAACGTCCCCAGCACGGGGGTGAAGGCCAGCGCCACGGCCCGCGGCGCGCGCCAGCTGACCGCGCCCGTCAGCGTCCATTGCATCGGCAGCCGGTCGATCGTCCGGAACCGGCGATTGGCGCGCACCGACAGGGCGATCATCGCCCCCGCCGCCGCCAACAGGACCAATATAGCCAGCATCGACCACCTCCAAAGCCTCGGACCGATCCTATCAGAAGAACCGCACTGCCGCAAAATCCCACCCCTCCCGCAGCGGGTTACGACCATCTCCCGTCATTGCGAGCGTAGCGAGGCAATGACGATGTCTGGCTTCGACGGCTGGCGACGCATTGCGGACACTCCTTTTTCCGCGAACGGGAGAGGGCAGGCAGCCCCTCCCCTCTCCGCCACCTCGTTCCCCTTCTTTCTTCTCCGCGTTCTTTGCGCCTCCGCGCGAAAATGAATCACGCGGAGGCGCAAAGAACGCGGAGAGAGGGAATGGCAGCAATCCCCCCCCCGGACGCCGCTCACAGCATCGATCGGCGCAAGACGGCTCCAATAAAGGTCGGCCCGCTCTCGGGCGGGAAAGCTGCCCGACGCAAAGCGACCATCTCCCGTCATTGCGAGCGTAGCGAAGCAATCCATCTCGCGCCGGTGGATTGCTTCGCTACGCTCGCAATGACGATGTCCGGCTTTGACGGCTAACGACCATTTGTTGCAACTCGTTTGGTAATTCGAGATCGCCAATTGCGGACAAAACCTGACGCTGCAATATATGTGTTACGGCGTTAGGCCGCCTAATCCATTTGCTTGTCCTAGCGAGGTTTTAGTGGCTAGATTGGCGCTTATTTTCGTATTTTGTATCGCTCCATTATCCGCCAGTGCGAGAGAAGCGAGCCCTATGATCCGAATTAGCTTTGCCGAGGACTGGATGAAAAAGCCTCCGGAAGTCGTAAAAGGCAGCGGCACTTGGCGGAATTTTTCCAGCAATAACACGGCAGAATCAGCGCTATCTGAAGCAATTTTGCGCTGCGGCCAAAAGCGATTCAAGTGGGACGCAATAGGTTTCGGCCATGGCAATTCAATGCTTATCGATAATGAAGCTGGGGCGATGGCGAGAATCAAGTGTGCTGCTGCTCTAGTGCCTTTCTCTTTAGTTATCGAACGGTGAGACGCCGGGTGGCAGGTGGTGAGAGTTTATCTAAAAAGCCAAAAAGCCGGCCGTCCGCAACCCACCCTCCCGCGACCCGCAGGTCAACGCGGGAACCCATCTCCCAGGGCCTCCCATTAGGAAGATGCGCGCCCGCCAGCGCAAGTTTGACGGCATAAAACTGGTTTCCCTTCTCCCCCCTCACGTCCCCGCCGCCGCGCGTCGTCGCCTTACCTCGGCCAGCACCTGCTCGACGCGGGCGATCGCGTCCGCGCTGCCCGGCCCTTCCGCCGCGCCCCGCACCGCCCGGCGCGCCGCCACCTGCGCGGCATGGAGCTTGAGCAATTGCAGCCCCAGCGACGGGTTGGGCGCGCGCGTCACCTTGCGGCTCTTCACCGCGCCGTCGCCATCCTCGACAATCTCCTCGCGCTCGCAGCCATGCAGCGCCAGGCGGATCAGCATCGCCTCGATCTCGGCATAGCCCTGCTCGATCGCCGCGTCCCAGTCGCGGGCGAAGGCCGCGTCGCGCCGCCGGAGCGCATAGGCTGTCTGCCGGCTCTTCTGCACCGTCCGCGCCGCCTCGCTGACATTGCAGGTCTCGGCCAGTTCCGCCAGAAAACCGGCGCGATCGGCCTCGTCCCAGCCATCCTTGCGCACCCGCCGCTGCTGCAACCGTGCGCCGCCCTTCCGCGCCTGATGCTGCGGCACCAGCCGTTCCCGCTTCGCCACCCCCTTTCGCGCCGCCATCGCCCCCTCCCCGAAACCGCCTCGCAAACCCGCCGCCCCGCACGACCGGCGTCACAGGGCAGACCCGACGCAAAAGGGGCCGGCCCGACCGGACCAGCCCCTTTCGCCTCACCTGAAAGCATCGCCCCGGTAACCACGACCCGAAGCCCCGTCACCCCATCGCGCACCCGTCGTCCTGCCGACGACTCGCAATGATCGACGTTCCTCTTCCCTGCCAGATCAGCGTGACGATGTCAAGCAATATGTTCCATATAGGTTATCATGCCTTGCCCAGCATCCGCGCCTCCAGCGCCATCGCGGCGGCAAAGCTCGGCCGCGCCCGCAAGCCATCGAGCCAGGCCTTGATCCGGGGCCAGCGCCCGTCCTTCAACCCGGTGCTGCAATAGCAGACATTGATCAGCGGACAGGCGACGGCAATGTCGGCCAAAGTGAAGCGATCCTCCACCAGCCAGCCGCTGTCGGGCAATACGCCCTCCAGATGGTCATAGATGCCCGGCATCTTCTCCACCTCGGCCCGATCGGCGCGGGCGGGATCATGCGGCATGTCGAGCAGCTTTCCGACCACCCGGTTGAAGAAGATGTCCGCCCCCACCGGCTGGGCGATGGTGTCGGCAAATTCCTCATACCATATCGTCCGCGCCCGCGCCTTCGCTGCGGTCGGGATCAGGTTCGGCTCGGGGTACAGCGCATCCATATAGGTTATGATCGCGGTCGAATCGCTGATCGCGAAATCGCCATCGACCAGCGCCGGTATCTTGCCGAAGGGCGATGCCCGCTCAAACGCCTCGCCGCCCTTGCCGAACCCGGCCGGCCGGACCTCGATGTCGATCCCCTTTTCGGCTGCAAAGACAATGACCTTGCGCACAAAGGGCGACGGCCGCGCACCATAGATGATCATGCACCCACTCCTGCTTCCTGGTGGTGGAGCGCCGATCCTGCCAGACCAGTCGCATAGTGCAACTGTTTATCGGGCAGTGGAAATGGCCTGCCCGGCGCAATCGCTCGGCCGATCGCGCGGCACAGGGCCGATCATGTCACAACGCTTGGGAGTTTCCCGCCCCCTCTCTCCGGATTCACACCGATACCCCCTAATATTTGGCGGCCTACTCTTTTTCGCGAAACCTGCGAATGGAGACCATCATGCCAAAAGGTAAGCCGAACGTCCTGGTCATGTGGGGCGACGATATCGGTCAGTCGAACCTCAGCTGCTACACCCGGGGCGTGATGGGCTATCGCACGCCCAATATCGACCGCATCGCCAAGGAAGGCATGATCTTCACCGATTCCTATGCGGAACAAAGCTGCACTGCGGGGCGCGCCTCGTTCATCACCGGCCAGTGCGGCCTGCGCACCGGCCTGACCAAGGTCGGCCTGCCGGGGGCGGAACTGGGCCTGCAGCATGAAGACATCACCATCGCCGAAGCGCTCAAGCCGCTGGGCTATCGCACCGGCCAGTTCGGCAAGAACCATCTGGGCGACCGCGACGAGCATCTGCCGACGGTGCATGGCTTCGACGAATTTTTCGGCAATCTCTACCATCTGAACGCGGAGGAAGAGCCGGAGCATCCCGACTATCCGCGCGATCCGGAATTTCTGAAGAAATATGGCCCGCGCGGCGTCCTCCACTGCTGGTCGGACGGCAAGGGCGGCCAGAAGATCGAGAATACCGGTCCGCTGACCAAGAAGCGGATGGAAACGGTCGACGAGGAATTTCTGGCGGCGGCCAAGGTCTTCATCAAGGCCGCCCATGACGCGGGCGAACCCTTCTTCGTGTGGTTCAACACCACCCACATGCACGCCTTCACCCATTGCAAGCCCGAGAGCAAGGGCCAGGCCGGCCAGTGGCAGTCCGAATATCACGACGTCATGATCGACCATGACAAGTGCATCGGCGAAATGCTCGACTTCATCGACGAGCTTGGCATCGCCGACGACACGTTCGTGCAATATAGCACCGACAACGGCCCGCACATGAACACCTGGCCCGATGCCGGCACGACCTCGTTCCGCAACGAGAAGAATTCGAGCTGGGAAGGCGCCTATCGCATCCCGCTGCTGGTTCGCTATCCCGGCCAGATCGAAGCAGGTGCGGAATCCAACGAGATCGTCAGCCATCTCGACTGGTTCCCGACCATCCTTGCGATCGCGGGCGAACCCGACATCAAGGACAAGCTCAAAAAGGGCTACAAGGCGGGCGAAAAGACCTTCAAGGTCCATCTCGACGGCTATAATCTGCTGCCCTATCTGACCGGCAAGGAAGAGAAGAGCCCGCGCAAGGGGTTCATCTATTTCACCGATGATGGCGATGTGGCGGCATTGCGGTACAACAACTGGAAGATGCTGTTCCTCGAACAGCGGGTGCCGGGGACGCTGAAGATCTGGCAGGAACCGTTCGTCGCGCTGCGCTGCCCCTATATCTTCAACCTGCGCATCGATCCCTATGAACGGGCACAGATCACGTCCAACACCTTCTATGACTGGATGTTCCGGCGCATCTTCCTGCTGGTTCCGGCGCAGGAACTGGTCGGCGAATTCCTGGCGACGTTCAAGGAATTCCCGCCGCGCCAGAAGTCGGCAAGCTTCAGCCTCGATCAGGTCGTGGACGCCCTGACCGCGAACGCATCGGGCGGATAGTCGGCGCGGCCTATCCATGACGCATGGGCGGCAGTCCAGGACTGCCGCCCATGACATATCCGGGCCAGGGAAGGGCCGACGATCGGCCCGGCAACCGAAAGCGCGTGCCCCGGCCGGATTGCGGGCTACGACGTCCTATCGCAGCCCATCCGCGCGCCAGCCAGTCCGCAATCCCGGCGAAGGCAGCGCCCCTATTTCACGAACCGCTTGAAGAAGCTGTCGATATTCCAGGTCGGCCGCGCATCGGCATTGGCAACGCGCAGCGTCACGGCGGTCACATAGTCGTTCAGCTTGGCCGTCTCCGCCGGCATCACCGGCTGGTTCGCATCGTCGAACGGCGAATGATAGATGTTCGCCCGCCACGCCTTCTCCACCGTGGCTTCGGGCGTCCCCGCCTTGAAGCCATATTTGAAGAACAGCGCCGGTATCCCCTCGCGGATGAAGGCATATTGGTCGGACCGGATGAAGACATTGCGGTCGGGGAAAGGATCGGGCGTGATCGGCAGGCCCATGGCCTCGCTCACCGCCGCCGCCTCGCGGCCCAGGCTGCTCTGGTCATAACCGACCGGGGTCACGCTGGTCAGCTTGAAGATCGGCAGCGCCATGTCGAAATTGAGGTCGGCGACGATGCTCTTCTGCGGCACGGTCGGTCGCCGCGCGAAATAGCGTGCCCCCAGCAAGCCCTTCTCCTCGCCGGTAACGATCGTGAACAGGATCGAGCGGCGCGGCTTTTCCTTGCCATTCTTCAATGCCTTGGCAATCTCGATCAGGCTGGCGACGCCCGACGCATTGTCCAGCGCGCCATTATAGATGGCGTCGCCCTTGATCGGCGTGCCAACCCCATAGCCGTCCAGATGCGCCGACAGCACGACATATTCATGCGCCAGCTTCGGGTCGCTCCCCGGCATCAGCGCGATCAGATTGGGGGAGGACAGCTCCTCCCGCTTCGCCGCCACCTGCGCCTTCAGCCGCAGCGCCAGCGGAAAGCTGGCGATCCTGGCCGACGCATCGGCCGCCTTGGCGATCGCGGCGAAATCCTGGCCGCTGCCGGCAAACAGATCGGCCGATCGCGCCGGATCGAACTGGGCGTTGAGGAAGGGCGCCTGGGTGTCGCGCAGCGCGACGTCCTTGTAATAGACCGCCGGCGCGCCCGCCAGCGCCTTGCGCCGGTCCCAGGGTATCTCGACCTGCCCCGGCGTCACCAGCGTGATCATCCCCAGCGCGCCCTGCGCCGCCAGCCAATGGCCGCGCTCCGACCGGGCGTGCGACTTGAGCGCCCCCGAAATATCGGTCGGCCCGCCCGACACCACCACCACGATCTTGCCCTTCAGGTCCAGCCCGGCGAAATCGTCATGACCGACCTCGGGCAGGTGCAGGCCATAGCCCGCGAACACCATCGGCGCGTCGACCGCCCCCGGCACCGGCCCGCCACTCCCGGAAAAGATGATGTCGCCCGGCACCGACAGCGCCGTCTCGCCGCCCGCCCCGACCAGACTCGCCCGGCTCTGCTCCGACACCACCGTCTGCTCGACAAAGGCGATCGGCTGCTTGTAGCCCTCCACGCCCGCGGGCTTCAGCCCCAGCGCCTTGAACTGGCCGATCACATAATCGGCCGCCTTGTCATAACCGGGCGTACCGGTGCCGCGCCCCTGCATGTCGTCGGCCGCCAATATCTGGACATGGCGCCACCATTGGTCGCCCCGCGCCGCCAGGTCATCTTCGGCACGGGCCGGCGCCGCAACGCCCCCCAGGATCGCGATCAGCGGCAGGACGGGGAACAGCGTGCGCATCGGGACTACCCTTCTGTTATTCAATATCTATCATGCCTTATCCTGCCCGACGAACAAGGGGGCTTGGAACCGCTACGACTTAAGCGTATTAGGGATGCAACACAGTATGGAGAATAGGATGTCCCGCCTGCTTTCGATCCACACCCTGCCGCTCGCCGTCCTGCTGGCGGCCGGCCTTGCCACCAGCGCCTGCTCGCGCAGCAATGATCGCCAGTCCGGCGGCAGCAGCGATTCCCCGGCCGCTGCCAGCACCCCGCAGGACTGGGCCGCGCTCAAGGATTTCCGCCGCATCGACGTGACCGGACCTGACAATGTCGTCGTCACCATCGGCCCCAAATTCTCGGTCACGGCCGATGGCGATGCCAAGTCGATCGCCCTGCTCGACATCAAGGTGAAGGGCGATCGTCTGCTGATCGGCCGCAGGTCCGAAGGCATGTGGAACAAGGTCGATGGCGGCCGGGGCGCGACCATCCATGTCACCCTGCCCGCCATCGCGGCGATCGACGTCACCGGCTCGGGCGACTTCATCCTCGACCGGGCGGAAGGGGCCGAACTCGCCCTCTCGCTCACCGGCTCGGGTGATCTCGACATCGGCCAGGTGAAGCTTGGCACGCTCAAGGCGGAAATCACCGGAACGGGCAGCATCACCCTCGCCGGCACCGCCGACCAGGGCGATCTCAGCGTCACCGGCACCGGCGACATCGACGCCGCCGGCCTGCGGCTCGGCCGCGCCTCGGCCGACATTCTGGGCACCGGCGACATCGACTTTGCCTCCGACGGCCCGGTCGCTATCAAGATCATGGGCACCGGTGACGTGAATGTGAAGGGCAAGGCGCAATGCACGACGAACGCGATGGGACCGGGCGAGGCGCATTGCGGCCCCTGATGCTGATGGCGGCGGCGCTGCTTGCCGGGGCCAGACCGGCCGGCGCCGCCACCCGCGGCTTCACCATCACCAGCTTCGACCAGATCCGCGTCGACGCGCCGGTCACGGTGGTCATCACCACCGGCACCGGCGTCTCGGCCCGGGCCGACGGCGCGCAGGACGCGCTCGACCGGCTGCATGTCGATGTTTCCGGCCGGCTCGCCATCATCTCGATGGACAAGGGCCAGCCCGGCGCGAAAAGCCCCGGCCCGGCCACGCTGCGCCTCTCCACCGGCGACGTGAACCGGGTCGTCCTGACCGGTGGCGGCGCCGTCACGGTCAGCGCGATGAAGGGCCTGAATGGCGAAATCGTCCAGGGCGGCAATGGCGACGTCAGCGTCGCGTCGGTCCAGCTCGACAATCTCCAGGTCACGCTCGCCGGCGGCGGCCGCACCACGCTGACGGGGACCGCCGGCGTCGCCAATCTGCGCATCAGCGGCCCGGGCGCCATCGCCGCCGACCGGCTGGTCGCGCGCCAGGCGGCGATCCTCAACGACGGCCCGGGCACCGTCGCGCTCGCCGCCAACGGCCCGGTCAGCGTCCGGTCCACCGGCTCGGGCGACGTCAGCGTCACCGGCAAGCCGGTCTGCACCGTCGAAAATGAAGGCACCGGCCGCATCCAGTGCGGCGCCGAAAGCTATTAGATCGCAGGGCCAAATTCCCGCTCGCCAGATAGCCGGGATGGGTGGCTAGGCGACCGTCCTGTTTGGAGGAGATAGTCGACCATAGCTGACGCTTCGCGAAGAAAAATCGTTTGGCGACGATCGCCCGATAGCGGCCATTCGATCAATAGAATTTCAGTTCCTGTCGTTCTCGGCGGGCGGGCGATTTCTCGTCGAGCGCCAGTATATCGCTGATCCATGTTATAAGCGCCGGAAGCGCCTTGCGTTCTACTTCATCGCGGGCTTCCGATGCCTCTTTGCTCGGCACAGAACCAGCTTGGATGTATATGCGCTCATAAGGGATGTCAGGGCTTGGCGGCCAAAAATGAGCATTGAAAAATCTCCCGGGCGCTCGGGTCAGATAAACGTCGACCGACAAACTCGCAGAGGTTAGCGCCTCTTCCAGTCTTGACGGCTTGAGTGGGTAGCTTTGACCCTTTGGTAGCTTGGCAGTTGCCGACTTCATCACTCGATCATGCTCTGACACAGGCGAACCCGCAATGACGGCTTTACACCAAATTTGGCTATTCGACGTTCTACTTGTCATCTGAATGAGCGGTAGGTTTCAAGAACGCGGATGGCGATGTTCGAGTGACCGACTTTGGTCGTTAGCCGTCAAAGCCGGACATCGTCATTGCGAGCGTAGCGAAGCAATCCATCGGCGCGGGATGGATTGCTTCGCTACGCTCGCAATGACGGGAGATGGTCGAAATTCGCGGGCGGCAAAGGATTAGCTGTTAGCGAACCATACGAATATGCCAACTGAGGCGATGGCCCAACAAGCCACCCCAACCCCTAGGCCGCAAAGGATGCCAACGGCAGCATTCCAGCGGCGAGTTAGGAAAATGGCGCTTCCGAACGCCGCAAAGAATATCATCAATACGATTGCCACGGTCGCCATAGCAGAAGGTATTGCAGCGCCGGGCCATGTCCGCAATCGGGAATGGCGCTCAACCCATCCAACGGCAAAAAATGGTCGCTTCCAGACCGTCCGATTTTGTCCACGCGGCCCTGCCCCTCGCAGATCAGCTCCGCAACATTGGCCGGGCCGGGGGCGATCTGCGCGCCCGACCCGACATCGACCGCCCTCGCCACCTGGGGCTGGCTGGTGGCATAGCCCGCATTGTCGGTGATCGACACGACCCGCCATCGGGCTGGGCCATGCGCGGCGCCAGGCGTCCATCTAGTCGACGGAAACGCTGCGGAAACGCGATGCGGATTGCTTATGGAAGTGTTTACCCTGACTACGCTAGTTAAGCCGACCTGACCCGAACCGGATCTTCCCCATGCGCCCTGCCCTTGCCCTGCCCTTCCTCGCTGCCCTGCTGGCAGCCCAGCCGGCTGCGGCCCAGGGGGCGGTGGCCGACAGCGGCGACACCGGCTGGATGATCCTGTGTGCCCTGTTGTTGCTGCTCGCCGCGCTGCCCGGGCTGATGCTGCGCCATGCTGGCCTCGCCAATGTCCGCCACGCCCTCGCCACCATGGCCCATAGCGTCACCGCCACCGCGACGATCATGCTGGCCTGGGGCGTGGCCGGCTACAGCCTCGCCTATGCGCCGGGTGGCGCCTGGCTTGGCAATGGCACTCATTTGCTGCTCGCCAACATGGCCGACCTGCGCGACGGGCTGACCGTCCCGGAATCCGCCTTCGTGCTGTTCCAGATGGCCTTCGCCGTCCTCGCCGGCGGGCTGGTGGTCGGCGCAGTCGCCGGGCGTACCTCGATCGGCTGGATCGCCGCCTTTGCCCCGCTCTGGCTGCTGCTGGTCTATGCCCCTCTGGTCCACTGGATCTGGGGCGGCGGCTGGCTCGCGGACCTGGGCGTCATGGATTTCGCCGGCGGCCTTGCGGTCCACGGCCTGGCCGGCTTCTCCGCGCTGGCCCTGTTGCTGATCGCCGGACGGCGGCGCGATCCATCAGCGACCGGCCATGCCCCGCTGCTGGTCCTTGCCGGCGGCGCGCTGTTCTGGATCGGCCTGTCGGGCGCGGTCGGCGGCTGGGCGCTGGGCGCCACCGACAATGCCGCGATCGCCATCCTCAACCTCTTCTTCGCCGCCTGTACCGCCAGCCTCTGCTGGTCGCTGATCGACCGGCTGCTCGGCGCCCATGCCAGCGCCACCGGCCTTTTGTCGGGCGCCATCGCCGGGCTGGCCGCCATTTCCGCCTCGGCCGGACTGGTCGGCACCGGCGGCGCGATCCTGATCGGCCTTGGCGCGGCGATCGTCTGTCGCATCGGCGCCGGTATCGCCAGCAGCTGGATCGATGATCCCGCCGCTCTCTTCGCCATTCATGGCCTGGGCGGCCTGACCGGCGCCCTGCTGCTCCCGCTGTGCGTGCTGCCGCTGCTCGGCGGCGTCGGCTTTGAAGGCACCGGCCTGGCCGGCGCCCTGGTCGCCCAGGCGATCGGCGCCTGCCTCGTCGCCCTCTGGGGCCTGGTCGGCACCGCCATCGCCGCGCTGATCGTCAGCGTCGTGCTGCCGCTGCGCCTCTCCCCGCAGGAGGAGGCCGACGGCCTTGATGCCGTGCAGCATGGCCAGCAGAGCTGGGATTTTCGCTGATCCCGCCATGGCCGTTGCCGTCGCCATCTTCGCCCATCAGGAACAGCGCCGGATCGCCGGCTGCCTCGGCTCGCTCCCGCTGGATCGGGCCGACACCCTTTTCCATGTGCTGGTGAACGGCACCACCGATGCCACCGTCGCCCGCGCCACGGCGGCGGCGGGCGGCCGTGCCAACGTCATCGTCCACGACATTGCGGCGGGCGGCAAGTCGCGCACCTGGAACCATTTCGTCCATGACCTGCTGGTCCTGCCGGTCGATGCCGTCATCTTCCTCGATGGCGACGCGGAAATCGCACCCGGATCGATCGATGCGCTGGTCGCGGACCTCGCCGCCCATCCGCAAGCCAATGCCGCCGCCGGCATGCCCGTCAACGGGCGAGAGGTCGAGACCTATCGCCGCAACCTGCGCGCCGAACGCGGCATCTTCGGCGATCTCTACGCCTTGTCGGGTCGCTTCGTCGCCGCCATCCGGGCGCGCGATTTGCGCCTGCCCGACGACCTGGTCGGCGACGACGGCCTGGTCGCATCCTGGGCGCATACCAATCTGGCGAGCGACGCCGGCTGGGAACTGGAGCGGGTGCTCGCCTGTGAAGGCGCGGGCTTCGCCTGCGAACCGGTCGGCCTGGCCCGGCCGCTCACCTGGCGGATGCACTATAAGCGGCTGATCAACTATTCGGTCCGCTATTATCAGAACCGCATCGTGTCCGACATCATGGCGCGCGAAGGGCCGACCGGCCTGCCGCGCGAACTGGTCAGCCTCTATCCCGACTGGCTGCCGCGCTGGCGCCCGCGCCCCGGGCCGATCGGCTGGTTCGACCGCAAGGGCCTCGCCCGGATGCGCGCCCGGGTCGGCGCCCTGAAAACGTCGGCGCCCATGAAAAAAGCGTGACCGGCCGGGCCGATCACGCTTTCTCTTGCAGCCTCTCTGTCAGGCCGGATCAGCGATCCCGGCCCGCCAGTTCCTTGTTGACGTAGAGCGCAACGATCGTCGCGACCGCACCCGACAACAGGTAGATGCCCGACGCGGCCAGGCCGAACTTCACCGACAGCAGCAGCGCCAGCAGCGGGGCAAAGCCCGCGCCGACCAGCCAGGCCAGATCCGACGTCAGGGCCGATGCGGTATAGCGCGATTCCGTCGCGAAGTTGGACGCCACCACGCCCGACGACTGGCCGAACGCCAGGCCCAGCAGCATGAAGCCCAGGATCATGAAGGCGACCTCGCCCAGATCCCCGCCATTCAGCAGCAGCGGCGCCATCACCGCAAAGATCGCGATGCCCAGCGCCGACCAGCCCAGCAGCGAGCGCCGGCCGATCTGGTCGGCGATGAAGCCCGACACGACGATCGCCAGCAGGCCGACCGACGCACCGATCATCTCGATGATCAGGAATCGCTCCAGCGGCTGTTCGGTGAACAGCGCCACCCAGCTCAGCGGAAACACCGTGACCATGTGGAACAGGGCAAAGCTCGCCAGCGGCGCGAAGGCACCGATGATGATGTTGCGCCCTTCCTTCTGGACCGTTGGCAGCACTTCGGACGGCTGCAGGTCGCGCTGCTCGAACAGACGCTCGAACTCGTGCGTCACGACGATGCGCAGCCGGGCGAACAGCGCCACGACGTTGATCGCAAAGGCGACGAAGAAGGGATAGCGCCAGCCCCAGTCCAGGAAATCCGCCCGCGACAGGGTCGTCAGGAAGAAGGCGAACAGGCCGCTCGCCACCAGCAACGCCAGCGGCGCGCCCAGTTGCGGCACCATCGCATACCAGCCACGCTGATGCTTGGGGGCGTTGAGCGACAGCAGCGAAGCCAGCCCGTCCCAGGTGCCGCCCAGCGCAATGCCCTGCGCCGCGCGCAAAATGACCAGCACGACGGCGGCATAGTGGCCAATCGTCGCATAACCGGGCATAAAGGCGATCGCCGCGGTCGACCCGCCCAGCAGGAACAGGGCGGCCGTCAATTTGGTACCGCGGCCATAATGGCGATCGATCGCCATGAAGATCAGCGAGCCGATCGGCCGCGTGATGAAGGCCACCGCGAAGATCGCGAAGGAATAGAGCGTCCCCGTCAGGGCATCGACATAGGGAAAGACCAGGCTCGGAAACACGATGACCGAGGCAATGGCGTAAACGAAGAAATCGAAGAATTCGGAGGTGCGTCCAATGATCACACCGATGGAAATATCACCCGGCGCGATCGAATGGTCTCGCGCATTGATAAGGCGCGCATCATCCTCAAGCTGGGTCGAGGTGAAGGCAATGGCCTGTGAACTCATAGGCATCCGCTCCCTTGCTGGGCCGAAGGTGCCTGTTGTGGGTCTCCCGACGGCCAGAGAATGGCAACATAACAGAAAACCCGCAGAGTCTAAGCAGTATCCCACATATGAAGATTTTTTTGCGTTCGCACACAATTGGACAAATTGCCCACTATCCGACTCCTTGCGGAAGGGTTAGGCGCGCGCCATGTCACACCCTCACTCACCCAATTGGAGCCGGCTTTTGCGCTGGTCCTCCGCGATCCTTGCGGCGCCGCTGGCGGGCTGCAACTGGGTCGTGATGAACCCGTCGGGCGACATTGCGGTGCAGCAGCGCGATCTGATCCTGATCTCGACCGCGCTGATGCTCCTCATTGTCATCCCCGTCATGGCACTGGTCGTCTATTTCGCCTGGCGTTACCGCGCCGCGAACCAGGCCGCCGAGAAGGAATATGACCCCGACTGGGATCATTCCACCAAGCTGGAGCTGCTGATCTGGTCGGCCCCGCTCCTGATCATCATCTGCCTCGGCGCGCTGACCTGGGTGAGCACGCACAAGCTGGACCCCTATCGTCCGCTCGACCGGATCGACGCCACCACCGCGATCGACCCCAAGGTCAAGCCGCTGACCGTCCAGGTCGTGGCGCTCGACTGGAAATGGCTCTTCATCTACCCCGATCTGGGCATCGCCACCGTCAATGAACTGGCGCTGCCGACCAATGTCCCGGTCCGCTTCGACATCACCGCCTCGACCGTGATGAACAGCTTCTACGTTCCTGAACTGGCCGGCCAGATCTACGCCATGCCCGGCATGAAGACCCAGCTCCACGCCGTCGCCAACAAGGCCGTCACCGGCACCGGCTTCTCCGCCAACTATTCGGGAGCGGGCTTCACCCATATGCGCTTTGGCTACAAGGCGCTGGACCAGGCCGGCTTCGACGCCTGGGTCGCCAAGGTGAAGGCCGGCAATGCCGCCCTCGACCGCAATGTCTATCTGACCCTTGCCAAGCCCAGCGAAAAGGCGCCGGTCGCCTATTATTCGGCCGCCGATCCCAAGCTGTTCGACGCCGTCGTCAATCTCTGCCCCAAGCCCGGCCAGCGCTGCATGAGCGATCTCATGCACGTCAACATGATGGGCGGCGCCGGCAAGGAATCGGCCAAGGAAACCGAAGGTCTCCAGTACGACTTCCCCAACAGCCATGTGATCGACCAGGAAGACCGCAACAAGGGGCAGGAAACCGCCCCCGACGCGCCGGGCGCTGGTGCGGCTGCGCCTGCAGCCGATCACTCCTCTCACAGCGGCGCTGACGCGCACGCGCAGCATCGGTAAGGCCCATGACTGGCACAATGACAACAGCACAGATGATCTTTGGTCGTCTGACATGGGACAGCTTCCCATGGCATGAACCCATCGTCGTCGCGACCTTCTGCGCGGTGGTGCTCGGCGGCGCCGCCGTCGTGGCGGCGCTCACCTATTTCAAGCTCTGGGGCTATCTCTGGAAGGAATGGTTCACCAGCGTCGATCACAAGAAGATCGGCATCATGTACATGGTGCTGGGCCTCATCATGTTCCTGCGCGGCTTTGCCGACGCGGTCATGATGCGCCTCCAGCAGGCGCTCGCCTTCAACGGGTCCGAGGGTTACCTCAACGCCCACCATTATGACCAGGTGTTCACCGCCCATGGCGTGATCATGATCTTCTTCGTGGCGATGCCGTTCATCACCGGTCTGATGAACTATATCGTCCCGCTGCAGATCGGCGCCCGCGACGTCAGCTTCCCCTTCCTGAACAATTTCTCGTTCTGGATGACCACGGGCGGCGCGGTGCTGGTGATGGCCTCGCTGTTCCTGGGCGAATTCGCCCAGACCGGCTGGCTCGCCTATCCGCCGCTCTCGGGGATCGACTATAGCCCGGCCACGGGTGTCGACTATTATATCTGGGCACTGCAGGTGGCCGGTGTCGGCACGACCTTGTCCGGCATCAACCTGATCGCGACCATCGTCAAGATGCGCGCGCCGGGCATGTCCCTCATGAAGATGCCGGTGTTCACCTGGACCTCGCTCTGCGCGAACATCCTGATCGTCGCCTCCTTCCCGATCCTGACCGCCACCCTGGTCCTGCTCTCGCTCGACCGCTATATCGGCACCAACTTCTTCACGAACGACTTCGGCGGCAACCCGATGATGTACGTGAACCTGATCTGGATCTGGGGTCACCCGGAAGTCTATATCCTCATCCTGCCGCTGTTCGGCGTCTTCTCGGAAGTCACCTCGACCTTCTCGGGCAAGCGCCTGTTCGGCTACACCTCGATGGTCTACGCGACCTGCTGCATCATGGTGCTCTCCTACCTCGTGTGGCTGCACCACTTCTTCACCATGGGCTCGGGCGCCAGCGTCAACAGCTTCTTCGGCATCACGACGATGATCATCTCGATCCCGACGGGGGCCAAGCTCTTCAACTGGCTCTTCACCATGTATCGCGGCAAGATCCGTTTCGAGCTGCCGATGATGTGGACCGTCGCCTTCATGCTGACCTTCACGATCGGCGGCATGACCGGCGTTCTGCTCGCCGTTCCGCCGGCGGACTTCGTGCTGCACAACTCGCTGTTCCTGATCGCGCACTTCCATAACGTGATCATCGGCGGCGTGCTGTTTGGCCTGTTCGCGGCAATCAACTACTGGTGGCCCAAGGCCTTCGGCTTCAAGCTGAACGTGTTCTGGGGCAAGGTCAGCTTCTGGTGCTGGCAGGTCGGCTTCTGGCTCGCCTTCACGCCGCTCTATATCATGGGCCTGATGGGCGTGACCCGCCGCATGCGCGTGTTCGACGACCCGTCGCTGCAGATCTACTTTGTCATCGCCGCGATCGGCGCTGCGATCGTCGCGGCCGGCATCGGCGCCATGCTGGTCCAGTTCGCGGTATCGATCTGGAAGCGCGACGAGCTGAAGGTGGAAGGCGATCCATGGGATGGCCGTACGCTGGAATGGGCGACCTCCTCGCCGCCCCCGGAGTACAACTTCGCCTTCACCCCGGTCGTCTATGACACCGACACCTGGGCGGACATGAAGCGGAACAATTATCAGCGTCCGCTGACCGGCTACCAGGCGATCCACATGCCCAGCAGCACCGGCGCAGGTGTCATCCTGGCCGGTCTGGCGACGCTCTGCGGCTTCGCCCTGATCTGGTACATGTGGTGGCTCGCGGGTCTCAGCTTCCTGGGTCTGCTCGTCGTCGCCATCGCCCACACCTTCAACTACAAGCGCGACTTCTACATCCCGCAGGATGTCGTCACGCGCACCGAGGAAGAGCGTACGCGCATCCTCGCGGCGGGAGTCTGACCAACATGAGCAGCACAACTGCGCCCCTGGAACCTCGGGCATATCATTTGCCCGAGGAACCGCACCTCCACGAAGGCCACAGCACCATGCTGGGCTTCTGGATGTACCTGATGAGCGATTGCCTCATCTTCGCCATCCTCTTCGCCACCTATGCCGTGCTCGGCGGCAGCTTCGCCGGCGGCCCCGGCCCCAAGGATCTGTTCGACCTGCCGCTCATCGCGCTCAACACCGCGATGCTGCTCTTCTCGTCGATCACCTACGGCTTCGCCATGCTGGCGATGGAAAAGAACAAGGTCAGCGCCACCCAGGGCTGGCTGGTGATCACCCTCCTGTTCGGCGGGGCGTTCCTGTTCATCGAACTCTACGAATTCTCGCACCTCATCCATGAGGGCGCGGGTCCCTGGCGTTCGGCCTTCCTGTCGGCCTTCTTCACCCTGGTCGGCACCCACGGCCTGCACGTCACCTTCGGTTCGATCTGGCTGATCACGCTGATGGTGCAGGTGGCCAAGAAGGGCCTGATCCCCGCCAACAAGCGTCGCCTGATGTGCCTGTCGCTGTTCTGGCACTTCCTCGACGTCATCTGGATCGGCGTCTTCACCTTTGTCTATCTGATGGGAGTCCTGCGGTGAGCGACGCTGTCCATCCCCACGATGCCCATGGCCATGGGCACGACGATCATCATGAAGAAGGTGCCCATGGCAGCTTCGGCAGCTACATGATCGGTTTCGGCCTGTCGGTGATCCTGACGGCCATTCCCTTCTGGCTGGTGATGTCGAACGTGCTGGGCAATCCCCAGTTGACCGGCGTCATCATCATGGCCTTCGCCGCCGTGCAGGTGGTCGTCCACATGATCTACTTCCTGCACATGAACACCCGCGTCGAAGGCGGCTGGTCGTTCATGGCGATGATGCTGACGATCGTCCTGGTCGTCATCGTCCTCTCCGGCTCGATGTGGGTCATGTACCACCTCAACGCCAACATGATGCCGCATCCCGATATGAACATGAGCGCCCCGCACGACATGGGCGCCATGCAGAATATGAGCGAGATGCCGTGACATCGCCAAAGAACGGGGGGCGCCGCGTGCGCTCCCCGGCCTTTACGATCGGCTTCACGCTGATCGCCCTCCTGCTCTTCTCCGGTCTTTGCGCGCTCGGCGCCTGGCAAGTCCAACGCCTCGCCTGGAAGCGCGACCTGATCGCCCGCGTCGACGCCCGCATCCATGCCGCAGCCGTCCCCGCCCCCCGCAGCGCCACCCGCGATGACGAATATCGCCGCGTTGCCGCCTCGGGCCATTTTCTCCATGACAAGGCGGTACTGACCCAGGCCGTCACCGTGCGCGGTCCCGGCTATTGGGTGATGACGCCGCTGGTGACCGATGCCGGATTCACCCTGATCATCAATCGCGGCTTCGTGCCGCAGGACAATCGCACCCGCTACAGCCGGCCCGAAGGCACGGTCCATCTCATCGGCCTGCTGCGCCTGTCCGAACCGGGCGGCGGCTTCCTGCGCAGCAACGACCCGGCCGCCGGCCGCTGGTATTCGCGCGATGTCGCCGCGATCGCCGCCGCGCAGCATGTCGCCCCGCCTGTCGCCGGCTATTTCATCGATGCGGCTGCCAATTGCGGTCCCGACACCGCGCCGGTCGGCGGCCTTACCGTCGTCCGTTTCCCCAACAACCATCTCCAATATGCCATCACCTGGTTCATACTGGCGGCGATGGTCGCGGGCGCCTACATCTTCGTCATGCGTCAGGATCGAAAAGACCGCCGGGGATGACTGTAGCGCCGCCCGCCAAGGCCCGCTGGCTCCCCAGCCAGTGGCCCGCCGATGCTGCCGGCCGCAAGAATCTGGCGCTGCTGGTGCAATTGCGCTGGCTGGCGATCGCGGGCCAGCTCGTGACCATCCTCGCCGTCCATTATGGCATGGGCATCGGCCTGCCGGTGGCACCGATGCTGCTGGTCGCGGGCATGGCGATGCTGATGAACGGGCTCAGCTTCCATGCCCTGCGCAAGCGGACCGACGTGTCCCATGCCGAACTGTTCCTGTCGCTGCTGTTCGACGTATTGCTGCTGACGGCACAGCTCTATCTCAGCGGCGGCGCCACCAATCCCTTCATCTCGCTCTATCTGCTCCAGGTCGCGCTGGGCGCCGTGCTGCTCGACCGCTGGAGCATCTGGGGCATCGTCTTCGTCTCGGCTCTATGCGCCGGGCTGCTCGGCCTCCATTATCGCCCCCTCGACCTCAACGGCCCGCTCGAAGGGCATTTGTTCGACCTCCATATCATCGGCACCTGGATCTGCTTCAGCATGATCGCGGTGCTGCTGGTGCTGTTCGTCGCGCCGGTGACCCGCAATCTTCAGGCCCGCGAGGCCTATCTCGCCAGCCTGCGCCAGCAGGCCGCCGAAGAAGAGCATATCGTCCGCATGGGCCTGCTCGCGTCGGGCGCCGCGCATGAACTGGGCACCCCGCTCGCCCAGCTCGCCGTGGTACTGGGCGACTGGCGCCACATGCCCGAAATCACTGAGCATCCCGCCCTGGTCGAGGAAGTCGCGGAAATGCAGAGCGCGGTGCTGCGCTGCAAGGCGATCGTCACCGGCATCCTCCTCTCCTCGGGCGAGGCGCGGGGCGAGGCGCCGGCCGTCACCAATGTCCGGGACTTCATCGATGGCATCGCCGCCGAATGGCGCCGCGCCAATCCGGGCATGCCGCTGCGCTGCGATTTTGGTCCGCACGACTATCCGCGCATCATTGCCGACCCGGTGATCCGCCAGGCCGTCGGCAACCTGCTCGACAATGCGCGCGAGGCCGGCGCCACCTATATCGATCTGCTGGTCGGCCGCGACAGCGCCTCGCTCAATATCGCGGTGCGCGACAATGGCAGCGGCTTTTCCGAAGCGATGCTGGACGATTTCGGCAAGCCCTATCGTTCCAGCAAGGGCAAGGAAGGCCATGGCCTCGGCCTCTTCCTGGTCGTCAATGTCGTGCGCAAATTGGGCGGCAGCGTATCGGCCAGCAACGGTGCCGATGGTGGCGCGCTCATCCTGCTGCGGCTGCCGCTGGATACCGTCGCGCTTGAAGAGGAAGGGGACAAGAATGACGGCTGACCGCCTGCTGGTCATCGTGGAGGATGACGAAGCCTTCGCACGGACCCTCAAGCGCTCGTTCGAGCGGCGCGGCTATGTCGTATTGGTCGCCGACAGCCATGCCATGCTTGAAGCCCTGCTGAAGGATCAGCGGCCCGGCTATGCCGTAGTCGACCTCAAGCTCGGCCCCGAATCCGGCCTGGTCTGCGTCCAGACCCTCCATGCCCATGATCCCGCGATGCTGATCGTCGTCCTGACCGGCTTTGCCAGCATTGCGACGGCGGTCGAGGCGATCAAGCTGGGCGCCACCAACTATCTCGCCAAGCCGTCCAACACCGACGATATCGAGGCCGCCTTTGCCCGCTCCGGCGGTGACCCGGCCGCCCCGCTCGCGCCGCGCCCGACCTCGATCAAGACGCTCGAATGGGAACATATCCACGAAGTGCTGAAGGATTGCGACTTCAACATCTCCGAAACCGCCCGGCGGCTGGGCATGCACCGCCGTACTCTCGCCCGCAAGCTGGCCAAGCGGCAGGTCGGCTGAACCCGCCGCATTTCCCCCTCGACAAATATGCACTTGAGGGTAGGTTTACAGCCCAAACGGGCCATCATGCCCGCAAGGGAGGATGGCTATGGGCGCACGCATCATCGCGGGCATGACGGGTCTTGCGGCGCTGGCCGCGGCTGGGTTGCAGGCGGCCTCGTCGCCCTCCGCACCGACCGTCATGACCGGCTCCGGCCCGGTGCGCGGTCTCGCTCTGGACAACGGCGCCGTCTTCAAGGGCATTCCCTTCGCGCAGGATACCGGTGGCGCCCATCGCTGGACGCCCCCGCGCCCGGTCACGCCCTGGACACAGCCGCGCGACGCCACCGCCTTCGGCCCGATCTGCCCCCAGCCCGCGCGCGAGGGGCGGACCGATGTGCCGCAGAGCGAGGATTGCCTCTCGCTCAACATCGCCACGCCCAACCTGCAACCGGGCAAGCGCCCGGTCCTGCTGCTGGTCCATGGCGGCGCCTTCTTCGTCGGCTCGGGCGCCGAACTGTTCGACGATGCGGCGCGCATCTATAATCCGCGCGGCATATTGGTCGTCTCGCTCAACTATCGGCTGGGTCGGCTCGGCTTCTTCTCCCATCCCGGCCTGCGCGCCGGACAGCCCGGTGTCGCGACCGGCAATTACTGGCTGATGGACCAGATTGCGGGCCTCAACTGGGTCCATGCCAATATCGCCCGCTTCGGCGGCGATCCCGCGCAGGTGACGATCATGGGCTGCTCGGCCGGCGGCTCTAGCATCAACGCCTTGATGGCCGCGCCGGCGGCGCGCGGCCTGTTCGCCCGGGCCAGCGCGCATTCGGGCGGCGGCCTCAACAATGCCACCCGCCCCCGCGACCAGGCCGAGCGGGAGGGTGTCGCCTTCGCTGTCCGCGCCGGCAGCCCGGGCGAAGGCGCCGACGCCATCATCCGGCTGCGTGCGCTCGATCCCGCTGCGGTGATGGCCGCCGATCCCGGCCCGCCCAATTTCGGCGCGGTGGTCGATGGCCAGACCATCACGCAGGAAACCGCCATCGCCTTTGCCCGGGGCGACATCGCCCGCGTGCCCTATATTGCCGGATCGACCAGCAACGAAGCCAGCGTGTTCGGCCTGATGGGCTTTGACGAAAAGATACTGAGGGAGCGCTTCGGCATCGACCTCGCCGCCGTCCGCAATATCTATGACCCCGCCGGCACGATGCCGGCCGCCGAACTGCTGCGCCAGGTCCAGACCGACTTCATCTTCACCGCTGCCGCCAGCGCCACGGCCGCGCTCGCCGCCCGGCATCAACCGGCCTGGTCCTATCATTTCGCCTATGTCCCGCCAGCCGAACGCGCCACCATGCCCGGTGCGCCACACTGCGCCGATTTCGGCTACACGCTGGGCGCGGCCAAGGCGTCCGACAATCCGGAAAATGCCGGCATTGCCCGCCAGATGCAGGATTATTGGACGAACTTCATCACGACCGGCAACCCCAACGGCGCTGGTCTGCCCGCCTGGCCACGCTATCAGGGCGCCCATCGCGCGCCGCTGCTGATCGACCGGACCATCGCCGCCGCACCCGATTTTCGCGCCGCACAGTTGCGCTACTGGCAACAACAATGGGCCGACCGCACCGGGCAGGCGCGCCCCTGACCGACAATTGCGCGACCAGCCATGCAATCCCGTTGACCATCGACCATGCCTTGTGCAATGGCCATCCGGCGCGCGGGTGTAGCTCAATGGTAGAGCAGCAGCTTCCCAAGCTGACGACGGGGGTTCGATTCCCCTCACCCGCTCCAGGACATCGGCCAACGCTTCCGCATTTCGGGCCTCGCCGATGCACATGAACGACGGGGTGCCGTCTCCACGGACATCAATCAATCGATGCCGATCAGCGCTCTCTCCTCACGGGATAGATGAGGTGATGGGGGCTTCGATCAGGCAACTGACCATATAGCCAGTCGAGCCGCGCATCGGCATCGGCGGCAAAATCCGGATCAGCTGCCAGCTTCGCCTGAAACGCGGCACGGACCTCTGCGCCGCGCTCAAGCAGCGCTTCGACCATCGGCGCGCGCACGAAATCCTCCGCCCCCGAAGGCGCGGCCAGGATTTCCGGGAAGAAGCCCCAGGCGAGGAAACTGTCTTGGCTTTCGGGTTCCAGCAACGCCGCCGCCAACAGGCCCAGCGGCTGATCCGCAGATATGCGAACTGTCCCGGCCGGCAGCGTTTCCGTCACCGTCTCGTGCCGCAATTGCGTCTCCAGTGGGATGCGGGCATCGCGCACCGGCATCGACCGGGGATCGACCAGCCGCACCCGATCGAGCGCCAAAGTGCGTGGCGCATCCAGCACCGCATAACGGATACCGTGCAGTGCCAGCCGGTCGATCACATCGGCCTGCGCCGCCGGCACCCACCAGGCCTTGGGCAGGCGCACCTGCTCGACCGGTTCCTGGCCGATGATCGGCATCCGCCAATGCACCGGCCGCCCCAGCCATTTCTGCTCCCTGCGCCCCGTCGCGGGAGAGACATAGGTGTCGAACGCCACCCCCTTGAACTGCTCGATCCAGCCGATCGGCTGCGCGGCGGGCTTCCAGCGGGTCAGCATCTCGCCCGGGCGCGATGCCCGGTCGCTCGCCTTGGCGCGGGCGATCATGTCGGCATCCTGTCCGGCCAGCTTCAGCGCCGCTTCGAGCAGCACATAGGTGCCCAGCACCCGCTGGCGATAGGGCTTCATCATGTGATTTTCGACCAGCACCGTCGGCACGCCGATGAAGTCGCCATAGCCGGTCGAATAGCGCGGCCCTTCGGGCGCCTGGCGGATGCCCCTGGTCGGTTCGCGGGTATCGATCGGGCTGGGATAGATGGTGGGAATATGCCCCGCCTTTTCCAGCGCCGCCGTCACGTTCGGCCCAAAGCGATCCTGCAGCCAGTCGGCGGTGGCGCGATGATAGGCATAGCGGCCCCAACCGGCATAGGTGAAGCTGATGTCATATTGCATGTCGAAGCCGTCGCTGACATGGCAATCGACATAGAGGATCGGGTCCAGCCGGCGCAGCAGGCCGATCATGGCGCGAGTTTCGGGCGCATCGGCCTTCGCATAGTCGCGGTTCAGGTTGATGTTGCGGCTGTTGCCGACATAGCCCTTTTCCGCCGGGCCGCGCAGCGCCGGGAAGTTCCAGCGGCTCATCTGCTCATGCCCGTCGATATTATAGACCGGCACGAAGACAAGATCGACCTTGTCGAGCAGCCCATCCTTGCCACGCAGCGCAATGTCGCGCAGCAGCATCAGGCCGGCATCCTTGCCGTCGATCTCGCCGGCATGGATACCAGCCTGCACCAGCACGTCAGGTTTTGCGGCGCCCGACGCATCCCTGCCCTTGCTTGCCCGTACCAGCAGCATGTCGCGCCCTTCGCCGGTGCGGCCGAAGCTTTCCAGGCTGATGAGGGGAGAGGCTGCATCCAGCCGTTTCAGCCAGGCCTCGACCTCGGCATAGCGCGGCGTCGTGGCGAACCCTGCCTGTTCGGCGGGCGTGATCCAGGGATCGTCTTTGCCGGCAATCAGTTTCTCGCTGCTGCCGGACCAGGGCAAAGCCGGCGGCAGCACCGACGCGGGCAACTCCGGCAAGGGCGCCGGTGACGGCTGCTGTGCGGCAGCGGCACCGGCGACACACAAGGCAGCGAAACCCAGGAGGCGCGACATCCTCTTGCTCATATCTCTATCCTCCGGATCAGAAGCGGGCGCGCAAGCCGACGGTGGCGGTACGCGGCGTGCCTGGTTGCACCCACATTGCGGCATAGCTGCTGGCATACCATTCGGCATTGAACAGGTTGCTGACCGTACCGAACAGCTCGACCTCGTCGATCAGTTGGATATTGCCGAACAGGCGAACCAGCCTGTGCGCGGGCAGCATGAAATCGGTGCCGGTCTCGCCCGAACGCTTGCCGACATATTGCAGGCCCGCCCCCAATTGCGCCTCGCGATCGCCGATGGTGAAATGCTTCGCCACCTGCATGTTGAGATTATGCCGGGGAATGTTGATCAGCGGATCGCCAGGATTGATCTGGAAGGAATAATTGGGATCGAGGACGCGCGATCGCGCCTCCGCATCGGTATAGGCATAGCTCAGCATCACATCGACATCACCGGACAGATGGCCGTTGATATCCAATTCCGCCCCCCGGCTGCGCGCCTTGCCGATTGCGACCGAAAAGCCGGGATTATTGGCGTCGCTCGCCAGCACATTGTCCTTGGTCAGCTGATAGACGGACAGCGTGCCGGTCAACGCGCCACCCAGCGCCATCAGCTTGGCGCCGACCTCGATCGACTCGCTGGTCTCGGGATCGAAGATGGCATTGTGGAAATCGGCGCCAACATTGGCGCGATAGCCCTGGCCATAGGCGGCATATAGGCTGATCGGCTTGCTCAGTGCATAGACGATGCCGGCCTGCGGACTGAAACGACTGAACTTGCGATCGTTGAACCGGCTCGGCACGGCAAGCAGGCGATTTTCGACTTCCAGCGTCAGATTGTCATAGCGGCCGCCTACACGGATCTGCAACCGGTCGGTCAGCTCGATCTGGTCCTGCACATAGAAGCCGAAGCTGCGCTGGCTATCCAGCCGGTTGGTCGTCACCGTGGTCGCGGGCAGCGGATATCGACCATAGGCCGGATCATCGATGTCGATGACATAGGCGGCCTGATCGCTCGGCGAACTGCTCAGCAATGGCGGGCGAAAGCGCGTGAAATAATTATCATAGCGGAAATGATCGAAATCACCGCCGATCAGCACGCGATGGCGCAGCGCCCCGGTCTCGAAGCTGCCGGCAATTTCGGCGCGGGCCACATTATGTTCTGCATCATAACGGCGCGAGCGTCGCTGACGCGAAAGCGAATGGCCATCCCTATACAGCGTCTGCCGCGATGCGACCGTCTCCGCGTCGGACGAGAAGCCGGTCAGCAGCGTATCGCGATGACTGGCGCCGACCAACAGGCTCCAGTCGTCATTGAACTGATGCTCCAGTCGCAACTGGTGGCTGGTCGCACGGGCGACCGTGTCGCCATCGCCCGGTTCACCAAGGAACCGAGACCGCGGCACGGTATGAAAATCATTGTCCAGGACGACAATGCCGCGATCGAAAGGCACCTCCACACGGGTCCATTCAAAATCGTAGGTCAGGCGCGTCTTTTCGCCCAGCGCAATGCCGATCGACGGCAGGAAGCCCCAGCGCTTCTGTTCCACATGGTCGCGGAACGTGTCGCCCTTCTCATAATAGCCGATCAGCCGTGCGGTGATGCCGCCGGTCAATGCCAGATTGGCGTCGGCATCGACGCGAAAGCGATCATAGCTGCCAAATTGCAGCGCCCCGCTGCCAAAGGTCCGGCCGATTTCCGCCTGCTTGGTCACCAGATTGATCGTGCCACCCGGCTCGCCACGGCCCATCAACGCGGCCGACGGCCCCTTGAGCACGTCCACCCGCTCGATTCCGGCTACGTCGCGCTGGCCGCCAAAGCCCCGGCCGGCATTGAAGCCGTTGACCAGATAGCCGCTGGGCATGTTCTCATCGCCGGCAAAGCCCCGCACGGCAAAGCTGTCCCACAGGCCGCCGAGCGTGTTCTGGCGCACGACGGACGCGTTCATGTCCAGCGCGTCGGTGAGGCGCAGGATGTTATTCTGCTGCAGCGTCTCGGCATCGATCTGCGTGATCGCCTGGGGAATTTCGCGCATCGCAAAATCGCCGCGATAGGACTGGCGGACCCCCGTCACGGTAATCGCATTGTCGCCTTCCTCTGGATGATGGAGTGCGTCGCCCGTCTGGGCCTCAGCTGGAAGGCAGGCAAGGCCAGCGGCTAGCGGCAGCGCGAACGCAATATGGCGGAACCGGCGGGAACAGGCGGACGCAGCACGGCCGCGCTGCAGGAACTGGATCGGCATAATTTCCCCTGAATAGAATGAGACAGGATCTCATTCGCCGCCGCACCTAGGGGAGCCGCACCGCACGCGTCAATTGAAATGTTATATTATTTCATTGACAGATTGCCGCATCACCGAAATGCTCCGCGCCAACAGCCAAGGAGCCCCCACCATGCCCCTGACCGCCACCGGCCAGCGCATTATCCTGTCCGACGTTCACCTATCCTATGGCAGCCAGCCCGTGCTGCGCGGCCTGACTCTGCATGTCGACGCGGGGGAAATCTATGCGCTGCTGGGCGGCAATGGCGCGGGCAAGTCGACTACGATCTCGACCCTGCTGGGCTTTGCCCGGCCCGACGGCGGCATCGTGTCGGTGGCGGGCCATGATCCGGCCAAAGAGCCGGACGAGGCGCGCGAGCAGATCGCCTATGTGCCCGAAAATGTCGCCCTATACGAACATCTCACGGCACGCGAAAATGCCGCCTATCTGCTGGCACTGGCCGCCCGTCACCCCACCCCGCAGGATATTGACGGCGCGTTCGAGGCGACCGGTCTTCAGCCATCGGCTTGGGACAAGCGACTGGGCGGCTTTTCCAAGGGGATGCGGCAGAAGGTGGCGATCGCCATCGCCTTGCTGCGTGAAGTGCCGGTGCTGCTGCTCGACGAGCCTTCATCCGGTCTCGATCCGCGTGCGACCGCCGATTTCAATAGGCTGGTCCATGATGTCGCACGCAAGGGCGCGGCTGTGCTGATGGTCACCCACGACCTGCTCTCCGCCGCCGATATTGCCGACCGCATCGGTTTCCTCGAAGCTGGCCGCATCGTCGAGGAGGCTGCAGCACAGGGTGCGGACCGTTTCGATGTGCGCGACCTGCATCGCAAGTTCGCGCGAAAGGCCATCGCCGCATGAGCGCCATCCTTCTGATCGCCCGTGACGAATTGCGACTGATGCGACGCAATCGCGTCGCCGTCATCGCCTTCGCGCTGCTCGTCCTGCTGACGTTTGCGGCCGCCCTCATCAGTTGGTCGCACCAGAGCGGCATTGCCGAGACCCGCGCCCGTTTCCAGGCCCAGGCCGCCCAGGAATTCGATGCACAGCCCGACCGGCATCCGCACCGCATGGTCCATTTCGGCAATTTCATCTTCCGCCCGCTGCCGCCGCTCGCCGCCTTTGATCCGGGCGTCGATGCCTTCACGGGCAACAGCATGTTCCTGGAAGGCCATCGCCAGAACAGCGCGAATTTCGGCGATGTCCGCCAATCCTCGCTGCTGGTCCGCTTCGGCCAGTTGACCCCGGCCTTCGTGCTGCAGGTGATCGCCCCCCTGTTGCTGGTCTTCCTCGGCTATGGCGCTGTCGCGCGCGAACGGGAACGCGGCACATTGCGGCAGATGCTGGTACAGGGCGTGTCCGCGCGCGCGCTCGTCATGGGCAAACTGCTGGCGCTCGCCGCCATCGCCGCGCTCGTCGGCTTCCCCGCCCTGGTCGCCTTCCTGCTGATCGCGGGGCAACCCGGCGCGCTGGCCGCACCGATGCTGGTAATCGTGCTTGGTTATGGCACCTATCTGGCGCTCTGGTCGATCATCGTCATCCTGATTTCCGCGCTGGTGCGGCGCGGGCGTGACGCATTGCTGGCGCTGCTCGCGCTCTGGGCGGTGCTGGTCATCCTGCTGCCGCGCGTCGCGCCCGACATCGCGGCCGAAGTCCATGCCCTGCCCACCCGGCTCGAGACCGACATCGCCATCCAGCAGGATCTGCATCGGCTGGGCGACGCGCATAATCCCGACGATCCCTTCTTCAACGCTTTCAAGCAAAAACTGCTACGCAAATATGGCGTCAGCGGGGTCGAGTATCTGCCCGTCAATTATAACGGCCTGCTCGCGGTCGAGGGCGAGAAGCTGACATCGCGCCTGTTTGACGATTATGCAAACCGCAGCTTTGCGATCCAGCAGGCGCAAAGCCGGCTGGCCGACCTCTTCGGCATCGTCAGTCCCACCATTTCGCTACGCCAGTTGTCGATGGCAGCCGCCGGCACCGACCTCAAGGGGCATCGCCGCTTCCTCGCCCAGGCGGAAACCTATCGCTACGCCATGGTGCAGCATCTCAACCAGTTGCAGGCCGATGCGGTCAGCTATGCCGATGACAAGGCCAAGGATGCCGGCGCCGACCAGCGCAAGCGCATCTCCGCCGACCATTGGCGGACGATCCCGCAATTTCGGTTCAAGCCCGCAACCGCCGATGATCTGGTGAAAGCCAGCCTGCCAGGCCTCGGTCCGCTGTTCGCCTGGCTGGTGCTGGCATTGCTGACACTGCTGCCCGTCGCACATCAAATGCAGAAAGCCCGTCCATGATTCTCTTCACCCATGAACTGCGCCTGCTGCTGCGCTCGCGCATGACGGTGCTGGCGCTATTTATGGTCAGCCTGCTCGCCGCCGCCTCGGTCGCAGCCGGCATGACGGAGATCGCCCGCCAGCGCGCCGCCATCGCCCACATCCAGCCCAAGCAGGCGCAGGATGCCGCCGCCGTCGCCCAATGGGCGGCCGCCACGAAGGATCCCGGCAACGCCGCCTATTACAGCTTCCACGCCACCTGGGACGCGCCCTCTCCGCTTGCCTTCGCGGCCCTCGGCCTGCGCGATGTCGCGCCCTATATCCTGCGCGTCCGCGCCCTCGGGCTGGAAGCGCAACTCTATGATGGCGAGACCTATAATCCCGAACTCGCCCTCCCCGGCCGCTTCGATTTCTCGTTCGTGCTCATCTATCTGACGCCGCTGTTCGTCATAGCCCTGTTCCACGATCTTATCTCGGGCGAGCGAGAAGCCGGACGGCTGCGGATGCTCGATGCGCTGGCGGGATCGGGCCGGCGCCTCTGGACGCGGCGTGTGTCGCTGCGCGGCGGGCTGCTGTTCTTCACCCTCGTCCTACCACTCATGATCGGCGCAATCCTGTCCCACGTCCCCTTCGTCCCGCTGCTGGTCGTGCTCGGCCTCGTCGCCCTCTATCTCGCCTTCTGGATCGCGGTCACGCTGCTGATCGGGCGATTGGGCTGGAACTCGGTTGCCAATGCCACCACGCTGGCGGGCCTATGGTTGGTGCTGACGCTGGTGCTGCCGGCCATCGCCCATGTCGCGATCAACCGCGCCATCCCTGTCGGCGAGGGCGTTGAACTGACCCTTGCCCAGCGCACGGCCGTCAACCGCGCCTGGGATATTCCGCGCGAAGAGACGATGCGCGCCTTCTATACCGGCCATCCCGAATGGAAGGACAGTCCCCCTTTGACTCACGCCTTCCACTGGAAATGGTATTTCGCCTTTCATCAGGTCGGCGACGAGACGGTGGCGCCCAGGGCTGTGGCCTATCGTCATGGGATCGAGGCGCGCGAGGCCGCGGCACGCTCCATCGGCTGGATGCTGCCCTCGGTCGCGGTCCAGGCCCTGCTCGCTCGCCTCGCCGATACCGACATGCAGGCGCAGTTTTCCTATCAGGACCGCATCCGCGCCTTCCATGCCAGGCTCCGCAATTTCTATTATGGCTATCTCTTCACCGACAAACCGTTCGGACGAGAAGATTTCGAGAAAGCCCCGACGTTCTCAACGATCCTGAACCCTTCGCGGATTCCAGCGGCGTCGCCCTGAATGCCCTTCGGCACCAAAGCGCACATGCACACTGCCAGTTAAGATCGCCAGCGTCGTGCGGCGCCCAAGCCTCGATCGTTCAAGTCCCGGTGCCGAACGCGAAGAATCATCCGCATGATGATCGGCTTTAAGACGGATCGGGCGGTGGCAAGCGCAATGCGGCAGCAATCTGTCCTTCGGCCGCCGTTGCTTCGGCGATGAGCAGGCGTAATGCCTTGGCGGTATCTTCCAGAAGTCCATCGCCGACAGGCCGCTCGCCGTTGATAAAACGGCGGATGGCCCGCTCGTCTATGCCCAGGCGGCGCGAAAAAGCCGTGGTGCCACCAACCAACTGGACGCAATAAGCAAAATGCTCACGACGCTCATCTGTTGAAAATGATGCGGCCATTATTTTCCTTTTCGTTCACTACCCACAGTCATAAGCCATCTTGCGGTCGAGGCACAACGACCCAAAGCAGCCGCGCCTGCTGGTGAAAGCACCCATGACGCGTCTATGCTTCCGGACGTACCGTTTATGCCCGTGTAAAGCGCCAATGGTCCGTGTCGCTCTCGCCCGGATCGAACCGATATCCATCGCTGTCGAAGCCCTGCATGGCCTCGACATCGGCGACATGATGTTCGCACATCCAACGTGCCATCATGCCGCGCGCCCGCTTCGCGTTGAAGCTCACGAAGCGCGGGCCGTTCGGTCCCGGCTCGCGGAAGTCGACATGGATCACGCGCAGGCCCTCCAGCCTGTTCTCGACGGCGGCGAAATATTCCTGGCTGGCAAGATTGAGCACGATGCCCGATCCCTCTTCCGCGACCTGCGCGCGCAGCAGGGCGGCGATGCGATCGCCCCACCAATCGGTCAGTTTCTTGTGCCGCGGCGCCCAGCGCGTCCCCATTTCCAGCCGATAGGGGCGGATCGCATCCAGCGGACGCAGCAGCCCGTATAGGCCGGACAGCATGCGGACATGATCCTGCGCAAAGGCTACGGCTGGTTCGTCGAGCGTATCCACCTCGAAACCGGTGTAGACGTCGCCGGCAAAGGCATAGAGCGCCTGCCTTTCGGGCAGGTCGGCAAAGTCCCGGAACCGGTCGGCATTGAGCTTGGCCAGGCGCGGCGAGATATGCATCAGGTCCGCCAGCCGCTTTTGCGAGAGGTTGGCGGCCGACTTGGCGAGCCCACGCGCTTCCTCGGCGAAATGCGGCGTGGTGACGGCAAGGGGCGGCAGCGCGCGCTCGAAGTCGAGCGTCTTGGCGGGAGAGAGCAGAACGATCATGCCCCGCGCGGTAGCCGCGCCTCGTCCGGGCGTCAAACCGGACCGCTGCTCAGCCTCCCGCCCGCAGCGCATTTCGCTTCAGCGGGCGCGTGCGCCCTCTGGCGGCCGCGCCACCGCATACATGGCCTGCGCCATTTCGCGATAATAGGCGTTGCGATCGCCGTCCCGCGCATAGACTTCATTGATGCTGTGCGACGCGCCGGGAACATAGATGAACGCCGCCCGGCCACCCACCTTGCGGAACGCGGCCTCCAGATCATGGACGGCATCGTCGAGATAATAGGAATCGGCGGTCCCGACCACGACATGAACCTTGCCGTCCAGATCATGCCGCAGCGCTGGCCATTGGGTCTCGATCCGGTGGCCGATATCATAATGATCCCGCCAATAGGCCGCGACATCGGCATCGACCGCGCCCGTCACCCGGTCGAAGAGCGGGGCCGGCGTCCCGTCCGCGCGGCGCGGCGAGAAGGTCCAGTCGAAGGATCGCAACTGGCCGCCGTCGCGGCCGAGCACCGTCTCTATCCCCGCCGCCTGCGCGATCGTCGTCTTCACCTCGCCATGGGCGCGTTCCAGCGGACGGGCCACGCCCTGGCCATCGCGATACATGTTCGCCCCCGGCTGATAGAGGTCGACGCCGATGAAGTGCCGGAAATCCACCGGATCGGGCGACGAGGCCCAGCTTCCGCCGAAGATGGCCGGATAGCGCACCATCGCCCAAAGCGCGAACCAGCCCCCAGAGCTATGGCCGGTCAGGAACCGGCCCGACGGCCGGGCATCCATCCGATATCTTTTTTCGAGCGCCGGGATGATCTCGCGCGTCAGCGCTTCGCCCCAGGGACCATTGTTTACGCTGTCGGCAAATTCGGTCGTGCCGGTGGGCGAAGCGAAGTCGAGCGTCACCCAGATCATCGGCGGCATGGCCTTGGTCTCCATCAGGTGCCATATCCGCGACAATTGCTGTCCGTCCACCCGATGGTTCGTCCCGAACGCACCGGCAGTATAGACCGTGGGATAGGTGACGCGGCCATGGGGATCATAGCCCGGCGGGGTCAGAACCCAGGCCGCGACGCTCTGCGGCGTGCCGCGAAAGCGCGTCAGCGCCTGCGACACGACCCGTTCGTCGTGCAGATGCGGGCGCGACGCGGTGATCTGCTCGGCGGCGCGCGGCGGCAGTCCCGAAACATCGAACTGCGCGGCGGCCGGCGGCAGCTCATGGTCGAGCGGAATTGATGGCCGGGCGCCCAGCGGCAGGCGAAGCGTCACCGCTTTCGAGACCAGGTCGCCCGGTCCCCGCCCGCCATAATTATAGCTGCCGTCGCGATCGAGCACGGCCTGCACCCGATATTCCCCCGGAGTCAGGGCCGCCACTCTCTCGGGAAACGCGCCGTCCTGGGCATCGATGGCGACCGTGCGATCCGGCCCGAAGCTCGCGACATCGCGCCCCGCCACGAAAATGCGGGCGTCGTCGGGACCATAGATATCGACATCCTCGCCATTCGCATTGTCCGCGTTCAACGGCGTCGCGAAGAGGAGCAGCCGCCCCGATGCGTCATCGCCCAGCGCAGCCGGCAGGCTGATGTCGAAGCGCGTTTCGGGAGGTGCGGCGCCAGTCAGCGCCAACGCCGACAGGGGAAGCAGAAGCAAGCGGGCCATTGCGGTCGTCATCAGCAGATCCTGCCATTTTGCCGGCGCAGGGCAATCAACTGGGCGGCGAGGCCCAGGATCAGCATCGCCAGAAGCGCAGCCTGCGATCCCAGCAGCAAGGGCGATTTGAGGTCCGTGACGAACGGATGGCCGTCCGGGACGCGGCGCAGGATTTCCGTCACGGTCGGCACCATCAGCAGGAATGCGGTGAGGCTGAGAAAGACAGTTTCCAGATAGCGCCGCGCCCGCCCGAGGAAGGTGATGCGCTCCACGCCATAGCCCGCGATCAGCAGCAGGATCGTCACTGTGCCGATCCCGTAGCTGACCGGCTGATGCGCCACCAGGAACACGGTTCCTGCGCCGATCAGCATGAAGACAAGATAGGCGATACCCGGCGCCGAACGGGGCATGATCCGGCCATGCCGCGCGAACATATAGGCCGCCAGCGGGATGGCGGGCAGGCTGCCGAGCGTATGCACCCAGCCCAGGGGCGTTATTCCAAACATGGTCTGTGTCTTTCGGTTAGCGGGCGCGCGCCACGCTTATGCTGCAAAGTTGGTGGAAAGAGACAATGAGCGCCACTGCGCGATCTCCGCTTCCATGCTGGCAATCTTGCCTTCGACCAGGCGCAGCGCATCCTGCCCCAGGAACAGGCGGCTTGGCGGTGCCGGCGCCTCCAACAGCGCCAGCAAGGCCTGCGCCGCGCGCGCAGGATCGCCCGGCTGCTGCCCGCTCTTGGCCTGTCGCGCCGCCCGAACGGGATCCATGACCATGTCATAGTCGGCAATGCTGCGGGGCGTGCGGTCCATCGACCGCCCAGCCCAGTCGGTGCGAAACTGGCCGGGCGCCAGCGCCGTCACATGGATGCCGAACGGCGCCACTTCCTTGCCCAGCGCTTCGGAAATACCCTCCAGCGCGAACTTGCTGCCGCAATAGAAGCTGATACCGGGCATGGTGATAAACCCGCCCATCGACGTAACGTTGACGATATGACCGCGCCGCCGTTCACGCATGCCGGGCAGCACCGCCTTCATCATCGCCACGGGGCCGAACACATTGGCGGCGAACTGGCGCTGCAGATCGTCGATCGACGATTCCTCCAGCACGCCCTCATGGCCATAGCCCGCATTATTGACCAGCACATCGATCGGACCGGCCCCTCGCTCGGCATCCGAAATGGCATCCGGGATTGCCTCCAGATGCGTCACATCCAACAGCAACGGAGAGGCCCGGCCGGGCGCAAGCGCGGCAAAGCGTTCGGCATCCGCAGCATTGCGCACGGTGCCGACGACGATATGGCCGGCACCCAGCGCGCCCTCGGCAAAGGCCCGGCCCAGGCCCGAACTGACACCGGTAATTAGGAAAGTCTTGGGGATAAGCGCCGACATGGCCTACTCCATGATTTGAACACCAACTATATCATGATATAGATAGCAACATGACGTCCATCAAGCCCCCCTCGACCGGTTCGCGTGGTGAACCGGTGCGCAATCGTGTGATCGACGCGGCCGAACGCCTGCTGCGCGACGGCAAGGCGGAATTTTCGATGCGCGATCTGGCGACCGAAGCGGGCGTCAGTTTCGCCACGCCCTTCAACCAGTTCGGCAGCAAGGCCGCGATCATGCACGCCCTGTCGGCCCGGCGGATCGCGACCGCGACCCAGCGCTTTGCGGACAAACCACGCCTCGATGATGCCGGTCAGCGCGTGCTGCTGGCGGTCTCCACGGTGGTCGAACTGATGCTGGAAGAGCCGCGCGTGAACCGCGCCGTGATGGGATGGCTTGGCACCCCGGGACCGACCCATGGAGAAGTTCTGGCCCAGTCCACCGCCTTATGGGCATCGGCGATCGGCGAAGGCGATGGCCTGATCGGGGGCGAGCAAGAGCCCGTGCTGCAAAGCCTGCCGAGGCAGCTTGCCTTCGGTTTTCGCGGCGTGCTTTCATTCTGGACCGCCGGCGAACTGCCCGATGATGAACTTGCCGCCAATGCCCGGGACGTAGCAAGCGCCTTGTTGCGGAGCTTGCCTGGAAAAGCGTAACACTGGCATCCGGCGGGCAAAGCGGATCGGGATTTGATCCATGTACCCGAAAAAGCTGCCCTATCCTGCGCGCATGGTGTGAAGCCAGCGCCGCGACGATCGGCTCGAGGTGCCCGAACCAGTCACCGTTGCGCATAACCCGCAGCGACAGATGAATCCGGCCGTCCGTCTCGCTGGCAACCGCACATCCTGCGTCCCGGACGGAAAATGGTCGGACAGGCCCTGACATATCAGCGACCAGTCGGTCTTAATCGGCGATGCGCAAGCCAAGCGACGCGGGCATGACATATTGACCAGCCAAAGTGGCCCCAATAGCTTCGTTGCGGGGAAAATGGAGAGAATCATCATGCGAGATACGGACAAAGACTGGAATAATATTGCCGCCAGCAGGCCTTATTATGGTGTCGTCACACTCGAAAAATTTCTCTCCCCTGATGAGGAAGCTCTGGATGAATTCTTCCGCACTGGAGAAGAATATGTCTCTCAGGAATATCAATATATAACGAAAATATACCCTGATTTCACACCATCCAGCGCATTGGATTTCGGTTGCGGCGTTGGAAGGCTCGCAATTCCGCTCGCCCGCCTTACCGGCAATGGCTGCGGCATCGACATTGCCGACAACATGCTTACGCTAGCAAGCGAACATGCCCGACGTGCGGGTGTGAACTTGTCGCTCCGAAAGGATGTGCCAATCGACTTGCAATTCGATTGGGTGAACAGTTTCATTGTTCTTCAACATATCCCACCCGAACGCGGCTATGAGATCATTCAGGACTTGTGGAACTGTGTGGCACCAGACGGGATGCTTGCCATCCAGCTGACCATTTACAAAGATGCTGTGATGGCCGCTTCGATGCTCAATGAGCTGGGCATCTTCAGCTATGACGGCAATCGGATCGTCACGCATCGTACGCCGAATGTCGAAGAGGGGCATATCTCTATGTACGATTATGATCTCGCCAGGGTCTTTGCAATCTTTGACCTGGAATATGGCCATCAGGTCTTCATGCGCAAAACCAATCATGGCGGCTGCCATGGCTTCCATATCTATGTGCGCAAGGCTGCGGCATCCTGACGGAATGGCGGGCCGGACGATGCCCCGGCAGCCGGCCCGCCAACCATAGCAAGCCCGTCAGGCGGGATCAGCTCACGTCCTTGATCATCGCGTCGATCATGTAGCGCCAGATATTGGCCGCATCCTGACGATAGCCAAAATCGGTGCCATCCGACCCGACATAACGCACCACCTCTGCGCCGGCCTCTTTCATCCATTCGCTGGGCTCATGCACCATTTCCAGAACCGTGCGCACCTGGGGCAGATAATCCTGCCAGGGCACATCCCCCTGCGCCATCGCATCCGACTGGTTGGTGTCGAGTGCCCACAAGGCGCGGGCAGCACGTTCCGCAGGTGTCATGCTCTGCTCCTCGATCTGTCCCGACCGGACCACCAACTTTCAGTATCCGTAGGGCGCCGCATCATCCCGCGCGGGAATCGCGCCGCGACGACCGATGTTCCATCCCGCCAGCCTATGTCCCGCCAGCGCAGCGTCGCGCGGGGCTGCACCTGCCAGCCTTGCATACAAATATCCGCCATTGAAGGCATCGCCCGCCCCGCTGGAATCGACCACTTCGATGGTGGCGGGCGGCGCCACCAGTTCGCCATCGACCAGACACCCTTCGGCACCCAGCTTCACCACGATCTCGCGTCCTTCGCCCGCCCCCCAGCGCGCGGCGGCATCTGCTGCATCATCCGCCTCTCCCATCTCGACCTCGTCGGCCAGGGTCGGCAGACCGATGTCGCAGAGCGCGATCGCCCGGTCGCGCCAAGCGCAGGCGGTCGCGGCGTCCGACCAAAGACGCGGCCTGTAATTGCCGTCAAAGGCGATCCGCCCGCCCCGCGCCTTCACCGCGGCGCAGAGCGCCAACAGCTTTTCACGCCCGGCTTCGGGCAGGATAGCCAACGTGATCAACGAGAAATAGAGCAGATCGGACTGCGCGGCCCCATCAACCATCGCCGAGCTTTCAGGCAAGTCGAACATCGCCCGCGCCGCACTTTCACCGCGCCAATAATGGAAACTGCGTTCGCCGGTTGCATCCGTCTCGATCGCATAAAGGCCGGTCGTACGCGCAGCCGTGCCAATCAGCAGGTCGGTATCGACGCCCTCACCCGCCCATGCCTTGCGCAGTTCCTCGCTCATCGGGTCGGCCCCGATCGCACTGGCAAAGCGCACGCGCGTACCGGCGCGGGCCAGATGGATGGCCGTGTTGATGACATCGCCGCCATAGCGCAGGTTCCAGCCATCCCCCGCGCCCCGGCTCAGTTCCAGCATCGCTTCGCCAATCACCGTGATGGTCGCGTCGGTAGCCATTTGATCCCCTCTGGTTGACGCATGCGTCGTGCTGGCCCGGGCGCGCCGAGTCAAGCCGTTGCAATCGGTCAGCCGATCGCGGAACACATTGTTCCATACTGCGTTTGCCATGGGCAAAGAGGGGATCGGGGCTGAATGGAGATCGCGGAGACCGTGGAATCGAGCAATCGCTTTGAGTTGCTGGTGCAGAGCATCACGGACTATGCGATCTTCATACTGGATACCCGTGGCCTGGTGGCAAGCTGGAATGCCGGCGCACGCCGATTCAAAGGCTATGAGGCCCACGAAATTATCGGCCAGCATTTCTCGCGCTTCTACACGCCAGAAGATCAGGCCGCCGGCATTCCTGCGCTGGCGCTCCACACTGCGGAAACCGAAGGGCGTTTCGAGGCGGAGGGATGGCGCGTCCGCAAGGATGGTACCTGCTTCTGGGCCAATGTCGTGATTGATCCGATCCGCGACCCGGCGGGCGTGCTGATCGGCTTTGCCAAGGTAACCCGCGACCTGACCGACCGCCGGGCAGCGCAGGAAGAATTGCGGCGCAGCGAGGAACGCTTTCGGATGCTGGTACAGAGCGTTACCGACTATGCGATCTACATGCTCGACCCGGTCGGAACGATCACCAGCTGGAACAGTGGTGCGGAGCGGTTCAAGGGCTATCGCGCCGACGAGATACTGGGCCAGAATTTCGCGCGCTTCTATTCGGATGAAGACCGGATGGCCGGGTTGCCATCACGTGCGCTGGAGACGGCGCAGCGTGAAGGTCGCTTCGAGGCGGAGGGATGGCGCATCCGCAAGGATGGAACGCGTTTCTGGGCCGGCGTGGTGATAGACCCGATCCGCAGCCCGTCGGGCACGCTGGTCGGTTTTGCCAAGATCACCCGCGATCTGACCGAACGCCGCGAAGCGACCCGCGCCCTCGACGAAGCCCGCGAGGCGATTTTCCAAAGCCAGAAGATGGACGCCATCGGCAAGCTGACCGGCGGGGTCGCGCATGATTTCAACAATCTGCTCGCCGTCATCGTCGGCAGCCTCGACCTGGCGCGCCAGCGACTGTCCACCGGCGCGGACATCACCCGTTATCTCGACAATGCGATGACGGCGGCTGAACGGGGCGCCACGCTGACGCAACGCATGCTCGCCTTCGCCCGCAAGCAGGAACTGCAACTGCGCAGTGTCGACTGTATTGGCCTGGTCCGTGACATGGCGGACCTGCTGCAGACCACGCTGGGCACCGGGATCGCGATCGAAACCCGGTTTCCGCTGACGTTGCGCCCGGCCCATGCCGACCCCGCGCAACTGGAACTGGCCCTCATCAACCTGGCCGTCAACGCGCGCGACGCCATGGCCGGCAGTGGCAAGCTGATCATCGAGGGAAGCGAGATCATGCTGGCCGCCAACGAACAGCCTGACCTGGCGGCCGGGGGCTTCGTGCGCCTTACCGTCACCGACGAAGGCGAAGGCATGGATGCACCGACGCTCGCCCGCGCCCGCGAGCCCTTCTTCACCACCAAGGGCATCGGTAAGGGAACGGGCCTGGGCCTGTCGATGATTCACGGCTTTGCCCAGCAATGTGGCGGTGCCATGACGATATCCAGCGTGAAAGGCGAAGGCACGAGCGTATCTCTGTGGCTCCCTTTCGCTGCAGCCGAAGCCCCGGCCGCCCCGCCGCCCATCGCGTCTGAATGCCATGGCAGCGACCTGGAACATCTGGTGATATTGGCGGTCGACGACGACGATCTGGTGCTGACCAACACGGCGGGCATGCTTGAAGATCTGGGCCACACCGTCTTCCTCGCCGGGTCGGCGACCGAAGCATTGGCCATGCTGGAACAGGGCCATGTCGACCTTGTCATCACCGACCATGCGATGCCCGGCATGACGGGCGCCCAACTGGCCGATGCCATCGATGAAAAGCATCCCGGCCTGCCCGTCATCATCGTCACCGGCTATGCTGAATTACCCCCCCAGGCGAGCCATCGGCTGCGGCTCGACAAACCGTTCCGGCAGGCCGACCTGGCCGGAGTGTTGCGCCGCGTCCGTCGCGACGCCCCCTCCGGACGCCTGCTCCAGATTGGCGTGGATGACGGAACAGACTGAATATTTGCGCAAGAAATCCCTACAAATCCAGTATTTTCCTGCATCGGAGTCTTGCAAGCGTCATGCACATGGCCAATGGAAGATAGGCTTAGCCTTTTCCCAGCCTCGCAAGGACTGCATGGATACGCCCACCCCGCCGACCCCGACCTCGCATTTCTTCACGTCGTTGCGGACGCGGCTCCACTATCTGGACTGGGGCAATCCGTCCGCGCCAACACTGATCCTGGTCCATGGTGGCTTCGACCATGCCCGCAGCTGGGACTGGACGGCACGGGCGCTGGCGCGCGACTATCATGTCGTATGTCCTGACCTGCGCGGCCATGGCGACAGCGACTGGTCGTCGGATGGCTCCTATATGATGGCCAATTATGTCTATGACCTGGCCCAATTGGTCGACCTGCTCGACCGATCGCCGGTCACCATCGTCGGCCATTCACTCGGCGGCGCGATCAGCCTGCGCTATACCGGTCTCTATCCCGACATGGTGGAGCGGGTTGTCGCGATCGAGGGCATGGGCCTGTCGCCTGACCGCATTGCCGAACAGGCGGCACGCAGCACCGAAGAAATATGGAAGGGATGGATCGAGGGGCGACGCGGCAACGCCCGGCGCGCACCCCGCCGATACCCCACGATCGAGGCTGCGGTCGCCCGCATGCGCGAGCGCAACGACCATCTCTCGGTCGAACAGGCGCTTCACCTCACCCTGCATGGCGTGAACCGGAACGAAGATGGCAGCTATAGCTGGAAATTCGATCCCTATTTGCATGGCGCCGCGCCGCAAGCGGGCACGGACGAGAATCTGCCTGACTTCTGGCGCCGCATCACCTGTCCGACCCTGCTGTGCCTTGGCCTCGACAGTTGGGCCTCCAACCCGGTGAAGGACGGCCGCGCCGTCCATTTCCAGAATGCCCGCCTCGCCGAGTTTGCCCATGCCGGACACTGGCTGCATCATGACCAGTTCGCGTTGTTCCTGACGGAATTGCGCGCATTCCTGGCCGAATGACCGCCCTGCCAGCCGCCGCGACCGGCCATCGCCGGTCGCCTTCGCCGATCGATGCTATGCGCTGAAGCCGGCGATCGCCGCCTGATATTCCGCCTTGAGCTGGGCGATGAAATCGCCCGCCGGCTGCACCTTGTCGATCGCACCGATGCCCTGGCCCGCGCCCCAGACGTCGCGCCATGCCTTCTTGTCGCCGGCCAGGCTCTCGAAATCCATGTCCGCCGCCTTGGGCAGCTTGTCCGGATCCATGCCCGATGCCACGATGCTGGGGCGCAGATAATTGCCCAGCACGCCGGTGAAGACGTCGGAATAGACGATGTCGCCTGCGCTACTATCGACGATCATCTGCTTATAGGCATCCACCGCATTCGCCTCGGCCGTCGCGATGAACGGGGTGCCCATATAGCCAAGGTCCGCGCCCATCATCCGCGCCGCCGCGATCGACCGACCGGTCGCGATCGCGCCCGACAGCGCCAGCGGCCCGTCGAACCAGGCGCGGATTTCCTGGACCAGGGCAAAGGGCGACAGGGTGCCGGCATGGCCACCCGCGCCCGCCGCCACCGCGATCAGGCCGTCGGCGCCCTTCTCGATCGCCTTCCTGGCAAAGACATTGTTGATGACATCGTGCAGCACGATGCCGCCATAGCTGTGGATCGCCTCGTTCACCTTCTCCTGCGCACCCAGCGAGGTGATGACGATCGGCACCTTGTATTTGACGCACAGCGCCAGATCCTCTTCCAGCCGCGCATTGGTGCGGTGGACGATCAGATTGACGGCAAAGGGCGCGTCCTTGTCGGTCAGTTCCGCACCCAGTTGCTGCAACCAGGCCTCAAACGTGCCCGACGGCCGCGCATTGAGCGAGGGAAAGGCCCCGACGATGCCGGCCCGGCACTGGGCGATCACCAGTTCGGGCTGCGAAATGATGAACATCGGCGACCCGATCAGCGGCAGGGACAAACGGCCTTCAAGCGATGCCGGCAGGGTCATGATCGGGGTCTCTCCTTTGCTTTGATATCCCGCGCTATCATCGCTCCGCGCCCGGAAAAAGGCCAAAAGCAACCGTATTGCTCATATAATACAGTAGTGCTATGATCGCGTCACAGGTCCGACAAGGAGTGCCCCAGAATGTATAGCGAGAGCGATCTGCAAGATGCCGTAGCGGCCGGCGCCCTGCCCGCCGCCAGCGCCCAGGCGCTGCGCGACCATGTTGCCCGGCTGCGCACCAGTTCGGTGGACGAGGAACATTTTCGCCTGCTGACCGGCTTCAATGATATTTTCGTCGCCATCGCCTCGGTGATCCTGCTGGTCGCGGTCGCGGGACTCGGCAATGAAATCCGCCTCGGCATCACCACGCCGCACCAGCCCTCCTTCGTGTCCGGCCTGTTCGTCGCCGCCGCCGCCTGGGGCCTGGCCGAATATTTTACCCGCCGCCTGCGCATGGCACTGCCCTCGATCCTGCTGCTGCTCGCCTTTGTCGGGGGTGTCGCCTTCGCTGTCGCTTTAGCTGTCGGCCCGTTGATCCCGAACGCGCAGAGTGAAGGCGCCAGCCTGGTCGCCTCGATCGCGGGCCTCAGCGCCGCGATCGCCGCCTGGTGCCACTGGCGTCGCTTCATGGTGCCGATCACTGTGGCGGCCGGCGCCGCCGGCATGGTCGCCGTCATCGCCGGACTTGTCCTGTGGATCATCCCCTTCAGCCAGACCCTGCCCTTCGTCCTGCTGCTGGTCGCCGGCCTTGCCATCTTCGCCCTCGCCATGCGCTGGGACATGACCGACCGCACCCGCACCACCCGCCGCGCCGACGTCGCCTTCTGGCTGCACCTGACCGCCGCGCCGATGATCGCCCATTCGCTGTTCCAGCTGCTGGGCATCACCCATGGGCTGGTGGATGCGGGCCAGGCCGTGCTGGTGATCCTGCTCTATCTCGCCTTCGGTCTGGTTGCGCTGGCGATCGACCGGCGCGCGCTGCTGGTCTCCAGCCTCGCCTATGTTCTCTACGCGCTCTACAGCCTATTCCAGAAAGTCGGCGCGGTCGAACTGTCGGCGGCGCTCACCGCGCTCGTGATCGGCGGCACGCTGCTGCTGCTCTCCGCCTTCTGGCACCGGGCACGGGCGCTGATCGTGGGTGGCCTGCCGCCGGCGCTGGCGACCCGCCTCCCCTATCTCGATCGCGCCACCGCCTGATCCCGCATCATGAAAAAGGGCAGCTTTCCACTAAGGGAAAGCGGCCCTTTTCGTATCTTTTGGCGCGATGTCAGTTCATCGCCAGGATCATGTTGCGCACCTGAGGATAGACCTGTTTTTCCCATTTGCTGCCGGAAAACACGCCATAATGGCCGACGCCGGGCTGCAGATGATGGCGCTTCATATGCGGCCGCAGCCCGGAACACAGGCCATGGGCCGCCGACGTCTGGCCCACGGCACAGACATCGTCCTTCTCGCCCTCGACCGTCAGCAGCGCGGTCTTGCGGATCGCGCCGGGGTTCACCGCGCGGCCATGCACGGTCAGCTCCCCCTTGGCCAGCAACATGCGCTGGAACACCAGATCCACAGTCTCCAAATAAAATTCCTTGGTCATGTCGAGGACCGCGAAATATTCCTGGTAGAAGGTCTTGATCTTGTCCGCCTCGACCTCCTTGCCATCGGCCAGCAACTGATACAGCTCGCGATGCTGCGATCCGTGCCGTTCCATGTTCATCGACATGAAGGCGGACAGTTGCAGGAAACCCGGATAGACCTCCCGCCCGCGCCCCGCAAAGCGGAACGGCACGGTGGAAATCAGATTTTCCTCGAACCACTCGATCGGCTTTTCGTTCGCCAGTTCATTGACCACCGTCGGCGCTGCGCGCGGATCGATCGGCCCGCCCATCAGCGTCATCGACTTGGGCGTCGCCGCATCCTGGTCTTCCGACATCAGCGCCACGGCGGCCAGCGCCGGCACGCAGGGCTGGCACACCGACACCAGGTGCGCGCCAGGGCCGATATCCTGCAGGAACTGGATCACATAATCGACATATTCGTCGAAGCCGAAGCGCCCGGCGGCCATCGGCACGTCGCGGGCATTTTTCCAGTCGGTGATATAGACGTCATGGTCCTGCAACAGCGTCGCCACCGTGCTGCGCAGCAGGGTCGAAAAATGGCCCGACATCGGCGCCACCACCAGCACGCGCGGCTGCTCGGTCTCGACATCATCCTTGACGAAATGCAACAGGTCGCCGAACGGCAGGTCCAGCACGACCTCCTCGCGCACCGCGACTTCGGCATTGCCGGTCTGGACGCGATCGATGCCATAGGCCGGACGCTTGTGCGTCATCCGCGCGCCCTGGAACACATCCATCAACGCGAACATGCGGCGCGGCATCGGCCAGTCGGCAGCAGGCCCCATATGGTCCCGCATCGCCAGCGCCATCTGCGCGCCAAAGCGCGCCGGAGCCAGCATGTCTTCCATCGCCTGGTAACCGTCGTAAAGCATTCGCATATTGCCAAAACAACCTTGTTCAACCCGGGGAGACGACTCGCTTCTACCCTTTAACGCTATACATGCTTTTCATGTTGCACTGCATCATGATTGATGGAAAATAACATTCGGCGTGTCCGCCAGGGAACCGCCCCCGCGATTTTGCGTTTGGGGGCCGGGAACCGTGTATCGGGAGAGACTGCATGGCCGTCGCGGAACTCACTCTGTCCAGCAAGAACTACTCCTCCTGGTCGCTGCGCGGCTGGCTGCTCTGCCGGCTGGCGGGGTTGAAGGTGGAGGAAAGGATCATCGCCATCGATGACCCGGAAAGCCGTGCCGAACTGCTGCTGCTCTCCCCATCCGTGCTGGTCCCGCGCCTCACCCATGAAGGAGCCAGCGTCTGGGACACGCTCGCGATCGCGGAATATCTGCACGAACTCTATCCCCAGGTCGGCATGTACCCGGCCGAACGGATCATCCGCGCCCATTGCCGATCGGTCTCGGGCGAGATTCATTCGGGCTTCGCCAATCTGCGCTCCGCCCTGCCGATGAACCTGAAGGTCCGGCATGAGCGTTTCCCGATCTTCTCGGGCGCCAAGCCCGATATCGAGCGGATCGAGACGATCTGGACCGAATGCCTCGACGCCTATGGTGGCCCCTGGCTGTTCGGCGAGAAGCCGACCGTGGCCGACGCCATGTTCGCGCCGGTGGCCCAGCGCTTCCTCACCTATGCCGTGCCACTCTCGGTCAAGTCGGCCGCCTATTGCGACACGATCAACGGCTGGCCGCTGATGCGCGAATGGATCGACGCCGCCCGCGCCGAACCGGACGATATCGAGGAACTGGATATCGAGTTCTGAACAGGTACTTTCCCCCGCCCTGCGCGGGGGTTAAGGCACGGGCATGAAACATGCCCTCCCCCTTCTGGCCCTCGGCCTTGCCGCCCTTCCCCTCCCCGCCAGCGCCCAGACCGATCCGGCCAAGCTGGAACAGTCGGTCCGCACCATGGCGTCCGACCTGTTCGAAGGGCGCGCGCCCGGCACCGTGGGGGAGGAGCGCACGATCGGCTATCTCGTCGCCCGTTTCGAGCAACTGGGGCTGGAGCCCGGCGGTCCGGACGGCCAGTGGGTGCAGACCGTGCCGCTGCTCCACACCCGCCTTGGCCAGTCGGAAAGCCTGTCGGTCGCGCAAAATGGTGCCGCCACCCCCTGGACCTTCGGCAAACAGGTTTATCTCTCCACCCTCCAGCCCAAGGACAAGGTCGCCGTTGCCAACGCGCCGATGGTCTTCGTCGGCTATGGCGTGTCTGCCCCGGAACGCGGCTGGGATGATTTCAAGGGGCTGGACCTCAAGGGCAAGATCGCCGTCTTCCTGATCAACGACCCGGACTTTGAAGCCACGAAGGGCGAAGACCCGTTCGGCAAGTTCGGCGGCAAGACCATGACCTATTATGGCCGCTGGACCTACAAGTTCGAGGAAGCGGCCCGCCACGGCGCGATCGGCGCGCTGATCGTGCATGACACGCCGGGCGCCGGCTATGGCTGGAACGTCGTCGTCAGCCCCGGCGGCGAAAATTACGACCTCGTCCGCCCCGCCGACAAGCTCACCAGCCTGCAGCTGCAGGGCTGGGTCGAGGGCGAGGCCGCCAAGGCCCTGTTCGCCGGCGCCGGTCAGGATCTGGCCGCCCTGCGCAAGCAGGCCCGCTCGGCCAAGTTCAAGCCGGTCGAACTCAAGGGGGCCAGCTTCTCCGCCGCCTTCCCGGTCACCCAGGAAGTGGTGAAGAGCGCCAATGTCATCGCCCGCATCCCCGGCGCCAAGCGCCCGGACGAGACGGTCATGTATGGCGCCCATTGGGACGCCTATGGCAAGGGCGCGCCCGACGCGCAGGGCCGCATCTATCGCGCCGGCGCCAATGACGACGCGCTCGGCATGGCCGGCCTGTTCGAGATAGCCCGCATCTTCAAGGCCGGCCCCGCCCCCGACCGCTCGATCGTCTTCGCCGCCTGGACGGCGGAGGAGCGCGGCCTGCTGGGGTCGGAATTTTATGCCCAGAACCCGGTCTACCCGCTCGACAAGACGGTCGCCAACCTCACCATCGACGTGCTCCAGACTGCGGGCAAGGCGAAGGACGTGATCCTGATCGGCAAGGGCCAGAATGTGCTGGAGGACGACCTTACCAAATTCGCCGCAAGCCAAGGCCGCGTCATCACCCAGGAAAGCCTGCCCGAACGCGGTCTCTTCTATCGCGCCGACCATTTCTCCATGGCCAAGCGCGGCGTACCCGTGCTGCTGATGATGGGCCTCGCCGGCGCATCCGACATGGTCGATGGCGGCCGCGCCGCCGGCCAGGCGTGGATCGATGCCTATACCGGCAAATGCTATCATCAGGCCTGCGATGCGGTCGACGATACATGGAAACTGGATGGCGCCGCGCAGGATGTCGACCTGATGTTTGACATCGGCCGCGACCTCGCCTTCTCGGCCCGCTGGCCCGAATGGAAGGCCGGCTCCGAATTCAAGGCCATCCGCGACAAGAGCGCGGCGGTACGGAAGTAAGCAACCTCCTCCCCTCCCTTTTAGGGAGGGGCTTATCTCCCATTTAGCTCAACCGATACAGCCCTGCTCCATGGGGCGGCAGCGTCACGGAAATCCGTTCCGCCTGTTGCCCCAGCACCTGCCCGGTCCACAGGTCGCGCACCGCCACCGGACCGTTCAGCCCCAGATCGCGCAGCTTCACGCCAACCTCGCGCGCCTTGTCGCCAGTATTGAACAGCGCGACATAGCGTCCCTTGCCGTCCTCCGGCAGCGCCGACCAGACGCGCATCCCATCTTCCACGAAATGGGGGCAATTGCCTTGGCTCGCCTGATTGACCGCGATCACCTCCCTGTTGGTCAGCAGCGCCAGCGTCGCCGCATCCAGATGCCGCAGATCGCCGCCCATGATCAGCGGCGACCGCGCGATCGCCCACAGCGTCATCAGCGTCCTCTGCTCGTCCGGGGTGAAGCGCGTATCGCGCTCGCCCAGCGCCAGCCGCCCCAGCGGCAGCATGTCGGCATCGGGCCATGATCCCGGCCCGCGATAGGGGCTCCAGTTTTCCAGCCGGGTGAACTGCGCCTCCAGCATTGCCCAGTCATCCCAGAAATCGTCGGAAATGCGCCACATCTGCGCATATTTGCGGACATGATCGCCACGCATCACCGGCGTTTCGCCGGGCGAGAGACTGAGGATGATCGGCCGCCCGGTCGCAACGATCGCCTTGTGCGCGGCCTCGATCTCCGCCGCATGGGCGTCATAGGGCCGGCTCATATCGTCCATCTTGACGAAATCGACGCCCCAGTCGGCATAGAGGCGAAAGATACTGTCATAATAGGCCTGCGCGCCCGGCCGCGTCATGTCGACGCCATACATGTCCGGGTTCCAGCTACAGATGCTCTTCTTGTCGGCAATGTCCGCCGCGCGATATTTCGTCCCCAAAATCGGCAAATTCTGTTCCACCGCCGCACGCGGGATGCCGCGCATCACATGGATGCCGAATTTCATGCCCAGCGCATGCACATCCTTGGCAAGCCGGGTGAAGCCCTTGCCGCCGGCGCTGGAGGGAAAGCGATTGGGCGCCGGGATCATCCGGCCATAGCCGTCCATCGCGGGCTTTGGCTTGGCGTTGTAGGTATAGCTCGACGCCTCGGGCTCATACCACTGAATGTCCACGGTGAAGATGTCATAGCCGAAGGGCAGCAGCTTTTCCGCCATGATCCCAGCGGTTTCGCGCGCCTGGGCCTCGGTGATGGTGGTGGCAAAGCTGTTCCAGCTATTCCATCCCATCGGCGGACGCGGCGCCAGCACCGCTTTCCCCGCTTCCACCGGAGTTGCCCCCGCCCGCACTGCACCAGCAGCCGCAAGCCCCACCACGCCACCCGCGAGCATATCGCGGCGGCTGGCCTTCCATGTCATCCTCGTCATTTGTCGGAGTTAATAGGAAGCTCGCAAAAAGATCAACCTTCGTCATCCCAGCGAAGGCTGGGACCTCGTTTTTCTTCAGTTTTCCCTTTGAAAGAAGAGAGATGCCAGCCTTCGCTGGCATGACGGAAAAATTATTGCCTGATCCTCGCCAGCCACTCGCCGATCATCGCCCGGCCCGCCGCCACCGCGCCCGGCCCATGATCGTCATGATCCTGGCGCAGCGCGATGCCGCATTTTCCGGCGACATCCAGATCGGCCCAGAAATGGGTCAGCCAGTCCTCGAAACGCGGATCCTCGCCCATTTCGGCGTGAAATTGCAGCGCCAGCAGATTGGCCCCGCGCCGGAACGCCTGATGCGCATAGCGATCGGTCGACCCCAGCAGTTCGACCTGATCGGGCAGGTCGAACGTGTCGCTATGCCAGTGCAGCACCGGCACGCCATCGATATGGCGCAGCGGCGATCCCGCCCCCGCCGCGTTGACGCTGACCGGGGCAAAGCCCAGTTCCATATGCCCGCCCGGATAGACCCGCGCGCCCAGCGCCGCCGCGATCATCTGGCTGCCCAGGCACACGCCCAGTGTCGGCCGGTCCGCCGCCAGCCGTGCGGAAAGCTTGCCGATCTGCACCGGGATCCAGGGATGCACATCCTGCTCATAGACGCCCATCGGCCCGCCCATCATGATGAGCAGGTCCGGCTCGGTCAGGTCGATATCGGCGAAATCGGGGCTGGCCACATCGATCCGCTCGATCTGATAGCCGGCCGCCTCGATCGGCTGGAGATAGCCTGCCGCACCCTCGCGCGGCACATGTCGGACGATCAACGCTCTTTTCATTACCCCCAATAGCTAGCCAGCCAAACCCGCCGACGCCAGCCCAGCCTTTCTTGGGGACAGAAAATTGCCGCTATCGGCTTGGCGTCGTCGCCGGGGCATGATTTAACCGCGCCCCATGATCCTGACCCGCATCGCTCGCCCCGTCCTGCTGGCCGCCCTGCTCGCCGGCACCGCCCTTTCCGCCCAGACCCGCGAAGCGCCGCCAAAGAGCGAAACGGCGCCGGTCGATGCGGTCGATCCCTTCATCGGCACCTCGGGCGAAGGCCATACCTTCCCCGGCGCCGTCGCCCCCTTCGGCATGGTCCAGCTCTCGCCCGACACCCATGTCGGCCCGGCGCGCCAGACCTATAATTGGGCGGCCGGCTATCGCCACGAAGACCCGGTGATCCTCGGCTTCTCCCACACTCATTTCTCGGGCGCGGGCCATAGCGATCTGGGCGATTTCCTGGTGATGCCGGTCAGCGGCGACAGCGTCCCGCTGGAGGCCGGCGACGACAAGACGCCGGGCTTCCGCTCGCACAAGGCCGATGAGGTCGCCTCGGCCGGCTATTATGCCGTCACCCTGACCGATCCGGGCGTGCGCGCGGAAATGACCGCCGGCACCCGTATCGGCGTCCACCGCTATGCCTTCCCCACCGGCAAGGCGGCGCATCTGGTGCTCGACCTGCGCTCGATCATCTATGATTATCCCGGCAAGATCCTCTGGTCCTCGATCCGCATCCGCCCCGATGGCATCATCACGGGATCGCGCGAGGTGCGCGGCTGGGCCACGCCGCGGCGCATCTTCTTCGCCATCCGCTTTTCCGCGCCGCTGACCGGCCATCAGTTCGTCAGCACCGAAAAGGACATTCTCTACAAAGGCTTCAAAGGGCCGGGCCGCGGCCCCGAGACGCTGGACTCGCTATCCGGCCGTGCACTGGTGGCACAACTCGACTTCGGCACGCTGACGAAGCCGCTGGAGGCAAAGGTCGCGCTGTCGGGCGTGGACGAGGATGGCGCCATCGCCAACCTCGCCAGCGAGCCGGGCGATTTCGACGCGATCCGCGCCAGGACCCGCACCGCCTGGAACGATGCGCTGGGTGCCGTGAAGATCGAAGCGCCCAAGCCGATGCGCACCAATGTCTACACCGCCCTCTATCACAGCCTGATGGCGCCCAGCGTCTGGAGCGATGCCGACGGCCGCTGGCGCGGGCCGGACGATCAGGTCCATGCCGGCACCGGCTTCACCATGCACTCCACCTTCTCGCTGTGGGACACGTTCCGCGCCGAACATCCGCTGCTGACGCTGATCCAGCCCGAAGCGAAGAATGCCGATTTCGTGAACTCACTGGTCGCGGGGCAAAAGACCAGCCCCTTCGGCATCCTCCCCGTCTGGCAGTTTGGCGGCAAGGAAACCTGGACGATGATCGGCTATCATGCCGTTCCGGTCATCGCCGATGCCTGCCTCAAGGGGATCAGGGGCATCGACTGCGCCGGCGCGCTCAAGGCCATGGTCGCCAGCGCCGATTACGCCCCCTATGGCGGCCTCGGCGACTATATGAAGCTGGGCTATGTACCGATCGACCGCGAGCCGGAAGCGGCGTCCAAGACGGTCGAATATGCCTATGACGACTGGACCATCGCCCGCCTCGCCCGCCAGTTAGGTGATACGGCGACGGCGCAGCGCTTCGAGAAGCGCGCCCAATACTGGCGCAACAGCTTCGACGCCAAGACCGGCTTCCTGCGCGCGCGCAAGGCGGATGGATCTTTCCGCACCCCCTTCGATCCGACCGCCATCAACTATGGCAGCGACTATACGGAGGGCAATGCCTGGCAATATAGCTGGTTCATGCCGCACGATCAGGGCGGCCTGTTCCGCCTGCTGGGCGGCGACGCAAAGACCGTCGCCAAGCTCGATGCCATGTTCGACTATGACAATAGCAAGATCGACTATAGCCATGCCGAGGATATTGCCGGCCTGATCGGCCAATATATCCACGGCAACGAACCCAGCCATCATGTCGCCTATCTCTACAGCTATGCCGGCAAGCCCTGGCGCACGCAGGAGCGCCTCAAGCAGATCGTCGACAGCCAGTATAAGCCCACGCCCGATGGCCTGGCCGGCAATGACGATCTGGGCCAGATGTCCGCCTGGCTGGTCTTCACCGCCTTGGGCTTCTATCCGGTGGCCCCGGGCAGCAATGAATATGTGATCGGGCGGCCGTTCGTCGAGCGGGCCGAGATGACATTGCCCAGCGGCCAGCGCTTCACCGTGATTGCCGACGGCCTGTCCGACGCCAACCGCTATGTCGGCCGGGTAACGCTCAACGGCAAGGCGTTGGAGCGCGGCTACATCACCGACGCAGAGTTGCGCGCCGGCGGCGAACTGCGCTTCACCATGCAGGCCACACCCAACAAGACATGGGCGACCGGCGTGAAGGCGCGCCCCTTCTCCATGACCGGCTATGGGAAGTGAGGGAGCGGGACCGCCATTATCTCTTCGTCTGCAGCCAGAACAAGCTGCGCAGCCCGACCGCCGAACAGATTTTCGCTGGCCATCCCGGCATCGAAACCCTGTCGGCGGGCACCAACCATGACGCGGAAACGCCGCTGGACGATGAGATGCTGCGCTGGGCAGATACCATCTTCGTGATGGAAAGGACTCATCGCAGCAAGATCCAGCAGCGCTTCCGTTCAGCGCTGGGCGGTACCCGGATCGTCTGCCTGGACATCCCCGACGATTATGAATTCATGGATGCGGACCTGATCGCCCTGCTACAGGCAAGAATGGCTCGCTTCCTACCAATCAGGTCATGATCAGCCCGTCTGCCGCTTGCTGTAGAGCGCCTCGGCCAGATAGCCGCGCAGCACCACGCGATCGATCGCCAGCTTGGTGCTATCACCCCCTGCCAGGCAGGAGGACAGGGTCGGCAGGGATTGCCGGATCGCCGTCTTCTCATCCACCGTCCCCGGCTTGGCCCGCAGCATCGCATCGGCGGCCGGCGCATTGCGGGTCACGACGCAATCGGCATAGGCATGATAGGCACCCTGCCCCTGTTCGGCCGGCGGCAAGGCCGCATCGAGCGCGGCGGCCGTCGCGATCGGCGCCGGATAGGCCTGGAGATAGAGCTGCTCGGCCAGCGCCCCGCGCATCATGCTGTTCTTGAACTTGAGCTGCCCCTTGCCGAGACAGGCCCGATCGCGCGTCGATATCCGGGTCAGCAGCGCCTTTTCCTCGGGCGATCCGGCACTGGTCGCCATCAGGCTGCGGACGGACGCGCCATCGGCCCGCACGGCGCATTGGGCAAAGCTGCGCATCCAGCTTTCCGCCTGAGCCCGATCGGCCTGCGGCAACAAATCCTTGGTGCTGGAGCCATTGCCGACCCGGCTCAGCCGATCATTATCCTGCACCGCGAAGGCGGGCGATGCGCAGGCCAGAAGCAACAGCGAACAGGCAATCCGATTCTTCATCGACATGTCCTTTTCCAGACCCCGCGTTCCAAAGATGCCGAGGGCGCAAGGCACCCGCAAGTCCTTCATGCACCAATCGTCGCAAAAGCCCGCACCGGAAACGTCCCCATGCCCACCACCTTGGGCGGTACGGCGGTGAAGGCGAAACCGGCGTCCGGTAATGCGCCCAGATTGGTCATATGCTCGCAGATCAGTACGCCCGCCCCCAGCAGTTCGCGATGGACCGGGCGGCCGGTGCCTGGCCTTGTATCGTCGATATTATGGCTGTCGATGCCGACCAGTTTCGCGCCGCGCGCCACCAGCATCTGCGCCGCCGCCTCGGTCAGGAAGGGATGCTCCTCATAATAGGCCGGCGTGCGCCAGTGCCGGTCCCAGCCGGTGTGGACCAGCACCGCGCGCCCGTCGACATCCATCCCGTCCAGATCGGCCGCGTCGGTGGCCAGCCCCACGCTCTCGAAAGGCCGCCGCACGACGATCGCCGGCAGGCTGGCCAGCCGGTCGAGATCGAGTTGCGACAGGTCGTCCCCCTCCTCGAACCGGTGAAAGGGCGCATCCAGATAGGTGCCGGTGTTCGACACCATGTCGATCCGCCCCATCTGGAAAGCGCTGCCGTCGGCATAGTTGGCGCGCGACTGTTCGCGGGTCCAGTAATCGCAGATGTGGGGCGCGGCGACACCCTTATAGGTGGTCATGCCATGTTCGATGGCGTGGCTCAGGTCGATGAAGCGAGTCATGACGGGGACATTCTCCGGCGGAAGATGCGCCACAGGGTGGAAAAGCCGACCACCGCCCAGATGATGTTGAGCACCATCGACGGGAAGGCGCCATGCCACCAGGTGTTGAGGATGAAGAAGGTGGCGCCGATGGCGTTCAGCCACTGGAAGGTCGCCGACCCACCCGACAACCGCCCGGTGGACACGCCGACATAGGCGATCAGCACCAATATCGCGCCGATCCAGCCGATGATTTCCACGAACAGCGCCACATCCACCCCCAAGGTAAAAGGGCTCCCTCCTTCCGGAGAGAGCCCTCGTTCCTTAGCTCAACATGTCAACCGATCAAGCGGCCAACTTGCGCAGCACATATTGCAGGATGCCGCCATTCAGGAAATATTCCAGTTCGTTGACGGTGTCGATGCGGCACAGCGCAGTGAAGGTGAAGGTCGAGCCGTCGGCCCGCTTGACGATCACGTCCACGTCCTGACGGGGCTTGAGGTCCGCGACATGCTGGATGGTGAAGGTTTCGTCGCCGTTCAGACCCAGCGTGTCGCGGGTCTGGCCGTCCTTGAACACCAAAGGCAGCACGCCCATGCCGACCAGGTTCGAGCGGTGAATACGCTCGAAGCTCTCCACGATCACGGCGCGCACGCCAAGCAGGTTGGTGCCCTTGGCCGCCCAGTCGCGCGACGATCCGGTACCATATTCCTTGCCGCCGATGACGACCAGCGGCGTGCCGTCGGCCTTGTGCTTCATCGCCGCGTCATAGATCGGCATGACTTCGCCTTCATAGCGGGTCATGCCGCCCTCGACCCCGTCCAGCATCAGATTCTTGATGCGGATATTGGCGAAGGTGCCACGCATCATCACCTCATGATGGCCGCGCCGCGAGCCATAGCTGTTATAGTCGGCCTGCGCGACCTGATGCTCGCTCAGCCACTTGCCGGCCGGCGAGGACGCCTTGATCGATCCCGCCGGCGAGATGTGGTCGGTGGTGATCGAGTCGCCGAAAATCGCCAGCGGCTTGGCCTCGATGATGTCGGTGACCGGCGCCGGGGTCATGGTCAGCCCCTCGAAATAGGGCGGGTTGGCGACATAGGTCGACCCGGCGCGCCATGTGTAGGTGTCCGAACCGGTGACCTCGATCGCCTGCCAATGGGCGTCGCCCTTATAGACATTGGCGTAGCGCGCCTGGAACATCTGGCGATCGACAGCGCCCGCCAGGGTGGTCGCGACCTCATCATTGGTCGGCCAGATATCCTTGAGATAGACGGCCTCGCCATCCTTGCTGATGCCGATCGGGGTGGTGATGAAATCCTCGATCACCGTCCCCTTGAGCGCATAGGCGACGACCAGCGGCGGGCTGGCCAGGAAATTGGCGCGCACATCGGGCGACACGCGGCCTTCAAAGTTGCGATTGCCCGAGATGACGGCCGCCGCGACCAGGCCATTCTCGTTGATCGCCTTGCTGATCGGCTCGGCCAGCGGGCCGGAGTTGCCGATGCAGGTGGTGCAGCCATAGCCGACCAGGTTGAAACCGATGGCGTCGAGATGTTCCTGCAAGCCAGCCTTGTTCAGATAGTCGGTGACGACCTGGCTACCGGGCGCCAGCGAAGTCTTGACCCAGGGCTTGGGCTTGAGGCCCAGCTCGTTCGCCTTCTTGGCGACCAGGCCGGCGGCGATCAGGACATTGGGGTTGGAGGTATTGGTGCAGCTGGTGATCGCAGCGATGGTGACGTCGCCATCGCCAATGTCGAAATCCTTGCCCTCGACCGGAACGCGGGTCTGTGCCTTCTTGTAGGTGTTGACCATGTCCGCGTTGAACACGTCATCGACCTCCGGCAGCGCGACGCGGTCCTGCGGGCGCTTGGGGCCGGCGAGGCTCGGGACGACGGTGGACAGGTCCAGTTCCAGCGTATCGGTGAAGATCGGCTCGACCGACGGATCGATCCAGAAGCCCTGCTGCTTGGCATAGGCCTCGACCAGCGCGATATTCTCGTCGCTGCGGCCGGTCAGGCGCATATAATCCAGCGTCTTGTCATCGATGCCGAAGAAGCCGCAGGTCGCGCCATATTCGGGCGCCATATTGGCGAGCGTCGCACGGTCGGCGAGGCTCAGCGTGGCAAGGCCGGGGCCGAAATATTCGACGAAGCGGCCGACCACGCCGCGCGCGCGCAGCATCTGGGTGCAGGTCAGCACCAGATCGGTGGCGGTCACGCCTTCCTTCAAATTGCCGGTAAACTTGAAGCCGACCACTTCGGGGATCAGCATGGAGACCGGCTGGCCCAGCATCGCCGCTTCCGCCTCGATGCCGCCCACGCCCCAGCCCAGCACGCCCAGGCCGTTGACCATGGTGGTGTGGCTGTCGGTGCCGACGCAGGTGTCGGGATAGGCGATGGTCGCGCCGTCGGCCCCGGTGCTGGACCAGACGCCCTGCGCGATATTCTCCAGATTGACCTGGTGGCAGATGCCGGTGCCCGGCGGCACGGCATAGAAGTTGGTGAGGCTCTTGCTACCCCATTTCAGGAAGTCGTAGCGCTCCATGTTACGCTGATATTCGATTTCCATATTGTCCTGGAACGCCTTTGGCGTGCCGAACTCGTCCACCATGACGCTGTGGTCGATGACGAGATGGACGGGCACCTGCGGGTTGATCTTGCCCGCGTCGGCGCCCAGCGCGTTCATCGCGTCGCGCATCGCGGCCAGATCGACGACGCAGGGCACGCCGGTAAAGTCCTGCAGCAGCACGCGCGCCGGGCGATATTGGATTTCGCGCTCGGCCTTGCCCTTGTCATTCTGCCAGTCGACGATCGCCTTGATGTCATCGGTGGTGACGGTGACGCCATCCTCGAAGCGCAGCAGATTTTCCAGCAGCACCTTCATCGAGAAAGGCAGGCGCGAAACATCTCCCAGCTTCTCCGCCGCCTTGTTCAACGAATAATAGGCGATGTCCTTGCCATCGACATTGAGCGTGTCGCGCGTGCCGAGGGTATCCTGTCCGGTGGCGGTCATAGGTCGTGCGTCTCCTCGCAGATGGCCCCGGCCCAGGGCAAGGAGGCTGACGCATGATCCGCCGCAAGGTCCAGCCGGTTCGCCACCGGACGGATTAGGGGCGGGACGCGCCCCAACCATGGGTCGAAGCAGGTATGTCCCGATATGTCTGCGAGATAGGGATTGCCCCGGCCAAGTCAAAGGGAGAAATGGTCGGAAGGACCTTTATTTCCGCCATATTCGACTACTGAAAACCATTCGCAGTAACGGATGCGAAACCCGCACTTTTATTGTGCGCAGGATGGAGAAATCGGCCTCGGCCCCGCGCTCCACATTCTAGCTGGACTTCATATTGCCCCTTTGCTTCCAAAGGCGGGACTGCCCGGGCCGCCAAACAGAAAAAGGCGCCACTTTCGTGGCGCCTTTTTCTGCGCGAGCCGCTCCCGGTGGAAGCGGCTCGCCTTATGCGAAATGCCTTCAGGCCGCCTTGGGCGGGGCGAACTTGGTGAGGTCGATGCCGACCACCGCCTTCTTATATTCGTCCATGTTGGGCGTGCGGCCCAGGATGGTCGAGAGCACGACCAGCGGGGTCGAGGCGAGCAGGGATTCGCCCTTCTTGTTCGCCGCGTCTTCCACCACGCGGCCCTGGAACAGGCGGGTCGAGGTGGCGAGGACGGTGTCGCCCTTCGCGGCCTTCTCCTGGTTGCCCATGCACAGGTTGCAGCCCGGACGCTCCAGATAGAGGGTGTTCTCATATTCGGTGCGGGCGGCGTTCTTGGGATGGCTGTCGTCGAACTCGAAGCCGGCATATTTCTTCAGAACGTCCCAGTCGCCTTCGGCCTTCAGCTCGTCGACGATGTTGTAGGTCGGCGGGGCGACGACCAGCGGCGCCTTGAACTCGACCTTGCCTTCGGCGGCTTCGATATTCTTCAGCATCTGGGCCAGGATCTTCATGTCGCCCTTGTGCACCATGCACGATCCGATGAAGCCCAGGTCCACCTTCTTGGTGCCGCCATAATAGGAAACCGGGCGGATGGTGTCATGGGTGTAGCGCTTCGACACGTCGGCATTGTTGACGTCCGGGTCGGCGATCATCGGCTCGTCGATCAGGTCGAGGTCGACGACGACTTCGGCATAATATTTGGCGTTGGCGTCGGGCGACAGCGCGGGCTTCTCGCCCGAGCGGATCTCGGCGATGCGCTTGTCGGCCAGAGCGATCAGGCCCTTCAAGGTGCCGGCGGCATTTTCCATGCCCTTGTCGATCATGATCTGGATGCGCGACTTGGCGATTTCCAGCGACTCGATCAGCGTTTCGTCTTCGGAAATGCAGATCGACGCCTTCGCCTTCATCTCGGCGGTCCAGTCGGTGAAGGTGAAGGCCTGGTCGGCCAGCAGCGTGCCGATATGGACTTCGATGATGCGGCCCTGGAAGACATTCTCGCCAGCGAACTGGTGGAGCATCTGCGCTTGGGTGGCGTGGACGACGTCGCGGAAGTCCATATAGGGCGCCATCTGACCCTTGAAGGTGACCTTGACCGACTGCGGGATCGGCATGGTGGCTTCACCGGTGGCCAGCGCCAGCGCAACCGTGCCCGAGTCCGCACCGAAGGCCACGCCCTTCGACATGCGGGTGTGGCTGTCGCCGCCGATGATGATCGCCCAGTCGTCCACGGTGATGTCGTTCAGCACCTTGTGGATCACGTCGGTCATCGCGTGATAGACGCCCTTGGGGTCGCGCGCGGTGATCAGGCCGAAATTATTCATGAAACTCATGAGCTTGGGAATGTTGGCCTGGGCCTTCTTGTCCCACACCGATGCGGTGTGGCAGCCCGACTGATAGGCGCCATCGACCAGCGGCGAGATGACGGTGGCGGCCATCGCCTCCAGTTCCTGCGCGGTCATCAGGCCGGTGGTGTCCTGCGACCCGACGATGTTGACCTTCACGCGCACGTCCGAACCGGCATGCAGCACCTTGCCCGGCGTCACGCCCACGGCATTGCGGTTGAAGATCTTCTCCACGGCGGTCAGGCCCTGGTCGTCCACCGTGATTTCCTTGTTCGGCGCGAACACCTTGGGCGCTTCGACGCCCAGCGTTTCGGCGGCGAAGGTCTGGAGCTTCTTGCCGAAGACGATGGCATAGCTGCTGCCCGCCTTCATGAATTCCATCTTCTGGGGCGTGAAGGCGGCGGCGACGTCGACCAGTTCCTTGCCGGCCTCGTCGGTCAGCTTCTTGTTCTTGACGTCGATCTTCAGCACCGTGCCGGTCGCGACCGAGAAGGCCTCCTCCAGCACCGGATTGCCGTCATTGTTGAGGATCGCCTTGCCGTCCGGGCCGGTCATCTTGACCCAGTTTTTGAGGTTGAGGCCGATGCCGCCGGTCACGTCCACGGTGGTCGCGAAGATCGGCGAGATGCCGTTGGTGCCGGCGACTACGGGCGCATAGTTGACGAAGGGGACATAGGGGCTCTGCTGCTTGCCGGCCCACAGCGCCACATTGTTGACGCCCGACATGCGCGACGAGCCGACGCCCATCGTGCCCTTTTCGGCGATCAGCATCACGCGCGCGTCGGGATGTTGGGCCTTCAAGGCGACGATTTCCTGCTGCGCCTCGGGCGAGATCATGCACAGGCCGTGCAGTTCGCGGTCCGAGCGCGAGTGGGCCTGGTTGCCCGGCGAGAGGAGGTCGGTCGAGATATCGCCTTCGCCCGCGATGAAGGTCACGACCTTGATCTCGTCCTCGACCTGCGGAAGCTTGGTGAAGAATTCGGCCTTGGCATAGCTTTCCAGCACGTCCTTGGCGACGGCATTGCCGGCCGCGAACGCGTCGCGCAGGCGGAACATGTCGGCGTCGTAGAGGAAGACCTGGGTCTTCAGGACGTCGCCCGCCTGAACGGCCAGCGCGGCGTCATCGCCGAGCGCGATGTCGAGCAGCACGGCGATCGAGGGGCCGCCCTTCATGTGGCTGAGCAATTCCAGCGCGAAGGCCGGGGTGATTTCCGCGACGGTGACGTCGCCGAGCACGATCTTCTTGAGGAAGTCGGCCTTCACGCCGGCAGCGCTCGTGGTGCCGGGCAGGGTGTTGTAGATGAAGAATTTGAGCGCGTCGGCGCGATGTTCGCTGCCCGCGTCCTGGATCAGGGTGATGAGCGCGGCAACGAGAGCGCCGTCGTCGATCGGCTTGGGCGCGAGTCCCTGAGTCTTACGGCTTTCGATTTCGGCCAGATAATCCAGGTAAATGCTCATCTCGTTCCCAACGTCATATAAAGTGCACGGAGTCGACGCGCAGCGCCACTTGCCGACTTATATGCCCGGTCCGGGAGCTGACGCGGCCCCGGTACGTCAAGAGACGCCAATTGGCAAGTCGCGGCGGCGCAGCAAAATATTGCTGTAAATCGCGCCAATCCGCCGAAAACCGGGGCTTTTGCTATTACTCTGAGTAAAGAATGGACTTAAGTAGGACGGTTATTCCCGCCCCTTCTCGGCTGCGATCCACTGATCGATCTGGCTTTCCAATACCGTCAGTGGCACCGCCCCCTGCGACAGCACCGCATCATGGAAACGGCGCAGGTCGAACTTAGGACCCAGCTGCTGCTCCGCCCGGGCGCGCAGTTCGCGAATCTTGATCTCGCCCAGCTTGTAGCCCAGCGCCTGACCCGGCCAGCTGATATAGCGATTGACCTCCGCATCGATATTGGCGTCGCTCAGCGCGCTGTTCGCCCGCATGAAGGCAGCCGCCTTGGCCTTGTCCCAGCCCTTGGCATGGATGCCGGTATCGACCACCAGGCGACAGGCGCGCCACATCTCGTAGGACAGGCGGCCCATCATCTTTTCGGGCGTGTCATAGAGGCCCATCTCCTCGCCCAGATATTCGGTGTAGAGCGCCCAGCCCTCGACATAGGCGGTGAAGCCGGCGAGATATTTGCGGAACGGCGGCAGCGGCAATTCCTGCTGCAACGCGATCTGGTTGTGATGGCCGGGCACCGCCTCATGCGCGGTCAGCGCCGGCAATTCCCAGAAGGGCCGCTGGTCGAGCTTCGAGGTGTTGACCCAATAGGTGCCCGAAATCCCCGCCTCGGGCGCGCCGGGGCCATAATAGGCGGTGGTCGTCCCCTCCGCCTCGGCCGCCGGGATCGGCTTGATGCCATAGGGCAGGCGCGGCAGCGTGGCGAAATAACGCGGCAGCAGGCCGTCGATCGTCTTCGCCTGGCGCGCGGCGACGCGCAGCAGCTCCTCGGGCGTCTTGGCATAATAGCTTGGGTCGGTGCGCAGATGCTGGATGAAGGCGGCGCGGCTAGGATAGCCCGCCTTCGCGGCGATCGCGTCCATCCGCTTGCCGATGCGCGCGACTTCATCCAAGCCGATCTGGTGAATCTGGTCGGGCGTCAGGTCGGTGGTGGTGTGGGTGCGCACCCGGCTGGCATACCAGGCAGCCCCGCCCGGCAGCGTCGAGGCGCTGTCGCTCTTGCGGCATTTGGGCAGATAATCCGCCACGAACAGGTCGTGCCATTTGCCATATTCGGGCGTGATGACATCGCGGATCACCGTCACCGCCCGAGCCTGCAGCGCCGTCCAGTCGGCATCGCTGATGTCGCGCGGCTTGGTGCGGGTAAAGGGCTCGTAGAAACGCGTGCCCTCCGGCTTGCCCGCGACGATGCCGCTAATGCCGTTGGCAAAGCCGCCCAGCACCGAACAAGGCAGTACATAGCCGCCCCTGATCGCCTGGCGGGTGATCGCCATGCCGTCGCCATTCTGCTTGGGGTACAGCGCGAGCCGCTTCAAATAGCTTTCATAATCGGCGCGGGAGTAGAAGGGCAGACCATCGGCCATGCCGGAAAAGCCCTGATGCCAGCTATAATAGGTGGTAAACAGCATCAGCCGTTCGGCCTGATGCTTGTCGCTGGCGATATCGTCGCGGAGCATCCACAACAGTACCGCGCGATTGACCTTGTCGGCTGCGTCCAGCCCACGCTCCGGCACCGCGTCCAGCCGGGTGACGAAGCCCTGCTCCGCCTTGATCTGGGCATCGCGCGCGGCCAGCGACAGGTCGGAAATCTGGTCGTCATAATTGCGCACGCCGCGCGCGGTCGCCTCCACCGGATGGACCGACAGATACCATTTCCAGTGATCGTCGATCACCTGGGTCAGCTGGTCATGGGGTGCCTGGGCGTGGACAATGGCGGGCGCCGCGACAGCGAGCAGCAGGGGAAGAATCTTGCGCATGGGCGCAACTGATCGCGCGGCGCAACGATTCTGGCAAGATGGCGGGCTAGCTATTCAGGCAGCGGCCACACCATCGGCTTCGACAATATCGTCGCCGGCATAATAGCCGCGCACGCGGACCCGCTTTTCGACATGATCGACCGGCACCCGCAGCAGCACCAGCCGCCAGGTGCCGCCAAGATCGCGCTGGAGCAGGAAGCCGGCCTCGTCGCGCAGCAACCGCCCGGTTTCATCCACTCCAGCGCCAATCTCGATCATGGCATCAGTCTATCGCGTCCTTGATGCCCTTGCCAGCCAGAAGGCCCAGGACAAGGAAGATCAGGAACAGCGCGATGGCGACGCCGAACAGCAGCTTCGCGATACCGACAAAGGTGCCGGCTGCGCCGCCGAAGCCGAGGATGGCGAGCACAGCCGCGATCACGAGGGCAATGATGGCAAGACGAATCATGGTGGGATTCCTTCCGTTTCTCTGAAGTTTCCAAACGGAGGAAAGGGCACATTGTTCCGCCAGCGCAGCGATCAGACCCAGCCTTCGAGCACCTGGTTGGGCGGCCTATGGCCATCGGCCCAACTGCGGATATTGGCGATGACGCGCGCGCCGGTGGCGTCGCGTCCCTCGAACGTCGCCGAGCCGACATGGGGCAGCAGCGCCACATTGGCCAATGCCAGCAACTGGGGATCGACCGCAGGTTCATGCGCGTAGACGTCGAGGCCGGCGCCGGCGATCCGCCCTTCCGCCAGGGCCGCGATCAGCGCTGGCTCGTCGGTAATTTCCGCACGCGATGTGTTGATGAGATAGGCGTCGGGGCGCATCAGCGCGATCCGCCGCGCATCGATCAACCTGCGGCTGTCGGCGTTGAGCGGGCAATGGATCGAGACGATGTCGCTCTCTCGCAGCAGCGTGTCGAGATCCGCCTGCCAGCCCGCCTCCAGCTCCTGCTCCACCTCGAAAGGCAGGCGGTGCCGGTTATGATAGGCGATCGACAAACCAAAGGCCTGCGCCCGTCGCGCGACCGCACGGCCGATCCGGCCCATGCCGATAATGCCCAGTTTCTTGCCGCCGATGCGGTGGCCGAGCATGCCCGAGGGACTCCAGCCGCGCCACTCGCCCGAGCGCACCAGCTTCTCCCCCTCCGCCAGGCGGCGGGGGACGGAAAGGATCAGCGCCATGGTCATGTCGGCCGTGTCTTCGGTCAACACGCCGGGCGTGTTGGTGACGATGACGCCCTTCGTCCGTGCGGCGGCCAGGTCGATATGGTCGACGCCGCTGCCGAAGCTGGCGATCAGTTGCAGCCGTTCGGGCGCACCGGCGATCAGGCTGGCGTCGATCTGATCGCTGATGCACGGTACCAATACGTCGCACTGCGCCATGGCGCGGGCCAGTTCGGTGCGGGTCATGGGCACATCGCCGACATTGAAGCTGGCGTCGAACAGTTCGGCCATGCGCGCCTCCACATTGGGGGGCAGGCGGCGCGTCACGATGACACGCGGCTTTGCGGGGCGCGGTTTCCTGGCCATATCCGGCCGCTATTCCGGCCTGCGACATCGGTCAAGCGGATATGGCGCACAATGCGATTGAAAGCTTGTCGCGGCCGACCGCTGCGGAGTATGGGAAGAACATGGGTGATTTGGGCAAAGGGTCGGGCATGAAGCGCCTGCTGATGGGCGCGGGCATGATTGCGGCCCTGAGCCATATGGGCGGAGCGGCGGCTGCGCCGGCCAAGCCGGTGCCCTATTGGGCCTCGCTGGCCCAGGACGAAGCGCGGATGCGCGTTGGCCCCAGCCTCGACTACCCCTCCAACTGGGTCTATCGCCGCCGCGACCTGCCGGTGAAGGTGGTGCAGGTGCTGGGCCTGTGGCGCAAGGTGGAGGATCCCGATGGCGCCCAGGGCTGGATGCACGTCCGCCTATTGAGCGATACCGCCACCGCGATCGTCACGGCATCGGAAGCGCCAATGCACGAGGGCGCGAGCGACACCAGCCGCACCCTGTTCCGCGCCGAAAAGGGCGTGGTCGGCCGCATCGCCTCCTGCTCGGGCGGCTGGTGCGCCTTCGACGTCAAGGGCCAGAAGGGCTTTGTAAAAGCCGGCGACATCTGGGGCGCCACCAGCGGCTGAGCCCGGCGCGGCAAACCGGATTGACCGCGCTGAACGGCGCCTTTTCGCCGTCAATCTCGACATCTTCGCGCGGATGACGAAAAGCCCGGGGCAATTCGTTGCAGGACAGGCGCGTGGGCCTGCCGCCTCCCCGCGCCGATCGCGCGGAGAGGCGATACAGGGGTTGTCAGAAGTCGACCGTGGCCGAGAGCCAGAGACGACGACCTTCCTGGTTGATCGAATAGGCCGGGGTCCAGGCGGTCACATTGGCTGCGGTCTGATAGGGCACATAAACCGCATAGTCGGTGTCGAGCAGGTTGTTGATCGTCGCCGCCAGGCGGAAGGCCGGCGTGACCTGATAGGAACCGCCTAGGTGGAACAGTTCATAGCCCCGAAAATCGCCGAGCGTCGTCTGCTGCGCATTGGCGCCGCGGTACCGGCTCGAACGTATTTCCGCCCGCGCCCAGACGCTCGCCTTGTCGCCCAGCTTCCAGCGCAGATTGCCGTTCAGCATATGCTTGGGCATGCCCACCAGCGGCAATCCCTCTTCCGCCCCGCTCAATTGTTCGGTTTCGGTATAGGTGTAGTTGGCCGAAAGCGAGAGCGTGGGGGTGAAGACGAAGCGGGTTGCCACTTCCACGCCCCGCGTCCGTGCCTTGTCGATGTTGATCGACTGGCTGAACAGTTCGACATTGGGGAAATTGCCGACATCGACGCAACCGGCCGGCGGCTGGCCATTATAGCCTGAGAAGGTGCAATTGGCGATGCCCGGCCCGGACGCGATCTTGTCATCGAAATCATTGTTGAACAGCGTGACATTGCCGCTGAACAAGCCCTGTCCATCATAATAGAGGCCGGCTTCGTAACTGGTGCTGGTTTCCGGCGTCAGCCCCGGCGAGCCGAGCAACGGCACCCGTCCCTGGCTGCCAAAGCCGATGATACCGCTGGCGATCTGCTCGACCCGCGGCGTCTTGAACCCGCGACTGACCCCGCCCTTCAATGTCACCACATCGTTGATGTTCCACACCGCATAGGCGCGCGGCGACCATTTGCTACCAAAGGTGCTGTGATCGTCATAGCGCGCGCCGCCCGTCAGGTTGACGCCCTCCGTCACGGTCAGCGTAGCCTCCGCAAAGCCGGCCCATTGGGTGAATTTGAACGGTTCGGGCGCCACGCCCTCGACCATGCGCGCCTTCCAATATTGGCCGCCAATGGTGAAGGCGAGCGCGCCGCTCTTGCCCGCAAAGCGGGAATCAAGGATGTCGTTGCGCGCTTCCAGGGTCCGCGGGCTGCCCGGCACGGCGCCCGGCGTGCCGTTGGGGATCAGGCGCCCGATCGTTTCGGTCTCGTTGCGCGTGAAGGTCGTGTCGAGTTGGCCAAAGCCCATGCGCCAGCTATGGGCCAGGACATAATTGCTGCGATTGAAGCGCTGTTCGGGCGCATAACCGCCCGATCCAAGCGTGCCCAACTGCCCCTCGCTATTGTCATAACGCTGTTCGTTACGATCATATTCCAGCCAGAGATCATGGTCCGCATGCGGCGTCAGCGTCAGACGGCCGCCATAGGTGTAGATGTCCGATTCCACCGGATTGCGGCCCAGCGTCAGTGCCGGATCGCCCGGGATCGCGATATTGGACCCGGCCCGGTGAAACACGCTGCCGCGCAGGGTGAGGCCAGCCAGATCCTTGATGATCGGTCCCTGGGCAAAGCCGTTGAGCGACTGGATATTGCCGAACCGGTCATCCCCCTGGATCGTGCTCTCCGCCGTCGCCGTGCCCACCCAGCGATTGCCGACCTTGCGGGTGATGATGTTGACCACGCCGCCCATCGCATCCGACCCGTAGAGGGTCGACATCGGACCGCGCACCACCTCGATCCGGTCGATCGCCGAAAAGGGCGGCATGAAACTGGTCGAGGTTTCGCCAAAACCGTTCGGCGTGACGCCGCCCGGCGCATTTTGTCGACGGCCGTCGATCAGCACCAGCGTATAGTCGCTGGGCATGCCACGGATCGAGATGTTGAGGCCGCCGGTCTTGCCCGCCTCGCCACCGACATCGACCCCCTGCACATCCATCAGCACTTCGGCCAGGCTGCCAAAGCGCCTTTCCTGCAATTCTTCACGGCCCAGCACGGTGATGCTGGCCGGTGCCTCGACGATATTCTGTTCATAGCCTGCGGCGGTCACGACGATCGCGTCGGACGGGGCTTCGGCCTCGGGCGCGCCTTCGGCAGCCTCTGCGATCATGGGTAAGGCAGCGGCGCACAGCAGCATCGCGCCGCCCAAATGACGCGCACGCTTCGACGATAGTGCAGAAAATGGCATTTCAGACCCCCATTGAAATAATAGTGCGACTTAGTCGCATTAGAATTTCACGGGCTGATGTGAGCGATGGTCGCGGCGGTCAATCGCGCAAGCATGACACCGGACCGACGCAATATTTTCTCACAATTGCGACATCGTTGGCGCTTGGGGCCTGCCTTCGCGAGACATAAATGGACCGATATGGCAACATGGCAGGCCGCGCCGCGACCAGCCCGTCAGCGCGGGACGAGCCGATATCGAGCCAGAAAAAGGGGGCCGTGGCCCCCTTCCCCATCCTACCATTCATAGGCCTTGGGCAGGCTGCCCTCGGCCGGGGTGGCGTAGCGATCGCGCAGCTTGGTCTGGCGATTGTCGATCGGCTGCTGGATGCCGTCGATCCACACCGCGACCGGCGCCGATTCCATTTCCAGCGGGTCGCCGTCCCAGATCACGACATCGCCCGCCTTGCCGGCTTTCAGCGACCCGATCCGATCGCCCAGCCCCATCGCCTCGGCCGGGGCGGAGGTGATGGTGCGCAGCGCCTGGCCCCAACTCAGGCCCGTGGCGCCCGGCACCCGGGTCAGCGCGACCATGTTGCCCGCCTGCTGGGTGGCGACACGCAACTGCAGCGCATCGTCGCCGCTCAGCATCCCCATGGCAACGGGCACCCCTGCCTTGACCATGCGGCCGACATTGCTCTGGGTCGCCGCCAGCTTCTCGAAGCTGGAGGGCAGGTCATCCAGCCCGCCGGTAATCACCGGCACCTTGGCGGCGGCGATCTGATTCGCCACCATCCAGCCTTCGGTCGCGCCGGCGAGGATCAGCTTCAGCGCCGGGAAGTCCTTCCTGAGCGCCAGCACGCCCAGGATATCGCGCGCGCTTTCGACATGGATCATCAGCGGCATGGCGCCGGTGACGACCGGGACCAGCGCCTCGGCATCGACGCGGTTGAGCAACGCGTCCTTCGACCGGCCATCATAGCTGGCCGGGGCCTTGGCATAATCCTGCGCCTCGCGCAGCATCATCTTGAAGCTGAGATAAGCGGCCGGACGGCTGCCGCCGGCATCCTCCGCGCCCTCTTCGCCCATCTCGACATATTGGAAGGCGCGCGCCTTGGTGATGGGGTCCATGTCGGCGCCCAGATCGACCACCGCGCCCTGCCCGGCAAAGATGCCGTTGCCGGTCGCGGGCACGACCACCGCGCGGGTCACGCCGGCGGTGCGGCTGATCGCGATCGGATTGGCCAGCGGGTTGATCGCCGGCGCCACGTCGATCGCCGCCGAGAAGGGCGTGCGGGCGTTGATGTCGTTGGTTTCCTTGACGCCGGGCACTTCGGCCAGGCCCACGCGCGAGAAGCCCGAGACGATGCCGGGCGTCACCCATTTGCCGCTGGCGTCGATGGTCTTGGCGCCGGCCGGCACGGCGACGCCGGCCCCGGCGGCCACCACCTTGCCGGCGGCAATGACCACGGTGCCATTCTGGATCGGTTCCGACCCGTCACCGATCGCCAGGGTGGCGCCGGTGATGGCGATGGTCTGGGCCAGCGCCATGGGCGAGGCCGTGACGGCGAGCAGCGCGGCGGCGGCGCGGATTGCGGTCTTCATCGTCATTTCACGTCTCCCGCGCCGATCTGGCCCAGCTCAAAGTCCGTGACCGGGCGCCGCTTTGGATCATTGGCGTCATACAGGAGTGCGCCGTCGACCCAGACCTTTTCCGGCCGGGTATAGGTGCTGAAGGGATTGCCGTTCCACAGCACCACGTCGGCCATCTTGCCGACCTTCAGGCTGCCGGTCTGGTCGGCGATGCCCATCGCCTTGGCCGGATTGATGGCGAGCCAGGTCCAGGCGATCTCGTCAGGGATGTTGATGCCCATGCGACGGCCCGCGCCCAATGCCTTGGCCGCTTCCTGGTTCAGGCGCTGGATGCCATTCTCGTCATCGGAATGGACGATGGCGCAGGCGCCGGCCTGGTGGACGAGCGGGACATTCTCCTTGATGCCGTCATAGGCTTCCATCTTGAAGCCATACCAGTCGCCCCACATGGCGGCGCAAATGCCGTTCTCGCGCAACAGGTCGGCGATCTTGTAGGCTTCGACCGCATGGTGGAAGGCGGTGACCTTGTAGCCAAACTCCTTCGACATATCGATCACATTGGCCATCTCGTCGGCGCGGTAGCAATGATTCTGGACCAGGATCTTGCCTTCCAGCGCGTCGGCCAGCGTCTCCATGCCGAGGTCACGGGTCTGTTCCTTGCCCGCCGCGCGCTTCTTCTGATATTCGCGCGCCTTGATCCAGGTCTGGCGATCGACCGCCATATTGCCCATGCGGGTGCTGGGCTCACGCCCCTTGGCGCCATAGACGCGCTTGGGATTTTCGCCGCAGGCCATTTTCAGGCCATAGGGCGCGCCGGGGAACTTCATGCCCTGCATGGTGCGCGCCTGAACATTCTTCAGGATCACGCTGCGGCCGCCGAACAGATTGCCCGAACCGGGCAGGATCTGCAGCGTGGTGACGCCGCCATTGGCGAGCGCGCGACCGAAACCGGGATCCTGCGGCCAGACCGAATGTTCGGCCCAGACATGGGGCGTGACCGGCGAGGTCATTTCATTGCCGTCGGAGTTCGCATCGACGCTGGGCGAGGGATAGACGCCCAGATGGCTGTGAATATCGATGACGCCGGGCGTCACGAACTTGCCGGTGCCGTCGAACACGGCGATGTCCGCCGGGATCGGCGTGTCGGGACCGCCGATCGATGTGATCTTGCCGCCGGACAGGAAGACGACACCCTTGTCGATCCGCCCGCCTTCACCGTCAAAGATGGTCGCGCCGCGGATCGCGGTCGCGACGCCCGGATAGGGCTTGTAGGTGGAAGGATAGGGATTGTCCGGTTCAGCGGAGCTGCCCTGCGACGCCGGTGCCGGCTGTTCCTTTTCCTTCTTGGCGATCGCCGGTCCGCTCACACCCGCCAGGAGCGTGAGGGCCAGCAGCGCGACGCGCGTGCGTTTCATGATGCGATATCCCCTGTTGTCGTGTCGATTTCCCGCGTGTGCATCAGCCGCTTGACCAGCGGCGCGACCGCCATGACGGCGATGCCAAAGCCCACCGACCACCAGCCGATCTTGTCGAACACATGCAGCATGGCATCGCGCGAGGCGACCCCCTCGGCATTGCCAGTCGCCGCCGAAATGACGCCGGCGGCATATTCGCCCAACGCCATGGCGAGGAACCAGATGCCCATCATCAGCCCGACCATGCGTGATGGCGCCAGGCTGGACATGGCGGACAGGCCGACCGGCGACAGGCACAGCTCGCCGATCGTATGACAGAGATAGAGAAGGAAGATGAACAGCACCGGGGTCAGCGTGCCGGGCGCGCCCGTGCCCGCGTCGAGCACCAGGAAGCCGGCGCCGACCAGCACGATGGCGATGCCGAACTTGGCCGGGGTCGATGGTTCCCAGCCGCGCTTGGCCAGCCAGATCCACAAACCCGCCATGATCGGACCGAAGATCAGGATATAGGCGGCGTTCAAGGACTGGAAGACCGAAGCCGGCACATCGAAGCCGAGCATGGTACGGTCGGTATAGCGATCAGCGAACAGGTTGAGCGAGGAGCCCGTCTGTTCGTAAAGGCCCCAGAAGATCGGGTTGATGACCAGCAGGAACAGGGCGGCGAGCATCCGGTGCCGCTCGGTGCCGTGCAGGCGCCCGAAGGATTCCCAGAGGATATAGCCGACCATCAGCGGCCCGGCGATACCCAGCCCCCAGCCGACGACGCTGTGATTCTGGATCAGATACCAGCAGACCGGAATGGCGAGCAGGCTGAGCAGATAGACCAGCCATTCGCGGCTGATGAGGCCGCCGACCTTCTGGGCCAGACGCACGGGGTCGGTCGGTTCGCCCTTGCCCTGCAGCATCGGCTTGCACAGGGCAAAGCCCAGCGCGCCCGCGACCATGCCGACCGACGCCGCGCCAAAGCCCCAGTGCCAGCCCCAGACCTGGCCCAGATAGCCGCAGATGATCGGGCCGATCGTGCCGCCGACATTGATGCCCATGTAGAAGATCGTATAGGCCGGGTCGCGGCGCATGTCGTCGCGCGGGTAAAGCTGACCCACCAGTGCCGAGGCGCTGGACTTGAGGAAGCCCGTGCCGGTGATGACGGTGGCGAGGCCCAGCCAGAAGAGACCCAGCCCCATCGGCCCGGCATTGTCGCTTTCCAGCCCCAGGATCAGATGGCCGACGGCAATGATGATGCCGCCGAACAGCACCGCCTTGCGCTGGCCCAGATAGCGGTCGGCCAGATAGCCGCCCATCAGCGGCGAGATGTAGATCAGCGACATATAGGCGCCATAGGCGTAGCTGGCGTCGCGATCGGAAAAGAGGAAATGCTGCGTCAGGTAGAAGATCAGCAGCGCGCGCATGCCATAGAAGGAAAAGCGCTCCCACATCTCCACGAAGAAGAGCAGGAACAGGCCGCGCGGATGGCCGAGCCAGGTCTTGCCTGCCTCCGCCGGATCGGTGATTGCGGTCGCCATCGGACCCCCTTGAAATTGTCTTTTTGTGCCCGCCGGCGAACGCGGCGGCGTTATGGCGCGAACCCTAGAGGGGAAAGGTGGCCCGAGTCAAAGCGGCGCTGAAGCGATAGGAAGCGCGCCCTTGGCCCTTGCACCCGGCGGCAAAGCGTCCCATTTGGCAACCGATGTTCAACGACCTGTCCAGCCCGCTCGCCCTGCTCCAGACCCGCCGTTCCGGCAAGCCCCGCGACCTGGTCGCGCCCGGCCCGGACGACGCGCAACTGCGTCAGATCCTCGAAGTCGCGCTGCGCACGCCCGATCATGGCAAGCTGGCCCCCTGGCGCTTCGTGATCGTACCGCAGGACAAGCGGGGAAAACTCGCCGCACTGCTGGAGAACGCCTATCGCGCCGAAAAGCCCGACGCCGGTCGGCTGGAGATCGAGGCGATGCACCAGTTCGCACAGCAGGCGCCGACATTGGTGGTGGCGCTGTCCAAACCGGTGGTCGGTAGCAAGATTCCCGTGTGGGAACAGGAATTGTCGGCCGGCGCGGCAATCATGAACCTGCTGCACGCCACCCATGCGCTGGGCTTCGCCGGTGGCTGGCTCACCGGCTGGCCCAGCTTCAACGCGGATGTGCGCGACGCATTTGGCAGCGCGGACGAGCGGCTGGCCGGCTTCGTCTTCATCGGAACGCCGTCGCGACCGCTCGATGAGCGCCCCCGGCCAGATTATGACGATATCGTATCGACCTGGGACAGATAGTTGCTCAATAATATGGGATCCACGCAACCCACCGGATTGACCCGCGTAGCTGTATTATGGCACTGATGCACTTATGAGCGACGAATCCAAACCCGTCTATCTCCGCCTTCGCGAGATCATCGCTGCATCCATCCTGGATGGCGACTATCATGATGGCGACCTGCTTCCCTCGGTTCGCGCTTTTGCCGCCCAGCAAGGCGCCAACCCGCTGACGGTGGCCAAGGCTTATCAGAGCTTCCAGGATGATGGCCTGGTCATCGTGAAGCGGGGGGTCGGCATGTTCGTCGCCGATGGTGCGACCCGCAAGCTGCGCGAGGCTGAACGCAACCGTTTCCTCGAAAGCGTCTGGCCGCCGGTCGCGGCACAGATCCGGCGCCTGGGCATCCGGCTCGACGAACTGGACAGCCACAAGGTCTGAGCTTTGCTCCGGCCTAGACGACCCGCCTGCCGTCCCGCAGCGACAGGCAATAGCCCAGCGTCACCACGAACCCCAGCAATACCGCGCCGCAACCGCCGATGATGGCGACCTGCATCGGCGCGAAGGCCCATAGTCCGGCATAGACGAGCCCGCTCAACACCAGCGACCAGCCGCTGACACGGCGCGCCTTTCGGGCCTGCGCGCTGGGAACGAACGCCTTGGGCAACCGATTGCCATACCAGGCCATCATCAGTCCGTTGAGGCCAATGACCAGGCGCGTCACCACTTCCGGATCGACATAACCCTGCTTGCGCGCGACGGTCGCGGCCAACGCGACGATTAGGATACCCCCGCCCCAGGCGAGGCTACCGACCAGTTCCTTATTCATCCTGCTGCCTTCCTGCTGGGCGCAGGCATTTCCACGCCCGGGCCGAACGAATGAACAAAGCCCAGCAGCGCATCTTCGAGCACCGAGAGCTTGAGATGATAGATAACCGATTTGCCGACCTTTTCGGCATGGACCAGATCGGCCTCTTTCAGCACCGCAAAATGCGCCGACATGGTCGGCCGGGAGACGTCGAACCGATCGCTCAACTCCCCCGCGCTCATCGGCCCCTGGCGCAGAAGCTGCAATACGCGCCTGCGGGTCGGATCGGACAAGGCTTTGAAGACCTGGCTCATGATATGATATTTAGCTAAATATCAAAATGAGTCAAGCGCCAAAAGCCCTTGCCCCTGTCAATTTCGCTGTCACCAACCGCGCATTTTCTACAGCGCTGCGAGGGCCTTGGCCGCCTGTTGCCGGTCGGGGAAGTTGGACGCCGCTGCAAAGGCGAGCGCGCGCTTCGCCGCCGCCTTGCGTCCAGCCGCGGCATAGGCCTGGCCCAGGTGCCATTGCACCGATGGCTGACCGGGGGCCAGCATCGCCGCCTTTTCCAGCAGATCGACAGGCCCCTGCCCCTTGGCGCCGCTGCGCAACAGGGTCCAGCCATAGATGTCGGCGGTAACCGGACTGGCCGGCATCAGCCGATAGGCCTGGGCGGCATAGGCCTGCGCCCGCGCCAGATCGCCGCTTTCCAGGCTGGTACGGGCAAGATCGGCCATCAGCAGCGCGTCATTGCCCCCCGTCTGCGCCTGGATCGCCTGCAACATGCGCAGCGCGCCACGCCAGTCACGCGCCTGCATCGACGCTGCGGCCGACAGGCGTTGCGCCTCCACATCCATCGGATTCTGCGACAGGAACAGGCGTATCACCTGCACCGCCCGGGCTGGATCGCCAGCCCGGCTCCAGGCACCGGCCAGGCGCAGCGCCACCGCCCGATCGAAGCGGATGTTGGCGGCGACCTCATAGGCCCGCACCGCGTCGGCAGGCCGCCCGGCCACGCCCAGCGCGTCGCCCAGAACGATCTGGGCCGCCGGCGCTCCGGGATTGGCGCGGCTGAGCAATTGCGCCCGCTCCACCGCCTCGTGCATCCGGCCGGTCCGCAACAAGGCCCGGATATAGGGAATATTATCGAATGCGGTCGCGGCGCTGGCCGGTGCTGGCCCATAGGCGCGCGCATCATCCTGCGGCGCCGCGAAAAAATCGGCGGCAGCGCGCCCAGGCGCAGCCGCACGCGCAAGCAGATCCTGCGCAGCGAGAGGATCGCCCAGCGCTTCCTGCGCGCGACCAGCCAGGGTCAGCGCATAGGAATCGGCATCTTCCCGAGCAACCAGCGGTGCCAGCACCGCAACCGTCCCGCTATAATCGGCGCTCAGATAGCGGGCTCGCCCCAGCAAAGTGCGGGCAACGCGATTGTCCGGCTGCGCCGCAACCAGTGGCCCCAGCACCTCGGCCGCCAGCACGGCATTGCCATCGGACAGATGCAATACTCCCCGCAGCAGCAGTGTCGCGGGTTCACGGTCCAGCCGCCCATTGGTCCGCACCAGCAGCGCGCGGGCGAGGTCGGCCTTGCCCGCGCGCGCGGCCATCACCGCCTGCATGAACCAGGCGCGCGCATTGCCCGGCTCCAGCGCCAAAATGCGGCGCGTGACGCTCAGCATCGCGCTGGCCCGGCCGGTATCGGCCAGGGTCGCGGCATATTCGGTCAGCGCAGGGATTGAATCCCGATTGGCCTGCAACGCCTTTTCAAACCAGGGCAAGGCTGCCACCAGCCCATATTGGTCGCGGATCAGGACGCCGCGCAGGGTCAGCGCTTCAGGATCGGCGGGGGCCAGCGTCAACGCACCATCGGCCGCCATGATCGCGCCCCCCTGATCCCCGACCGCCAGCCGGAAACGCCCCATATCCACCAGCGTGGCGGCATCACGCGGTGCCAGGGCCAGGGCGTGATCGAACGCCGCTTGCGTCGCGATCAGATCCCCCGGGCAAGCCAGGCCCGCGCCACCACCCGCGCGGCGGCCGGCGCCGTCTTGGCGGTCACATCGGTCGCCTGCGCTTCCCGCAATGCGCCATCACTATCCCCCTGCAGCAGCAGGGCATCGGCCATCAGTGCGCGCGTCGCCCCCGCTGCCGCGCCCAGCTTGCGACCGCGCGCTATGTCCGCCTGCGCGCCGGCACCATCGCCCAACTTCACCAGCGCCCGGGCATGGCCGATCCGCGCCGCAGCGGACCGGGGATCAGCCTTGATCGCATTCATCAGTTCGATCCGCGCGGTCCGGGCGTCGCCCTTGTCCAGTGCGGCAAGGCCCCGCGCCAGCGCGGCGCTGCCATTGCCTTCCCGCACCCGCCATTGCCAGGCGCCGGCAAGCGCAAGCAACAGCAGGGCCGCGCCCACCAGCAGGAACAAGCGCGTGCGGCGCATGGATCAGCCCTGCATCTGATATTGTTTGAGCAAGTCGTAGAGCGTCGGCCGGCTGATGCCCAATATCTTAGCCGCCCCCGAAATATTGCCGTCGGTCCGTGCAATCGCGCGGCGGATCGCCCGACGATCGGCCATTTCCCGCGCAGCCTTGAGATTCACCACATCACTGCCTTCGGTCCGATCGCCGTCAAGGTCGAGGTCGGCGGCCGTCACATGCTTGCCGTCGGCCATGATGACCGCGCGCTTCACGCGATTTTCCAACTCGCGGACATTGCCCGGCCACCCCCAACCGTCGAGCGCGGCCAACGCATCGGGCGCAAATCCCTTGACCTGCGGGTTCATGTCCTGGGCGAAGCGGGTCAGGAAATGGCGGGCGAGCAGCGCCGGATCACCCGGCCGATCGCGCAGCGCAGGTATGCGCACAACGATTTCCGCCAGTCGATAATAAAGATCCTCGCGAAACGTGGCGGCCGCGATCATCTCGTCCAGATTCTGATGGGTCGCGCAAACGATGCGGGTGTCGACCGGAATGGGTTGGCGCCCACCGATCCGTTCGATCACCCGTTCCTGCAGGAAGCGCAGCAGCTTGACCTGCAGCGGCAGCGGGATGTCCCCGACCTCGTCAAGGAACAGCGTGCCGCCCTGCGCCTGCTCGATCTTGCCCGGCGTCGTCTTGATCGCGCCGGTGAAGGCGCCTTTTTCATGCCCGAACAGCTCGGATTCCAGCAACGTCTCGGGAATGGCCGCGCAATTGATCGCGACGAAGGCGCCGCCGCGCCGGGGGCTGGCATCATGCAGCCCCTGCGCCAGCAGCTCCTTGCCGGTACCACTGGCGCCCAACAGCAGAACCGACACCTGCGCGCTCGCCACCCGCTCGATCGTACGGGCGACACGCATCATTTCCGGCGCCCCGGTGATCATCCGGCCCAGCACCTTGCCCCCTTCAGGCGCGGTTTCGGCAAGGCGCGCATTTTCCCGCTCCAGCGCGTGGACATGGAAAGCGCGGCGCACGATCAGGCCCAGTTCGTCGATATCGACCGGCTTCTGATAAAAATCATAGGCGCCACCGGAAATCGCGCCCAGCGCGCTTTCGCGGGCGCCATGGCCCGACGCCACGATCACCTTGGTGTCGGGCTTGATCCGCAATATTTCCTCCAGCGTGGCAAAGCCCTCGCTCGTCCCGTCGGGATCGGGTGGCAGGCCCAGGTCCAGCGTCACCACGTCGGGCGCCTCACCCCGCAAAATCTCGATCGCTTCCTCGCGATCCCCGGCAATGAACAACTGATAATCCTCATAGGCCCAGCGCAATTGGCGCTGCAGGCCCGGGTCATCCTCCACGATCAGCAATTTGGGGCGGGTGTCGCTCATCAGGCGGCCTTTCCTTGTACGTCATCGCGCGCCGGCTGGGGCGCCAGCGGCAGGCGCAGGGTGAAACGGCTCCCCACGCCTGGTTTGCTTTCCACGTCGATCCGCCCGCCCATGGCCTCGGCCAGGGTTCGCGCCTCGAACGCGCCAATGCCAAAGCCTCCTGCCTTGCTGGACGAGAAAGGCTTGAACAGTTCGCGCCGGACAAATTCGGCCGTCATGCCGCAACCCTGGTCGATGATCGCAACGCTGGCCTGGCTGGCTTCGATGCCAAGGCGGATTTCGACCGGCCGATCCGCCTCGCTGGCATCGATCGCATTTTGCAGCAGATGCACCAATATCTGTTCGACACGGGCCGGGTCCGCCAGTGCCAGCGGCACCTCACCGCTGACATGGACGGCGCGCTGGCGGGCACGGCTGCGCGCGACCTGTTCGGCGACCCGGCCAAGCGCCACCGGACGCGGCTCTTCGGGACGGCCCTTATTATGCTGGGACAAACGGGCGAGCATGTCGTTCATCTTGCCGACCGATTCCTTGAGCGTCAGCACCATGTCGGCACGGAAGTCGGGATTGTCGGCGTGGCGCTCCGCATTGCGGGCGAGCAGCGACAATTGGCTGACCAGATTCTTCACATCATGGATGATGAAGGCGAAGCGGCGGTTGAATTCCTCGAAACGCTGGGCGTCGTCCAGCGCCTGCTGCCCCTGGGCTTCGCTGATATGGGTCGCCGCCTGCCGGCCAGCAGCGCGCAGCATGTCGAAATCTTCCCAATCCAGCCGCCGATCGATCGGCGGCGGCGCGAGCATGATAGCCCCGATCAGCCGACCATAATGAATCAACGGCACCAATGCCCAGACCCGCGCGCCTTCCATCAGCCAGGGCGGCAGATCGAACCCGATATCCATATTTTTGCGCCGGCCGATATCGATGATCCAGCCGCTCTGTTCCAGCGCCGCCGCCTGCTGCGGCGACAGGACTGCCCCATCCGGCAGGCCGTGCGACCAGTTCCAGTGGGTCTCAAAGCACAGGCTGCCACTCTCGTCACGCAGCAGCAGCAGGGCAGCGGAGGAATCGGTGATGTCCGCCACCGCCTTGGCCACCCGCTCGCCCAGCGGCGGTGCATTTTCGCCCGGGCGGCCGATCGTCTCGCCAAAGCGCATCCATTCGGTGCGATAATCATAACGATGCTGGAAGAAATGCTTGGCCACCTGCACTTTCCACAGCGCCCGCAGCCGGGGCGAAGGTAGCAGCACCAGTGCAGTGACAGCGGTAAAGAAGACCGCGCCGATCTCCACAAGCCGGGCATAGGGGCCAGCGATCAGTTCGATCAGCACGGCCGCCGCCGTCAGCACCACGACATAGAGCGCGACCGCCACCACCGAGAGCGACTGGAAGGTGATGGTGCGCGACAATTGCAGGCGCCCGGCCATTTCCTTGCGCAGGCCGACGGCAATCACCGGTGCCAGCAATGCCATCAGCAAGCCGCGCAGGGCGTAGAGTTCATTGACCCGGCTCATAGCAAAATAGCGGATGACATAGAGGTTGAGGTCGTAGGTCCACATCGCCGCCAGCGCGCCCAGCAGCAGCGCGACGCGCGTTCGATCGCGCGATGGCCAGGCCGTATAGAGATGATGGACCAGCAACAGGCAGCCGATCGCCGTCATCATCCGCAGCACCAGCGACACTGCAATCAGCATGTCGTGCAGTTCATTGTCGGGCGACAACTGGCGCCAGGCAAGGTCGGTCGTGGTCTGGATCAGGACAATGCCGGCCACGGCCGCATAAACCGAGCCGACTGCGACCGTCGATCCGCCACGCGCGGCGGGACCGCGCCGGAACATCGCGAACATCAACAGCAGCCAGGCTGCATTGCGAATGCTCTCGCCAATACCCGACAACGGCTTGGCGACGCCGCCGAAGGACACATAGAGTGCCCAACAGGAGGTCAGCAGCAGCGCGCAGGCAAGCAGGCGCGGTTCGGCCGCTTCCGCCCGTCGCCGCAGGATGAATATGCCCAGCGCCGCGAACAGCACGGCCGCCAGTGCATGCCCCCAGTCGCCGATGAATTGCAGCAGCACACTCATGGCTGGCCGCTCACCGGGCGCCGTCAGGCCACAGGATGACCCGCACCGTCTGGATCAGGATCAGCAGATCCAGGAAGGGCGTGTAATTCTTGGCATAATAGAGGTCATATTCCAGCTTGTGCCGGGCATCCTCGATAGAGGCCCCATAGGGATAATTGATCTGCGCCCAGCCGGTGATGCCCGGCTTGACCATATGCCGTTCGGCATAATAGCGCAGATGCTGCTCCAGATCCTCGACGAACTGGCGCCGTTCCGGGCGTGGGCCGACGAAGCTCATCTCCCCTTTCAGCACGGTCCATGTCTGCGGCAATTCGTCGATGCGCAACTTACGCAGCCAATAGCCCAGGCGTGTGATGCGCGGATCATCCTTTTCCGCCCAGACGGCCTGCCCCTTGACCTCGGCATCCTGGCGCATGGTGCGCAGCTTCACGATCCAGAATTCCTGGCCATACAGGCCCACGCGCTGCTGCCGATAGAAGGCCGGGCCGCGGCTATCCAGTTTCACCAGCAATGCCGCCAGGAGGATGATCGGCCCTGTCAGCAGCAACAGCAACGAACTGGCGATGATATCGAACACACGCTTGGCGATGCTGGACAGGCGCCGGCCAGCAGAAAAGCCGTCGGAAAAGATCAGCCAGCTGGGGTTAACGCTGTCGACGTCGACACGACCCGTTTCGCGTTCCAAAAACGTCGACAGGTCGTTCACATGAACGCCGGTGGTCTTGATCCGCAATAGATCGGACATGGGAATGGCGTTGCGCCGTTCCTCAAGCGCCAGCACGACCTCGCTCGCATTGAGCCGCACAACGAAGTCCGACAGATTGTAGATCGCGCTACGGTTGATCGCCTCGGCCACAACCTGGTTCCCGTCGTTCATGGCGATATACCCCACAACCAGGAAACCCGCGCCGCGCTTCTGCTCCAGATCACGGATACGGTTGGCGCGATTACCCGCGCCCAGTACGACAAGACGGCGCTTGAACGCTTCGCCGCCCAGCATCGAACCAAGCACCATGCGCACCGCAAGCAGCAGGACAAGCGCCAGCCCCATCGCGTAGAGCGAATTGGACCGCCACAGGGTTATGCCGGGCAACAGAAAATACATGACGGATAGAAAGATGACGCCAAGCGAGATCGCGACAAGCAATCGGGCGACGGCAAAACGGATCGATTGCAGCGCCTCGGTGCCGTAGACACCCACCGCGATCATGCCGGTCTGGATCGCAAGGGCAAAGCTGAGCAGCGGTCCGAAGCGTGTCGCGATAGGATCGATCCCCATCCCGATCTGATGCGCGCGCAAAATCCAGCCCCCCTCGGCCGCACCCAGCAGCAGCACGAAATCCAGCAGGCCAAGCAGCAGCACGGCATGGGGGACATAATGTTTGAACAGCCTGATCATCGTCGCGCATTTTCCCGCACAGTCGCAGTATCCGACGATGGACCCGTCAACCTGGTGGAGTCGGGTCTGCCTTACAGTAAAATGTAAGAAAATCCGACAGGCGGGAACCCTGCCTGAAAATGACGAAGAAATGCTGAACGGATCGCTATCGTCCAATCCGGGCCGCGTGGGGCGGTACCAGCCTAATTATTGTTGCGCAGGTCGTCGGCCGCATTCTTTGCCGCGTCACCGACAATCCTGGCAGCATTATCAACCGAATCCGCCGCATGCGTCACCGCGTCGGCACGCCGATCCTCACGCCGCTCATTGGTTAGGTAGAAGAAGCCGATTGCCAGGATGAGCGCGATCGCGACCAGCGCGAATATCAGCCCACCATTGCCCGCAGGCCGGTCAACGCCCCTGTCGGTGCGTGGCGCATCGCCCCGATAAGGGTCGTCGCCCATGGTTCATCTCCTTTATTGACGGCATCAACGGCCGGAACCGATCGAACGTTCCGTGCCTGGCTACACTTGCCCGACCCACTGCGGTCAGACGCCGTCGTCATCACTCCCGTCGAGGGGACGGCCCCGGCTCAGACGGTCAACATCATCCATGATCTCGTCAAGCACTGCCGTTTCGCGGGTTTCCTGGGTGCGGCGGGATGGCAAGCTTCCATCCTCCAGGATCTGCTCCAACGCCGCACGGCCGCGTGCCACGCGGCTCTTGATCGTGCCAACGGCCACACCACAGATCTCGGCCGCTTCCTCATAGGCGAAACCACCGGCGCCGACTAGGATCAGCGCTTCACGCTGGGGCTGGGGCAGTTGCAACAAGGCCCGCTGCATGTCCGACAGTTCGACATGCTTGTCCTGTCCGGCCGGCGCGGCCAGCAATCGGTCGGCGGCCAGATCATCCCAATCACCCCGGAAACGCGACCGGCGCATCTGCGAGAGATAATGGTTGCGCAGGATGATGAAGGTCCAGGCCCGCATGTTGGTACCCGCCTGGAAACGCGCACGGGCGGCCCATGCCTTGAGCAAGGTTTCCTGCACCAGATCGTCTGCCGTGTCGCGATTGCCCGACAGCGATCGTCCAAAGGCGCGCAGATGGGGAATCACCGCTGCCAGTTCGCGCTTGAAATCAGTGTCCGACAGAGCTTCGCGCTGCCCCTGATCCGGCCCATCATTCACGGCAACAACCCCCGTTTCGACCGTCGCCCTCGCTGCATGAACCGAAGTCGTCAAAGCCATATACGCATCCGCACCCTAGATCGATTATCGCCAAAGGCCAATTCCTGAGATACCCGTAGGATTATCGGGAATTTCCGCAGGTTCACCGCCACAACACCAGCAGCATCGCGATCACGGCCAGCGCGAGCGAGATAGCAAGGACGTAGCGGACCACGTGCGGCGTGGCGCCACTCCGCGCATCCTGCGTCGAGATGTGCCGTTCTTGTTCAGCCATCATCCTTCTCCCGATTCATTACGCATCACTAACGCAACGCGCGCGTCGGGGTTCCGCTTCGGGCTGTTCCAATCGGCATTCAGGCTGGCGCTGTCGCCTCATCGAAGAACAAGGCCTGGGAAATCGCCGCCTTCACCGTCGCGCGCTGGAAAGGCTTGGTGATGAGGAATGTCGGTTCGGGCCGTTCGCCAGTCAGCAGGCGTTCGGGGAAAGCCGTGATGAAAATCACCGGCACGGAGAATTCCGCCAAGATGTCCTTGACCGCATCGATCCCGCTCGAATCGTCAGCCAACTGAATATCGGCCAGCACCAGGCCCGGTCGGTCAGCCAGTGCCTCGCGCACCGCATCTTCACGGGTGACCGCGATCGCCGTTACATCATGCCCCAGGTCGCGCACGATCGTCTCGATATCCATGGCAATGATCGGCTCATCCTCGATGATGAGCACCTTGGCACGGGTCTGCGCCTCGATCTCCGCCAGCGCCTCTTCGACCAATGCCTCGACATCAGCGGTATCAAGGCTGATCAAATAGCCGACATCCTCCGCCGTGAATCCTTCAAGTGCGGTGAGCAGCAGCGCCTGGCGCGGCAGCGGCGTCAACCGCGCAAGACGCGCATGGGCGATCGCCTCATTGCCCAGCGAGCCGGAAAAAGCGGGCTCATCGTCAAGATGGGACGACGACCAGATGGCATGGAACGTCTTGTAGAGACCCAGACGCGGGTCGATGCCAGACGGAAACTCTTCCGGCGCCGCGACAATCGCTTCCAGCGTCGCACGGACATAGGCATCGCCATGAGCCTGGCTGCCGGTCAGTGCGCGGGCATAACGACGCAAGAAGGGAAGATGGGGGTGCAGTTGCTGTCCAAGCGACATCGGTAGGTCTTCTCCCTGCCCATTTGGGCGTATTGTTCCGAAACATCGGCGCTGTAGTGAGGAGGATGGGATGGCGCCGCCGCCATGGCAAGCCCCCTCTCCCCTTCCCCGCCAGATGACCAGCGGTGCAAAAAATGCTTCGAACGCTGGAACCATCGACCAGCGGATTTGTTTCACTGTCGTTCGGTTTTTTCGACGATAACGAGTTTTTCGTACATTTTGGCGATGACGGTCGATTGACGTCATGTGCCAATGTAGCGAAAGGTTAGCAGGCTGGCGTGACGGATATTTCTGCAGAGGGGCTGATTTTGGTTTCTTCAACGACGCAAGGTGACAGAATGGGAGGGGATATTGACGTCGGCTCGACCATTCAGGACCGCGACATGAAGGCCGAACCATCGGCCCGGAAGCATCGTGCCGCGCCGAAAAAGGATGAAGGCCAGGTTTCCCAGGTCCTCAAGTCCGTCTATCAGCGCACCGTAGACGAAGATATTCCTTCCGAAATGCTGGACCTGCTCAGCAAGCTTGGCTGATACCCGCTTGACCGGGGCCAGCCATGCTGGCGCCGCCCGCGCAAGGACTGCCCGCTCCTCAATGAACATGCTCGGCGTCTATTTCCGGTCCACCGGCGTCAAGATGTTCCTCATCCTGACACTTGCGCTGCTGCCCCTTGGGCTGATCGCGCTCATTGCTTCGCTGCAGGCGATCCGCACCGCCGATCTGGAAAAGGAAGCGTTGCTGCGGGTCGCAGTCACCCAAAGCGCACGTAAACTGACCGCCGACCTTACCGCCGATCGCACGGCGCTGGCGCTGACGGTCAACGCTCTGGCCGGCGGCAAGGCGGACGGCGCGATCTGTCATCGCCTGTCCTTCTTCCTGACGTCCCAGGACCGCAACGGTGTCCGCTTTTATATCTACGACCGGACGGGGCGGCGACTGTGCGGATCAGAGGCGCCCGAACCGGCAGGCGTTTTGCCCGCTGACCGTTTTGCCCGACCGCGGGCCGAGCTATTGCCGGGATCCGATGCACTGCTGTCCCGCACCCGCAGCGACGATGGAAAGGTCGCGGCACTCGCTTATTATTCGCGTACCCATCTGGAAAGCATAGCCGATCCCGCGACGGCACTGCAGAACCGGCAGCTCAGCCTGCGGCAGGGCAATCGGGTGATGATCGTCAGCCGGCCCGGCGGCATGATCCACGGACAGAGCACCAGTCTTTCGGCCCGGCTGGACCCGCCCGACATATTGCTGACCATGACCGTGCGCGAACCACCCGCCACGGTGGCGCGACTGCTGTCCCTGTTCCTGCCGCTGGTCATGTGGTTTGCAGCGGCCGCGATCGGCTGGTTTGTCGTCAATCGCCTGCTGATCCGCCCGCTGGTCCTGTTGCGGCGATCGGTCGCCGCCTACCGGCCGGGCGAAGTGCTGGAACCATTGCAGCGTATCCGTACCCCGGCGCACGAGATAGCAGCGCTGGGCGACACCTTCCGCGAGATCAGCGAGGATGTCGCCACCCATGAAGCGGAAATGGCGGACGCACTCGATACCCAGCGCAAGCTGACCCGCGAGGTGCATCACCGGGTCAAGAACAACCTGCAGATCATCGCCAGCCTGATCAGCCTGCACGCCCGCGCCGCCCATGATCCAGAGGCGGTGGAGGCTTATGCCTCGATCCAGCGCCGGGTCGATGCCCTGTCGGTCGTGCATCGCAACCATTTTGCCGAACTGGAGGAAAATCGCGGCGTCGGCGTACGTCCGCTGATCAGCGAATTGTCCGCCAGCCTGCGCGGAACAGCCCCGCACGAGGCCCGCCGCTTTGGCATCCAGATCGACAGCGACGATCTGCACATCAGCCAGGATGTGGCCGTGCCGGTCGCTTTCCTGGTCACCGAACTGGTCGAACTGGCCATGCTGTCCGATCCGCGCGCGACCATGCGGATCACCGTGCATCTGGAACCGGGACGGACCGACCGCGCGATATTAGCCATGTCCTCCGCCGCCCTGGCCGCTTCGCCCGACATGAGCATTCTCCTGGGCAATCGCTATGGCCGGGTCATGACCGGCCTGTCGCGCCAGTTGCGCGCCCCCCTGGAGCATGATGGCGAAACCGGCAGCTATGCCATCGCGATCAATGTCGTCCCCTGACAGTCAGACCCGTTGATAGTCGCGGCGGAAATCGGCGGTGAAGCGCGACAGCGTGCCGGCCGCGATATGATCACGCAGCCCCTGCATCAGTTCCTGATAGAAGTGGATGTTATGCTGGGTCATCAACATCGCGCCCAGCATTTCGCCCGACTTCACCAGGTGATGGAGATAGGCACGGCTCCAGGTCGCGCAGACGGGGCAGCCGCAGCGCGGGTCTAGCGGCCCCAGATCCTCGTTGAACTTGGCGTTGCGGATGTTGAGCGGCCCGGCCCAGGTGAAGGCCTGGCCATTGCGGCCTGACCGGGTCGGCAACACGCAGTCGAACATGTCGATGCCGCGCTCGACCGCGCCGACGATGTCGTCGGGCTTGCCCACGCCCATCAGGTAGCGCGGCTTGTCCTGTGGCAGCATGTCGGGCGCGAAGTCGAGCGTGGCGAACATCGCCTCCTGCCCCTCGCCCACCGCCAGGCCGCCCACGGCATAACCGTCAAAGCCGATCTCGATCAGCTTTTCCGCCGAAATCCTGCGCAGCCCTTCGTTAAGCGAGCCCTGCTGGATACCGAACAGCGCCGCGCGCTCCGCATGCTCGCCACCGGCATCGAAGCCGTCGCGCGAGCGCTTGGCCCAGCGCATCGATCGCTCCATCGATTTGGCCGCTTCTTCATGAGTGCAGCCATTCTTGGTGCATTCGTCAAAGGCCATGACGATGTCGCTGTCGAGCAGCCGCTGGATCTCCATCGAGCGCTCAGGGCTGAGCATATGCTTGGAGCCGTCGAGATGGCTGGAGAAGGCGACCCCCTCCTCGCTCATCTTTGTGAGGGCGCTGAGGCTCATCACCTGATAGCCGCCGCTGTCGGTCAGGATCGGCCGGTCCCAGCCCATGAAGCCGTGCAGACCGCCCAGGCGTGCCATGCGCTCGGCACCGGGACGCAGCATCAGATGATAGGTGTTGCCCAGGATGATGTCCGCGCCGGTGGCGCGCACCTCGGCCGGGCGCATTGCCTTGACAGTGGCCGCAGTGCCCACGGGCATGAAGGCGGGCGTACGGATTTCACCGCGACGCATCTGGATGGCACCGGTGCGGGCCTTGCCGTCAGTCGCGGCGATGGAGAAGGAAAAGCGGGGCTGGGTCACCCCGCGCGCTCTAGAAGTGAATGGCGAAGCGCACAAGAGTGGCGCGCGCCCGAACCATCAGCCAGCCCGGCGCAAGCCGTCAAGGAACAGCACCGCATCGATATGAAACCCCTCGATGCGACGATAACGGCCCACAAAGCACAGACAGTCGGCCGACAGGCGCAACGACCATGGCGCGCCATGAGAATCCTGTAGCGTCAGGGTGACGATTTTCCGGTCGGGGTGGCGCATCTCCATGCGAGCGCCATAATTAGCAATGGTTAACAAAGGCCTGAGCAACCGTCTTGCGAACGTCACATAGATATTTCTGTTGCACGATCGCAACATCCGATCCGTTTTCGGCGGCTTCGGCGCGCCTTCTACGCAACAGTTTCGGATAAAAATGGTTAACACGCTGTCAACGAATTGTCCCGCACTGCATCATGGCAACGAACGTCGAAGGTTCATGTCCAATAGAAAAATGGGGGCGCACATGATTGATTCAGGACGGTTTAATGCGGCCGAAGAACGAGACGCGACAGCAGCGCAGTCGGTTGAGGTCGATGACTTCCAGCTACCGGACGCCGCTAGGGAAAGCGTGTCGACCTCGCCAACTCGATCGAACCTGTTCGATCTTGGCCAGATCGATGTCAGCTGGGATGCCGCCGCCGAAACGCTGTGGGCCTTCATGACCCCGGCGAATCGCCCCAATTTCAGCATGGCCATGCTGCGCGACGTCCGCCACTGGTATGCCGAATCCAAGCGGCTGTTTGATACGGGCCAGTTGCCCGTCAAATATATGGTCGCAGGCTCGCGTTTCCCCGGCGTGTTCAATCTGGGTGGCGACCTGGAATTGTTCGCCGGCTGCATCGAGCGCGGTGACCTGCCTGGCCTGGTCGAATATGGCCATGCCTGCATTGACGTGGTGCATCGCACCTGGCGCAATGGCGATCTGCCGGTGGTCTCGATCGCCCTGGCCCAGGGCGATGCGCTCGGCGGCGGGTTCGAGGCGCTGCTCTGCTTCGACGTCGTGATTGCCGAACGTAGCGCACGCTTCGGCTTGCCTGAAATGCTGTTTGGCCTCTTCCCCGGCATGGGTGCCTATTCGATCCTCGCCCGCAAGCTGGGGCGACTGGCGGCCGAACGCATGATCCTGTCGGGCAAGGTCTTCAGTGCCGAAGAAATGTACGACATGGGCATCGTCCACACGCTGGTCGAGGATGGCGAAGGCGAACAGGCCGTGCGCGACTTCATCGCCACCAACCGCCCGCACCATGCCGGCCATGTCGGCGTCTTTGACGCGGGCCGGCGCGTCGATCCGCTCCACTATGAAGAGCTCAAGGATATCGTGGAAAATTGGGCTGCGTCCGCACTCAAGACGGACCTCAAGGATTTGCGCATGATGCGTCGTCTTGCCTCGGCGCAGACGCGCCTGACCAAATAGCGGTATTCAGGCCAGGCGGCGCTGACGGATCACCGCCGCCATATCCACGACATCGGCCCTGCTCTGTCGGATCAGCACCAGCAACTCCTCCAGCGGGATCGGTCGGCTCAGCACGAAGCCCTGGACGTTGGTGAAGCCGATCTCGCGGGCGTAGCGCAGTTGTTCCTCGGTCTCGATCCCTTCGGCGACGGTTTCCACGTCGAGCGCCCGGGCGAGATGCGCAACGGACTGGGCGATGGCCCTGTCGCGCGGATTTTCGTCCACGCCCCGCATGAAGCTTTGGTCGACCTTGATCGTATCGAATTCATGGGTCCGCAGCGATCCAAGTGAGGAATAGCCGGTCCCGAAATCATCGAGCGCCAGCCGCAGCCCGATGCGCCGCAATTCGCCCAGGATAAGATGGGTGCGACGATCATCCTCCAGGAAGATCGATTCGGTGACTTCCAGTTCCAGCCGTCGGGCTTTCAGCCCGGATCCCAGCAATGCGGAAATGACCGATCGGGGCAGGCCATCGGTCTTGATAAGGGCAGGCGAGATATTCACTGCAACGCGAATATCCTCATGCCATAGCATGGCATCGCGGCAGGCCCGCTCGAGCGCCCAGTTGGTCATCGGCTCGATCAGGGCAGAGCTTTCGGCGATAGGAATGAACTCGGCCGGGGATATCCAGCCCAATTCCGGATGCTGCCAGCGCATCAGCGCCTCGCAGATCGTGATCCGACCGGTCTCGGTGTCGAATATCGGCTGATAATGAAGCTGCAGTTCGCCATTGGCCAGCGCCCCGCGCAGCCCCGTTTCCAGATCATAGGTGCGGTTCTGCCGCTCCTTCATGCTCCAGTCGAAACGGGCGTGACGGTTCCGGCCGGCATGCTTGGCCTTGTATAGGGCAAGGTCGGCATGCTGCAGCAGTTCATCACCGTCACAGCCATCCTCCGGCGCGATGGCAATCCCCATCGACGCGGTAACGGTGAGGTGATGGCCACCAACCTCAAAGTCTCCCCCCAGCACGCGCGCGATGTCGGCGGCAATCGTTTCCGCCTGGAAGCGCCCTGCCCCGGGGCAGATCAGTACGAATTCGTCGCCGCCAAAGCGCGCGACATGCCCGCGGCTATCCAGCGCACGGGTCAGCCGTTCCGCCACCTGGCACAATAGCTGATCGCCGACAATATGCCCCAATGTGTCGTTGATTTCCTTGAATCGGTCGAGATCCATCCACAGCACCGCCATCTCGTCCCGATCGGACATGCGGTGCTCGAACAGGTCTCGCAGGCGCATGTGCATCGCCATGCGATTTTCGACCCCGGTCAGGCTGTCGAAGCGGGCCAGCCGTTCAAACTTGATCGCCAGGTTCGTCTTCTCATGCTTGCCCTGCAAGGCTTCCAGCACGATCCGGTGCGTGGTCTTGGTGATTTCCGCCATGGCGAAGATCATCAGGAAGCAGAGGATACCCAGGATCACATAGCCCAGCCCGCCCGCAATGATCAGGCCGATCGAGGTCGGGAGCATGGTGAAACAGGTCTGCCCTACCGCGACATGTACACGCCCGGCATTGCGCCCGGAAATGCCGCCCGCATAGGAGGCGACCATGCCCACTGCCAGCACATGCAGGGTCGCATCCTTCGTGATGACCAGCGTCGCCAGCGCCTGAAGCCCGAGCAGCGCAGCATAAATCCACGCGCCCATCTCATAGGCGATGCCCCAGATCGGCCTGGCAGGGCCGTCCTTGTGGGCAAGTTGCCGCTGAAAATAGACTGCCGAGATCGATCGACTGATTCCCACCAGCAGGACCAGGCCGGCGATGATGTTCATCGGCATGGCAGCGGCCTGCCAGGCGATAACGATACTCAAAGAACCGCCTGAAATCGCACCGGAAAGTAGCGATGCGGGGGAGGCATATAGCGCCTTGACGAGGCTGTCCTGCACCTCAGCGCTCTGCTGGGTGCGGGGCGCGAAGCGCGCGCGCAGGACTGCGCTCAAATGGCGAATGAAGCGTGACACGTCGTAGCATATTGGTCGATCAGCCTTGCTATTTGGTAAATCATTCCCCCACCAAAGCAGATCAACTTGCGCCGGGGCACCTGCGGGGTAATGGGTCGTCTCCCGTCCCTGGAGCCCCGCATGCACCCGCTTGATCACCCCGTCTGGAATGCCCTTGTCAGCAGTTGGTCCCCCCTGATGCAGGGCGACGCCCTCGCAAAGCGGATCGACCCGCGCTACGGCCCGTTTGCGGCGGCGACCGATGCCGGCGCGCAGGCGCAGGCAGCACTGGCCGCACTGGTGCCGACGGATGGGGAATTGTGGCTGGTCGGTCCCGATGCGGTTACGCCACCACCCGGGCGAACGGTCGTCAGGACCGCCCTGCTGGCCCAGATGACCGCCACGGCGATCCTGCCCCGTCCTGCGTCTGCTCCATCCCCATGCTGGCGGATATTGGACGAGGCTGACGCCGCCGAAATGCGGACCCTGGCATTGCTGACAAAGCCCGGCCCCTTCCACCCCCTTACCCATCGCTTAGGCCGCTTCATCGGCGTGCATGACGCGGACGGCCGATTGGTTGCGATGGCAGGCGAGCGGATGCGCATGCCGGGCTTTGCGGAAGTCAGCGGCGTGTGCACCCACCCCGATGCGCGTGGCCGGGGCTATGCCGGCGCACTGATGCGAATCGTGATGCAGGCAATGCTGGACCGGGGGGAAACGCCTTTCCTCCATGCCTATGCCAGCCATGACAAGACGATCGCGCTCTATGAGACGCTGGGTTTCAATGTGCGGGCGCAACTGCCGATGATGGTGCTGACCGCCTGATCACGCGCGCGGCATCTCGTCGGGCCGCAGCGTCAGGACGCGCACGCCATTGGCGGTCACCGCGACGCTATGCTCGAACTGGGCCGACAGCTTGCCGTCGGTGGTAACGACGGTCCAGCCATCCTCTTGCGTGCGGACCATGCGGCGCCCCTGATTCAGCATCGGTTCGATCGTGAACACCATGCCCTCACGCAGGACAAGGCCTGTGCCGGGCTTGCCGAAATGCAGCACCTGCGGTTCTTCGTGCATCTCGCGACCAATGCCATGGCCGCAATAGTCGCGTACCACCGAATAGCCGGCGCGCTTGGCATGACGCTCGATCGCATGGCCGATATCGCCCAGACGCGCACCGGGACGGACCGCGCAGATCCCCTTCCACAACGCCTCATAACTTGTCTGCACCAGCCGGCGCGCGGCGGGCGACACATCGCCGATCATATAGGTCTTGCTGGAGTCGGCGATATAGCCGCCCTTTTCCAGCGTGACATCGAAGTTGACGATGTCGCCTGCCTCCAGCCGTTCCTGATCGGAGGGCACGCCATGGCAGACGACCTGATTGCGCGAGCAGTTGAGGACATAGCCATAGCCATATTGCCCCTTGCTGGCGGGGCGGGCGTGAAGCTGGTCGGTGATATAGGTTTCCACCAGATCATTGACCGCCATCGTCGTCATGCCGGCGAGCGCCAGCCCGTCGAGCAAGGTGAAGACGGACGCGAGCAGACGGCCCGATTCCGCCATCAGCGCGATTTCGTCGGGCGTCTTGATCATTCGAGCGCCACCCCGGCGGCGGCCGGTTCGACACCCGCTGCCTTGAGTTCGCGGATGACGATCTGCTGGAAGGTCATTTCCGGACTCAGCTCGCAGAGCATGCCGATCCTGATCCAGAAGGCCGCCTGGGCGTTGATCGAGCGATAGGAGGCCTTGCTCGCCTTGCGCAGTTGCTCGTGCAGTTCGTCCTCTATGTTGACGATACCCATGTTTCTTCCCGACATATACGAATCATATATGTTTCATATAGTCGCAAAAGCCGGCCGGGCAAGCGGGCACGAAAAAGGCCGGTGGATCGCTCCACCGGCCCCATTCTTTTCGCGTGAGCGAGAACTTCTGTTCGGTCGCGACCGAATTAGAAGTCCATGCCGCCCATGCCGCCCATGCCGCCCGGCATCGCGGGAACAGCCGACTTGTCTTCCGGCAGTTCCGAGATGGCGGCTTCGGTGGTGATCAGCAGACCAGCAACCGAGGCAGCGTTCTGGAGCGCGGTGCGCACGACCTTGGTCGGGTCGATGACGCCAGCGGCGACCAGGTTTTCATAGGTGTCGGTCGCCGCGTTGAAGCCGAACGAGGTGTCGTCCTGGTCGAGCAGCTTGCCCGAGACGACAGCGCCGTCCTGACCGGCGTTGCTGGCGATCTGGCGAACCAGAGCGGTCAGCGACTTGCGGACGATGTCGATGCCGCGGGTCTGGTCGTCATTGGCACCGGCAATACCGTCGAGAACCTTGGTCGCGTAGAGCAGCGCCGTACCACCACCGGGGACGATGCCTTCTTCGACGGCAGCGCGGGTCGCGTGCAGGGCGTCGTCGACGCGATCCTTGCGCTCCTTGACTTCGACTTCGGTCGCACCGCCAACCTTGATGACGGCAACACCGCCAGCCAGCTTGGCCAGGCGTTCCTGCAGCTTTTCACGGTCATAGTCCGAAGTGGTGACTTCGATCTGCGCACGGATCTGCTCGGTACGGCCCTTGATCGAGTCGGCATCACCGGCGCCATCGACGATGGTCGTGTTGTCCTTGTCGATGGTGACGCGCTTGGCGGTGCCGAGCATGCCCAAGGTGACGTTTTCGAGCTTGATGCCCAGGTCTTCCGAGATCACTTCGCCCTTGGTCAGGACGGCGATGTCTTCCAGCATGGCCTTGCGGCGATCGCCGAAGCCCGGTGCCTTGACCGCAGCAACCTTCAGGCCGCCGCGCAGCTTGTTGACGACCAGGGTCGCCAGCGCTTCGCCTTCGATGTCCTCGGCGATGATCAGGAGCGGACGGCCCGACTGAACCACGGCTTCCAGGATCGGCAGGATCGACTGCAGATTCGAGAGCTTCTTCTCGTGGATCAGGATGTAGGGATCAGCCAGCTCGACGGCCATCTTTTCCGGGTTGGTGATGAAGTAGGGCGACAGGTAGCCGCGGTCGAACTGCATGCCTTCGACAACGTCCAGCTCGAAGTCGAGACCCTTGGCCTCTTCCACGGTGATGACGCCTTCCTTGCCGACCTTTTCCATGGCTTCGGCGATCTTCTCGCCGACTTCCACGTCGCCATTGGCCGAGATGATGCCGACCTGGGCGACTTCGGCCGAACCCGAAACCGGCTTCGAGCGCGACTGGATGTCCTCGACAACCTTGGCGACGGCGAGATCGATGCCGCGCTTCAGGTCCATCGGGTTCATGCCGGCGGCAACCGACTTCATGCCTTCGCGCACGATGGCCTGGGCCAGGACAGTCGCGGTGGTGGTGCCGTCACCGGCGATGTCGTTGGTCTTCGAAGCGACTTCGCGCACCATCTGGGCGCCCATATTCTCGAACTTGTCCTTCAGTTCGATTTCTTTGGCGACCGACACACCGTCCTTGGTGATGCGGGGCGCGCCGAAGCTCTTGTCGATGACGACGTTGCGGCCCTTCGGGCCAAGGGTCACCTTGACCGCGTCGGCCAGGATGTCGACGCCGCGCAGGATGCGCTCACGAGCGTCACGCGAAAACTTTACGTCCTTCGCTGCCATGATCTTTTACCTTCTTGATAGGAGAATGGGGAAACGGAAAAGCGCGAGACTTAGGCGACGACGCCCAGGATATCGCTTTCCTTCATGATCAGCAGGTCTTCACCGTCGACCTTGACTTCGGTGCCCGACCACTTGCCGAACAGCACGCGATCGCCGGCCTTGACGTCCAGCGGGGTAACCTTGCCGTCTTCGGCCTTCGAGCCGGTGCCGACAGAAACGATTTCGCCTTCCTGCGGCTTTTCCTTGGCGGTGTCGGGGATGATGATGCCACCGGCCGTCTTCGCTTCCGCTTCAATGCGGCGAACGAGAACGCGGTCATGCAACGGACGGAATGCCATGATGATTGCCTTTCCCTTTGTGCTGGGATGGGTCCGGCGCGGCCCGCAAGAGGAATGTCCCCGTGCGATATTGTGCCCCGCCTTGTCCTTCTCCCGATGAACTCTCTCATTGTTAGCACTCGCCGATGGAGAGTGCTAGCGGCATGAATATGGAAAAGTCGTTTCGCAGGTCAAGGGCGGGACGGGATAAAAATTTTCGCCGTCCCGATGGATCGGGGATCGATCGGGCAGGCACGCAGGCCATAGCGCAATCACCCTGCCCCGTCATGCCGAGCGCGACGGACGGCACGACGATTGCGACGCGACAGCCGGCAGGGCGGGTGACAGCACAGGGCCACGCGCCTGTCGAAGTTCACAGTGTAAACGGGGTTTCCGGGGTCTTTGCACCGCCAACGCACCGGGAACGCGTCGACTACGCACCTGTCGCGCCTCGGGGGTATGGGGGTGCGGGTCAGTGGCGCGCGCTCATCATGCGCCGGCGAGGCGACGGCAACGCGACACATAGGCCCCTGCCGCGCGTCGATGAGGCTACAGGCGAGGCATAGGCGGCGATGCGAAGAAAGGTGCTGGTCCATTGCGCAGGATAGATCAGAAATCGGGCATGTAGGACAGTACCGGTGAAGCGAGCATCTCCGTCATTGCGAGCGGAGCGAAGCAATCCATCTCGCGCCAGTGGATTGCTTCGCTCCGCTCGCAATGACGATATCCGGCTTTGACAGCTAACGACCATTTTTAGACATTGATAGCCAACTGTTGAGCCGCCATAACCGGACGATATGAACGCAGCTATTTTCCTGCTGGCTGGGGCGGTTTTATTTGCTGCGCTGCTAGCGCGCGGCCTTATAACTGGGCAAATGCCTTCTTACGGCCTCTCGCCTATGCGCCAAGGGGAGCCGATGTTGTATTGGATGTATGCAGGGCGACTAACCGCACTGGCGCTTATTTTTGGGTTGGCCGCAATCAGCATGTGGCACTGACCAAAATTGCTCCGTTCCAGACTGACACCAGACATTCCGCTTCCCACCCCACTCGGTCATCCAGCGGCGGGTGGGAATGCCGCGCCTGCCCCCTCCCCCATTGCCCTAGGGTTGCGGCATGTCCTTATTCATGTCGCGTCGGGAATCTTTGATGGCTGGGGCATCCCGCGCGCGCATCGGTGGTTGGACGGCGCATAAGCGATAAGAGGAGAGCGTCATGCCCCATGTCACGATCATCGTTGCCGTCGACGTCAACACCCCTGACCTCGCCCGTGCCGCCATAGCCGGCGCGGCGGAAGTGGCCGGGGACGATACGGCCGTCCATCTTCTCTATGTCCGCTATTATCTGCCGACCCGCTATTCCGAGCTGCTGGACGGCAGTTTCGACGAGCATGAGGAGCGCGATGCGCTGGCGGCGATGAAGGCATGGGCGAGCGAGGCCGGGCTGGCGCCCGATCGCACCCATTTCCTGACCCGGCGCGGGCGGGTGCGCGACGAGGTATTGACCGAGGCGGCGCGGCTGAAGGCCAATCTGGTGGTGATCGGTTCGCACCAGCCCTCGCTCACCTCCAAGCTGCTGGGGTCCAATGCGTCGGCGATCATCCACCAGTCGCCGGTCAGCATATTGGTGGTGCGGACGCAGGCAGCGGAATAGCAGAAATAATCAACAGGGGTTGAGTGGCGCTCGGTTGCGGCGGGCGGGCGCCGTTCCTACCTGCCGGGCATCCCAGGCCTTTATTGGAACAGGCCCTTATCGGAGCGATGCCCGCATGACCGACAGCTATACCCCGCCCGCCGTCTGGATTTGGGACAAGGACAAGGGCGGCGCCTTTGCCAATATCAACCGGCCGATCGCCGGCGCCACCCATGACAAGCCATTGCCGGTCGGCCCGCATCCGCTCCAGCTCTATTCGCTGGGCACGCCCAATGGGCAGAAGGTCACGATCCTGCTGGAGGAGTTGCTGGAGGCGGGCGTCGCGCAGGCCGAATATGATGCCTGGCTGATCCGCATCGGCGATGGCGACCAGTTCGGCAGCGGCTTTGTCGACGTCAATCCCAACAGCAAGATCCCCGCGCTGATGGACCATAGCGTGTCGCCGCCGCAGCGCGTGTTCGAATCCGGTGCGATCCTGCTCTATCTGGCCGAGAAGTTCGGCAGGTTCCTGCCGACCGACCCGGCCAAGCGCACCGCGGCGCTGAGCTGGCTGTTCTGGCAGATGGGCAGCGCGCCGATCCTGGGCGGCGGCTTTGGCCATTTCTTCGCCTATGCGCCGGAAAAATACGAATATCCGATCAACCGCTACACAATGGAAGTGAAGCGGCAGCTCGACGTGCTGGACCGGCATCTGGCGGAGAATGACTATCTGGCGGGCGACGAATATTCGATCGCCGATATTGCGGTGTGGCCCTGGTATGCGGGCGTGCTGCTGAACCGGGTCTATGGCGCGGCGGAATTTCTGGACGCGGGCAGCTACACCCATGTGCTGCGCTGGGCGAACCAGATCGATGCGCGCCCGGCGGTGAAGCGCGGGAGGATCGTCAACAAGACCAACGGGCCGCTGGAGGATCAGCTGCACGAGCGGCATGATGCCGGCGACTTTGCCACGAAGACGCAGGACAAGCTGGAGGGGGTAGCTTAAGCCCCCGCTCGTCATCGCGAGCGAAGCGCGGCGATCCATGGATTGGTTGGGCGCTGCCCGCCTTCGGCCCGCTCCGCTCGCAATGACGAAGGATCAATAACCCACGGTGAAGCGCTGGCGGCTATGTTTCGGCGTTTCGATCTCGTCGGCGAGCGCGATGGCATAGTCGGCGTAGGAAATGCTGCTATTGCCCTCGCCATCGACCAGCAACTGATCGGTGCCGAGGCGGAAATGCCCCTTGCGATCGCCGACGAAGAACAGGGCGGAGGGCGAGAGGAAGGTCCAGTCGAGATCCTCGACGCCGCGCAGATAGGTGAGGAAATCGCCACCCCGGCCGGCTTCGGCCTTATAAGCTTCGGGGAATTCCGGCGTGTCGATCAGCTTGACGCCCGGCGCGACCTCCAGGCTGCCGGCGCCGCCGACCACCAGATAGCGCGCCACGCCCGACGCGCGGACCGCGCCGACCAGCGATGCCGGATCGGTGTCGGCGAACATCACGGCGCTCACCACCACATCATGGCCGGCAAGCAGCGCACTGAGCGCAGCCGCATCCTTGACGTCGCCGGCGATGGCGGTGACGCCGGCGTCCTGCACCGCATTTTCGGGATGGCGCGAGATCGCCGTCACCTGATGGCCGCGGCGGGCCAGTTCCGCGCTGATTTCCCGTCCCGCACGGCCGCTGCCGCCGATGATCGCGATCTTCATGTTCCATTCTCCATGGGTAGTTACTAATGGAAACCAGATAGCGATTGGGATATCATGGTCGCAAGAAGGCACCTTTCCATCACCAGGTTACGCCGAGGATACCGCCTGCCATGACCGCGCCCACGCCCCTGCCCCGGATCGGCGACGCCTATGATCCCGATTGCCCGACCCGCCATGTGCTGGACCGGATCGGCGACAAATGGGCGGTACTGGTGATGCTGACGTTGAAGGACGGGCCGGTGCGGTTCAACGATCTGCGCCGGCGGATCGGCGCGATCTCGCAGAAGATGCTGTCGCAGACGTTGAAAAGCCTGGAGCGCGACGGGCTGGTCAGCCGCGCCGCCTATCCCACAGTGCCGGTGACGGTGGAATATCGGCTGACGGACATGGCGCAGGGGCTGATCGGCATATTGGACCAGATCACCCGCTGGGCCGAGGGCCATGTCGGCGCGATCATGGACGCGCGCCGGGCGCATGACGCGCGGGAGGCCGAGGCCGCCTAACCGGCCTGGGTCGCACGCTCGCCCTGTGGCGCGGTACGATCGCGCCACCAGCGGTTGATGCGGCGGGCAGCGGGCCGCTCGACGCCATAGGTGAGCGCGCTTGCCAGCAGCAGCGAGGCAGCGGTTGCCAGCAGGAAGCCGATCCAGGTCGACAGGCCGGCGCGATCGACCAGGTTCATGATCGCCAGCCCGGCATTGTGATGGATGAGGTAGAGCGCGTAGCTGATCGCGCCCAGCCAGAGCAGCAGTCTGTGACGCAGGAAGGGCAGCCAGCCGCGCAGCATCGCGGCAAAGATCGCCACCACCAGCAGCGCCGCGACCAGATATTCGCGCGGGTCGGCCCAGGCCACGGTTACGAGCGCCGCCACGAAGAAGGGCACCTGCTGGCTCCAGCGGCGATGCCCCGACCAGATGCGGTAGAAGAGCATGCCGATGATGAAGAAGGGGATATAATCGAGCACCAGCAGCATGACGAGGCGGCTGGGCATCGCGTGCCAGCCGGCGATCGCCGCCTTGATCGCGAGCCAGCCGAGCAGCAGCCATTCGAGCCGGGCGAAGCCGCGCCCCATCCAGATCGCCAGCATGCAGCAATAGAAAGCGAGTTCGACGCCCAGCGTCCAATAGACGCCGTCGACTGCGGGCAGATAGAAATAGCCCTGCAGCATCGTCATGTTGACCGGGATCACCCAGGCCGGCGGCAGCAACTGGCCGGCGCCGAGCAGCAGGACGATGCCGATCGAGAGCGCCATCGCGGCCCAATAGACGGGATAGAGACGGGCGAAGCGCTTGACCGCGAAATCGGCGGCGCTGCGCGTCCCTTCCAGCGAGAAGGCGATGACGAAGCCGGAAATGGCGAAGAAGAGCAGCACGCCATAGCCGCCATGTTCGAACAGGGGCGGCAGGCGATGCCCTTGCGGGAAGAGCTTGGGATAGATGTTGAAATAGTGAAAGAGCAGCACGGAAAAGGCCGCGATGCCGCGCAACGCGTCCAGTTCCTGCAATCGCGTCCGACCCTGCCCCGTCATGCCATCCCTATTACGCCCCCACGCGATAAGATTGGGTAAATTCCGTTTCCACCCACCGCGACGCACATCATTGCATATCCCGGGACTTTTACCGCATCTTCAGGAAGACTTGGCAAGGGATTGCGCGTCATCTTGCTAAACGGGGGTAAGAAGAATGGATGTCCTGCCATCGCCATCGAAGCAGCTGTTCCAGAATATCTACCCGGAAACCGCCGGTCATCTTCTGCATCAGCTTGGCGATCATCCGCTGCTGACGCTCGATGCCATGGTTTCACTGGCGAGCCGGATGCAACCCCACACACTGGAGCATAATGGCGCGGTCGACGTGCCGCTGGGCACGCCGACGACCAAGCTGCCGCATAATGGCCTGACCACGCTGCAAACGATCGAGCAGATCGAGACCGCGCGGTCCTGGGTGCTGCTGCGCGAGATCGAGCAGGACCCGGCCTATGCTGCGCTGATGCGCGACGTGCTGGGCGAGATCGAGCCGCTGATCGCGGCGGTGACCGGACCGATGCACAAGCTGCGCGCCTATATCTTCATCTCCAGCCCGCAGGCGGTGACGCAACTGCATTTCGACCCGGAATATAACATCCTGTTCCAGGCGCAGGGCACCAAGACGATGACGCTGTTCCCGCCGGCCGACCCGGAGATTATCGGCCAGCGCTTCTTCGAGCATTATTATAGCGGCGGGCAGCGATACCTGCCCTGGCAGGATGCCTGGGCGGCGCGCGGCAACCCGATTCATATCGCGCCGGGCGAGGCCATTTATGTGCCGCTGTTCGCGCCGCACTGGGTGAAGGTGCATGACGCGGTGTCCATCTCGCTGTCGCTCACCTGGTGCAGTGAATATAGCATCGAGACGGCGGACGCGCACAAATTCAACCACAAGCTGCGCGGTTTCGGCCTCAATCCCGGCGCGCCCGTCCCCTTCCCCGGTCGCAACCGGATCAAATCGCTGGGCCATCGCGCGCTGGAAAAGGTGCCGTTCCTCCGGTGAAACCTGTAGTCGATTGCCCTTCCGCATGATCGGGGCATATCCCGATAGCCGCCCCTGCCCTGTCCCCTATGCTCGCCGCCCTGATCCATGTTCAGGGAGCCACCCATGCCTGTCGATCGTCCCGCCGAAACCCCCGATATCCTGCCGCGCCCGGACTTCCACTTCACTGGCGAGGTCGGCCGCACCTATCAGGATTCCGATCCGGCGACCTTCCCCCAGCCGGTACAGCCACCCGAGGGCGCGCCCAATATCGTGCTGATCCTGCTCGACGATGTCGGCTTCGGCCAGTTCTCAACCTTTGGCGGCGGCGTACCGTCGCCGACGATGGATCGGCTGGCGGCGGAGGGGCTGCGCTATAATTATTTCCACACCACCGCGCTCTGCAGCCCGACGCGCGCCGCCCTCATCACCGGGCGCAACCATCATTCGACCAGCTTCGCCGGCATCACCGAACTGGCCACCGGCTATGATGGCTATTGCTGCATCCTGCCCAGAAATTGCGGCACGATCGGCGAGGTGCTGCGCCAGAACGGCTATATGACCGCCTGGATCGGCAAGAACCACAACACACCGACCTGGGAAACCAGCGCCACCGGGCCGTTCGACCGCTGGGCCAATGGCCTGGGCTTCGATTATTTCTACGGCTTCAACGGCGGCGACATGAACCATTGGAATCCGATCCTGTTCGAGAATCGCGATCTTGTCCCCGCTTCGGAGGATCCCGACTATCACCTGACCGAAGATCTGGCCGACAAGGCGATCACCTGGGTCCGCAAGGTCAAGAGCATCGCGCCCGACAAGCCCTATTTCCTCTATGTCGCCCCCGGCGCCACCCACGCGCCGCACCATGCCTCGAACGAATGGGCGGACAAGTTCAAGGGCCAGTTCGATAGCGGCTGGGATGCCTATCGCGAGCAGACAATCGAACGGCAAAAGAAGCTCGGCGTCATTCCGGCCGATACCGATCTCACCACCCGGTCCAAGGGCCTGCCTGCCTGGGACAGCCTGAACGCCGACCAGCAGCGGCTTTACGCACGGATGATGGAAGTCTTCGCCGGCTATGGCGCGCAGGCCGATGTCGCGATGGGCCGGGTGATCGATGCGGTCAAGGAACTGCCCGACGCCGACAACACGATCATCATCTATATCGCCGGCGACAATGGATCGAGCGCCGAGGGCGGGATCGAGGGATCGCTGTGCGAGAATATGTTCTTCAACGGTTTCCCGGAGAAATGGGAAGATAATATCAAGGCGATCGACGAACTGGGCGGGCCGAAACACTTCAACCATTTCCCCTCCGCCTGGGCGCATGCGATGAACACGCCCTTCCAATGGACCAAGCAGGTCGCCAGCCATTTCGGCGGCACCCGCAACCCGATGATTATTTCCTGGCCCGATCGCATCAAGGATGCCGGTGCCCTGCGCAGCCAGTTTGTCCACACGATCGACATCGTGCCGACGCTCTACGAAGTCTGCGGCGTCACCGCGCCGAGCGAACTGAACGGCATCCAGCAAAAACCGATCGAGGGTGTCAGCTTCGCCGCCACTTTCGAGGACGGCCAGGCCTCCAGCCACCGCAAGACCCAATATTTCGAGCTGGGGGTCAATCGCGGTCTCTATCATGACGGCTGGATGGCTTCGGCCCCCTCGTTTATACCATGGGAACCCATTCGCGACCCCAACTGGGATCCCGACACGCAGGTCTGGGAACTCTACAAGCTCGACCAGGACTTTTCGCAGGCCCATGATCTTGCCGCCGAGTATCCCGACAAGCTGCGCACGCTCCAGGACATGTGGTGGGTCGAGGCCGCGAAATACAATGTCCTGCCGCTCGATTGGCGTGGGACGCAGCGTATGAATGCGGAGGCGATGGGCCGCCCCTCCATGGTCGGTCACCGCACCAAGGCCGTCTATTATGAAGGCCAGACCGCGCTGCCCGATGCCGCCTGCCTGCCGATGCTCAACAAGAGCTGGACGATCACCGCCGAGATCGAGATGCCCGACGACAAGGCCGAGGGGATGATCGTCACCCATGGCGGGCTGGAAGGCGGCTATGGCCTCTATCTGCGCGAAGGCAAGCCGGTCTTCGTCTATAATTTCCTCTCGGTCGATCGTCCCACTTTCACCGCGTCCAAAGCATTGGGCGCCGGCCGCCACACGCTGGTCGTCGATTTCGCCTATGATGGCGGCGGCATGGGCAAGGGCGCGAAGATCGCTATCTCCAGCGATGGCGCAGTGCTGGCCGAAGGGCGGATCGAGCGTTCGGTGCCGATCCAGTTCTCGCTGGGCGAAGGGCTGGACATCGGCATGGACACCGGATCGCCGATCGACTTCACCTACAAGCTGCCGTTCAAGTTCAGCGGCAAGATCGAAAAGGTGGAGATAGAGATCAAGCCGGGGAAATAGCCCCGGCGATCAGGCGCGCCGCGCAATTTTGGGCGGCGCATCGTTTCAAGCGGAAAAGGCGCGAGCCGGAGTGCTATGTCTCCGGCTCGCGCCTTTTTCCGTACGATGCTCAATTACCGTCGGCGTCGACCACGAACTGCATCGGCTTGCCGCGCGATTCCGGTTCCCAGCCGGCCGCCAGCGCCGCGCGCACCCCGCGCGCGACGATGGCGTCGTTGATCTGCAGCCGGCCGCGCGCCAGTCCTTTGAGCAGGCGCTTGGGCGGCGGAAATTCGAGCACGGCGCCGCGCTGCGTCCCCTGCTGCTGCAGGGCGACGGTCATGCCGCGCCAGCCATCGGCATCGCTCCATTGCGGTTCGCGCCGGAGTTCCCATTCATAATATGCGCCATCGACCAGGACGGTGCCGCTGTTGTTGCTATTTGACATGATGATCGCCCCTTAGCCTGCCGCCCTGACAATGTCAGCCCAGGCTTCCTCGCTAATCACCTCGATGCCGAGCGCGGTCGCCTGTTTGAGCTTCGATCCTGCGCCGGGGCCGGCGACGACCAGGTCGGTCTTGGCGCTGACCGATCCCGCCGCCTTGGCGCCCAACCGTTCGGCCTGCGCCTTGGCCTCGTCGCGGCTCATGGTTTCCAGCTTGCCGGTGAACACGATGATCTTGCCGGTGACGGCGCTGGCGGTGGTTTCCACCACATAATCGGGCGGCGACACTTCGCTCAGCAGATCGTCCCATGCCTCGACATTATGGGGTTCGTGGAAGAAGTCGGCGAGCGCATGGCCGACGGCGGCGCCGACATTCTCGACCCCGATATGCTCGGCGATCGCCTTGTCCTTCTTGGCCTGCGTCTCATAATCCTGATCGCGCAGGGCGATGATCTCGTCGGCGAGGGCGCGCAGCGCGGGAAGCGTGGTGTAGCGTTTGAGCAGATCGCGCGCGGTGACGGCGCCGACATGGCGGATGCCGAGACCGAACAGCAGCTTGGCGGCGTCGGGCGCGCGCTTCGCCTCGATCGCGGCGAGCAGATTGTCGACCGACTTTTCCTTCCAGCCCTCGCGCCCCAGCAGTTCGCCGGCATGGGTGCGCAGGCGGAAGATGTCGGCCGGCTCCTTGATCCAGCCAAGGTCGAGAAATTCCTCGATCGTCTTTTCGCCCAGCCCCTCGATATCGAGCGCGGCGCGGCTGACGAAATGGCGCAGCCGCTCGAACCGCTGGGCGGCGCAGATCAGGCCGCCGGTGCAGCGATAATCGACTTCCTCCTCTTCCCGCACCGCTTCCGATCCGCAGACCGGACAGTGAGTGGGGAAGGGAAAGGGTTCACGCACCTCCTCGCGGGTCAGATTGTCGACCACCTGCGGGATGACGTCGCCGGCACGCTGGACGACGATGCGGTCACCCGGCCGCACACCCAGCCGCGCGATCTCGTCGGCATTGTGCAGCGTGACGTTGGAGACGACGACGCCGCCGACCGTCACCGGGGTCAGGCGCCCGACCGGGGTCAGCTTGCCGGTGCGGCCGACCTGGATGTCGATCGCTTCCAGCGTGGTCTGGGCGCGTTCGGCCGGGAATTTATGCGCGATCGCCCAACGCGGCGCCTTGGCCACGAAGCCGAGCCGCTGCTGCCAGTCGAGCCGGTCGACCTTGTAGACCACGCCGTCAATGTCGAAGGGCAGGTCGGCGCGCGCGCGCTCGATCGCGCGATAATGGGCCAGAATGGCGTCGATGCTATCAACGCAGACCAGCATGTCGGACACCGGCAGGCCCCAGCCGGCAATCGCCTGCATCACGCCCAACTGGGTGTCGGCGGGCAGCGCGCTATGGGCACCCCAGCCATGGGCGAGGAAACGCAGCGGGCGGCTGGCGGTGACGCTGGCATCCTTCTGGCGCAGCGATCCGGCGGCGGCGTTGCGCGGATTGGCGAACTGGCGCGCCTTGTCCGCATCCTCCGCCTCGTCCAGCAGCCGCTGGTTGAGCGCGACGAAATCCGCCTTGGCCATATAGACCTCGCCCCGGACCTCGAACAGGTCGGGGATGGCTTCGCCGGTCAGGCGCTGGGGGATGTCGGCGATGGTGCGGACATTGGCGGTCACATCTTCGCCGGTGGTGCCGTCGCCCCGGGTCGCGGCCAGCACCAGCTCGCCCTGCTCATAGCGCAGCGAACAGGACAGGCCATCGATCTTCGGTTCGGCGGTCATCGCCACCGGCGCGTCTTCGGCCAGCGCCAGGAAGCGGCGGACGCGGGCGGCGAACTCGGCGATATCTTCGTCGGCAAAGCCATTGTCGAGGCTCATCATGCGGACAGCGTGCGGCACTTTCTTCAGCGCCGAGGTGGCGGCAGCACCGACCTGCGCATTGGGCGAGTCGGCGCGGATCAGATGCGGGAAAGCCGCTTCGAGCGCGTTGTTCTCGCGGATCAGCGCATCATAGTCCGCGTCGCTGATCTCCGGCGCGTCCTGGTCATGATAGAGGCGGTTATGCTTCGCCACCTCCCTGGCAAGGCGCATCAGGCGGTTGGCGGCTTCGGCTTCGGTAAGGCTGGCGGGATCGGTCATGGGGATGCCTTAACGCCCCCTTCAGATTCCCGCCACCGGCACGGTTTCAAAATGCTGGGGGAAGCCGGCGATGATCGGGCGGGCCTTGGCGATGGCGGCGCGGACGGCGGGGAGCTTGAGCGAAGCGGCGTGGCTTTCGCGGCTGTCCCAGACTTCGGTGATCCACAGCGCGTCGGGATTGGCACTGTCGAGCGCCACGATATAGGAGAGGCAGCCGGGCATCGCGCCGATCGCATCCTTGAGATATCCGACCAGTTCGTCGCGCTTGCCCGGCGTGCTGAGCATCTGGCCGATCAGGCCATAGCGCGGTTTTGCCTCCTGCGCGGCGGCGGGGATGGCTGTTGCGGCCAGCGCGGCGGCGGTGAGGCCGAGCATGTCTCTGCGGTTATGGGTCATGCGGCTATCCTCTCCGTTCGGTTCGAGCATCCTGAGCCTGTCGAAGGGCGAGAACCCTGCACTCCGGTTCTCGACAAGCTCGAACCGAACGGAGGTGGGAGTCAAGTTCCGTTCGGCTCCAGCAGCCGTTCCGCCTGCGCGCGCGCTTCGGCGGTAATTTCCGCGCCAGAGAGCATGCGGGCGATTTCCTCGCGGCGTTCGGCGTCGCTCAGCGCATGGACGCCGGTGCGCGTCACCGTGCCGTCGCTCGACTTGGCGATCAGCATATGGCCCGCGCCGCGCGCCGCGACCTGGGGGCTGTGGGTGACGACGAGGATCTGGTTGCTCTGTGCCAGGCGCGACAGGCGCTCACCGATCGCATCGGCCACCGCGCCGCCGACGCCCCGGTCGATCTCGTCGAAAATCAACGTGTCGGCCCCACCCCGCTCCGCCAGCGCGACCTTGAGCGCGAGGATGAAGCGGGAGAGTTCGCCGCCCGAGGCGATCTTGGCGAGCGGCGCGAAGGGCGCGCCGGGATTGGTCGAAATCTCGAACTCGACCCGGTCCATGCCGGCGCCGCTCCATTGCCCCTCATCAAGCGGGGCTACGACGGTGCGGAAGCGGGCGGCGTCCAGCTTCAGCGGGGCCAGTTCGCCCGCCACGGCGGCGTCGAGCCGTCCTGCCGCCAGCTGGCGTTCGGCCGAGAGCGCCTGCGCGGCGGCGCGATAGGTTGCCGCCTTCTGCGCGACATCGGCTTCGAGCGCGGCGATATGCTCCTCCCCCCCCTCGATCGCGGCGAGGCGCGCGGCCATTTCGTCGCGCAGAGCGGCAAGATCGTCGGGCGCGACCTGATGCTTGCGGGCCAGGCCGCGCAAGTCGAACAGCCGGGTCTCGATCGCGTCCAGCCGGGCGGGATCGAAGCTCAGCGCCTCGGCCGCCTCGGCCAGCTTGTCCTCCGCCTCGCCCGCTTCGATGACGGCGCGGTCCAGCGCCTCCAGCACGGCGGAAAGCGGTTCATATTCGCCCGCGATCCGGTCGAGCCGGCGCGCGGCCTGGCGCAACTGGGCAAGGCCGCCATCCGAGCCGGTCAGGCAATCGGTGACGGCGGACAGATCATCGGACAGGCGCGCGCCCTTCTGCATGGTCGCGCGCTCCTCCGCCAGGGTCGCTTCCTCGCCGGCTTCGGGCGCGAATTTCGACAGTTCGGCGACGGCATGGTCGAGATAGTCGCGGTCGCGCGCGGCATTGGCGACGGTGTCGCGCGCCTGCGCCAGATCGGCGGCGGCGGCGCGCCAGGCGGTGTAAGCGGTGGCGACCGCGTCCGCCTCGCAGCGACCATAGGTGTCGAGCAGCGCGCGGTGGCCACGGGCGTTGAGCAGGCCGCGATCGTCATGCTGGCCGTGGATTTCGACCAGCGCCCCGCCCAGATCGCGCAGCAGCGCGGCGGAACAGGCCTGGTCGTTGACGAAGGCCCGGCTGCCGCCATCGGCCTTCACCGTGCGGCGGATCAGCAATGGTTCGCCGGCTTCGATGTCGATGCCATTGTCGGCCAGCAGCAAGGCGGCGCGATGGCCGGGGAGCGGCGGGTCGAAGCTGGCGGTAACGCTGGCCTGCGCCTCCCCTGCCCGGACAAGGCCGCTGTCCGCGCGGGCGCCGAGCGCCAAACCCAGCGAATCGAGCAGGATCGACTTGCCCGCGCCGGTTTCACCGGTGAGGACGGACAGGCCGGCGCCGAACTCCAGGTCCAGCGCCTCGATCAGCACGACATTGCGGATGGCAAGCGAGGTCAGCATGTCGCGTATCTACCTGCCATCGCACAAAAGGGGAACAAATAAAGCGGGATCAGGTCTTGGCCGGATGTTCCCGCATCAGCTTGTAGCTGCGCTCATACCATTTGGAACCGGGATAGTTGCGCCCCAGCACGGCAGCGGCCTTCTGCGCTTCGGTCGGGATGCCGAGCGAGAGATAGGATTCGACCAGACGTTCCAGCGCCTCGGGCGTGTGGGTCGTGGTCTGGAACTTGTCGATCACGGTGCGGAAGCGCAGCGTGGCGGCCAGCCACTGGCCCCGGCGCTGATAGAAACGGCCGACTTCCATTTCCTTGCCGGCGAGATGATCGTTCACCAGATCGACCTTGAGCCGCGCATCGGCAGCATAGCGGGTATCGGGATAGCGGCGGATCAGTTCGCCCAGCGCGTCCATCGCCTGCTGCGTGATCTTCTGGTCGCGGGTGACGTCGGCAATCTGCTCATAATAGCAGATGGCGATCAGATAATAAGCGTAGGGTGCGTCCTTGTTACCCGTGTGGATCGACAGAAAGCGCTGCGAAGCACTGATCGATTCCGGATAATCCTTGTTCATATAATAGCTGAAAGCGGACATGAGCTGCGCCCGGCGTGCCCAGGGCGAATAGGGATGCTGGCGCTCGACTTCGTCGAACAGCGCGGCCGCGAGCTTGTACTGGCCGCGATCAAGCCGCGCCTTGCCGCTGTTATAGAGCGTAGACACGTCGCGGGCGACATATTGGGTGTCGGCCTTGTTCTTTGCCGTGGAACAACCCGACAGCAGGACAGCGAGCAGAAGCGGTGCGGTGGCCGCGCCGATGCGCGTCATGGTTTTCGTCAGCATGGCCGGGTCATAGCCGAGCGGATCGCCGTCGCCAAGCGGCAGAATGTTGCAGGACGACAAGCCGCATCAACAGGACTGCGGCGGCAGGTCCAGTCGGGCGGTGACCCCGCCGACAAGGCCGGGCTCCAGCAGAAATTCGCCGCCAAGCTGCGAGGCCAGCGCACTGGCGATGCGCAATCCCAGCCGGCTGCCGCCCTGCCCGACCGATTCCGGCGCCATGCCGCGCCCGTCATCGGTGATCCGCAGCGTGATGGCGCCGCCTTCGGCCGCCTCCAGCTTCACCATGACCGCACCGGCACGATCGGGCAGGCCATGTTCGATCGCGTTGCTGACCGCTTCGGCGACGATCAGCGCGAGCGGCACGGTGACATTGGGGTCCAGCGTCAGATCGTCGGGCACGGTAACCAGCAGTTGAACATCCTCGCGGCCGCTGGCTTCCACCACATCGGTCGCCAGCATGGTGAGGAAGGTGCGCAAATCCTGCCCCTCCCCCGACGGGTCATAAAGCGCGCGGCTGATCTTGCCGATCAGGTTGACGCGGCCGGACGCATCATCCAGCGCGCGGCGCGCCACATCATGATCGACATGGCGCCGCTGCAGCGAAAGCATCGCCGCCACCACCTGCAGATTATTGGACACGCGATGCTGCAGCTCCTGGAACAACAGCTCGCGATTGTCCGCCAGCACCCGGCTACGTTCACGCTCCACAGCCAGATTATAATTGGCGCGCTGCATGAAGTGGATCAGCAGGATGTCGACCGACACCACCGCGACGTAGAAGATCATCGCCAATGCCACCCCCGGATTGAAGGTGAACGTCATCCGCGGCGGGATGAAGAAATACCAGGACAGCAGACCACAGAGCACGCCCGCGAAGATGCCGGGACGCACGCCGAACAGGAAAGAGGCGATAATGACCGCCGGAAAGAAAGAAACGAACGGATAGCCGATCGGCAAGATCGGTTCGGCCGCGAAGCGCAACAGCAAGGCGCCCAGGCAGAGGAGCCCGGACAGCGCATAGCCATACCAGTCATGCGCCATGACAAGCGGCAAGCGCTCGACAAACCGCTCATTCTTGCGTTGCATCGTCACCCCCAAACTCTGCGCATATCGTAACATAAGGGCGGCGGACTGCCTTGATCGAAATCAGCCCCGCCAATCTTCATCATGAAAAAGGGGCGCCCGGATAACCGGACGCCCCCATAGCTTTCAGATCGAGTGCGGCGCGAGCGCCGGGACGATCAATCCTGGGTCAGGAAGTCGGGCAGGCCGGCGCTGGAGCCGTCGTCGCCGCCCTTGTCGGCACGTTCGCCACGATCACGACGGGGACCACGGTCACCACCACGGCCGCCACGGTCGCCGCCGTCACGGCGCGGGCCGCGACCACGATCGCCGCGATCACCACGGTCGCCGCGCGGTTCACGCGGTTCGCGGGCCGGACGGGTGTCTTCCAGTTCCTCGCCGGTTTCCTGGTCGACGACGCGCATCGACAGGCGCACCTTGCCGCGCGGATCGATTTCGAGAACCTTGACCTTCACTTCCTGGCCTTCCGACACGACGTCGGTCGGCTTTTCAACGCGCTCATTCTTCATTTCGCTGACGTGGACGAGGCCGTCCTTGCCACCCATGAAGTTCACGAACGCGCCGAAATCGACGATGTTCACGACCTTGCCGGTGTAGACCTTGCCGACTTCCGCTTCCTCGACGATGCCGAGAATCCACTTCTTCGCGGCCTCGATCTGGTCGATGTCGGACGACGAAATCTTGATGACGCCTTCGTCGTCGATGTCGACCTTGGCGCCGGTTTCGGCGACGATTTCGCGGATGACCTTGCCGCCGGTGCCGATGACGTCACGGATCTTCGACTTGTCGATCTGGATCGTCTCGATGCGCGGGGCGTGCGCCGACAGTTCGGTGCGGGTCGAGGACAGGGCCTTGTTCATCTCACCCAGGATGTGGGCGCGACCTTCCTTGGCCTGGCGCAGGGCGGTCTCGAAGATTTCCTGCGTGATGCCGGCAACCTTGATGTCCATCTGCATGGTGGTGATGCCGTTTTCGGTACCAGCCACCTTGAAGTCCATGTCGCCCAGATGATCTTCGTCACCCAGGATGTCCGAGATGACGGCGAAGTCGCTGCCTTCCAGAATCAGGCCCATGGCGATGCCCGACACCGGACGCTTCAGCGGCACGCCCGCGTCCATCATCGAGAGCGAACCACCGCAGACGGTGGCCATCGACGAGGAGCCGTTCGACTCGGTGATGTCCGAGAGAACGCGGATGGTGTAGGGGAATTCGTCCTTGGTCGGCAGCACCGGGTGCAGCGCGCGCCAGGCGAGCTTGCCATGGCCGACTTCACGACGACCCGGCGCACCGAAGCGACCCACTTCACCGACCGAATAGGGCGGGAAGTTGTAGTGCAGCATGAAGTTTTCATAGTGCAGGCCGGTGAGGCCGTCGATCATCTGCTCGGCGTCCTTGGTGCCCAGCGTGGTGGTGCAGATCGCCTGCGTCTCGCCACGGGTGAACAGGGCCGAACCATGGGTGCGCGGCAGGAAGCCGACCATCGCTTCGATCGGACGGATCTGGGTGGTGGTGCGGCCGTCGATGCGGGCGCCGTCCTTCAGGATGGCGGTGCGAACGATCTCGGCTTCCAGCTTCTTGGTCAGCTTGATGCCGGCCATCACGGTCTGGGCGTCGAGGCCGTCGGCCGCGAAGCTGGCCTTCGCCTTGGCGCGGGCTTCGTTCAGGGCGTTCGAGCGGGCCGACTTGTCGGTCAGCTTGTAGGCGGCGGCGATGTCGCCACCGATCAGATCCTTGAGCTTGGTCTTGAGCGCGCCCAGATCGTCACCCTTGGCGATTTCCCAAGGATCCTTGGCGGCCTTCTCGGCCAGCTGGATGATCGCGTCGGCCACCTTCTTGCTCGCTTCATGGGCGAACAGGACGGCGCCAAGCATGACGTCTTCCGACAGTTCCTTGGCTTCGGATTCGACCATCATCACGGCGTTGCCGGTGGCGGCCACGACCAGGTCGAGTTCGCCGGTCTTCACTTCGTCAAGGCTCGGGTTCAGCTGATATTCGCCGTCCTTGTAACCGACACGGGCCGCGCCGATCGGACCCATGAAGGGCACGCCCGACAGGGTCAGCGCAGCCGAGGCGGCGATCATCGCGACGATGTCGGGCTCGCTGTCGCCATCGAACGACAGCACCTGAGCGATGACGTTGATTTCGTTGTAGAAGCCTTCGGGGAAGAGCGGGCGGATCGGACGGTCGATCAGGCGCGAAACCAGGGTTTCCTTCTCGGTGGCGCCACGCTCCCGCTTGAAGAAACCACCCGGAATGCGGCCGGCAGCCGAATATTTTTCCTGATAGTGGACGGTCAGCGGGAAGAAGTCCTGGCCTTCCTTCACCGACTTGGCGGCGGTCACGGCGCACAGCACCACGGTTTCGCCATAGGTTGCCAGCACGGCAGCGTCAGCCTGACGCGCGATCCGGCCGGTTTCGAGGGTCAGCGTCTTGCCGCCCAGCTCGATCGAAACTTTCTTTACATCGAACATAATGTTTTCCTTCGCCCGCCTGGCCCTATTGCCGGGCGGGGCCTGTCATGCGGGCTAAACCGGCCCGCAACGGTTTCAGGGCATCGTCTGGCCCCTTGAATGAAACGGGGCGCCGGATTGCGCCCTATCCCAGAATCGGAAACGGCCCCGAATGGGGCCGTCCCTTAGTAGCAGGCTTACTTGCGCAGGCCCAGCTTGGCGATGAGGTCGGTGTAGCGCGCCACATCCTTCTTCTTCAGATAGTCCAGCAGCGAACGACGCTTGTTGACCATCATCAGCAGACCACGACGGCTATGATTGTCCTTGTGGTGACCCTTGAAATGCTCGGTCAGGTTGGCGATGCGCTCGGTCAGGATCGAAACCTGAACTTCCGGCGAACCCGTGTCACCCTCGGCGCGAGCATGTTCCTTGATCAGCGCTTCCTTGCGCTCGGCGGTAATCGTCATCTAGTCATCTTCCTTCGACATCAGGTTAAAACCGCGCACCACCCGGATTTCTCCGTCCTGCATTTCGACCAGCGCGACGGGGATTTCCCCTTCGATCGCCAGATTGAGGCCAGTGGTGGCAGCGATCCCGGTCAGCACCTTCCCCTGTCGGAGTGCGGTGGCCTGATCGGGGGTGACGGGGAGAGCCGGGATGTCGTCCAGCCCCGCCGTCAGCGGCAGCAAAAGGCTACCGATGGCGCGCTCGTTAGCAGCATCGCGCAATTTGTCCAGTGAAATAGCCGAATCCAGCGTAAACGGCCCCGCTTTCACCCGGCGCAGCATGGTGACATGGCCCACGGTGCCCAGCGCGATCGCGATGTCGCGCGCCAGCGAACGGATATAGGTGCCCTTGGAGACATGGGCGGTGAGGGTGATGGCGGCGAGCGCGTCGGCCGCCCCCTCCTGCCCCATGACGCGCAGCCCATGGATCGTCACCGATCGCAGCTTCATCTCCACATCCTGCCCCTTACGGGCCAGGTCATAGGCGCGCTGGCCGTCGATCAGGATCGCGCTATAGGCGGGCGGCGCTTGTTCGATTCCGCCGGTGAAGCGCGCCAGCACCGCCTCCAGCAACGCCAGCGTCGGGCGGACATCGCTGTGTGCGATCACTTTCCCTTCCAGATCTAGCGTGTCGGTCTGTTCGCCGAATTTGATCGTGAAGTCGTAGATCTTGTCGCTATCGAGCATCCGGCCGGCGAGCTTGGTCGCCTCGCCGATCGCGATCGGCAGCACGCCGGTCGCCAATGGATCGAGCGTGCCGCCATGGCCGACCTTGCACTTGCCCGCGCCGCTTTCGCGCAGCGCGCGCTTTACTGCCGCGACCGCCTGGGTCGAACCGAGGTCATGGGGTTTGTCGAGAATGATCCAGCCGTGCATGGCGGCGGCCCTTATCCCTCCGGCTCCCGCCTGTCAGCCTATAAAGCGTCCCACGCCCCTTTCGCCTTCGTCCTGAACGGGTAAAAGAGGCGCATGACGATCAAGCTCATCTGCCTCGATGCCGACGATACGCTGTGGCACAACATGCGCCATTTCAACGCGACCCAGGACGCGCTGACCGACATGCTCCAGCCCTTTGCCGATGTCGATGTGACGCGCGAGCGGCTGATCGCCTGCGAGATCCGCAACCTGCCGCTCTATGGCTATGGCGCCAAGGGCTTCACCCTGTCGATGATCGAGGCGGCGGTGGAATTGGCCGGCGATCAGCTGTCGACCACGATGATCCAGGAGATATTGGCCGCTGGCCGCGCGCTGCTGGCCCATCCGGTCGAGCTGTTCGACGGGGTGGAAGAGACGCTGGAGCGGCTGGCGGACATCGGGCCGCTGGTGCTGGTGACCAAGGGCGACCTGCTGCACCAGGAGAGCAAGCTGGCGGCATCCGGCCTGGGTGACCTGTTTTCCGGTATCGAGATCGTCAGCGACAAGAAGGTCGACACCTTCCGTACCCTGTTCGCCCGCCATGGCATCGCGCCGGAGCAGGCGGTGATGGCCGGCGATTCGATGCGGTCGGACATATTGCCGGCGCTGGAGGCCGGCGCCTGGGCCGCATTCATTCCGCAGGAGGGCGCCTGGTCGCACGAGCGGGCGCAGCCGCCAATCGGCGCGACGCGCTATACCCAGCTGGAGCGGCTGGGCGAACTGCCCGACTGGATTGCCTCGCTGGACTGAGGCTCAGGCGGCGCGCCCGGCCCATTCGTCGGCGAGGATCGAATAGATCACCGTGTCGCGGACATGGCCGGTCCAGGTGATGCGCTGTTTCCGCAGCACGCCTTCGCGCACCGCCCCCAGCTTCTCCACCGCCTTTTGCGAGCGGAGATTGCGCGCATCGATGCGAAATTCGATCCGGGTGAAGCCGCAGTCGAGCGCCCGGCCGATCAGCAGCGGCTTGATCCGTGCGTTGAGCCCTGTGCCGCGGGCCGAGGGCGTCATATAGGTACCGCCCAGTTCCAGCCAATTGTCGAGCGGGTTGAGATGGAGAAAGCCCGACATGCCGACCGGCCGGCCATCCGCGAAAATCAGGAAGGGGAAACGGTCGGGATTGGTTAGCGTCGCATCAAATGCGGGATCGAAATCGGCGCCCGCCCAGCAACTGGGGAAGATGTCCCATACCGGATCGTCAATGGGACACAGGGGCCGCAGCAGATCGCGATGCGCCTCGACCAACTGCTCCAGGCGCAGGCCCGGCGCATCAATCGGCGCCAGCAGTTTTTCGGTTCGCGTCACGCCCCGGTCCTCTCCATAAAATGCCGGCGACACAAGGCAACATAGCGGTCATTACCGCCAATCTCGGTCTGCTGTCCCTGCCGGATCGTCCGGCCGGCATCGTCCACGCGCAGATTCATCGTCGCCTTGCGACCGCATTCGCAGATCGTCTTGATCTCGCTCAGCGTGTCGGCCAGCCCGAGCAGTTGGGCGCTGCCCTCGAACAAGGCGCCCTGAAAATCGGTGCGCAGACCATAGCAGAGCACGGGAATATTGAGCCGGTCGCACAGCGCCGCGATCTGCAGCACCTGCGCGCGCGTCAGGAACTGCGCTTCGTCCACCAGCACGCAGGACAGCGGCGTCCGCTCATGCTGGGCGGCGACGGTCGCAAAGATGTCGACATCCGGATCGAACAGATGCGCCTGCGCCTCCAGCCCGATGCGCGAAGCGACCCGCCCTGGACCATAGCGATCATCGATCGCCGCCGTCCACAACATGGTTTCCATGCCGCGTTCACGATAGTTGAAGCTCGACTGCAGCAGGGTGGTCGATTTGCCCGCATTCATCGAACTATAATAGAAATAGAGTTTCGCCATGCGCGGCCGTTTAACGCAGCGCAGGCGCAACGCCAGAGAGGAAACGCACCAGCGCATCGGCCAGCGCGATTCGCTTGTCGGAAAAGCTGTGATCGGTGGGCCAGACCATCAGGCGGGCATTGGGGTTTGCCGACTGGGCATCAGCCCCGACCTTGCGCGCCATCGCGCCGATACCGCGTTCCGCGCCGATGATCGTCAACGGGCGACGGCCATAGCCGACCAGCTTGCGGCCGAGGTCGAACTTCTGCGTGTCGCCCTTTATCTCATCGGTCAGGCTGTCATAGCTCGCGCCGGCGAGCGGTGGCAGGTCGCCCGCGACCTCCGCCTTCCACCCGGCCTCGCCCTGCGGCGTCGCGAGCGCAGCGACGGTCTGGGCCGGGTCCCAGGGATCGATCAGGAACAGGCCCGCGACACGTGGCTCAGCAGCGGCGGCCTCGGCGGCCATGAAACCACCCATGCTGTGGCCCGCGACCACGATCGCGCTGGTATCGATGCGATATCGGGCGACGGTCGATGCCTCCTCCAGGAACAGCAGCGCGTTGAACGCATCCTCCGCCGCGTTGGTGAAGGAGAAGGTGCCGGGGCTGCCCCAGCTACCGCGATAGTGCAGCGTCAGGACATTCCAGCCGGCGCGGCGCGCGGCCTGGGCCAGGTCGAGATTCTGCTCGTTACCGGGAAAACCGTGGAGAAGCAGCAGGGTCGGATGCACGCCGCTGCCCGCCGCGACATACATGACCGCGTTCATCGCGCCATCGCCCGAGGGGATGACGAAGGCATCCATCCGTGCGGGATTCGCCACATCGGGCGCAGGGTCGGTGATGACGGCGGGATGCGTGACGGGTTCGCGGGCCATGGCCGGCGTGGCCAATGCCAGAGCGGCCATGCTCATTATCCCGCTCATCTTCATGCGTCTGCCCCTTCACTCGATTGCGAGTGAGACGCTGTTAACGGTGCCGCACCGTCCCGTCGATGGCGATAATGCGCTTATGCCTCGCCGTCATCCTGCGACAGATCGCGGGCGACCTTGGGGTCGCGCAGCAGCTTGTCGATATGGCTGCCCTCGTCGAAACTCTCGTCCGACAGGAATTTGAGTTTCGCCGCATATTTGAGCGCCATGCGATGCGCGACTTCGCGCTGGAGATAGGCGGTGTTGGTGCGCAGTGCCTTGAGCACCGCTTCCTCGTCCTTGCCCAGCAGCGGCTTGATGAAGATGGTCGCGTGGCGCAGGTCAGGCGACATCCGCACTTCGGTGACGCTGACGACATGCTTGGCCAGCACATCGTCATGGACGTCACCACGCGTCAGGATTTCGGACAGGATATGGCGCACTTGTTCACCCACGCGAAGCAGGCGGACAGAGGGGCCTTCGGACTGGTTGGACATAGATCAATAACTCCCCCTCCCTTCGCGGGAGGGTTCGGGGTGGATGAGGAGCGTAGCGAGCACTGCCGAATAGCGAAAGGGTGGAAGCGATTGCTTACGCAATCGTCCCACCCCAAGTCCTTCCCCCGAAAGGAAAGATCGTTCGCCTTAACTTACAGCGTGCGCGCGCGCTCTTCGACTTCAAACAGTTCGAGCGTATCGCCCGGCTTGATGTCGTTGGTGTCCTGCAGGACCGCACCGCATTCCATGCCGGCGCGGACTTCGGACACATCGTCCTTGAAGCGACGCAGCGACGCGATGTGGGTGCGCGACACAATGACATCGTCGCGGGTGAGGCGCGCATTGAGCCCCTTGCGAATGATGCCGTCGAGGACGAGCAGACCAGCCGCCTTGTCCTTCTTGCCGGCCGGGAAGACCTGCAGCACCTCGGCGCGGCCGACGATCGTCTCGATCCGTTCGGGGGCGAGCTGGCCAGCCATTTCGCCACGAACCTCTTCGAGCAGGTCGTAGATCACATCATAGTAGCGCAGGCTGATCTTCTCGCGCTCGGCGAGCTGACGGGCCTTGGCATTGGGACGCACGTTGAAGCCGATCAGCGGCGCACGGCTGGCAGCGGCCAGCGTGACGTCGCTTTCGGTGATCGCGCCGACGCCCGAATGCAGGATGCGCACCTTGATCTCGTCGGTCGAGATGCGGTTGAGCGAGGTGACGATCGCCTCGACCGAACCCTGCACGTCGCCCTTCACCACCACCGGATATTCGATGACCTTGGTGTTCAGCGCCGAGAACATATGCTCGAAGCTGGTCGGCGCAGCCGTGGTACGCTTCTTGGTGGCCTGTTCCTGGCGATAGGCCGCGACTTCGCGGGCACGCGCCTCATTCTCCACGACCGTCATCTGGTCGCCGGCCATCGGCACGCCCGACAGACCCAGAACCTCGACCGGGGTCGAGGGACCGGCGGTCTTCACATTCTGGCCCTTGTCGTTGATCATCGCACGGACCTTGCCGCTCTCGGCACCGACGACAAAGGTGTCGCCGACCTTGAGCGTGCCCTTGCGCACCAGGATGGTCGCAACCGCGCCACGGCCCTTGTCGAGCTGCGCCTCGATCACATTGCCTTCAGCGGCGCGATCGGGGTTGGCGGTCAGTTCCATCACTTCGGCCTGAAGCAGGATCTTGGTGATCAGTTCGTCAAGGCCGGTCTTCTTGAGCGCGGACACTTCGACGTCCTGGACGTCGCCGCCCATGTCTTCGACCACGATCTCATGCTCCAGCAGACGCTCGCGCACCTTCTGCGGATTGGCTTCGGGCTTGTCGCTCTTGTTGATCGCCACGATCATCGGAACGCCGGCCGCCTTGGTGTGATTGATCGCCTCGATCGTCTGCGGCATCAGGCCATCGTCGGCCGCCACCACCAGAATGACGATATCGGTGACGTTCGCGCCACGGGCACGCATTTCCGAGAAGGCTTCATGGCCCGGCGTATCGAGGAAGGTGATGACGTCACCGCCCTTGGTCGTCACCTGATAGGCGCCGATATGCTGGGTGATGCCACCGCTTTCGCCGGCCACCACGTCCGTCCCGCGCAATGCGTCGAGCAGCGAGGTCTTGCCGTGATCGACATGGCCCATGATCGTAACAACCGGGGGACGCGGCTGCAGCGCCTCGGGTGCGTCAACCTCACCCTCGATGCCGATTTCGACGTCCGCTTCGGACACGCGCTGGATGCGGTGGCCGAATTCCTCGACCAGCAGCTCTGCCGTATCCTGATCGATCGGCTGGTTGAGCGTGACGGCGGTGCCCATCTTGAACAGAGCCTTGACCAGGTCCGCGCCCTTTTCGGCCATACGGTTGGCCAGTTCCTGCACGGTGATGCTTTCGGGCACCACGACGTCGCGGCTCTGCTTCTCGCGCGGCTGGCTGCCGCCCGAATAATGGGCGCGCCGTTCCTTCTCGCGAGCACGCTTGAGCGCGGCGAGGCTGCGGGCACGGGCGCTGTCGTCATCGGCCAGGGCCTTGGTCACAGTCAGCTTGCCCGACTGGCGGCGATTATCATCGCCCCGCTTGGCGCGATCCGGCTTGGCCGGCTCAGGCCGCTTGACCGGCGCGACCGGGGTGAAGCGACGCGGCGGGGGAATGGTGGAGGCCGTCGTAGCCGGTGCACCCGATGCCTGTACCGGTGCTGCGGCTTCCGCAGCCGGCGCGGCCGGCGTCGCGGCAGGCGTTTCGGCTGCCACCACGGCAGGCTCTTCAACCGGTGCGACGACAGGCGCCTCGACCTCGGCCACCGAAGCGGCTTCGGCGGCCAGGCGATTTTCCTCGGCCCGGCGCTTTTCCTCTTCGCTCGCGGCCAGACGCGCGGCGTCTTCACGACGACGGGCATCCTCCAGCGCCGTCATGCGGGCTTCCTCGGCCTCGCGCAGCAGCTTGGCCTGCAGTTCCTGACGCGACATCAGGCTCTGCGGCGGCGCCTGGCGGGCGGGTGCGGGTTGAGGCGCACGCTGCTGCTGCACGGGCGCAGGCGCGGGTGCAGCCGGACGCGGTGCGACCGGTGCGGGCGTCGGATCGGGCTGGGGCGCAGCAACGGGCGCAGCACCGGTGGTTTCCCCCGGCTTGCCCAGGACGCGGCGCCGCTTCACCTCAACCACGACCGTATTCTTGCGGCCATGGCTGAACTGCTGCTGCACCTGGCCGGATTCAACGGTCCGCTTGATGCCCAGCGGCTTGCGGCCCAGAACCGGCTTGTCTTCGTTGCTGTCACTCATCGACTATACTTAACCCTTCACATCATCATCGGCCGACGCAGGCGCCGACGCATCATTCCATGCAACCACGACGCCCAGCGCATCGGCGGAGTCCTGCTCCCCATGCACCGGCGCCCCGGTAGCGCAACCCAGATAGCTTTCCAAGCGGCTCAAGGCCGTACGCAGGCGCGCTGCTGCCCGCGAGTCGGTCACCGCGATATGGACGACATTATCGCGCCCCATTGCCATAGATAGGGCGCCGCGGTCCACAGGCAAGACGATACCCGCAAGATCCGTGCCTTCCGCTTCCTGCCCGACGCGCAGCGCCTGGTCCAGCTTGCGGTTGCCGTCCGCGCCGGCATCGGCGGCGTGAAGCAGCATTTTCACGATACCCTTGCGGCAGGCGACCTCGATCTTTTCCGATCCGGTAAGCAGCATGGAGGCCTTCGCCTCCAGCCCCAACCGGCTGAGCAGATCCTGCCGCAACCCGGCCTCCACCTTTTCGGCGAGGTCCTCGGGAATGTGCAGATTCGTTTCCTTGAAGGCCCGCGCCAGCGCGCCCTTGAGCTTGCCCTTGGCCAGCGCGGCCTCAAGCTCGACGCGGGATACGCCGATCCAGGCGCCCCGGCCCGGCGCCTTGGCGCGGATATCGGGAAGCACCTGCCCTTCCGGCCCGACGGCCAGACGGATCAGCGTTTCGGGATCGGCTCGGTCGCCGGTCAAAATACATTTGCGTTCGGTCATGCCTGCCCCTCCGCGAAAACGGATGAACTGGCAACCCCGAAGCTGTCGTGAAGGCCTAACCTCTCATTGGGGAGTGACCGCAACATTGGCGTCCTCCCTATGAGGGGTGGCGGGTGCGCGGTCGGCGATCAACTGACCGCCGGCCCCGTAATTTTCCGTCGACAATTCGGTGATATTGATCTGTACCGCAGCCGCCGGCTTTCCCAGCCGCTCAACGAGCGACTGGGTGATGTCGGCAACCAGCGCGGCTTTCTGCTCGCGGGTGGCACTGCCGGCCAGGCGGATGTCGACGAACGGCATCTGGACTTAGGCCTCCTCGCCTTCGAACCAGTGGGCGCGCGCAGCCATGATGATCTCATTGCCCTGCTCGTCCGACAGGCCATAGGCCGCCAGGATGCCGCCCTTGTCCTCATTGCCGCTGTCCGACTTGCGGCGACGCTGATCGATACGCTTCTTCTGCACCAGCTCATCGGTGGCGAGATCGGCCAGATCGTCGAGCGTCTTGACGCCCGCCTTGCCCAGCGTGACCAGCATCGCTTCGGTCAGGTGCGGCATGTCGGCCAGCGCATCCTCGACGCCCAGGGCCTGACGCTCTTCACGAGCGGCGGCTTCGCGGCGGTCGAGCGCTTCCTGCGCACGGTTCTGCAGCTCGGCGGCCAGATCATCGTCAAAGCCCTCGATCGAGGCAAGCTCGTCGACGCTGACATAGGCGACCTCTTCCAGTTCGCCAAAGCCTTCGGCGACCAGCAGCTGCGACAGCGTCTCGTCGACGTCCAGCTCGTTCTGGAACATTTCCGAACGGGCGACGAATTCCTTCTGGCGCTTCTCGGACGCGTCAGCCTCGGTCATGATGTCGATCGCCTTGCCGGTCAACTGGCTGGCGAGACGGACATTCTGACCACGGCGACCGATGGCGAGCGACAGCTGATCGTCGGGCACGACGACTTCGATGCGCTCTTCTTCCTCGTCGATGACGACGCGGGCGACCTGGGCAGGCTGCAGCGCGTTGACGACGAATGTCGCGGTATCTTCCGACCAGGGGATGATGTCGATCTTTTCGCCCTGCATTTCCTGCACGACGGCCTGGACGCGGCTACCCTTCATGCCGACGCAGGCGCCGACCGGATCGATGCTGCTGTCGCGGCTGATGACGCCGATCTTGGCGCGCGAGCCCGGATCGCGGGCGGCAGCCATGATGGTGATGACGCCATCATAGATTTCGGGGACTTCCTGCGCGAACAGCTTCTTCATGAATTCGGGATGCGCGCGGCTGAGGAAGATCTGCGGACCGCGATTTTCGCGGCGCACGTTCAGGATCACCGAACGGATGCGGTCGCCGACGCGGACGACTTCGCGCGGGATCTGCTGATCGCGGCGGATCACGCCTTCCGCGCGACCCAGATTGACGACGACATGGCCGAATTCGACCGACTTCACGACGCCGGTGATGATTTCGCCGACGCGATCCTTGAACTCGTCAAACTGACGTTCGCGCTCGGCATCGCGGACCTTCTGGAAGATCACCTGCTTGGCCGACTGGGCATCGATACGACCAAGGTCGATCGCGGGCAGCGGATCAACGATGAAGTCGCCGACAATAGCGTCCTTCTTCAGCTTCTGCGCCTGCTTGAGGTCGACCTGCTTGAAATAATCCTCGACCACATCGACCACTTCGACGACGCGCCACAGGCGCAGGTCGCCGCTGTCCGGGTCCAGCTTGGCACGGATGTCGTTCTCGGCACCATAGCGGGCACGGGCGGCGCGCTGGATCGCATCTTCCATCGCCTCGATGACGATCGCCTTGTCGATCATCTTTTCACTGGCGACGCTGTTGGCGATCGCGATCAGTTCGGCCTTGTTGGCGGAAATGGCGTTGGCCATGGAAAGAACCCTTATCCTTCGGTTTCGATTTCGTCCGCGCCTTCGGAAGACAACGGCATGGTAGCAGAAATAAGCGCGTCGGTCAGCACCAGCTTGGCCGTGTCGACCAGAGCGAAGGGAATGACGACGTCACCGACCTTGGCATCCTTGAACTGGATATCCTCACCCTCGACCCCGCCAAGCACGCCCTTGAACGTCTTGCGGCCCTCGACCGCCTCGGTCACGGTGATGCGCGCCTCGAACCCGCCCCACTCGACAAAGTCGTGCAGACGGGTGAGCGGCCGGTCGATGCCCGGCGAACTGACTTCCAGCCGATAGGCTTCCTCGATCGGATCGACCTCGTCCAGCAGATCGGACAGACGGCGCGAAATCGCGGCACAATCCTCGATCACAAGCTGCTTGGTCTTGGGATCTTCGGCCATGATCTGCAGGGTGCGTTCGTCGCCCGACCCGAATAGCTTGATGCGCACGAGGTCAAAGCCCAGGGCCTTCACCTCCGGTTCGATCAGCGCGGTCAGTTCGGCGATATCCGCCATGCTTACTCCAGAAAAAAATATGTGCTTGTTGCCGCCGCAGACGTTTCGTCCGCGACCCCGACATGTTTAACGATGTAAGGAAGCAGGGCCGATATAGGCATGTTGCGAACGGGCTGCAACATGTTTCGTGCACCCGGCGATTCAGGGGTCGGCGCGCCCCATCCCGTCACGCAGCAGCCAGGCGGCAAGGTAAGGCCGGGCCAGCGCCCGGTCGAGCGCATAGGGTAGCCAGCCCGGTCCGAACGGGACGTAGAGACGCACCGGCACATCAAGGCGGGCCGCCACCGTCCGGCAGCGCCGGCCCGGCAAGCCGCGCAATTGTTCCAGTTCGCATGGCGTTCCGGCCCGCTGCAACGCTGCCAGCGCCTGGGCAGCGCGCGCAGGCCGGTGCGTCGCAACGGCGACAGGCGCGCGCCGTCCAGCCAGCGATTCGACGAGCATCGCATAGGCCCGGTCGATATCAGGTTCATCCCGTTCCGGATCGGGCCATTCCCCAGCGACGATTCGCAACGGCGCCGTCGTGTCGCGAAACCGCGCCGCATCGGCGAAGCTGCGATGCCAGCGGGCGGGCAGGACACACCCCGTCCCGGGGAAATCGGGCAACAGCCGTTCGACCAAAGCGAGCGTCCGGTCCGCCTGGTCAGGACCATGGGCGTCGAACATCAAGGGACAGCCCGCCGCCCGGGCAGCAGCGGCCAGCGCATGCAGGCGATCGAACGCAAAGGCCAGCGGTGGCGCCTTGACCGAGAGATAGAGATCGAACGGACGGTCCCGCCAAGCGGCCAGCGCCCGATGATAGGCCAGGACGATATTGTCGGGGTCCTCCCCTTCCGCCTCGAAATAGCCGATCGTGATCGCCCGTCCCGATCGCGCCGCCCGACGGCCGATGGTCACCGCGCCAAGCCCGTCGAGGATCGGCAAAGACCGCCCGACCAGGCCGGGCAGGCCATAGCGCAGGTCGCGCAGCATCCGCCAGATGCGGCTCCGCTTCACCGCCCGCGTCGCAGCCGCTGCCGCAGCCAGATCCCGCCATCCACGGCCAGCGCCACCGCACCGCGCAGCCCATAGGGATAGGTGCGCAACTGAACGCAGTCATGCTGTTCCTGGGTCCATAGCTGCCTGATCCAGGGTTCGGCCACCCCGAGAAACTCGAAGGTCTGCATGCGGGCGGCGGCCGCCCAGCCCAGCGCATGGAGCATCAGCAATCCACCGGGCGAACAGGCGTTGAAGCTCGCGTCGTGACCGATCTTGAACAGCCAGTAGCGGCTGTTCCAGAGCAGCGCCATCTGCATCGCCACAGCCTGGCCGTCGATCCGCATGAAGGATAGGCGAAAATCGCCGCGCTCTGCAGCGGCCCGAAAGAATGTCCGGAAAATCGCGGCCTGGCGCGGATCGGTGGCGATCGCCGTCCCGGCCGCGCATTTCCAGCCCAGCGCCTCGACCCGCACGGCCTCGTCAAACAGGGTGTCGAAATCGGCAGCGCCCGGCGAGAGGGTCTCGAACGTGAGTATTCCCATCCCCTCGGCCCGACGGCGCGCGCGCCGGAAATCCGATCGGCGACCGGCATTAAAGCGACTTTCGGGATCCCGCCAGCTATCGTCCAGTGTGATAAAGGGGCACGCCATGGCCGGCCGAACGACCAGCCGGCCGCGCCCGCGCATCGCTGCGGCCATCGCCGCAATCAACGGAGAACCCGCCGATATGCGATCCAGATAGAGGGGGCGACGCAAGCCGACGAGTTCATCCGCCACTCCCGCCGTGCCGACCGAACCGTTGCACAAGATGTCGCCTGGCTCGTAGGTCTCACGGGCGCCGACCATATGCCAACGAGCGAAATAGCCCGGGTCGCGGCTGAGCGAGAGCAGACCAACCAGATCATCGCCCAGCCAGGCACCGAGCATCTGTGCATCCGCCCCCGCCGGCAACCGGCTGAGCGTCGCGGCGAAGAGCCGTGTCTGGGTCGGCCATTGCGCCCGCGCCTCCAGCCTGTCCCAGGCCCGCGCGACCCGCGCCACGTCAATCGCGGCGTCGAGACGCAGCGTTTCAACGCGCAAGGCCGCAGCCTGCGCGCACGCGGCATCGAAATCCGATACGCCGTGCAGCACCGTCCTTCCCCCTTTCGCCCTTCCGCTTAATCCTGGAAGCTTAAGAAATCGGCCTATCGCCAAAGCGGGCTTGCATCCCCACCCCCAACCCGTCGAGGATAGCGGCATGGAACCCGCGCCGGCGATCGGCCTTTTCCCAACAGTCTAGTAAGGAGAATCCCATGCTTCGCGTGATGGCCGTCACCCTCCCTCTCGCGCTGCTGGCCTGCTCGGCCGGCGACGCGACGGGCCAGAATGCCGCGACCACGGCCGCCGCCAAGCCGTTCAAGACGTCGGTCATCGCCGACTTCACCGCGCCCTGGGCGATGACCTTCCTGCCCGACGGCCGGATGCTGGTCACGGAGAAGGCCGGTGAGATGATTCTGTTCGATCCCAAGAACGGCACCAAAATCCCGATCGAGGGCATTCCTGCAGTCGACAGCGCCGGCCAGGGCGCGCTGATGGACATCGTCCTCTCGCCCACATTCGCCCGGGACAAGAAGGTCTATTTCAGCTTTTCCGAGGTCGGCCAGGGCGATCGGTCCGGCGGCAAGGGCGTGGCGCTGGCCACCGGCATCTTCGACCAGGCAAGCGACGGCACGACCCGGCTCGCCAACGTGAAGACCATCTTCCGCGCCAGCGACTATGTCGAGGGCAATGGCCATTATTCCGGCCGCATCGCCTTTTCCCCCGACGGCAAATATCTGTTCTTCACCAATGGCGAGCGGCAGAAGTTCGATCCGGCCCAGGATCCCAAGTCAACCCTGGGCAAGGTGCTGCGCCTCAATCTCGACGGCACGCCGGCGGCGGGCAACCCGCTGGCGGCCAAGGGCTTCAACCCGGCGGTCTGGTCCTATGGCCATCGCAACCTGCTGGGCATCGCGTTCGACAAGGACGGGCGCCTGTGGGAACAGGAAATGGGGCCGCAGGGCGGCGACGAGGTCAACCTGATCAAGCCCGGCCTCAACTATGGCTGGCCCAAGGCGTCGAACGGCAGCCATTATGACGGCCGCGACATTCCCGATCACAAGCCGGGCGATGGTTACGAGGCGCCCAAGGTCTGGTGGAACCCGGTGATCTCGCCGGGCGGCCTGATCTATTATTCGGGCGATCTGTTCCCGCAATGGAAGGGGTCGCTGTTCATCGGCGGCCTGTCGAGCCAGTCGCTGGTGCGGGTCAAGCTGGACGGCGAGAATGCGTCCAAGGCCGACCAGTGGGACATGGGCGCGCGCATCCGCGAGGTCGAACAGGGGCCGGATGGCGCGCTGTGGCTGCTGGAGGATGGCGGCAAGTCGCAGGGCCGGTTGCTCAAACTGACGCCAGCCTGATCGGAAGCCGGGCACCCTGGATCGGGTGCCCGGCTTCTGCAAGGCCATGGCGGATTATTGGACCGCCGGCATCTCACTCGCGACCATTTCGCCTGCGCCGCGGCCAATCGACCATAGACGCCGAGGGCTTTTCGGATCCCAGTCGATCGCCTGACCGGGCGTCGCGATGCCGAGCGTGCCGACATGCTCCAGCACCGATCCCGCCTCGGGCAGTTTCAGCGCATAGACTTCGGGCCGGTCATGGCCGGTGGCATAGATCAGCCCGTCGGCGCCCCAGCTAAGGCCCGAGCAGCTTTTCGGCGCAAAGCGGGCCAGCACATCGGCCGGGAAGGCCCAGCTTGCCTCCGCCCGGAAAGCATCGTCCATCCGCACCAGCAGGGTATAGCGATAGTCGCGGCCCGGCTCGCCGCCCTTGCCCTCATAATTGGCGAAGACCGCCCACCATTTGCCGTCATGGCGATCCATCACCGTCAGCGATCCGGGACCAAAGCCCAGGCTGATACTGTGGACATGCTTCAGCGTCCTCGTGTCGAAAATCTCGACTGCGCTGGTCTGCGGCACGGCAGGATAGTTGGATGCGGCGCAGACCAGTTCGGTGCCGACCACGGTGCAGCTGTTCATGTGCGGATAAAGGCGGCGCTCCCCCTGCCACTGGGCGACGCGCCGGCCGTCGGCAATGCGATATTTGCCGATCCGGTCATTGTCGATCGCATAGACATAGGTGCCATCCGACGCCGCGCCCTGATGCGCCTCCTCCGCCTTGATCCGCAGGCTGACCGGGGATGGCGGCGGCGACGGCGCATCCGTCGCCTGCTGCGCGCCCGCCGCGCCGGCCAGCGCCAGCAAGCCGGCGCCGATCAGGACGCGCCTTACCATTTCAGCGATCCCCCAACGAAGAAGGTGCGGCCATAGCGCTCATTCTGGGTCACCCAGTCGCGATTGCCGGCCTGATATTGGCGGGTCGGCTCATCGGTCAGATTCTGTGCCTCGGCAAAGACGCGCACATTCTTCGTGATGTCGACGCTGATCTTGGCATCGAGCCGGCGCAGATCGTCATTATAATTGTCGGTCAAGGCCTCGTCCCCGGCGGCGATCAGCGCACGACCGGTATGGTGATAGGCGATCGAGCCTTCGACAATCCCCTTCTGGTAGAAGAGCTGCGCGCCCCAGAGCAGGTTGGACTGTTCGGGGAAGCGGATCGTGCCGCGATCGGGCATGCGCAGGCTGGACTGGATCAGCGCGATGTTGAGGTTGACGCCGAAGCCGGAAAGAAGGCCGGGCAGGAAGCTGAACTGCTGCTGATATGCGGCCTCTACCCCGATGATGTCGCCGCGATCGGCATTGAGGGTCTGGCTATAGTCGATCCGGTCATAGCTCTGGCCGCCGAAGCTGCCATTGAGAACCGTATAGTTCTGGGTAAAGATCGGGTTCTGGATGAACTTGGCAAAGGCGCCGAACGTCAGCAGGCCGCCGGGCGCGAAATAATATTCGCCGGTCATGTCGATCGCATCGGCGACATAGGGCTTGAGCGCGGGGTTGCCGGAACTGACACTGATCTCGCCCTCGCCTTCCACGCTGACCTCACCGCCGGGCGAAAGGTCGCTATATTGCGGCCGGCCGACGCTGCGCGAATAGGCCAGGCGGAACACGGTGTCGTCAGTGGGCGTGATGCGCACCACCAGGCTGGGCAGCCAGTTGGTATAATGGCGCTTGCCGCTGGTCGGCGTCACCACATCATCCTCCAGCAGATAGCCGGTGATGTCGAGTTCGGTCCGCTCCACGCGCAGACCGGCGGTGACCGAAATGGTGCCGAAGTCGAGATTGGCCATGCCGTAACCGGCAAAGACATTTTCCTGCAGGCTGAAATCGCCCAGCGTCTGGTTGGCGAGCGAGGTCGCCTGATCCAGCACGAACTGCGGACCGCCCAGCCTGCCGCTGGTATAGGCCTTGATCAGATCCTCGTCGATCGCGGGCGACAGCAGATAGGTGTGACCATTGCCGAGATTGACGGTGACGGAGTCGCCGGCAAGGCCATCCAGGGTGAAGCGATTGGCGGTGGTGCCGCGACCATAGACGTCGTTGGCGGAATCGAAGCTCTTGTCGGTCCAGCGGCCATTGGCGCCGACCTTGACGAAGCTGTTCTGGCCGATCGTCGGCAGCTTCCCCGTCAGGTCGAGCCGGCCCTGCCAGATCTTTTCCAGGCCATATTCGTCCTGCTGCGTATATTGGCGGAAGCCCAGGCCCGAGGGCGAGAGATAGCCGTTGACGGGAACGGCGGTGAACAGCTTGTCGGTGAAATCGACCGCGACCGCGCCGGGATTGCCCCGGAACTGCCAGAGCTGGTTGGGCTCGATCACCTCGTTGCGGGTGCGCGCCGCGCCGAAATCGAGCGACCAGTCATCGCTCAGGTCCGCCTTGCCGCCGGCCATGAAGGACAGGACCGACTTTTCCTTATATTCGGTGCGCAGATCCGAACGCTGCTCGCTGGTCGATGCGACACCGGTCAGACCATTGGCGTCCCAATCGATGTCGGAGAAATCGAGGCGGAAGCGCTGGCGATATTCATCCTCGGTGAATTTGGAATAGACGCCGCGGACATAGAGCTGGACGCGATCGCCATGCCAGTCGAGCGAGCCGGCGGCCCCGATCCGTTCGCGCTTCAGCCGATAGTCGGTATATTTGATGTTGATCGGCACGCCGCCGCGTGCGGCCTGATCGTCGGGCGCCCAGTCGTCGGGATAGATGCCGTCGCTGCCATAGGTGCGGTCGGAATAGCTGGCGCCCAGCAATATGCCGAACTGCTGGTCCGCGCCAAAGCGGGCGCCGACGGTGACGTCGCCCTTGATCGGATTATCATCCTTGTAGGTCTGTTGCCAGCCGACCTGGCCATTGGCCTGGAAGATGAAGGGCTTGTCGAAATCGAACGCGGTCTGGGTAACCAGGTTGATGGTCGCGCCGATGCCCTGGCCGGTGAGGTCTGCGGTCTTGACCTTCGCCACCTCGACCCGGTTGAGCAGCTGGCCCGACAGGATATCGAGCGGCAAAGCGCGGGTATTGCCGTCGGGATTGCCGATCTCAAAGCCATTGAGCGTATAGCCGTTGAGGCTGGAGGGCACGCCGCGCACCGCGACATAGCGCCCTTCGCCCTGATCATATTGGACGCCGACGCCGGGCAGGCGCTCGACCGCTTCGGCCACATTCTTGTCGGGGAGCTGCCCCATCTCGTCCGAGGCGGTCACCTCGACCAGGCCGAGCGCCGCACGCTTTTCATCGATGGCGCGCTGCTGCTGCGCGCGCTGGCCGGTGACGACGATATCCCCGGCCTCCTCGGGCGCGGGCTCCTCGGCATGGGCGATGCCCGCGATCGCGAGCGCGAACAGGCTGATCGTGCTGGGAAGGATGATTTTCATGGATGAGACCCCTTTATGATTGGGGCCGCGACTAGGGCCAGGGCGCGACAACGGCGTTGCACAATGGCGTCAAAGCGATGACGATGACGTTGCCAATTTATGTCGGGCACGCCGCCCCTTTCGACCGGAGGTTCCGCCCCCTATCTTGCGCCCACTCCTTTCCCCCTCCCGGAGACCTGCATGAGCGCCCCTGCCCTGTTCCAGCCCTTTCATGTCGGCAGCCTTGCCCTCGACAACCGCATCGTGATCGCGCCGATGTGCCAATATTCTGCCGTCGACGGCCAGATGACCGACTGGCACCTGATCCATCTTGGCCAGCTTGCCCTGTCGGGCGCGGCGCTGCTGACGATCGAGGCGACCGCCGTGCTGCCCGAAGGACGGATCAGCCACGCCGATGTCGGCCTGTGGGACGATGCGACCCAGGCGGCGATGCAGCGCGTGCTGGACGGCGTGCGCCGCCACAGCGATATGCCGATCGCGATCCAGCTCGGCCCTGCCGGGCGCAAGGCGTCGACGGAAGTACCGTGGAAGGGTGGTGCGCAGATCGCCCCTGATGCCGTAAATGGCTGGCAGACGGTCGCCCCCTCCGCCCTGCCCTTCACGCCGGGCACCAATGCGCCGATGGCGCTGGACAAGGCCGGGATCGATCGGCTGCGCGATGCCTTTGTCGCGGCGGCGAAGCGGGCCGATGCGATCGGCATCGACGCGGTCCAGCTCCATGGCGCCCATGGCTATTTGCTGCACCAGTTCCTCTCCCCCCTCTCCAACCGGCGCGACGATGACTATGGCGGCAGCCTGGAAAACCGGATGCGCCTGCCGCTGGAGATTTTCGACGCGGTGCGCGCCGCCTTGCCGGCGCACAAGCCGGTAACGATGCGCGTGTCCGGCACCGACTGGGTCGAAGCGGGCTGGGACGTCGAACAGACGATCACGTTCGCCAAGGCGCTGGAGGCGCGCGGATGCAGCGCCATCCATGTGTCGAGCGGTGGCCTCGACCCGCGCCAGGATATTCCGGTCGGGCCGAGCTATCAGGTGCCGCTGGCCCGCGCGGTCAAGCAGGCGGTCGACATGCCGGTGATCGCCGTGGGCCTGATCACCAATTTCGAGCAGGCGGAGGCGATCATCGGCACCGGCGACGCCGATCTGATCGCGATCGCCCGCACCATCCTCTACGATCCGCGCTGGCCCTGGCATGCCGCCGCGCATCTGGGTGCATCGGTGAAGGCAGCGCCGCAATATCTGCGCTGCCAGCCGCGCCAATATCGCAATCTGTTCGACGCGGCCAAAGGCTGAAACGAGAAACGGGGCCTTTCGGCCCCGTTCTTTTATACCAGCCGGCTCTGCTTGACCGCCGCTTCGATGAAGCTGGCGAAGAGCGGGTGCGGGTCGAAGGGCTTGGACTTGAGTTCCGGGTGGAACTGCACGCCCACGAACCAGGGATGGTCGGGCCGCTCGACGATTTCGGGCAGCGTGCCGTCCGGCGACATGCCCGAGAAGATCAGGCCGCCCTTTTCCAGCGGCTCGCGATAGCCGGCATTGACCTCATAGCGGTGGCGGTGCCGTTCGCTGATCTCGGTCGCGCCATAGACGCCGGCGACGACGCTGTTCCCGGCAAGCTTGGCCGGATAGGCGCCCAGGCGCATGGTGCCGCCCAGATCGGTCTCGGCGGTGCGCTTTTGCAGGCCTTCCGCGCTCATCCATTCGGTGATCAGGCCGACGACCGGTTCGCTGGTTTCGCCAAACTCGGTGGTCGAGGCATTTTCGATCCCCGCCGTGTTCCGCGCGCCTTCGATGCAGGCCATCTGCATGCCGAGACAGATACCAAAGAAGGGCACGTCGCGTTCGCGCGCGAACTTGACCGAGGCGATCTTGCCTTCCGACCCGCGCACGCCGAAGCCGCCGGGGACGAGGATGCCGTGCATCGGTTCAAGGCTGGCGGCGAGGTCGTCGCCCTTCTCGAACAGTTCGGCGTCGATCCACTTGATGTTGACCTTCACCCGGTTGGCCAGGCCGCCATGGTGCAGCGCTTCGTGCAGCGACTTGTAGGCGTCGAGCAGGCCGACATATTTGCCGACCACGCCGATCGTCACTTCGCCTTCGGGGTTGAGCTGGCGATCCATGATGTCGGTCCAGCGGTCCATCGACGGCGCGGGCGCATCGGTGATACCGAAGGCGCGCAGCACTTCGTTGTCGAGACCCTCGGCATGATATTGCTCGGGCACGGCATAGATGCTCTTGGCGTCGAGCGCCGGAATGACCGCTTCGGGACGGACATTGCAGAAGAGGGCGATCTTCTTGCGCTCGCTCTCGGGCAGCGGGTGCTCGGCGCGGCACAGCAGGATGTCGGGCTGGATGCCGAGCGAAGTCAGTTCGCGCACGCTGTGCTGGGTCGGCTTGGTCTTCAGTTCGCCGGCTGCCGCGAGATAGGGCACCAGGGTCACATGGACGAAGATCGACTGGCCGCGATCCAGATCATTATGGAGCTGGCGAATCGCTTCCATGAAGGGCAGCGATTCGATGTCGCCGACGGTGCCGCCGATTTCGCACAGCACGAAATCCAGATCCTCGGTCTCCGCGGTGGCGAACGCCTTGATCTCGTCGGTGACGTGCGGGATCACCTGGACGGTCGCGCCCAGATAGTCGCCGCGCCGTTCGCGCTGGATGATGGTCTGATAGACCCGGCCCTGCGTGACATTGTCCGACTGGCGGGCCGAAACGCCGGTAAAGCGTTCATAATGGCCAAGATCGAGATCCGTCTCAGCGCCGTCGTCGGTCACATAGACTTCGCCATGCTGATAGGGCGACATCGTGCCCGGATCGACGTTGAGATAAGGGTCGAATTTCCGGATTCGCACGCGATAGCCCCGCGCCTGCAACAGCGCTGCCAAGGATGCGGCCATAAGGCCCTTACCAAGCGAGGAGACCACGCCGCCGGTGATGAAAATATACCGCGTCATGGGAGAAGAGGCTTAGCCCTATACAAACAAGTTGAGCAAGCGCGCGAATCCGCACGCTCGCAAAAAATATGGCGATGAACGACGAAAAGGTCAGTTAGCGAGCGGAACCGCGCCGTTCGCAGCCGAACCATTGCCAGCGGCACTGGCTGCACCGGCCAGCGGATCGGCATTGCCGGTCGCGGGCGCCGTCACCGGCGCCTGCGTGGTGGGCGCCGACTTGACCAGCGAGGTGTCGATGTCGCTGGACGCATGCCGAACCGATGCGATCACGGCCATCACGATCGACAGCAGGACGAAGAGGCTGGCCAGCACCGTGGTCGAACGCGTCAGGAAATCCGCCGCGCCGCGCGCAGACATGAAGCCCGCCGGGCTGCCGCCGACGCCCAGGCCGCCGCCTTCCGATTTCTGCATCAGAATCACGGTGACCAGCAAGGCAGCGACAATGGCCTGCACGACGAGAAGGAAAGTGAACATTGCGGTGTTTTTCTGTCCAGTGAAGGAGTGCGTTGGCGCGCACATAGCGATGATGGGCCGCCGGGGCAACCGGCGAGCCTGCATTAGCGCGTGATGACGACGGAACCGGGGCGAACGACTGCCCGTCCGCTCCGGTCATCGGCCATGGGAATCAACGGGCGAATCAACCGGCCGCAGCGATCACCGGTTCAAACTTCGCGGCGCTGAGGCTTGCACCACCGACCAGGCCGCCATCGACATCGGGGAGCGCCATGATTTCAGCAGCATTGTCGCCGTTCATCGAGCCACCATAAAGAATGCGCATCACATCGGCCTGATCCTGGCCAATGCGGCTGGCAAGCGCGGCGCGCAGCGTGGCGTGCATCGACTGGATCGCCTCCATCGTCGGAATGCGGCCAGTGCCGATCGCCCAGATCGGTTCATAGGCGACCGCCAGCCAGTCGGCGGTGGCGCCTTCCGGCAGCGATGCGAGCAACTGCGCCGACACGACCTCGTCGGCCTGCCCGGCATCGCGGATCGCCAACGCCTCGCCGACACACAGGATCACCTTCATGCCGGCGGCATGCGCCGCGACCGACTTGGCGGCGACATCGGCATTGGTCTCGCCACGCGCCTCGCGCCGTTCGCTATGACCGGTGATGACCCAGGTCGCCCCGGCCTCCACCAGCATCTCGGCCGACAGCGACCCGGTATAGGCGCCACTCATGTCCATATGACAGTTCTGCGCGCCGATGAAGGCCGCCCCCCTGAGTTGCGAACCTGCCATGATGAGAGTCGCGGGCAGGCACAGGCCCACTTCCACGTCGGGATGGGCCGCCGCGATGCGGCCGATCGCCTCAACCTCGTCCAGATGCTCGCGCATCCCGTTCATCTTCCAGTTGCCGACCACCAGCTTGCGCCTGCTCATCGGTTGAATTCCCCTTATCTTATTGCTGCACGCGTCCGGCCGTCATTCCCGCGAACTGCGCCGCGTCTCCACGGAACGACCACCCGACAGCACGCCGATGGACGGCGGTGCCGCATTTGTCCAGACCGGCGGCGACGGCCGCACTTGCCGCCGCCTCGTTCCGCCCCTAAAGCGGGCCGCCACATTGCCGCAGAACCGGACTCCCACATGCTTTCTGTCTTCCGCAGTTTCATTCGCTCCAAATTTGGCGCGCTCTTCGCGATCCTCTTCCTGGGCGTCATCGCGGCCGCCTTCATCATGGGCGACATCAGCAGCGGCAAGTTCGGCTCTGCACTGGGCAGCGGCGATACCGTTGCCAAGGCCGGCGGATCGCGCCTGACCTCGACGGAACTGCAGGACCGCATCCAGCGCGTCTTTGAAAATGCGCGTCGGTCGACCCCGACGTTGCAGATCGGCGACTTCTTCGCCCAGGGCGGCGGCAAGCAGGTCTATGACCAGCTGGTCGCAGCGCTGACCCTCAACGCGTTTTCAAAGGATCAGGGCGTCCATATCAGCAAGCGGCTGGTCGATGCACAGATCGCGCAGATTCCCGCCTTCCAGGATGCCGCCGGCAACTTCAGCCAGGAAAATTTCCGTCAGCTGCTGCAACGCGAACGCATCACCGAAGCGGCGCTGCGCGACGATATCAGCCGTGAAATCCTGCAGCGCCAGATGCTGGCGCCGCTGGGCCTGGGCGTGAAGCTGTCCGACAGCCTGGTCCTGCCCTATGCCTCGCTGCTGCTGGAAGCGCGTCAGGGCAGCATTGCCGCAATCCCGGCGATGGCCTTTGTCGACGGCAAGGATCCGACCGACGCCCAGCTGGCCGACTTCTACAAGAAGAACGCCGCACGCTACACCATCCCCGAACAGCGCCGCATCCGTTACGCCGTGATCGACGGCGAGCGCTTTGCCCAGGCCGCACAACCGACAGACGCGGAAATCGCCGCCGCCTACAACCAGAATAAGGCGGCCTATGCCGCCAGGGAAAACCGGTCCGTCGAACAGCTGGTCCTGCCGACCCAGGCGGCTGCCAAGGCGGTCGTCGACCAGGTGAAGGGCGGCAAGACGCTGGCCGCCGCCGCCCAGGGCGCAGGCCTGGCCGTGTCGACCCTCGCCGATCAGAGCCGCGAGGCGCTGACCGCCACCGCCTCCAAGCCGGTGGCCGACGCCGCCTTTGCCGCCAAGCAGGGTGAACTGGTGGGACCGGTGCGCGGATCGCTGGGCTGGCTCGTGCTGCGCGTAACCGCCGTGACGACCACGCCCGCCCGTCCGCTGGCCGTCGTGCGTGACGAGATCGTCGCGACGCTGCGCACGCAGAAGGAAAAGCAGCTGCTGTCCGATTTCACCGGCAAGGTGGAAGACCAGATCGCCAATGGCGGCACCTTTGACGAGGTGGTCAAGGATAATGGCCTGAAGCTCGAAACATCGCCCCTGGTCGTATCGACCGGCAAGCAGGTGGAAGATGAGGCCTATCAGCCTTCGACCGACCTGCGGCCGTTGCTGGCACCGGCCTTTGCGATGAGCGCCGATGACGATGCCCAACTGGTCCCCATCACCGCCGACAAGCGTTATGCGCTGGTCGCACCGGGCGACATCGTTGCCCCCGCGCCGCCGCCACTGGCCAAGATCAAGGCGCTGGTGCTGGTCCAGTACAAGCTTAACCAGGGCAATGAGAAGGCGAAGAAGGTCGCGGACGAGATTCGTGCCAAGGTCGCCAAGGGCATGAAGCTGGCCGACGCGGTCGCCCAGGCCGGCGTCAAGCTGCCGGCGCCGCAGGTCGTTGGCGGTCGCCGCGCCGACCTGATGCGCGGCGAACAGCGCCCGCCGGCGGAAATCGCCATCCTGTTCTCGATGGCGGTCAACAGTGTGAAGACGCTGCCGATCAGCCAGGATCGCGGCCAGTTCGTGGTCCAGCTCAACGCCATCCAGCGCGGCGATGCCGCCGGCCAGCCCGAATTGCTGAGCCAGGTTCGCACCCAGCTGAGCGACGTGGTCGGCCAGGAATATGGCGAACAGTTCGAGCGGGCGATCGAGAAGGACATGAGCGTAACCCGAAAGCCCTCCGCCGTCGCCGATGCGCAGAAGGCCCTGAGCGCCACCAACAACGGCGCTCAGTAAGATGGCGATCCTGGGCGGGAATGACGGCGTATCCGGCGCACGCGCCGCTTTGGCGGCAGGCCGTTCGGGTCTGGTGTGGCGGCGGCAGATCGCCGACACCGACACCCCCATTTCCGCCGCACTCAAGCTGTTCGAGTCGGACCGGGGCGATTTCCTGCTGGAATCGGTCGAGGGCGGCGCGGTGCGTGGCCGCTACAGCCTGATCGGCCTCGCGCCCGACCTGGTCTACCGCGCAGAGGGCGACAAGGGCGAAATCAACCGCCAATGGGCGCGCGATCGCGATGCCTTCGTGCCTGCGGAAAAAGGGGCGCTGGAGGCGCTGCGTGCGCTGGTCGGCGAATGCCGCGCCGACCTGGACCCCGCTCTGCCGGCGGCGCTCGCCTGCCTGGTGGGCTATTTCGGCTATGAGACGGTGGGCCTGGTCGAAAAACTGCCCCGCCCCTCGCCCAATCCGATCCAGCTTCCCGACATGTTGTTCGTCCGGCCGACCGTCATCCTGGTGTTCGACCGGCTGGCCGACGCGCTATTCCTGGTCGCGCCGGTGTGGAAGGATCAGGCCGGCGATGCGGAAGCCGTCGATCGGGCGATTGCGCAGGCGCTGGAACGGATCGACGCGACCGCCGCGCGCCTTGCCGCGCCGCTGCCCGCCGTGCCTGCCCCGGCCGAGATCGCAGATGTCGTGGTGACGCCGGTGCTGGCACCGGGCCGCTACGCGCAGATGGTCGATCGCGCCAAGGACTATATCGTCGCCGGCGACATCTTTCAGGTGGTGCTGGCGCAGCGCTTCACCAGCCCCTTCACCCTGCCGCCGATCGCGCTTTATCGCGCGCTGCGCCGGATCAACCCGTCGCCCTTCCTCTATTATCTCGACCTGCCCGGCTTCGCGCTGATCGGGTCGAGCCCGGAAATCCTGGTCCGCGCCCGTGACGGCGAAGTGACGATCCGCCCGATCGCCGGCACCCGCCCGCGCGGCAGGAATGCGGTCGAAGATGCGGCCAATCGCGAAAGCCTGCTGGCCGATCCCAAGGAACGGGCCGAGCATCTGATGCTGCTGGACCTCGGCCGCAACGATGTCGGCCGCGTGGCGACCGCCGGCAGCGTCACGGTCACCGACAGCTATACGGTCGAATTCTATAGCCATGTGATGCACATCGTGTCGAACGTGGTCGGCCAGCTCGCCCCCGAGAAGGATGCGATCGACGCGCTGTTCGCCGGCTTCCCTGCGGGCACCGTATCCGGCGCCCCCAAGGTCCGCGCCTGCGAGATCATCGCCGAGCTGGAGCCGGAAACGCGCGGTGCCTATGCCGGCGGCGTCGGCTATTTCGGACCGGACGGCAATATGGACAGTTGCATCGTGCTGCGCACCGCCGTGCTGAAGGATGGCGTGATGCATGTTCAGGCCGGCGCCGGCATTGTCGCCGATTCGACCGCCGAATATGAGCAGCGCGAATGCGAGGCGAAGAGCGGCGCCCTGCTCGCCGCCGCGCGCGAGGCAGTCAGCCTGGCGCGGGAAGCGGGCTACGGCCAGTAAGATGCCCGCCTAACGGCAGGCGCGCCATCCGGTCGCGCCCCGTTCCGCCTGGTCGAGGTGGAAATGATCGCGATGGGCGGCATTATAGTCGGGCGAGAGCACGGTCGAGAACAGGCCACAGGCACCGTCGCGCACTGCATGCAGGAAGGCGGCGTCCTTCCCCTGCCCTTTCCAGTCGCCGATCACGCTGATCCGCCGGCCGTCGGCTAGGGTGAAACCGGAAATGTCGATCGCATCGGCGGTCGCATGTTCGCTGAAGTCCCCTTGGCTGCGGCCGTACATGCGGCGGCAGCTATAGGAGCCGAAATGCGTGATACTGCGCACAGGCTGGCCGAACAGGCGCTGGGCGGCGGGCTGTACCACCTGCCATTCCCAGACACGCAAGGCTGCGGCCACCGGGCAGGACGGTGCCACCCCGGCCGGTGACAATCCGATCGCGCCCCTTTCCCCCTTCAGCCGGACCGCGTCGGCGTAGCCGCACTGCCCCTCGCCCCCGCCCCGCTGCATTGGCGTGTAAGCGACCCCGGCCTGTTCGAGCAGTGCCAGACATTGCGCCCGGTCACCGGTCAGCGCGGCAAGCTTGCGGCCGGTGAAGAGGCCCACCGGCTGGGCAAGGTCGAGCTTGGTCCAGGGCAGGTCCTGCGGCCGCTGGCGCAGCAGCGCATAGCCGGTCCAGAGCAGGCCAAGGATGACAGCGAAGATGACAAGGGCACGAAGGGTCAGATGGAGGCGGCGCATCCCCTAACCACGCCGGACCTGCCGCATTGGTTCCGAAGTGACGGGATAGCCCAGATGGCCTGGGATGCACAGATGCGGCTCGCCATCGCGGTCCTCGAACCAGGGGCGCACCTTTTCCACCGGAATGCCACGCGCATGGGCGACCAGTTCGGCATGGCTGGCGAACTGGGCCAGCCGCTCCAGATTGCGCCGGGTAGGAAAGATGATGTGCCCCTCGCCCGCATCACAGCGCGCCAGCGTCGCCGCCGCGCTGCTCCAGAACAGACGGACATTCTCGGTCGCGTCGACTTGCGCCACCTGCCCGTCGGGCGCGCGGGCGAGGTAGAAGCGCGTATCATAGACCCGGATCGCCTTTTCGCGCGGCGACGGGTGCCAGCGCGCAAAGGGTTCCAGTTCGTCCAGCGCCAGATCGATGCCATGCTCCGCCAACAGGTCGCCAAGGGCGTCGCCGGTCAGCAATCCGGCCCGGATTGCGATCAGTGCATCGGCCTCAATCTGGCCGGACAGCGCGATCCCCAATCCGCTTTCCTCGATCGTCTCGCGGATCGCAGCGATCCGTGCCGCCGCCTCGTCCCGCGGCAGGTCCCCCGCGACCCGTTCCGCCAACGCAAGGTCGCGCGCATCGACGCCGCCACCGGGAAAAACCAGCGCGCCGGCGGCAAAGGCCATGGTCGCGGCCCGCTCCATCATCAGCAGTTCGGGCGGGCCATCGGCGACATCGCGCACGATTACCGCAGTGGCCGCGGCGCGGCTGCCATCATCCAATATTGTCATGAAACCGCTCTAGGCCGCATTGGCGGCAACGGTAAAGTCCCTGGACAACCCCCGATGAAGGGGGTTGGTGGAGCCTAGCGGGATCGAACCGCTGACCTCGTCATTGCGAACGACGCGCTCTCCCAGCTGAGCTAAGGCCCCAGGGTGGTTCGCCTATAGGCGAGGGATTCGTGGCTTGCAACGGTCTTTTATCCACAATTGCGTGGGCACGCCTGATCTCGATCAACCCCACGGAAAAGGGGCAATCCGATGCCCGATGGGACGTTGGAAAGCAGCGACGTTTCCCCTGCGTAACGCCCGGAACGATGCCTCTGGCCACTCATTGGTGCTGCGACGGTGTTGAAAGAGCACCGCCGGAACAGAGACCCTGCAAAAGGACAAGGAGAAGGACAATGGGTTATCAAGGCGGACGCCGCTATGGTGGTGATGATCGCTATTCCTCCGACTGGGATCGCGGGAGCGATCGCTATCGGGCGACGCGCGACGAGCGCGCCTATCGTTATGGCATGCGCGGCCAGTTCAGCGGGCCAGGCGCTCGCCCCTACCCGGCCGACTATGACCCGGATGAACGCGGTTTCTTTGATCGGGCCGGCGACGAGATTCGCAGCTGGTTCGGCGATGACGAGGCCGAACGTCGCCGCGAATATGACGAATATTATAATCGCCCCTATGGCGACCCGCGCGACCAGTCGAGCCGGCTAGGCTATGCCTCGGCCTCGGGCAGCAACTATCTGCCCGGCCGCGGCTTCAAGCCCTATACCGGCGAGCGCAGCGGCTATGGCAGCGAAGATCATGGCTATCGCAACTACGCCTTTGGCCCGCAGCAGGATTATGGCGCCCACCATGACAGCAACTACCATAGCTGGCGCCAGCAGCGGATCGACGAGCTGGACCGCGATTATGCCGAATATCAGCGCGAAAATCGCGACCGCTTCAACAGCGAGTTCGGCACATGGCGCACCCGTCGCGGCGAGCAGCGTCAGGCTGCCATGCAGGTGCGCGAGCATATGGAAGTGGTCGGCAGCGATGGCGAGCATGTCGGCACGGTCGACAAGCTGCGCGGCGATCGCATCATCCTGACCAAGAGCGACAGCGATGCGGGCGGTGTCCACCACTCCATCCCCTCGTCCTGGATCAAGTCGGTCGATGCGACCAAGGTGACACTGGAAAAGACCGGCGATGAAGCACAGCACGCCTGGCGCACCGAGCGCGAGCAGCAGGCGCTGTTCGGCGATCGCGACCAGACGCGCGGCACCTATGGCGCCGGGTCGACCAACTATGAAAAGAGCCGTTACCGCTAAATCGGGACGGTGGAATGAAAGGCCCGGCCGCGTGCCGGGCCTTTTTCATATTGCCGCCAGCACCCGCTGCGCCTGCACCAGATGCGGGCGATCGATCATCTTGCCGTCGAGCTTCAGCACGCCGGCACCCGGATTGGCGGCAAAGGCATCGACCACGGCGCGGGCATGATCGACCTCCGCCGAAGTCGGGGTGAAGCCGGCATTGATCGCCGCCACCTGAACCGGGTGGATCGCCATCATGCCGGTAAAGCCGTCGCGCCGCGCCCGGCCGACATAGGCAGCCAGATCGTCCATCGCGTCGATCCGGGGAAAGACCGTATCGATCGCCGCGACGCCGGCGGCATGGGCCGCGAACAGAGTCAGGCTGCGCGCCATCTCGATCGGCGCGGTATAGCGGCCATCGGCTTCGCGGGCGCTGGTGGCGCCGATCGAGGCGGGCAGATCCTCCGCGCCCCAGGTCAGGCCGGCAAGCCGATCACGAACGCTGCGATAGCTGCCCAGCTCGAACAGGGCGGCCGGCGTTTCCGTGGCGATGGGCAGGATTGGCGGCAGACGCCCATGTCCGGCCAGTTCCTCCAGCGTCAGGATGCTGGCCGCTCCTTCCGCCTTGGGCAGCATGATGCCATCGGGCGCGGCCGGCAGGATGACGGCCAGATCGTCGGCGGTCTGCCCGCCCTCCAGCGGATTGACCCGGACGAAGGCGGTGCAATTGCGCGCGCCCGCAAGCCATGCAGCGATCGCATCACGGGCATAGCCCTTGCGCTCGGGTGCAACCGAATCCTCCAGGTCGAGGATGATCGCATCCGCGCCGCTCGCCGCTGCCTTGTCGAACCGTTCGGGGCGATCGCCCGGGACAAAGAGCAGCGAGCGGAGTTTCATGCAGACCTCTTCTTGAGCAACGCCATGCGCAGGCACTGGCAGACAATCTCGTCCCGCTGGTTGAGCAGGCGATGGGTGAAGGTGACGATGCCGGCCTCGGGACGCGAGCGGCTTTCCTTGAGGTCTGTGACCTCGGTCTCGCAGCGCAGCGTATCGCCGATGAACACCGGCTTGGGCATGACGAGCTTGTCATAGCCCAGGTTCGCGACCAGCGTGCCCATGGTGGTATCTCCCACCGACAGGCCGATCATCAGCGCGAAGCTGAAAGTGCCGTTGACCAGGATCTGGCCGAATTCCGACGCCTTGGCCGCCTCGGCATCCAGATGCAGCGGCTGGGGATTATGGGTCATCGTCGTGAACAGCAGATTGTCGGTCTCGGTCACCGTGCGGCGCAGTTCATGCGCGATCCGGTCGCCCACCTGCCATTCGTCAAAATGCCTGCCCGCCATATGTCGCCCTTTATATAAATATGCACAATAGTGCAATTATCATTCCATGAAGCCGGATCGGCTCAGCCCTCGGCCTGATCTATCCGGGCCAGCAGCACGCCCTCGCTCACCTGCCCGCCCTCGGCCGCGTTCAGGTCTGCGACCACGCCGTCGAACGGCGCAACCAGGCTATGCTCCATCTTCATCGCCTCCAGCGTCAGCAGCTTCTGCCCCTTGATCACCGCCTGCCCCGCCGTCACCGCCACGGCAATGATGCGGCCGGGCATGGGCGACAGGATCGCGCCGTCGGATGCGGCACCGCCAGCGCCACCGGCAACACGCCAGGGCGTCATTTCCCAGACCTGCCCGCCCTCGGCAATCAGCACATCTTCCAGCGGCCGGGCGTCGCCCAGACGCGGATCATAGCGCACGGCATGGGGATGGCCGTTCAGCAGGAAATTCGCCTCCGCCCGGACCGGCGCATTGAGGCGGAAGCCCGCCAGCGCCCCGCCCGGCGTCAGCGCCCCGGCCGCATCGGCCAGTGCCGCGTCGGACGGATCGGCCGGCGGCAACAGCGCATCGCCCTCACGCGCGATCAGGCCGGTGTCGAGCCGGGCCGCCGCGAAATCCGCATTCTCCAGCGCCTTGACCAGAAAGCCCGCATTGGTGCGCAGCGGCCAGATCACCGTATCATCAAGCGCCGCCGCCAGCCGCAGCCGCGCCGCGTCGCGCGTGTCGCCATGGGCGATGACCTTGGCGATCATTGGATCATAATAGGGCGAAATGGCCGCCCCTTCCTCGACGCCGGTGTCGATGCGCGCGCCGCTGCCCAGTTCGAACGTGTCGAGCGTGCCGATCGAGGGCAGGAAGCCCTTGACCGGATCCTCGGCATAGAGGCGCGCTTCCATCGCCCAGCCATTGATCGACAGTTGATCCTGCGTCCGGGGCAGCGGTTCGCCCGACGCGACCCGCAACTGCCATTCGACCAGATCCTGGCCGGTAATCTCCTCGGTCACGGGATGTTCGACCTGAAGCCGGGTGTTCATCTCCATGAACCAGATGCGGTCGGCACGCAGCCCATCCGAGCCATCGGCAATGAACTCGATCGTGCCGGCGCCGACATAGTCGACCGCCTTGGCCGCATTGACCGCCGCCTGGCACACGGCCGCGCGGGTCGCTTCATCCATGCCCGGCGCGGGCGCTTCCTCGATCACCTTCTGGTGGCGACGCTGGAGCGAACAGTCGCGCTCGAACAGGTGGACGACATTACCGTGGCGGTCGCCGAACACCTGCACCTCGACATGGCGCGGGTTGGTGATCCATTTTTCCAGCAGCACCTGGTCGTTGCCGAAGCTGGACGCCGCCTCGCGCCGGCAGGACAATAAGGCGTCAGCGAAGTCAGCGGCGGCATCGACCTTGCGCATGCCCTTGCCGCCGCCGCCGGCGACCGCCTTGATAAGGACAGGATAGCCGATCGCCTCGGCCTCCGCCGCCAGCCGCTCGGGCGACTGGTCTTCGCCCAGATAGCCGGGCGTGGTGGGGACGCCGGCATCCTGCATCAGTTTCTTGGCCGCGTCCTTCAGGCCCATGGCAGTGATGGAGGACGGGTTGGGACCGACCCAGATCAGGCCCGCGTCGATCACCGCCTGCGCGAACTCGGCATTTTCCGACAGGAAGCCATAGCCGGGGTGAATCGCCTGTGCCCCTGTCGCTTTCGCTGTCGCGATAATGCGGTCGCCGACCAGATAGGATTCGCGTACCGGCGACGGGCCGATATGCACCGCCTCGTCCGCCTCGCGCACATGCAGCGCGTCGGCATCGGCATCGGAATAGACCGCGATCGTGCGGATACCCAGCCGTCGCGCGGTGCGGATCACCCGACAGGCAATTTCGCCACGATTGGCGATGAGGAGGGATTCAAGCACCACAGTCTCCCAATTCGTCATGCTGAACTTGTTTCAGCATCCATTTCGCCGCAGGCTGGGCATTGCGATGGAAAGACAGCCTTGCGTCTATATTTTGAGCAGCAAGCCCTATGGCACGCTCTACATCGGCGTAACGTCCGACCTTGTCGGCAGACTTTACCAGCATCGCACCGATAGCATTGCCGGTTTCACTAGCCGCCATGCTGTCCATCGCCTCGTCCGGTTCGAGATGTTCGGCAGCATGGAGGCCGCCATCCTGCGCGAGAAGCAACTCAAGCGCTGGCACCGGCAATGGAAGATCAACCTGATCGAGAGCGACAATCCGTGTTGGGCGGACCTTGCGCCCGCCATCGGGCTTCCAGCCTTGCCCCCCGATGGATGCTGAAACAAGTTCAGCATGACGGAGGGAGCGAGAGGCGGTCCCCCTCCCCGAGGCGAACTCGGCGAGGAATGAAGGGAGCATCCTTTCCGCCACCCCGATCACATCCGGAACACGCCGAACTGCGCGCGATCGTCGACTGGCGCATTGAGCGCGGCGGCGAAGGCCAACCCGAGCACGTCGCGGGTCTGGGCCGGGTCGATCACGCCGTCGTCCCACAGGCGCGAGGTTGCGAAATAGGGATTGCCTTCATCCTCATATTTCTGGCGCACCGGCGCCTTGAAGGCTTCGGCCTGTTCCGGCGTCCATTTGGCGGCGTCGCGGTGGACGGTCGCCAGCACGCTCGCCGCCTGCTCGCCACCCATCACGCTGATCCGGCTATTGGGCCAGGTGAAGAGGAAGCGCGGCTGATAGGCGCGGCCACACATGCCGTAATTGCCCGCGCCGAAGCTGCCGCCGATCAGCACGGTCACCTTGGGCACCTGTGCCGTGGCCACCGCCGTCACCAGCTTGGCGCCATGCTTGGCGATCCCCTCCGCCTCATATTTGCCGCCGACCATGAAGCCGGAGATATTCTGGAGGAACAGCAGGGGAATGCGCCGCTGGCAGGCCAGCTCGATGAAATGGGCGCCCTTCTGCGCGCTTTCGCTGAACAGCACGCCGTTGTTCGCCAGGATCGCCACCGGCATGCCCCAGATATGGGCAAAGCCGCAGACCAGCGTGGTGCCGTAGAGCGGCTTGAACTCGTGAAATTCGCTGCCGTCGACGATCCGCGCAATCACTTCGCGCACATCATAGGGCGCGCGCACATCCTGGGGGATGATGCCATAGAGATCGGCCGGATCGCACTTCGGCGGGCGCGGGTCGCGCAGGTTGAGGTCGCTCTGGCGGTCGGGCTGCAGGGTCGAGACGATGTCGCGCACGATCGACAGCGCATGCTCGTCACTGTCCGCGACATGATCGACCACGCCCGACTTGCGGCCATGCAGGTCGCCGCCGCCCAGATCCTCCGAGCTGATGACCTCACCGGTCGCCGCCTGCACCAGCGGCGGGCCGGCGAGAAAGATGGTGCCCTGGTTGCGGACGATCACCGTCTCGTCCGACATCGCCGGAACATAGGCGCCGCCGGCGGTGCAACTGCCCATGACGCAGGCGATCTGCGGAATGCCGCGCGCCGACAGGTTCGCCTGATTGTAGAAGATGCGGCCGAAATGGTCGCGATCGGGGAAAACCTCCGCCTGGTTGGACAGGTTGGCGCCGCCACTGTCGACCAGATAGACGCACGGCAGCCGGTTTTCGAGCGCGATTTCCTGCGCGCGCAGATGCTTCTTCACCGTGACGGGATAGTAAGTGCCGCCCTTCACCGTGGCGTCATTGCAGGCGATCATCACCTGGCGCCCCGACACCCGGCCGATGCCGGCAATCATGCCGGCGCCGGGCACCTCGTCGCCATATTGGCCAGTGGCGGCGAGCTGGCCGATCTCCAGGAAGGGCGAGCCGGGATCGAGCAACCGCTCGACGCGGTCGCGGGGGAGCAGCTTGCCGCGTCCGGTGTGCTTGTCCCGCGCCGCCGGCGATCCGCCCAAGGCCGCGTCGGCAACCTTGGCGCGCAATTCCTCCGCCAGCGCGCGATTATGCGCGGCATTGGCGCGAAAGCCTTCGCCATCGGGTGACAGCTTGCTGTCCAGAACCGGTGCGCTCATGCCCTCGCCTTCCCGGCGTCCGCGTGCCACAGAGCAGATATGCCCACCATCATTCTCCTCATCCTCTCCAACCTGTTCATGACCACCGCCTGGTACTGGCACCTCAAGGGCGGCATGAACAAACCGCTGATGCTGGTCATCCTGATCAGCTGGGCGATCGCCTTCGTCGAATATTGCCTGGCGGTGCCCGCCAACCGCATCGGCTTTGCCCATGGCTGGTCCGCCGGACAACTCAAGATCGCGCAGGAAGCCATCGCCCTCGTGATCTTCGGCATCTTCATGGTGACGGTGTTGGGCGAGCCGCTCCATTGGCGCCACGCGGCCGCCTTTGCCTGCATCATGGCGGCGGTCGGCTTCCTGTTCGTCGGGCGGAGCTGAATCACGCGCCGATCAGTTCGCGGCCGATCAGCATCCGGCGGATCTCGTTGGTGCCGGCACCAATGTCGAGCAATTTGGCGTCGCGCATATAACGCTCGACCGGCCAGTCCTTCGTGTAACCCGCGCCGCCCAGCGCCTGCACCGCTTCCAGCGCGACCTTCATCGCATTTTCGCTGGCGAGCAGGATGGCGCCGGCCGCGTCGAAGCGTGTGGCCTTGCCCGCGTCGCAGGCGCGCGCCACGGCATAGACATAGGCGCGCGCACTGTTGAGCGCGACATACATGTCGGCGACCTTGGCCTGCATCAGCTGGAACGCGCCGATCGGCTTGCCGAACTGCCTGCGCTCGCGGACATAGGGCAGCACCGTGTCGAGGCAGGCCTGCATGATGCCGAGCTGGATGCCGGCAAGCACGGTGCGCTCATAGTCGAGGCCCGACATCAGCACGCCCGCGCCGCCGTTGAGCGGCCCCATGATATTCTCTTCGGGCACTTCGCAATCGTCGAACACCAGTTCGGCGGTCGGGCTGCCGCGCATGCCGACCTTGTCGATCTTCTGGCCGATCGAAAAGCCTTTATAGCCCTTCTCGATCAGGAAGGTGGTGATGCCCTTGGAGCCCTCGCCGGTCTTGGCATAGACGACCAGCGTGTCGGCCTCGGTCGCATTGGTGATCCAGAACTTCGTGCCGTTGAGGACGTAGCGATCGCCCTTCTTCTCGGCCTTCAGCTTCATCGACACGACATCGGACCCGGCGCCAGCCTCCGACATGGCAAGGCTGCCGACATGCTCGCCGGAAATCAGCTTGGGCAGATAGCGCGCCTTCTGCGCGTCATTGCCCCAGCGGCGGATCTGGTTGACGCAGAGATTGGAATGCGCGCCATAGCTGAGACCTATGGAGGCGGAGGCCCGCGCCACTTCCTCCTGCGCCACCACATGCTCCAGATAACCCAGGCCCAGGCCGCCATCCGCCTCATCCACGGTGATGCCGTGCAGGCCAAGCGCGCCCATGGCGGGCCACAGGTCGCGGGGAAACCAGTCCTTGGCGTCGATCTCTGCCGCCAGCGGGGCGATATGATCGGCGGCGAAACGGGCGGTGCTTTCGCGGATCATGTCCGCATGCTCACCCAGGGCGAAATCGAAATCACTCATTGGCATCTCTCCTGCGCCGTATCCTAGCCCTGAACGCGGCAAGGGAAAAATTGAAACCACGGGCAGGAATGTATAGTTTCCATCTATGATCGAACGCTATCTGCTGCGCTATTTCCTGGCGGTCGTGGACCAGGGCAATTTCTCCCGTGCGGCGGCACATTGCCTGGTGTCGCAGCCGACCCTGTCGGTCGGCATCGCCAAGCTGGAACAGGCGGTCGGCGCGCCTTTGTTCCTGCGCAGCAACCAACGCGTGGAACTGACCGAGGCGGGCAGTCGCCTGCTGAGCCACGCCCGGCGGATCGAGCGCGAGTTCAACCTGGCCGAACAGGCCGGCGCGCAGGCAGCTGAGATACAGACGCTGCGCATCGGCCTGCTGACCAGCATCGCCGGTGCGCCGGTGGCGGCAGCGGTCGCCGCCTGCCCGGCCGAGGCGCGCGGCCGGGTGGAGTTCATTCCGGGATCGGAGCGCGAATTGCTGGGGCGCCTGGATGCCGAGCGGATCGACGTGGCGCTGACGTTGGTGCGGCCGGGGGCGGAGGAACGCTATGCCGCCCGGATTCTGGCCGAGGAAGGCTATGGCCTGGCCCTGCCCGCCGATCATCGCCTCGCCGGGCGCGAGACGATCGCGGCGGAGGAACTGGCCGGCGAGACGATGATCGTGCGCCGCCATTGCGAGGCGCTGTCGGCGACCAGCCGCTATTTCGTCGATCGCGGCATCCGCCCGCATTTTGCCTATCGCTCGACCAACGACGAGCGGGTGATGCAGATGGTGGCGGCGGGCCTGGGCGTCACGGTGATGCCGGACGGCCATGGCTGGCCCGGCATGGCCCGGGCAACGCTGCGCGACTTTGGCGAGCGGCGGACGGTGGGGCTGTTGTTCGGCCCGCGCGCCGCCGCTGTGCGTGATACCCCCCCGCTCATATTGGAGATGCTGGCCACCGTTGCGTTCAGGCCTGGCGCCTAGAGCGCAATCCGTTCATACCGAATCGGATCACGCTCTATTTTTCTTTTGTTTTCCGCATTTTCCGAGCCAGCAGATGATGCCATCTGCTTCGAAAATGCTCTAGAATCCTACCGTCGCGATGACCGATGCTCGCATCTTCTTGTCATCGTTGAACGGCGCATTCATCAACTGCTGGCCGACCTGCAACTGCAGGTCGAGATAGCGACCGACCGTATAATTGACGTTGAAGCCGACACTGGCGATCTCGTCCGCATGCGGCAGGTCGGGATAAGGCTTGCGCTGCCATAGCCGGGCATAGTCGGCGAATATACCAAACTGCAGATGGTCGTCCGCCTTGTCACCAAGCAGGCTGAAGGCGGGGCTGCGGATTTCCGAACTCAGGATTAGCCCCTCACTGCCCATCGCCGTATTGGGATCATAGCCGCGCACGCTGCCGATGCCGCCTCCGCTCAGTTGCTCGCTATAGGGAAGATTGCCGGTTGCCCCCTGGAACATGGCGCGCGCCACCCAGCTGACATCGCTGCCCAAAAAGGTCGTACGCGTCGCGGACAGTCGCCAATAGCCATAGGTCGCGTTGGAAAAAGGGACCAACTGATTCAGCGAAGCATCGTCATTATGCGGTGTGACGTCGCCAGGCGAGAAAACCACCGTCGCTTCCACCACCGTGCGTCCGCCATTGTCGATGAAGGTGCCGCTATAGGTGATCGGAATCTGAAAGACCTCCACCGCCGTGTCGAGCACACGGAAGCCCAGGAAATCGAGATTATTGTCGGTCCGCTTATAATCGACGCCAATCTGAATATTATGCTTGATGATATCCGACCCGGGCAGGTCATGCGCCCAGCGTCCGCTGATCTGACCCGAATGGCCCTTGCTGTCGAATATCTCGCCCAGATCGGGTTGCTGGGTCGCATAAGCCCCGAACAGCAATATCCGGTCGTCCGGGCCGAGCGGAATGACATTGCTCGCCGAATGCGAGGTATAATGCCCCTCGAAACTGCGGGTGAACTGATAGGACAGGATCATGCCCGATCCGAGCACATTGCCCCAGTTGAGGCCGACATACCATTCGTCCCGGCCCAGCAGCGGCGTCCCCTGATTGTCGTAACCGGCGTAGGCACGCAGCGGGAATCGGTCCTTCGCTTCCAGATTGATGTCCGTCGCTCCGGTACTGTCGCCGGGGCTGGCAATGGCATTGATGGTCAGAAACGGATTCTGGTTATAATCGTCCAGCGCCTTGCGCATGCGCGGCAGGCTGAGCGGCTGTCCGGGCTTGAGATCGCCCATGCCCTGGATCAGTCGGGTCGAGAAATGGCGGTTTCCCGTCACATTGACCGTGCCGACATGATAAGGGGTGACCACGAACTGGACGACGCCGCTTTGCACATTTTGCGGCGGCACGCTGACTTCCATGAAGGGTTGTTCGGCGTCGCGATAGGCATCGCGCGCCAGCTGGGCGATCGCCTCCATATCCGCCCGTGTCAACGGGCGGCCTAGATAGGGCTGAACGCGCGCAGCGAAATCTGCGTTCGCCAGCAGTGGCAGATCGCGGGCGGCTACACCGCCAGGGACGTCCGCCGGGGCGACACCACCCGCCTGCACCGCGGCAGTGCCGTTGACGAAGACCACGCCCTTGAGATCGGATAGCAGCACGCTCTGGTCCAGACCGGTCGGCACGGCTTCATCCGGCACGGTCACCGGCGTGGGGGGCGTTGCCGGCGGCAGTTTGGGCACGACGCGGCGGAAATCCTGCGCGGCGGCGGGCATGGCGATCAGCGCGCCGACGCTGGCACAGGCAAGGAAAATCAGCGTTGGCGTAACAGGACAGCACTTCACGGTTGTGCCTCGGGCCAGATCAAGGGCTGCTGCGGCGGGAACATGAGGCGATATTCCTTTCCGGTCGCGCCCTGCAGCAGGACCTGTTCGGGGGTGTTGATAATCGGCATGCCGGTGCGGATCAGCAAGCCGCCGGGGATCGGCGTCACGCTGCTCTGCCGCAGGACGCTGGGCAGGCCGGCCATGGCATTGGTATAACCAAAATAGATGGAATAGGGCGAAGGATAGGGCACATAGAAACGCCGTACGCCGAGCAGCGCGGCAAAGCCGTGGATAGTGCAATTGATCGAGGTCGGAACGACACAGGGCGTGGGCGGTTCTGGCGTGGGGGGCGTGATCTCGCCCGGCCCGGTCGCAATTGCCGGCAGATTATAGTTGCTGAGCAATGTCCCATTGTTGGCACTATAGTCGCCGGCATCGAGCGTGGCGCGAACCTGATGCACGCCGACCGTCGGCGCTGCATAGCTAGCCTGCGTCTGTGTGACAGTGGCCCCTTCGCCCGCGACGAAGCCCGTCAGCGTATAATCCGACGAAGTGAGCGTGGCGATGCTATTGCCGTCAAAGCTTTTCGTCGGATAGCCCGTGATCGCCGCTGCCAGAGCGGCCCGATCAATCGTCCCCGCACCCGATGCGCTGGTCGGCAGGATGTAGTTAGTGAGCAGCGTGCCCGTATTAGCGGTGAAGTCGCTGGCGCCCAGCTGCGCCGTCACGGTGCGGCCGCCGGCATTGGCGCTGTCATAGGCGCCCACCGTCTCGGTCACGCTCGCGCCTTCACCCGTGACGAAGCCGGTCAGCGCATAGTTGGCGCTGGTGAGCGTTGCTACGGCATTGCCGTCATAGGTCTTGGTCGGGTTGCCAATCAGCATCGCTGCAAGAGGGGCGGGATTGATCGTACCGGGACCGATCGCACGCTCGGGCATTATATAATTGGCTAGGTCAGTGCCGGCATCGGGAAGGAAATCGGACAGGGACAACAGCGCCGTAATCAGATGGACGCCCGCATTATTGTCGGCATAGCTACCCACCGCCTGGGTGACCGTTGCGCCATCCGTGCCAATAAAGCCCTCCAACGCATAATTTTCCGGCCTCAGTGTCGCTAGCGTTGTGCCATCATAGGTTTTCGTCGGATTGCCGACAATCTCGACACCTACGCGCGCGCTGATCGGCCGCGCCAGGATCGTACCCACACCCACAGCGCTCGTCGGCAGCACATAGTTGCCGAGCAGCGTACCGCTGTTGGCGGTGAAGTCGCTGGCGCCCAGCTGCGCCGTGACCGTGCGGCCGCCGGCATTGGCGCTGTCATAGGCACCCACCGTCTCGGTCACGCTCGCGCCTTCGCCCGTGACGAAGCCGGTCAGCGCATAGTTGGCGCTGGTGAGCGTTGCTACGCTGTTGCCGTCATAGGTCTTGGTCGGGTTGCCGATGATCGAGGCCAGCAGCGTCGCCTGGCTGATCGTACCCGCGCCCGATGCGCTGGTCGGCAGCACATAGTTGCCGAGCGTCGTGCCGCTGTTGGCGGTGAAGTCGCTGGCCCCCAGCTGCGCCGTGACCGTGCGGCCGCCGGCGTTGGCGCTGTCATAGGCGCCCACCGTCTCGGTCACGCTCGCGCCTTCACCCGTGACGAAGCCGGTCAGCGCATAGTTGGCGCTGGTGAGCGTTGCTACGGCATTGCCGTCATACACCTTGGTCGGATTGCCGATGATCGACGCCAGCAAGGTCGCCTGGCTGATCGTACCCGCGCCCGATGCGCTCGTCGGCAGCACATAGTTGCTGAGCGTGGTGCCGCTGTTGGCGGTGAAGTCGCCGGCGCCCAGCTGCGCGGTCACGGTGCGGCCGCCGGCATTGGCGCTGTCATAGGCGCCCACCGTCTCGGTCACGCTCGCACCTTCACCCGTGACGAAGCCGGTCAGCGCATAGTTGGCGCTGGTGAGCGTTGCTACGCTGTTGCCGTCATAGGTCTTGGTCGGGTTGCCGATGATCGATGCCAGCAGCGTCGCCTGGCTGATCGTACCCGCGCCCGATGCGCTGGTCGGCAGCACATAGTTGCTGAGCGTGGTGCCGCTGTTGGCGGTGAAGTCGCCGGCGCCCAGCTGCGCGGTCACGGTGCGGCCGCCGGCATTGGCGCTGTCATAGGCGCCCACCGTCTCGGTCACGCTCGCGCCTTCGCCGGTCACGAAACCCGTCAGCGCATAGTTGGCGCTGGTGAGCGTTGCTACGCTGTTGCCGTCATAGGTCTTGGTCGGGTTGCCGATGATCGATGCCAGCAGCGTCGCCTGGCTGATCGTACCCGCGCCCGATGCGCTGGTCGGCAGCACATAGTTGCTGAGCGTGGTGCCGCTGTTGGCGGTGAAGTCGCCGGCGCCCAGCTGCGCGGTCACGGTGCGGCCGCCGGCATTGGCGCTGTCATAGGCGCCCACCGTCTCGGTCACGCTCGCGCCTTCGCCGGTCACGAAACCCGTCAGCGCATAGTTGGCGCTGGTGAGCGTTGCTACGCTGTTGCCGTCATAGGTCTTGGTCGGGTTGCCGATGATCGATGCCAGCAGCGTCGCCTGGCTGATCGTACCCGCGCCCGATGCGCTGGTCGGCAGCACATAGTTCGCCAGCAGCGTGCCCGTGTTGGCGGTGAAGTCGCTGGCCCCCAGCTGCGCCGTCACGGTGCGGCCGCCGGCGTTGGCGCTGTCATAGGCGCCCACCGTCTCGGTCACGCTCGCGCCTTCGCCCGTGACGAAGCCGGTCAGCGCATAGTTGGCGCTGGTGAGCGTTGCTACGGCATTGCCGTCATAGGTCTTGGTCGGATTGCCGATGATCGACGCCAGCAGCGTCGCCTGGCTGATCGTCCCTGCACCCGACGCGCTCGTCGGCAGCACATAGTTCGCCAGCAGCGTGCCGCTGTTGGCGGTGAAGTCGTTGGCCCCCAGCTGCGCGGTCACAGTGCGGCCGCCGGCATTGGCGCTGTCATAGGCACCGACCGTCTCGGTCACGCTCGCGCCTTCACCCGTGACGAAGCCCGTCAGGCTGTAGTTGGCCGACGTCAGGGTGGCCACGGTGTTGCCGTCATAGGTCTTGGTCGGGTTGCCGATGATCGAGGCCAGCAGCGTCGCCTGGCTGATCGTCCCTGCACCCGACGCGCTCGTCGGCAGCACATAGTTCGCCAGCAGCGTGCCGCTGTTTGCGGTGAAGTCGTTCGTCCCCAGCTGCGCCGTGACCGTGCGACCGCCGGCATTGGCGCTGTCATAGGTGCCCACCGTCTCGGTCACGCTCGCGCCTTCGCCCGTGACGAAGCCGGTCAGCGCATAGTTGGCGCTGGTGAGCGTTGCTACGGCATTGCCGTCATAGGTCTTGGTCGGATTGCCGATGATCGATGCCAGCAGCGTCGCCTGGCTGATCGTCCCTGCACCCGACGCGCTCGTCGGCAGGATGTAGTTGCCGAGCGTGGTGCCGCTGTTGGCGGTGAAGTCGTTCGCCCCCAGCTGCACCGTCACGGTGCGGCCGCCGGCGTTGGCGCTGTCATAGGCACCGACCGTCTCGGTCACGCTCGCGCCTTCACCCGTGACGAAGCCCGTCAGGCTGTAGTTGGCCGACGTCAGGGTGGCCACGGTGTTGCCGTCATAGGTCTTGGTCGGGTTGCCGATGATCGAGGCCAGCAGCGTCGCCTGGCTGATCGTCCCTGCACCCGACGCGCTCGTCGGCAGCACATAGTTCGCCAGCAGCGTGCCGCTGTTTGCGGTGAAGTCGTTCGTCCCCAGCTGCGCCGTGACCGTGCGACCGCCGGCATTGGCGCTGTCATAGGTGCCCACCGTCTCGGTCACGCTCGCGCCTTCGCCCGTGACGAAGCCGGTCAGCGCATAGTTGGCGGACGTCAGGGCGGCCACGGTGTTGCCGTCATAGGTCTTGGTCGGGTTGCCGATGATCGATGCCAGCAGCGTCGCCTGGCTGATCGTCCCTGCGCCCGATGCGCTGGTCGGCAGGATGTAGTTGCCGAGCGTGGTGCCGCTGTTGGCGGTGAAGTCGCTGGCCCCCAGCTGCGCGGTCACAGTGCGGCCGCCGGCATTGGCGCTGTCATAGGCGCCCACCGTCTCGGTCACGCTCGCGCCTTCGGTACCCACAAAGCCGGTCAGCGCATAGTTGGCGCTGGTAAGCGTCGCCACGCTGTTGCCGTCATAGACCTTGGTCGGATTGCCGATGATCGATGCCAGCAAGGTCGCCTGGCTGATCGTCCCTGCACCCGATGCGCTCGTCGGCAGCACATAGTTGCTGAGCGTCGTACCGCTGTTGGCGGTGAAGTCGTTCGTCCCCAGCTGCGCCGTGACCGTGCGACCGCCGGCATTGGCGCTGTCATAGGTGCCCACCGTCTCGGTCACGCTCGCACCTTCACCACTGATGAAGCCCGTCAGCGCATAATTGGCCGACGTCAGCGTCGCTACGGCATTGCCGTCATAGACCTTGGTCGGATTGCCGATGATCGATGCCAGCAGCGTCGCCTGGCTGATCGTACCCGCGCCCGACGCGCTGGTCGGCAGCACATAGTTGCCGAGCGTCGTGCCCGTGTTGGCGGTGAAGTCGCTGGCGCCCAGCTGCGCCGTCACGGTGCGGCCACCGGCGTTGGCGCTGTCATAGGTGCCCACCGTCTCGGTCACGCTTGCGCCTTCGCCCATAACGAAGCCGGTCAGCGCATAGTTAGCGCTGGTGAGCGTCGCCACGGTGTTGCCGTCATAGGTCTTGTTCGGATTGCCGATGATCGACGCCAGCAAGGTCGCCTGGCTGATCGTACCCGCGCCCGACGCGCTCGTCGGCAGCACATAGTTCGCCAGCAGCGTGCCCGTGTTGGCGGTGAAGTCAGCGCTACCCAGCTGCGCCGTGACCGTGCGGCCGCCGGCATTGGCGCTGTCATAGGCGCCCACCGTCTCGGTCACGCTCGCGCCTTCACCCGTCACGAAGCCCGTCAGCGCATAGTTGGCGCTGGTGAGCGTTGCTACGCTGTTACCGTCATAGACCTTGGTCGGATTGCCGATGATCGATGCCAGCAAGGTCGCCTGGCTGATCGTACCTGCACCCGACGCGCTGGTCGGCAGGATGTAGTTCGCCAGCAGCGTGCCCGTGTTGGCGCTGAAGTCGCCGGCGCCCAGCTGCGCGGTTACGGTGCGGCCGCCGGCATTGGCGCTGTCATAGGCGCCGACCGTCTCGGTCACGCTCGCACCTTCACCACTGATGAAGCCCGTCAGCGCATAATTGGCCGACGTCAGCGTCGCCACGGTGTTGCCGTCATAGGTCTTGGTCGGATTGCCGATGATCGATGCCAGCAAGGTCGCCTGGCTGATCGTCCCCGCACCCGACGCGCTGGTCGGCAGCACATAGTTCGCCAGCAGCGTGCCGCTGTTGGCGGTGAAGTCGTTCGCCCCCAGCTGCACCGTCACGGTGCGGCCGCCGGCGTTGGCGCTGTCATAGGCACCGACCGTCTCGGTCACGCTCGCGCCTTCACCCGTGACGAAGCCCGTCAGGCTGTAGTTGGCCGACGTCAGGGTGGCCACGGTGTTGCCGTCATAGGTCTTGGTCGGATTGCCGATGATCGAGGCCAGCAGCGTCGCCTGGCTGATCGTCCCTGCACCCGACGCGCTGGTCGGCAGCACATAGTTCGCCAGCAGCGTGCCGCTGTTTGCGGTGAAGTCGTTCGTCCCCAGCTGCGCCGTGACCGTGCGACCGCCGGCATTGGCGCTGTCATAGGTGCCCACCGTCTCGGTCACGCTCGCGCCTTCACCCGTGACGAAGCCGGTCAGCGCATAGTTGGCGGACGTCAGGGTAGCGATGGCGTTGCCGTCATACACCTTGGTCGGGTTGCCGATGATCGATGCCAGCAAGGTCGCCTGGCTGATCGTACCTGCGCCCGATGCGCTGGTCGGCAGGATGTAGTTGCCGAGCGTGGTGCCGCTGTTGGCGCTGAAGTCGCTGGCCCCCAGCTGCGCGGTCACCGTTCGGCCGCCGGCGTTGGCGCTGTCATAGGTGCCCACCGTCTCGGTCACGCTCGCACCTTCACCACTGATGAAGCCCGTCAGCGCATAATTGGCCGACGTCAGCGTCGCCACGGCATTGCCGTCATAGACCTTGGTCGGATTGCCGATGATCGATGCCAGCAGCGTCGCCTGGCTGATCGTACCCGCGCCCGAGGCGCTCGTCGGCAGCACATAGTTCGCCAGCAGCGTGCCGCTGTTGGCGCTGAAATCGTTCGCCCCCAGCTGCGCGGTCACGGTGCGGCCGCCGGCGTTGGCGCTGTCATAGGCGCCCACCGTCTCGGTCACGCTCGCGCCTTCGCCACTGATGAAGCCGGTCAGCGCATAGTTGGCGGACGTCAGGGTGGCCACGGTGTTGCCGTCATAGGTCTTGGTCGGGTTGCCGATGATCGACGCCAGCAGTGTCGCCTGGCTGATCGTACCCGCACCCGACGCGCTCGTCGGCAGCACATAGTTGCCGAGCAGCGTGCCGCTGTTGGCGGTGAAGTCGCTGGCGCCCAGCTGCGCAGTCACGGTGCGGCCACCGGCGTTGGCGCTGTCATAGGCGCCCACCGTCTCGGTCACGCTCGCGCCTTCACCCGTGACGAAGCCGGTCAGCGCATAGTTGGCGCTGGTGAGCGTCGCCACGCTGTTACCGTCATAGGTCTTGGTCGGATTGCCGATGATCGACGCCAGCAAGGTCGCCTGGCTGATCGTCCCTGCACCCGACGCGCTGGTCGGCAGCACATAGTTGCTGAGCGTCGTACCGCTGTTGGCGGTGAAATCGCTGGTCCCCAGCTGCGCGGTCACGGTGCGGCCACCGGCATTGGCGCTGTCATAGGCACCCACCGTCTCGGTCACGCTTGCGCCTTCGCCCATAACGAAGCCGGTCAGCGCGTAGTTGGCGCTGGTGAGCGTCGCCACGCTGTTACCGTCATAGGTCTTGGTCGGATTGCCGATGATCGATGCCAGCAGCGTCGCCTGGCTGATCGTCCCTGCACCCGACGCGCTGGTCGGCAGCACATAGTTGCCGAGCGTGGTGCCCGTGTTGGCGGTGAAGTCGCTGGCCCCCAGCTGCGCGGTCACCGTTCGGCCGCCGGCGTTGGCGCTGTCATAGGCGCCCACCGTCTCGGTCACGCTCGCGCCTTCGCCCGTGACGAAGCCGGTCAGCGCATAGTTGGCGCTGGTGAGCGTTGCTACGGCATTGCCGTCATAGGTCTTGGTCGGGTTGCCGATGATCGATGCCAGCAAGGTCGCCTGGCTGATCGTCCCTGCACCCGACGCGCTGGTCGGCAGCACATAGTTGCCGAGCGTGGTGCCCGTGCTGGCGGTGAAGTCGCTGGCCCCCAGCTGCGCGGTCACCGTTCGGCCACCGGCGTTGGCGCTGTCATAGGCGCCCACCGTCTCGGTCACGCTCGCGCCTTCGCCCGTGACGAAGCCGGTCAGCGCATAGTTGGCGCTGGTAAGCGTCGCCACGGTGTTGCCGTCATACACCTTGGTCGGGTTGCCGATGATCGACGCCAGCAAGGTCGCCTGGCTGATCGTACCCGCGCCCGATGCGCTCGTCGGCAGCACATAGTTGCCGAGCGTGGTGCCCGTGTTGGCGGTGAAGTCGCTGGCCCCCAGCTGCGCGGTCACGGTGCGGCCACCGGCATTGGCGCTGTCATAGGCACCCACCGTCTCGGTCACGCTCGCGCCTTCACCCGTGATGAAGCCGGTCAGCGCATAGTTGGCGCTGGTGAGCGTTGCTACGGCATTGCCGTCATAGGTCTTGGTCGGATTGCCGATGATCGATGCCAGCAGCGTCGCCTGGCTGATCGTCCCTGCACCCGACGCGCTGGTCGGCAGCACATAGTTCGCCAGCAGCGTGCCGCTGTTGGCGGTGAAGTCGTTCGCCCCCAGCTGCACCGTCACGGTGCGGCCGCCGGCGTTGGCGCTGTCATAGGTGCCCACCGTCTCGGTCACGCTCGCGCCTTCACCCGTGACGAAGCCGGTCAGCGCATAGTTGGCGGACGTCAGGGTAGCGATGGCGTTGCCGTCATACACCTTGGTCGGATTGCCGATGATCGACGCCAGCAAGCTCGCCTGGCTGATCGTCCCCGCGCCCGATGCGCTCGTCGGCAGCACATAGTTCGCCAGCAGCGTGCCCGTGTTGGCGCTGAAGTCGCCGGCGCCCAGCTGCGCGGTTACGGTGCGGCCGCCGGCATTGGCGCTGTCATAGGCGCCGACCGTCTCGGTCACGCTCGCACCTTCACCACTGATGAAGCCCGTCAGCGCATAATTGGCCGACGTCAGCGTCGCCACGGTGTTGCCGTCATAGGTCTTGGTCGGATTGCCGATGATCGATGCCAGCAAGGTCGCCTGGCTGATCGTCCCCGCGCCCGAGGCGCTCGTCGGCAGGATGTAGTTGCCGAGCGTGGTGCCGCTGTTTGCGGTGAAGTCGCTGGCGCCCAGCTGCGCCGTCACGGTGCGGCCGCCGGCGTTGGCGCTGTCATAGGCGCCCACCGTCTCGGTCACGCTCGCGCCTTCACCCGTCACGAAGCCCGTCAGCGCATAGTTGGCGCTGGTGAGCGTTGCTACGGTGTTGCCGTCATAGACCTTGGTCGGATTGCCGATGATCGATGCCAGCAAGGTCGCCTGGCTGATCGTACCTGCGCCCGAGGCGCTGGTCGGCAGGATGTAGTTGCCGAGCGTGGTGCCGCTGTTGGCGGTGAAGTCGCTGGCCCCCAGCTGCGCCGTCACGGTGCGGCCGCCGGCATTGGCGCTGTCATAGGCGCCCACCGTCTCGGTCACGCTCGCGCCTTCGCCCGTGACGAAGCCGGTCAGCGCATAGTTGGCCGAGGTGAGCGTCGCCACGGCATTGCCGTCATACACCTTGGTCGGGTTGCCGATGATCGACGCCAGCAGCGTCGCCTGGCTGATCGTACCCGCCCCCGATGCGCTGGTCGGCAGCACATAGTTGCCGAGCGTGGTGCCGCTGTTGGCGCTGAAGTCTGCGCTACCCAGCTGCGCGGTCACCGTTCGGCCGCCGGCATTGGCCGAACTATATGTGCCGACCGTCTCGATGATCGTCGCACCCTGCCCGCCTACAAAACCGGTCAACGCATAATTACCGGAGGTCAGGGTCGCCAGCGTGGTGCCATCATAGGTCTTGGTCGGATTACCAATGATCGAGGCGGAGAGCGTTGCCCGCTCGATCAGTCCCATGCCCGTCGCGCTGGTAGGCAACACATAATTGGACAGGAGAGTCGCACCGGTCGGCACGAAATCACCGACCATAAGGGAGGCAGTTATGAGGCGGAAGCCTGCATCGGCGGAGGCATAATTACCACTGTCCTGCGTGACAATCGCCCCTTCGCCAGTCACGAAACCGACGAGCTGGAAATTGCCGCTGTCAAGCGTTGCGGTAGTGGTCGCGTCATAGGTCTTGGTCGGGATACCGACGATCGACGCCGTCAATACCGCGCGGTTGATCAGACCCGCGCCCACGGCACCAGTCGGCAGCACATAGTTGGCCAGCAATGTGCCCGTGTTGGCGGTGAAGTCTGCGCTGTCCAGCTGCGCCGTGACCGTGCGGCCGCCGGCATTGGCGCTGTCATAGGCGCCCACCGTCTCGGTCACGCTCGCGCCCTCGGTGCCCACAAAGCCCGTCAGGCTGTAATTGGCAGAGGTCAGCGTCGCGACACTATTCCCGTCATACACCTTGGTCGGGGTGCCGATGATCGCGGCGGCCAGTGCTTTCCGATTGATCGTCCCCGCGCCGCTTGCCTCGGTCGGCAGCACATAGTTGCTGAGCGTGGTGCCGGCATCGGCAGCGAAATCGCCCACCGCAAGCGATGCCGTGACGGTGCGCGCGCCGGCGTTCGCGCTGTCATATCGGCCTGCGCTCTGGGTGACGCTCGCCCCCTCAATGCCCACGAAGCCGGTCAGTTCATAATTGCCCGATGCCAGGGTCGCGGTATCGCCGCCGTCATAGGTCTTGGTCGGGTTGCCGATGATGATGGCGCTGAGCGCCTTCTGGTTGATCCTGCCATTGCCACTGGCCAGGGTCGGCAGCACATAATTAGCCAGCAACGTGCCCGAATCCGCAGCAAAGTCGCCGGGGTCCAGTGCTGCATTAACCACCCGCATGCCGGCATTCGGCGACACGAAGAGGCCGTTGGCCTCGGTCACGGTGGCGCCTTCGCCGGTGACGAAGCCGTTGAGCTGGTAATTGCCCGAGGTGAGGGCAATCGCCCGCGTTCCATCATAGGTCTTGGTCGGGGTGCCGATGATGCTGGCGGTCAACATCGCCTGGTCGATCTGGCCCGCACCCGTAGCGCTGACCGGCAACACATAGTTGCCCAGAAGCGTGCCGCCGATCGGGCTGAAATCGCTGGCAATGAGCGCGGCCGTGACGGTGCGCACGCCAGCATTCTTGCTGTCATAGCTGCCGATGCTCTGCGTAACCGCTGCATCCTCGCCCGCAACGAAGCCGGTCAGATCGAAATTCGCGTCGGTCAGCGTCGCCGTGGTCGTACCATCGTAGATTTTCGTCGGATAGCCAACCAGCGCGACCGACAGCAGCTTGCGATTGATCACCCCTGCGCCAACGGCCTCGTCCGGCAGCACATAGTTGGTGAGCAGCGTCCCAACATTGGCGGCAAAGTCGCCGCCGGTCAGGGCGGCGGTTATGGTGCGCCCGCCGGCATCCTTGATATCATATAAGCCCGCGGTCTGGGTAATGACCGCGCCTTCGCCACCAACGAAGCCGTTGAGCTGGTAATTGCCGCTGCCCAGAGTCGCGGTGCGGGTGCCGTCATAGATCTTGGTGGGATTGCCGATGATCGTCGCGGCAAGAGCCTTGGGCGTAATCACGCCGATTCGCTGGTCCTGGATCGACGAGGCGATCGCATAATTGCCCGCATCCGCACCCGTCAACTGCAGGTTGCCGATGGTGACGAGGATGTCATTGTCCACATTCTTGTCGGCATAATTGCCGCTGGCGGCCGCTGCCGCCGCATCGACGGTCACCGCATCGGTCCCGACAATGCCCGACAGCGTGTAGGCCGACGCATCGGTCGGCAGGTTGACTGTCGCGTCATAGATACGACTGACGCGGGTCAGCACGAGCAGCGCGGAAGTGATGTCTGCGCTCAACAGGACCGGCTGGTCCAGCACATAGTCGCCGAACGGATTATTATCGAGCGTGTAACCGGTCGCGGTGACGGTCTTGCCCGTACCGACATTGCGGTTGTCGAACGTCGCGGTCGCAGCGGAATAGTTGAGCGAGACGCTGTCACCAGCGACGATGGTCGCAAGCGTGGCGCCGCTATTGTCGAGCGTCGCAACAACGCTGCCGTCATAGACCTTGTTATCGGCGACAACGCCATTGATCGTCAGGGTCCGCGGGGTGATGGTCCCATTGCCGGAGGCAGTGCCGGGCAGACTATAATTGGTGAGCAATGTGCCGATATCGGCATCATAATCCCCCAGCCCGAGCGTCGTGGAGACGTTCCAGCTGCCCTGATGGATCGAGGCATAGGTACCCGACGTCTGGGTAATGGTCGCGCCCTCGCCCGTCACGAAGCCGGTCAGCGTATAGTCTGTATCCGTCAGGGTCGCTGCATCGGTGCCATCATAGATCTTGGTCGGGTTGCCGGTGATGGCAACGGTCAGCGCCCTGGGGGTGATGAAGCCGATATCGGCGGTGACATCATTGATATAATAATTGGCGCCGCTGGTGCCGCCCAGCGTCAGGCCGTTGACGGTGACGGACATGTCGTTCCCGACATCCTTGCCGTCATTATATTGCCCCGTCGCAGCCGATGCATTGGCCGTGACCGTGTCGCCACTGATGACGCCGCTGAACACATAGCCGCTGGATGCGGTCGGCAGGGCGGTGGTGCCATTATAGATTTTGGTGACGGAATCGAGCGTGATTTCCTTCTGGAAAATGGTCGCGGTCAGCCCCTGGGGCTGGACCAGCGTATAATTGCCCGCATCGTCGCCACCGATGGTGTAGGCGTTGGTCGTGACCGCCTTGTTGGTGCCGGCATTGGCGTTGGCAAAGGCCCCCGCGACGATGGGGCTCGCCAACGCCGAGGGGTTGAGGGTGACCAGATCCGTCTGCAATATGCCTTGCAGGCTCGTATTGCTGTTGTCGATCTCTGCCGCCGTGGTCTGGTCATAGATTTTGTTCAGCGCCACCGCACCGATGACCGTCAGCGTGGCCGGGGTGATGATGCCGATCGCGCCCTGGAAATCCGCTGCGATATTATAATTGGTCGCGTCTGCGCCCTTAAGCGCGACGCCGGAGATGATGTCGACATTCTTGTTGGTACCGACATTCTTGTCGGCATAATTGCCGACGATCCCGCTGGCGTTGACGCCGACATCATCACCGCCGACCACCCCGGACAGCGTATAGGCGGCGTCGACCGTCGGTACCGGCGTCAGGGCATCATAGACCTTGGTCACCGATGCCAGGCTGATATCCTTCACAAATATGTCGGCCATCAGCCCGACCGGCTGCAACACGACGTAATTGGCGGAATCGCCGCCCGAAATGTCATAGCCCGATGCCGTCACGGCGATGTTGGTGCCGACATTCTTGGTCGCGAACTGACCGGAAGCGCCGGTGGAAACCAGATTGACGGTATCACCGGCATAGATACCGGTCAGGCCGCCGCCACTGCTGTCCAATTGTGCAACCGTGTTGCCGTCATAGACCTTGTCCAAGGCAAGAATGCCGACGACCTGCAGGGTGGCGGGCGTGATGGTGCCAAAGCCCGTCGCCTCGACCGGCAGGACATAGTTGGCGAGTGTCGTCCCCGTATCAGCCGTGAAATCGCCCGAACCCAGCGTGGCAATCACCGTGTGATAGCCAACGCTCTTATTATCATAGGCGCCCACGGTCTGGGTGATCGTGGCTCCTTCGCCACCGACGAATCCGCTTATGCTATAGTCGCCACTGGTCAACGCCGCGAAGGTGGTGGAATCATAGACCTTCGTCGGATTGTTGACGATCGACGCTGTCAGCGTCGCCTGGTTGATCGTGCCTGCCCCCGAAATGCTGGTCGGCAGCAGATAGTTGCTGAGGAGGGTGCCCGATTGCACCACGAAGTCTGAGGTGACCAGGCTGGCGGTCACGATGCGTGCGCCGGCATTGGCGCTGTCATAGGCGGCGCCGGCGGACTGGGTGATCGAGCCACCTTCGCCCGCGATGAAGCCGGTCAGCGTATAATTGCCGCTGCCCAGCGACACCTGGGTCGTGCCGTCATAGGTCTTGGTCGGATTGCCGATGATCGCCCCGCTGAGCGGCCGGGCATTGATATCGGCGGTCAGCCCCGTCGGCTGCGTCAACGCATAATTGCCCGCCTGCGCCCCTGCCAGATCATAGCCGCCGACCTGCACGCGCAGGTCGGTGCCGACATTCTTCTGCAGGAAGTGCGCGGTCGAACTGCCGCCATCGAGCGCAACGTCATCGCCCGACAACACGCCGACCAGCGTCGCCGTGCCGCCAAGCGTGGCGTCGGTGGTGCCGTCGTAAAGCTTGTCCAGCGCCGTCAAATTGTCGATCGTCAGCCCGCGCCGGGTAATGTTCGCGGTGATGCCGGTCGGCTGGAACAGCTGGTAATTGGCGGTATCCGCGCCCGAAATGCTATAGCCCGCAACGGTAACGACGATGCCGTTACCGACATTGGGGGTGGCGAAGGTACCGGTGGAGCCAGCGCTGCTCAGCGTCACATCATCGCCACTGACCAGGCCGAACAGGGTCGCCGTGCCGGTCAGCGTCGCCAGCGTGGTCTGGTCATAAACCTTGTTCTGCGCGCCGACATTCAGGATGTTGAGCGGTGCCTGGGTAATGGTGCCCGGCCCGCTGGCGTCGACCGGCAGGACATAGTTGGTGAGCAGCGTGCCCGCCCCCGCCACGAAGTCGGCATTGCCGGTGAAGCTGGCCGATGCGACCCGGCTGCCCGCGTCGCGCAGGTCGAACGTGCCGATATTGCCCGGCGACACGGTAATGCTTTCGCCCGATACCACGCCAGAGATCGCGAAATTGCCCGGCTGGAGCGCGATGCGCGTGGTGCCGTTATATACGCGGGTCGGATTGCCGATGATCGCTGCGGTCAGCGGCGCGCGCAGGATCGTGCCGATGCCGGTCGCGCTGGTGGGCAGGGTATAATTGTCGAGATTGGTGCCCTGATCCGGATCGAAATCGCTGGAATCGAGCTGGACGGTCACCGCCCACTGGCCGGCATTGACGTCGCTATACTGGCCGACCGTTTCGGTGATGGTCGCGCCTTCGCCGGCGATGAACCCGCCCAGCGTGTAGTCGGAACTGGTCAGCGTCGCGACATTGGTGCCGTCATAATATTTGGTCGGATTGCCGGTGATGTCGACCGTCACCACCCCCGGACCCAGGTTGCGGCGCACGATCGTGCCAAAACCCGTCACCGGCGAGGGGATGATGTAGTTCGACATCAAAGTGCCGGGATCGGTGTCGAAATTGCTGGCGTCCAGCGTCGCGCTGACCTGCCAGACGCCCGCATCCGATGCGGCATATTGGCCGCTGGTCTGGTTGATGCTCGCCCCTTCGCCGGTGACGAAGCCGTCCACCTCGAAATTGGACGGGCCGAGCGACGCATTGGCATTGCCGTCATAGGTCTTGGTCGGATTGCCGACGATGATGATATTGAGCGGCGCCGGCGTGATCTCACCCTGGATCGTGCCCAGGGTCGGCAGGCTGTAGTTGGACAGCAGCGTGTTGGCGCCCGCCTGATAGTCGGACGGATTGAGCGAGACATTGATGTCCCAGGTGCCGACATTCTTCGACGCATAGTTCAACCCGGAAGCCTGGTTGATCGTGATGCTTTCGCCCGCGACGATATTGCTCAGGCCGACGTCCGCCTGCGACACGAAGGCGCTGGTGGTGCCGTCATAGACCTTGGTCGGCATTCCGTTGTTGGTGATGGTGATGGGCCGCGGCGTGATGTCGGCGGTCAGGGTCGAGGCGAAATCAAGATTATAATTGCCCGCATCCGCCCCCGACAGCGAAATGCCGCTGATCGTGACGCCAATGTCGGCACCGACATTCTTCTGGGCAAAGGTAATCTGTGCGCCGCTATCGGCGACGGGCGTCACATCATCGCCGAAGATCAGGCCGCTGACGATCAGGCCATTGGTGTTGACCGACGCGAAATTAGTGCCGTCATAGACCTTGTCGTTGGCTGTCAGGCCGGTGACCAGCAGGTTCGCAGCGGTGATGTTGGCGGCGAGGTCGGACGGCTGGGAAATGGCGTAATTGGCCGCATCCGCCCCGGTCAGACTGAAGCCCGCACCCGTGACGGCAATCGCCGTGCCGACATTCTTGGTGGCGAAATTGCCGGTCGCACCCGACAGGTCGAGCGTGACGTCATCGCTGCCGATAATGCCATAGATGCTGGCGCTGCTGGTATTCAGAAGTGCGCCCGTGCTGCCGTCATAGACCTTGTCATTGGCGGTGATGCCGTTGACCAGGATCGATGCCTGGTTAATGAGGCCCGCGCCGGTCGCGCTGGTCGGCAGAATATAGTTGGAAAGCAGCGCGCCGCTGCCCAGGGTGAAGCTCGACGTCTGGAAGGTCGCGTCGACGGTGCGATTGCCGGCATTGGCGCTGTCATAGGCGGCGGTCGCGGCGCTGTTGATGATTATGCTTTCGCCCGACGCCACCCCGGTCAGCGCGAAATTCGCACTGGAAAGCGCCACCGCCGTGGTGGCGTTATAGGTCTTGGTCGGCGTGCCGATGATCGCGGCGGTCAGCGCCTTGCGATTGATCGTGCCGACGGCGGCCGTCACGCTGGGCGTGGTGACATTATAGCCATAGACGGCGATGCCACCCTGGTTCGCCTCGAAATTGGTGGCGGTGACGTTGATGCCGGTGCCGGCATTCTTGTCGGCATAGCTGCCATCGAGCGTAAAATCATCGCCGTTGATAAGGCCGGTGACGGTCACATTGCTGTCGTCCAGCACCGCATCGGTGGTGCCGTCATAATCCTTGGTTACCGCGCCCAAGGTGAAGCTGACGGTGGGGGCGATGCTGTAGAGCAGGCCATTGCCGCCATCGGCCGGCGCGGTGCCGCCCGGCGCATTATATTGATAGAAATCGGGCGTCAGTCCGCCAGTCGCGTCATTGGCCGGATCGCCCGAATAGACCAGCCAGCGCCCAGATGCGGAGAGCCCACTGGCCCCGGCCTGATTGACGAAACTGGCGGTCGTGAGCGTAATATCGCCGGCCGTCGCGCTGATGCCGCCGGCCGAGATCGTGGTCACGCCGGTCGCCGTGCCGGTCACGCCGGTGGCGGTCACCGCCGCATTGATGCCGATGTCGCGCCCGGCCGTCATCGTGACGGTGCCGCCACCCGTGATCTGGTTGTTGACCGCAATGTCGCGATAGGCGTTCAGCGTCAGATCGCCGGTCCCGGTCCAGACCAGATCCGCCGCGACCGTGATGTCGCCATTGCCACCGGTACCGCCCGCCGTCGTCTGCTGCAGCACGTCGGTCCCGCCGTTCAACGAACCGACGATCGTCGTCGCCGCTGCCGCATCGATCACCAGATCATCGGGGTCGATCAGCCACTGACCGCCCTTGCCCGCATCGATCTTCGCCGCGCCGACGCTGAACGCCTTGCCCGATGTCTCGATCCGGCCGCCGCCCTCAACGCCCCCCGCGCTGATCTGCGCGCCGTCAGCAATCCGCGTGCTGTTCGCCAGCCCCTTGCCGGTGGCATAGCTTTCCGCGCCGATGACGACTTCGCCGCCGCTGCGCCCCGAGGCCGAGACATAGGCCGTGCTGGTCAGCGCAACATCCGCGCCATTCACCAATATCTTGCCGCCGGTGCCGTCTGCATTGCCGGCCTTGAGCGTTCCCGCCACCTCGACCTTGCCCTGCGGCGCGGTCAGCCAGAGCTGGCCGTCGATCGTTGCCGTCCCCGTCGCCTGGATCAGGCCATCGCGATTGCCCGCCAGCGCGAAGACATTGCCGTGCGCCGCCTGCAGCGCAACCGCCGCCGCCTGGATCACGCCGCCCTGGCTGATGTCGCCCCGGCCACCGCCGACCGCGACATACAGGCCGTCCGCCTTGCCGTCGGTGGTGGCCAGCAGCACCTGGTCCGCCGCCGCGAGATCGACCCGGCCCGCCGCCGCGCTGATGCTGCCGGTGTTGGTCACGGCGCGCGCGATCATCACCACGCTGCCCCCCTGCGAAACGATCGAACCGGCATTGCTGATCGTGCCGTCCGATGTGCCGCGAATGGCCAGCGCACCGCCAGCCATGAAGCTGTCCGCATCAATCGTGCGCGTGGTCGCGACGAAATCCCCGCCGGTTGCGACCTTGCCGCCCGGACCGACGATCACCCCGTTGGGGTTCATCAGATAGACTGACCCAGTCGCGCTCAACATGCCTTCGATTCGCGAAAGCGCGCCGCCGGTGACGCGGTTCAGCGTCGCGCCATTACCATTTTGAATGCTGACCTGATGCTCGGTCCCGATCGAGAAATCGCGCCAGTCGATGACGCCGCGATTGCTGGTCTGGGTGATCGACAGCCCGGCAGGCGAGGACTGGCTGATCTGACCCGAACCGTTGACGAACACGCCGCCGGTGGGCAACGCCGGTGGCGCGGACTGGGCAAAGGCCGATGGGGTTGCGAACGCGAGCAAGGTGGCGAACATACCCGCCGCCAGTGGCCGAGCGACATGGCCGGCCTTTCCCGGTACAGCGTCCGCCACGGGCATGTGAGCGAGAACGCTGCCGAGTAACAGCCTGGATCGCATGGATGTGCGTCGCTGCATAATCGCGGCCACCTTTCCACAATGCCCCCTCGTGCAACCAACAGCTGCCTGCGGAGAGGGTCGTCAAAACCAGTAGTCCAACGCCTTTTCTTCGGCCGATTGTGGATATCGTTCGGATATGTCGCGACAATCCAACCCCGAAAAGACCCCTTCAGCATCGCGGCTTCCAGACAAAAGACCATCGGGAAGAACCCTAGGTATCCCTGAAATTCCTCCAATCGTGCGAAAAGCCGACCATTCCCCTTGTCCGTGTCAGGATGGCGTGGCCCCGTGGCGCCACGTATCGAAGGTGCCGGGCGGCTGCTGTCGCAGCGACTCCCGCAGTTGGAGCATCGGCCCCTGCCCTTCCTGGATCCCGCCCATGCCCGGACGATCTATGTCGAGGATCAACATGTAGGACATGGTCAGCAGTACGAAGAGCAGCCCTGCCAAGACGCGACCCTGCGTCTGGGATCGGGCATACCCCATGATTCCGGCCGTCACGGCGACATATACCCACAGGACCAGAAACACCTCGGTCGGGACGCGTACCGTGCGCGCAGCCTTTCGGGAGGCATCCATGTCGATCACCTCGTTCACGGTCGAGAGCAGCGAGACAGAGAAGGGCGTCGTGCGCACAGCATCATTGGCTGCCAGGGTCGCGGACCAGAGATCGGTCAGCAACTGGTCGTTGCGCGCGAGCAGCGGCGTCACCTTCTCCGTGCGGCTATTGGCCGACAGGGACAGGCGATTTTCGGTATAGTCGACCAATATCTTCGACAAACGCGACCGGTGCGGCTCCGGTAGCGCCTGTGCCCGCAAATAGCTGGTGCCGATTGCGTTCGATTCCTGCAGAACCAGGGCACGTCGCGCCTCATAACGGTTGACTGCCAGCGAGAAGGTGAAACCCAGCAGCAGGGCCAGCAGACCCAGCACAGCCGAAATGATATAGGCGTCCGAGCCGCCATCATCCGACTTGCCCGCAGTGCCATCCTGAGGGTGGGTCCGTTTGCGCAGGAAATAGCCGATCAGCGTCGCTGCCACCATCGAACAGAATAGCAGCAGCCCGATCAGCAGGATCGGCAATTGGTCGAGGGCATTCGCCAGGCTGGACATGGCCTTCCTTTCATTAGGGACGAGTGCAGGTTCGCTGCTTCCCCGCCTGCGCCAATCGGGCGAAACACCAATATAGCCGCCGGATTACCCCGAGAGAGCGTGCGACCGCGATGCGACCGCACCGTCATCGGTGTTTCCCCCGATGGTCGAGCGCCACCCGATGGTCGATGAGGGACCATGGCCGCCGGATTATCAGCCTGTGCCGACCGCATGACCATGCCGCGTCGCGGTGCGGGCTTGTGCTCATGTGCCTGGGCGACGCTGCTGCTGACGTCGCCGCTCCTGGCGCAGCCTCCCTCCAATGCCCCTGCTCCTCCAGCCGCTGCCCCTGCGGAAGGGGACGAATCGACGGCCGCTCAAGAAGGAAAACGCAAGAAGGTCGACCTGCTGATCGCACCCGTGCCGCTGTCCAATCCGGCGACCGGCACCGGCCTGGCGGTCGGCGCGATCGCTTTTTACAACCCAAATGCCGAACCTGACCAGTGGATCAGCGGTGGCGGTGTGGTCTATACGACCCGCGGCACCAAAGGCATTGCCGGCTTCCATTCCATGTCGTTCGGCCAGGACCGGGTCCGCGTGAATGCCAGCCTGTCCTATATGGACGACCGCACCAACTATTATGGCATCGGCAGGGATGCAGGTGACGAGGGTGACAGGCTGGAGCTCAAGAGCCGGCAGTTCGACATCGACCTTCAGGGCCTGATCCGCCTCTTTCCCGACGGCTATGCTGGCCTGCGCTATCGGTTTCGCGTGACCGACGCAGTGCCGCAGGAGCCGGACGGTGCGCCCCCCACCCCGCCCGAAGACCAAATGCACAGCAGCATGTCCGCATTAGGCCCCAGCTTCGTCTATGATACGCGTGACAGCCCGATGCAGCCCAAACGGGGCTTCTACGTCAGTGCCAGTTGGCTGTTCGGTCTTAAGGCGCTGGGCGACAGCTATCACCACAACAAGCTGCAGCTTGCCGGCAACGCCTATATGCCGATCGGCAGTGGCACAGTCCTGGCGACGCGCGGCGCCCTGTGCGCTGCCGGTGGGGACGTCCCCTATTATGATCTATGTCAGTTTGGCGCGACCAATGACCTGCGCGGCTATCCCACCGGCCGCTACCGCGACGGCGCCAGTTGGGCAGTGCAAGCCGAACTGCGCCAGCATATTGCGGGCCGATGGGGCGCTACCGGCTTTGTCGGGCTGGGCGGGATCGCACCATCGGCGGGTGATATCTGGAGCAGAGGTAATCTGCTGCCTGCTGCCGGCGCCGGCGTGCGATATCGCCCGTTCCGCAGCAACGATGTCCAATTACGCGTCGATTTTGCCGTGGGGAAGAATGATCATGGCGCCTATGTGGGAATTGCCGAAGCCTTTTGACGCAAATCACGTCCCGCTGCGCTGGGAATTGCCTGCCATGAACTCGGGGATTTGCAGGATGGCCGTACCAAAGGGCGCGCCATAGAGTAGCGGATATCCGCCGCAGGAGGGGGCATGACATATGTTTGAGGCAATAGGCGAGCTTCTGCCGCTGGCGGTTGGCGTGTCGATCAGCCCCTTGCCGATCATCGCGATGATCGTTCTGCTGATGTCGCCGCAGGCCCGCCTGACGGCGCCTGTCTTTTTGGTCGGCTGGCTGGCCGCCATCGTGGGCGCTTTGCTGCTATTTTCCTGGCTCTCCGACCTTGGCCTGGGCAGTGGCGGCAAAGGACATGGTGCCGCGATGGTCAAGCTGGTGGTCGGCGTCCTGCTGCTCGGCCTGGCATGGCACGAATGGCGCGTGCGGCCGGCACCAGGCGAAGTCGCGACACTGCCACACTGGCTGGCGGCGGTCGAGCATATGGGACCATTGGCGGCGGCCGGACTGGGCTTTGGCATCTATGCGGCCAATCCCAAAAACCTCACCGTCGGCATGGCTGCGGGGATCAGTTTTGGAGCCCATCATCTGCCACCAGGCCAGACCATATTCACCGTCATCATCTACCTGCTGATCGCGGCTGTCACGATATGGCTGCCCATATTGGGCTATTTCCTTGCGGAACGACGGGTTCGTCCCTGGCTGGACGAGATGCGTGTCTGGCTTACCCAGCATAATGCGGCGGTGATGGCCGTCCTGTTGCTGGTGATCGGTGCGATGATGAGCGGAAAGGGCATCGCCGCCCTCGCCCCCTAGAACCCGGATCAGGGCAGCAGCAGGCTGGAGTCCCCATAGCTGTAGAAGCGGTAGCCTTCCTCGATTGCGTGGCTGTACACGGATTGCATTTTTTCCGTGCCCATCAAAGCACTTACCAGCATGAACAGGGTCGATTTGGGCAGGTGAAAATTGGTCATCAGCCCGTCAACCGCGCGGAAACGATATCCTGGGGTGATGAAGATGCGGGTTTCGTCGGCGAAGGGGCGAATAATGCCATCCTCGCCCGTGGCGCTTTCCAGCAGGCGCAGCGAGGTGGTGCCGACCGCGATCAGGCGTCCGCCGGACCGACGCACCGCATTCAACCGATCAGCCGTTTCCTGGTCAATCCGCCCCCATTCCGCGTGCATGCGGTGATCGTCGGTATCGTCCGCCTTGACCGGCAGGAAAGTGCCCGCACCAACGTGCAGGGTCAGGGTTTCCGTCCCGATACCGGCAGCGGCAATGGCGACCATCAGGTCGGGCGTGAAGTGCAGAGCGGCAGTCGGCGCGGCGACCGCCCCATCCTCGCGCGCGAACATGGTCTGGTAGTCGCTGCGATCGCGCGCGTCGGTCGGGCGCTTGCTGGCGATATAGGGCGGCAGCGGCATACGGCCGGCACGCTCCAGCAGCACTTCCACCGGTTCGTCGCCCTCGAAACTGAGGGTCACGCCACCATCCGCATCGCGCGGACCGGCAATCGCCGTGACGCCGGCGCCGAAATCGATCCGGTCGCCATCGCGCACCCGCTTGGCATTGCGCAGGAAGGCCTGCCATTGGCGCAGCCCCAGCCGCTTGTGCAGGGTCGCGCCGATCCGCGCATCGCCCCGCATGCCTTCAAGCTGGGCGGGGATGACACGGGTGTCGTTGAAGACCAGCACATCGCCGGCACGCAGCAGCGAAGGCAGGTCGCGGACGATGCGATCCTCCATCGCCTGTTCGCCGGGCACCAGCAGCAGGCGCGCTGAATCGCGCGGGCTAGCCGGACGGAGGGCGATATTCTCCGCCGGCAGGTCGAAATCGAACAGGTCTACACGCATGGCGATGGCCCTTCCGGGCGCTAGCTCACTTCTTCTTGGGTGCCGGCTTCTTGGCCGGGGCGGCCGGCTTCTTCGACGGCAGGATCGAGGGTTCGGGCGCCGGCGGCGGGGGCGGCGGTGCCAGCACCGGCGGCTTGCCATCGCTTTCGATCGAGGCCTGAAGAATGACGCTCGGGTCGGCCGGCGGTTCGCCCTCATGGATCGCGTCGACATATTGCATGCCCTCGATCACGCGGCCGAAGACGGTATATTTCTTGTCGAGCTGCATGCGCGGCAGCAGCACGATGAAGAACTGGCTGTTGGCACTGTCATCGCTCTGGGCGCGGGCCATCGACAAGGTGCCACGCAGATGCGGCATCGGGTTGAATTCGGCCTTGAGATCCGGGAGCGTCGAGCCGCCGGTGCCATCCCCCTTGGGATCGCCACCCTGGGCCATGAAACCCGGGATGACGCGGTGGAATTTGAGGCCATTATAGAAGCCCTGCCGGGTCAGTTCCTTGATCCGCTCGACATGATTGGGGGCGATGTCCGGACGCAACTGGATCCGCACGCGGCCACCGGTGGAAAGATCGAGGTCCCAGATATTCTGCGGATCGGCCGGAATGGTTGCAGGCGGCAGCTTGGGGGTCAGTTCGGTGCCCAGCGACTTGGCGTTCTGTTCGGCCTTGGCCGCCGTTTCCGCCTTCTTCATATCCTCCGCACCGCCACCACCGCCGCCGCCACCCTGAGCGAAGGCCAGGCTGGACGCAGTAAGGGCGAGGCCGATCGCCATGGTCTTGAGCGCCGAAGTGAAACGCATGGGAATGAACTTTCCTTGATCTCTTGCCCGGAAGGGCCAAGCGGCCCTGATAGCGCGCTGATCGCGATTGGCAACTGAACGCAGGCTGAAATGCGCCTGATCCGACGGCTATCAGCCCTGCCCCTTGCGGCCAAGCGCGGTCACCCGCGCCTCCACCTCCGCGCGCACCGGCGGGCTGACGAATTTGTGGATCGGCCCGCCATAGAGGGCGATTTCCTTGACCAGGCGCGAGGCGATCGGCTGCAGCGACACGTCCGCCATCAGAAAGACGGTTTCCACCCGGCTGTTGATCTGCTGGTTCATGCCCGCCATCTGATATTCATATTCAAAATCGGCGACCGCGCGCAGGCCACGGATGATGACGCTGGCGCCCTGCGATTCGGCGAAGTCCATCAGCAGCGAGTTGAAGCCGGTGACGACGATTTCGGTATCGATATCCGCACATTCGCGGCGGACCATGTCCAGCCGTTCTTCATCGCTGAACATCGGCGACTTGCTGATATTGGTGGTGACGCCGATCACCAGCTTGTCGACCAGCTTCGCGCCACGCCGGATGATGTCCATATGGCCCAGGGTGATAGGGTCGAAGGTACCGGGATAGACGCCTATCCGTTGCTTGCCGGTGCTCATGGCTTAACGGTCCCTTTCCACAATATAGTCGGCGATGGCACGTAGCAGGTCCGCTTCCGCGCCATGACCATGCAGATGCGCCTTGGCCTGTTCAACGAGCAAGCGCCCCTGTTCCCGCGCCCGGTCGATACCGAGCAGCGACACGAAGGTTTCCTTGCCCGCCGCCGCATCCTTGCCCAGCGCCTTGCCGGCGAGTTGCAAATTGCCTTCGACATCCAGCAGATCGTCGGCGATCTGGAAGGCAAGGCCGATGTCGCGTGCATAGCCGTGCAGACCAGTGCGCGCGTCCACCGGGATGCGCGCCATGATGGCCGCGGCGTCCACGCAAAAGCCGATCAAGGCCCCGGTCTTGAGATTTTGCAGCCGCGTGACCGTCGCCAGGTCGAACCGGGCCTGTTCCGCTTCCAGATCCATCATCTGGCCACCGGCCATGCCGGCTGGGCCGCTGGCCAGCGCCAGCGCCTTCACCAGCTCGATGCGAACAAACGCATCCGGATGGGTCTGTTCGTCGGCCAATATCTCGAAGGCAAGATCATGCAGACAGTCGCCAGCGAGGATCGCCGTCGCCTCGTCGAAGGCCTTGTGCACGGTCGGCTTGCCACGCCGCATGTCGTCATCATCCATCGCCGGCAGATCATCATGCACCAGCGAATAGACATGGATGCACTCAACGGCGAGGCCGACGCGCAGCGCGGATTCGCGCGAAATGTTGAACAGGTCGCTGGTCGCCTGCACCAGCAGCGGGCGCAACCGCTTGCCACCGCCGATCGCCGCATGACGCATCGCATCATAAAGGCGGCGACGCGCATCGTCCGGCACCGTCAGCAGCGCGTCAAACGCGCGATCCACCTCTGCCGCCAGCACTGCCGCATGGGCCGTAATCAGCGCGGTTGCGCTCTGCTCCAGGCCTGCGGCGCCGCCGCCTTCCATGGTCGGGATCAATCCGCACCGAAGGGGGTGGCGCCGGTCACCGCACCACCGGCATCGACCGTCAACTTGCTGATCCGCGCCTCAGCCGCCTGCAGCCGTTCGGTGCAGCGCTTGCGCAGCTCCTCCCCCTGGGCATAGAGCGAAATCGACTCATCAAGTGGCACGTCGCCGCTTTCCAGGCGGCGTACGATCGATTCGAGTGCACGCAGCGCATCCTCGAAGGAGAGATGCGACAAATCGGGTTGCGGGGTGCTTTCCTCAGCCATGCGCCTGCATTGACCGCCCCCGTTCGTGCGGTCAAGCCCGCATGAAGCGCATCACATGGCGAAGCCGGCCAAAGCGGCCCTTCGTCACGCAAACGTCATGACGTCATTGCACAGGCGTGGCGGAATTCGGGCAGTTTTGCGTTGACGCATCATATCGCAAGTGCACATAGAAGGACCGCTATGAAATATTATCTCCCCCTTATCGCCGTTGCGGCCGTCAGCCTGCTCTCTGCCTGCAACAAGAAGGACGAACCCGAAGTCGTCGGCGGCCCCGCCGATCCGATGGCTGCCCAGCTGGCCAATGCCGCGCCGGTTGAGCTGCCGCCTTCGGTCAAGGCCAACAAGCAGTTCCGCTGCAAGGACAACAGCCTGTTCTTCGTCGACTATATGAGCGACGACAAGAGCGCGATCCTGCGCACCGAAAAGAATGGCTCGCCCACCATGCTGAAGGCCGCCGAAGCTGGCCAGCCCTTCACCGCCGAGGGCGGCTATGAAGTCAAGGGTTCGGGCAACGACGTCACCATCACGGTGCCGGGCAAGAGCGCCCAGGCCTGCCACGTCTGATCCGACAGGATTTTCGATTTTTCACAGGGCCGGTCCTTCCCTAGGGGCCGGCCCTTTCATTTTGTCCCAATGGTCACGTCCAAGGCATGCACCGGGCCATTGTGAATCCCGCGCCACGCGGCTAAAGGCGCGCTCATGTCCAGCAGCGCCCCCCAGATCACCCCGCAGATCGTTGCCGAGCACGGTCTGTCCCCCGAAGAATATGATCGCGTCCTCAAAGCGATCGGCCGTGAACCGAACCTGACGGAACTCGGCATCTTCTCGGTCATGTGGTCCGAGCATTGCTCTTACAAATCCTCCAAAATTCACCTGATGAAGCTGCCCACCAAGGGTCCGCAGGTGATCTGTGGCCCCGGCGAGAATGCCGGCGTGGTCGACATCGGCGATGGCCAGGCCGCCATCTTCAAGATGGAAAGCCACAACCACCCCAGCTACATCGAGCCCTATCAGGGCGCCGCGACCGGCGTCGGCGGCATCCTGCGCGACGTGTTCACCATGGGCGCCCGCCCGGTGGCCAATATGAACGCGCTGCGCTTCGGCCGGCCCGACCACCCCAAGATGAAGCATCTCATCAGCGGCGTGGTCCATGGCATTGGCGGCTATGGCAATTGCGTCGGCGTGCCGACCGTGGGCGGCGAGGTGAATTTCCACCCCGCCTATGACGGCAATATCCTGGTCAATGCGATGACCGTGGGCATCGCCGACACCGACAAGATCTTCTATTCGGCCGCCAGCGGCGTCGGCAACCCGATCGTCTATGTCGGCTCCAAGACCGGCCGCGACGGCATCCATGGCGCGACCATGGCGTCGGCCGATTTCGGCGAGGATAGCGAAGAGAAGCGCCCCACCGTCCAGGTCGGCGACCCCTTCACCGAAAAGCTGCTGATCGAGGCGTGCCTGGAACTGATGGCGTCGGACGCGATCGTCGCCATCCAGGACATGGGCGCCGCCGGTCTCACCTCCTCCAGCGTCGAAATGGCGTCGAAGGGCGGCGTTGGCCTCCACCTCAAGATGGATGACGTGCCGCAGCGCGAAACCGGCATGACCACCTATGAGATGATGCTGTCGGAAAGCCAGGAGCGCATGCTCATGGTGCTGAAGCCCGGCCGCGAAGCCTTTGCCGAGGCGATCTTCAGGAAGTGGGAACTGGACTTCGCCGTCATTGGCCATGTCACCGACACCGGCCGCATGGTGCTGGAGCATAAGGGCGAGATCGTCTGCGACATTCCGCTCGCGCCGCTGGCCGACGATGCGCCGCTCTATGATCGTCCCTCGATGCCGAAGGACGAGTATAAGATCTGGTCGAAGGTCGAGCCGCTGGGCGAGATCGCCGAGAGCGCCGACATCGGCGCTGACCTCATCACACTGATGGGCAGCCCCGACATCGCCAGCCGTCGCTGGATCTGGGAGCAGTATGACCATATGGTCGGCGCCGACACGGTGCAGCGCCCCGGCGGCGACGCCGCGGTGGTCCGCGTCCATGGCAGCAGCAAGGGCATTGCCATCAGCACCGACTGCACCCCGCGCTATTGCTATGCCGACCCCTATGAAGGCGGCAAGCAGGCGATCGCAGAATGCTATCGCAACCTGAGCGCGGTCGGATCGACCCCGCTGGCGGTCACCAACTGCCTCAACTTCGCCAATCCGCAGCGCCCCGAAATCATGGCGCAGCTGACCGGCTGCCTGGAGGGCATGGGCGACGCCTGCCGCGCGTTCGACTTCCCGATCGTGTCGGGCAATGTCAGCCTCTACAATGAATCCAAGGCGACCGGCGGTGGCTCGGCGATCCTGCCGACCCCGGCGATCGGCGGCATCGGCCTGCTGGCCGACATCGACGTGATGGCGACCGTGGCGTTCAAGAATGAGGGCGACGCGATCTGGCTGGTCGGCGGCGAAGGCACCCACCTCGGCCAGAGCATCTGGCTGCGCGAGATTGCCGGCCGCGAGGCGGGTAACGCGCCCAAGGTCGACCTGGCCGTCGAGCGCGCCAATGGCGACGCCGTCCGCGCGCTGGTTTTGGCGGGCACGGTCAATGCCGTGCATGACATTTCCGACGGTGGCCTGATCGTCACGATCGCGGAAATGGCGCTGGCCGGCAAGATCGGCGCGACGCTGGACGTGGCGCTGACCACCGCTTCGGCGTTCGGCGAAGACCAGAGCCGCTATGTCGTCACGGCGCCGGCCGGCGTCGAGATTGCTGGCGCGGTCAAGATCGGCACCGTCGGCGGCGACAGCGTGGCCGGCGTGTCGATCGACGCGCTGCGCACCGCGCATGAGGGCTTCTTCCCGGCGCTGATGGACAGCGAACTCTAAAAACCTTCTGTCCCGCCGGGTGCAGCGCATCCGGCGGGACAAGATACTGGCAATCTGCTATGATCCGCCCCGAGAAATGGGGAGCGCCGCATGCGCGAGAGGATCATCCGGGCGACATGGGTCGCCGGCACACTCGATATCCTGTCTGCTTTCGTCTTCGCCGGCATGGCGGGCATGCAGCCGCTAGCCGTGCTGCAATTCGTCGCCAGCGGGCCGTTCGGCGACACCGCCAAGGGCGATCCCGTCGGGCTCTGGGCGATCGTCGGCCTGGCCGTGCATTTTGCGATCATGGCCTGCATGGCGGGCGCCTATATGCTGATTGCACAGCGGCGCCCTGCCCTGCGCCGTCACCCGATCGTCGCCGGCCTGCTTTATGGGTTGCTGCTATGGGGCATCATGTACTGGATCGTGCGGCCCTGGCGTTGGCCGGCGATGTGGTTGCCCGCCGCCTATGCCGCGCTGCCAATCGGGCGGATCGCTTGGAACATTGGCAACCAGCTCTTTTCCCACTGCATTTTGGTCGGCCTGCCAATCGCCCTCATCGCTGCCGGGCGCAGGCGATGAGCGGCGGTTATTCGGGTACGCCTTTGGCCAAGAAGCTGAGCCTGAAGCCCGGGCTGCGCGCCTGGTGGGACGGCATGCCCGACAGCGTCGCGGCGGAGATTGGCGAGAGTGGTGTGATCCGGCTTTCCGCGCCGGAAGCGCCGATCGATGCGGCCCATATCTTCGTCACCGATCGCGCGAAGATGACAGCGAAATTGACATATCTAAGGCCTTTTCTCGCGCCGGCCGGCTTCCTGTGGGTAAGCTGGCCCAAGAAGGCGTCGAAGGTGCCGACCGACATCACCGAGGATGCCATTCGCGCGGTCATCCTGCCGGCGACCGATCTGGTCGACGTCAAGGTTTGCGCGGTCGATGCAGTCTGGTCGGGGCTGAAGCTGATGATCCGCAAGTCCGCGCGCTGACGCGCTTTCGGATTTTTGATAGCGCTATCAATTCCTCTCTCCTATGCTCGGCAAAAATGGGAGGAGAGGATATGCGCAAGACCCGTCGTGCCGCCTTGCTGTTGCTGGCCGCCATTGCCGGCCCGGCCCTGGCAGGCCCCGCCAGCTTCAGCGATTTTCGCTATGAGGGTCGCGCCCAGGAGCAGGTGACACCCGGCCCGGACGAATATCGCAACCCGATCCTGTCGGGCTATTATCCCGACCCGTCCATAACGCGGGTCGGCGAGACCTATTATCTCGTCAACTCCTCCTTCGCCCATTATCCGGGGCTACCGGTCTTCCAATCGACCGACATGGTCCATTGGCGCCAGATCGGCAACGCGATCGACCGGCCGGACCAGTTTGATTTCAACGGCCTGCGCAGTTCGCGCGGCATGTTCGCGCCCGACATCTCCTTCCATGACGGGCTCTTCTACCTGGTCGGTACCTGCGTCGATTGCGGCGGCAATTTCGTGATGACGGCGAAGGACGCGGCCGGGCCATGGTCCAAGCCCCACTGGCTGCCGTTCGAGGGGATTGATCCATCGATCTACTGGGAAGGCGACCGCGCCTTCATCGTCAATAATCGCGCGCCGGCCGAGCCGCCCCGTTATGAAGGGCATCGGGCGATCTGGGTGCAGGAATTTGACTGGCGCACGCTCAGTATGACCGGCGCGGCGACGCAGATCGTCAATGGCGGCGTCGACATCCGCCAGAAGCCGTCCTGGATCGAGGGACCGCATCTGCTGAAGCGCGAGGGTTTCTATTATCTGATCGCGGCTGAGGGCGGCACCGGCGACCAGCATAGCGAAGTCGTGTTCCGCGCCCGCGACCTGCACGGCCCCTTCGCCCCCTATGCCGGCAATCCGATCCTGAGCCAGCGTAGCTTGGCCCCGGCCCGTCCCCATCCGGTGACATCGGCCGGCCATGCCAAGCTGGTGCAGACGCAGGCGGGCGACTGGTGGGCGACCTTCCTCGCCACCCGCCCCTATGGGCCGGACCTCTACAATATCGGACGCGAGACATTTTTGCTGCCGGTCACATGGCGCGATGGCTGGCCGCATATATTGGAGGCGGGCAAGGCCATTCCCTATGCGGCCAAGCGCCCCGCCCTGCCCATGAGCGATGCCGACGCGCCGCCGACCAGCGGCGATTTTGCCTATCGGGACCGGTTCGACGGGCCGCGCCTCGATATGAGCTGGATCGGGCTGCGGACGCCCAAGGCGCCGGTCTATCGGCTGGAACAGGGTGGATTGGTGCTGGACGGCGCAGCAGCGCTGGGCGACCTCAGCGGCGCCCCTGCCTTTGTCGGGCGGCGCCAGCAGCATCATGTCGCGACCATCAGCACGGACCTAATCTATCGGCCGGAGGCGGATGGCGACCGGGCGGGGCTGGCGGCGGTGCAGTCCGACCGATCCTTTTTGTTCTTTGGCGTGACGCAGACGGACGGCAAGCCGCAGATCGCGCTGATGGTCCGCGAGAACAGCGATCGTGACAGACTGGTCGCTTCCGCGCCGATCGACCCGGCCAAGCCTGTCCACCTGACGATAGGCTTCGATGGCGGCACGGCGCGCTTCGTCTATGGCATAGATGGGCGGGAGGCGGTGCTGGCGCGCGATGTCGATACCCGCTTCCTCAGTACCCATGAGGCCGGCGGCTTCGTCGGCACCGTGGTCGGCCCCTATGCCTGGTTCGCGCGCGTCACCCGTCCGATCAGCAACTGATAGACGTCACGGCCGCCTGCTTCGTCATAGGCGGCCATGACCCGGCGCAGCGCAGCGGGGGAGAGCGGCCGGCGCCCTTCGTCCGGCACCACCGCGCCAATGCCCTTGAGATGGCCGATGAGCGCGCGGGCGCCCTGCCCGTCCAGCAGGACGGTCTCGTCAAAGGCGAAGGCGTCGCCATAGGCCGCCAGCATGGCGCGCAGCGCGTCGAGCGAGGGATAGGCAGGCACGCCCGGCATCAGGTCGCAGGCCGCATGGGCGGCGCGCCATTGGGCGAAACTGCCCTGCCCCATGGTCGAGAAGATCAGGCTGCCGCCGGGGCGGAGCAGCGCCACCAGCCGCGCGATCGCGGCAGGCAGATCATCAAACCATTGGAAGGCAAGGCTGGAGAGGATGAGGTCGAACCATTCGCCCTCGAACAAGGGCGCTTCCCCGTCCATCGTCAGGAAAGTGCCGGCGACCAGCCCGGCCGATGCCGCGCGGTCCAGCATCTGCGGCGAGATGTCGGTCGCGACCAGTTCTGCGCCGGGCCAGCGGGTCTGGATGTCGCGGGTAAGCAGTCCGGTGCCGCAGCCGATTTCCAGGATGCGCGCGACACCATGCGGGCTTTGCCGCTGGGCGATGTCGGCGACCAGGGCTGCGGCCGTCCGCTGCGGCCCGGCATGATCGTCGTACCGGTCCGCCGCCGCGCCGAAGGACTCGCTTATCCGTTGCTTGCGGACCTGATTCATGGGTAGGCGCATGGCAGAGCCATGGCCGCTTGGCCAGCATCTTCAAGGATTGCCCCCCATGACCGCCGTATCGCCCCGTATTCCCGCCATGGACGTGCTGCGTGGCTGCGCCGTCATGGGCATATTGTGGATGAACATCACCGCCTTCGCCCTGCCGCAGAACGCCTATTTCAATCCCGTGGCGGCCGGGCCGATGTCGATGGGCGACATCGCCTTCTGGGCAAGCAGCCTGATCCTGGTCGACGGCAAGATGCGCGGGCTGTTCTCGCTCTTGTTCGGGGCATCGATGCTGCTGCTGATCGACCGGGAGGAAATGGCGGGACGGGACGGGAGGCGAGCGCAACTGGTGCGCGGCGGCTGGCTGCTGGCGATCGGCCTGCTGCACCACATCCTGCTCTGGTGGGGCGACATATTGGTGACCTATGCCGTCGTCGGCACCATCGCCCTTGCCTTCGCCCAGAAGGAACCGCTCGCGCTGGTCAAATGGGCGTTCCTCGCCTTCCTGATCCACTTCCTGATTTGCGGCGCCTTCCTCGCCAGCCTCTATGGCTGGGCGCATGCCGCCGCCGCGCCGGGTGCCGCCGCCGCGACACGCGAAGGCCTGGAGGCCTTCCTGGCCGGCCTGTCCGATCCGAACAGCCCGATCATCCGGCAGGATATCGCCATCTATACCGGCAGCTTTGGCGGGATCGTGCACCATCATCTGACCGGCTTCATCGGCGATTGGCTATGGACCTTCCTCTTCACCGGTTTCGACACGCTGGGCTTCATGCTGCTGGGCATGGCGATGCTGAAGGGCGGCTTCCTGATCGGGCGCTGGCCGGCCGAGCAATATAGGCAGACCGCGCGCCATTGCTTCCTGATCGGACTGGTGCCGATGATCGGCCTGGCCATCTGGGTCGCGACCAGCGGCTTTGCCCCGCTGACCGCCTTTGCGACCGCGCTGCTCTGGTCCTTCCCCTTCCGCATTCCGCTGACCGTCGGCTGGGCGGCGCTGATCCTGTGGCTGCTGGCGCGCCATCGCGATCATTGGCTGGTCGCTCGCATCGCGGCAGCCGGCAGGCTCGCGCTCAGCAATTATCTGGGCACCAGCCTGGTGATGACGGCGCTCTTCTATGGCTGGGGCCTGGGACTATATGGACAGGTCCGCCCGGCCCTGTTTCCCCTCTTCATCCTGAGCGCCTGGGCAATCATGCTGCTGTGGTCAAAAGCCTGGCTCAGCCGATTCGCGATCGGCCCTGCCGAATGGATCTGGCGCAGTCTGCAGCGGGGTAAAGTGCAAAAGATTCGCAAAAGCGCATGATCTCCTATTGCGATCCATTAGCATCTGGCCTATTTCACGGGTCAGGAGAATCCAATGGTCGTCTGTGTTTGCAATGCCATTCGCGAAAAGGATCTGCGGGAAGCCGCACGCGATGGTGCCGATACCCCCTGTAGCGCCTATGCCCGTTTCGGCCGCCGCCCCAAGTGCGGCCAGTGCGTCGGCTTTGCCCGCACGATCATCGCGGCGGAGCGCGCGACGGCCTGATATCATTGCGAAGCAGGCGCAGTAAAAGGCCCTCGGCAATCGCGAACACCACGCAATAGCCGCCTGAAAAATGGCGGTTTTCGGCGGCTTTCCGGCTTAACAACCGGATGCGAAACCTTTATATGTCCGGCCATTCCCAATAACAGCCGGAGCATAGCGCCATGAAGGGCGACCAGAAGGTTATCGATTATCTGAACGAGGTCCTCAAGAACGAGCTGACCGCGATCAACCAATATTTCCTCCACTATCGCATCCTCAACCATTGGGGCATCGAGAAGCTCGCCAAGTTTGAGTATGAGGAATCGATCGACGAGATGAAGCACGCCGACAAGGTGGCGGAGCGCATCCTGTTCCTGGACGGCCTGCCCAATTTCCAGCTGCTTGGCCGGCTGAAGATCGGCGAGACGGTCGAGGAAATCCTCAAGGCCGATCTGGAGCTGGAATATGAAGCGCTGCCCGTGCTGCGCGACGCCATCGCCTATTGCGAGTCGATCAAGGATTTCGTCAGCCGCGACCTGTTCCAGTATATCCTCGAAAGCGAGGAAGAGCATGTCGATACGCTGGAAACCCAATTCGAGATGATCGAGCGCATGGGCATCCAGAATTATGTCCAGCTGCAGAGCAAGGCGAAGGAAGACTGACACCGACGCGCGGGGCCGGCTGTCCGGCGGCCGCCCCGCCCCATGATGGCTGCAAATGCCTGCTTGCAGCCCGACCAAGCGCCCCATGGGGCGCTCAGCCGGCTTCCCGATCAGATGAGCGCTTCCAGAATGCCGATCAGCGGCAGATCGGCCGGCGGCATGTCCAAGGCGTACATTTGGGTCGGTCGAACCCACTGGAGCGCGGTGGCATGCCGCGCCTCCGGCATCCCTTCCCACTTGCGGCAGACATAGAGCAGCAGCAGCAGGTGGCGATCGCCCAGCGGCGCACTGGCGAATGTTGCCGGCGCGAGGCAGCTTTCATGGGTACGAATCCCCAACTCCTCCTCCAGCTCGCGCACCAGTGCCGCTTCGGGCGTTTCGCCCGTTTCGACCTTCCCGCCAGGAAATTCCCATAGATCCGCCATCGGCTTACCGGGCGGCCGTTGCTGCAGCAACACGCGCCCATCGGCATCGACCAAGGCGACGGCAACGACCAGAAACGGGGTAAAACTCTGCATAACGCTCCCTTGAAAGGGCTTTATTAACCCTGGCTCTTTTACATGGTGATGGAGGACTGTCTGTAGCCAACTGGGGGTCACATGCGCGCGTTAATCGAAATCATCGCCCGATCCGCGCTTTGGCGCTCGGAACGTGGTGCCACGGCCGTCGAATATGGGCTGATCCTGGCGATGATCGTGCTCGCCATGATCACGGCGCTGCAAAGCGTTGCGACCCGTACCACGGGCATGTGGAACAATGTCGCGACAGAAGTAACAAAGCATTAACCAACAATTTCTGACAGATCGACTTTCCTCATTAAGCTTTTCTCAACCGAGCCAATTTAGACAGGCCCTTGCTGACCTACATTTAAGAGCGGGGCGGCCGGGTAGTTTAACGTAACCTTTGCCAAGGAGACATCACATGCAGTTCATCCGTAAGATGCTGAAGAACAAAAAGGGCGCGACCGCCATCGAATACGGCCTGATCGCGGCTCTGATCGCCGTCGCCGCCATCGGCGCGATGACCAGCCTCGGCTCGAAGCTGAGCGGCACGTTCAACAACGTTTCGAGCAACCTGAAGTAAGCTCGACGCGAACGACGAAAAAGGGCGGCGGAAGCAATTCCGCCGCCCTTTTCATTTAAGCCATTGCCATTCTACCAGGTGACGATCTTCACCCGTTGCCCCGGACGCAACGCCGATTGCGCGGTCAGGGCGTTGAGCACCAGGAAGCGGTCGAGCGGGTAATCGGTATAGGCCATGCGCCGGCTGAGCGACTGCACGGTGTCGCCCGCCTTTACGGTCAGGACGGCCACCCGGCGGGGCTTGATCGCCGCAGCATCCTGCGCCGACAGCCGCTGCACCGATCGCACCATCGAATCGAACGGACCGACCCCCTTGCCCGCTGCCGTCAGCAGCAGGAAGTGATAGGCCTTGCCGCCGCCAAAATCATAAGCGAACACGGTCGCGTCGATCTGCCCCGACTTGCTGTTGGCCCGCACCGTGCGCCAAGCGGCCGGCAGGCCGTTGACGGTGGTGCGCTGTACCTCACCCGCCGGCGGCGCGCCCTTGTCACCGCCCAGACGCGCAAAGACCGAATCGATATAAGCGGACAGATTGCCGGAATAAGGCATGGCGCTGAATTGCGCCTGGCCGCCCGACCCGGTGATGCTGACGGCATCAGCCCCATTTTCCATGCCGAAACCAGTCGGTGCCGTGAATGCGAGTCGCAGGTCAGGATGCCGGAAGCGGCTGCCGTCGATCACGCCCTGCCGGGGATCGTCGCCATAGAGCACCCCATCCAGCGCATCGAGAAACGGGTCACGGTTGCGCACGCTGCTGGTCGATCCGCTGCGCGCGGCATTTTGCGCGGCGCGCGTTACCCGAGCACCCGGGTCAGGGTGGGTGCTGGCCCATTCCGGCATCGATCGCGCATCGCCGCTGGCCCGGCCGTCCAGCGCAGTCTGTGCCGCGAGCGAAGCCAGCATGCTCGACAGGGCGCGCGGATCATAGCCGGCCGAGGCGAGATAGCGGATGCCCAGGTCGTCGGCCTCATATTCCTGGCTTCGGGAAAATTTCAGCGTCAGGAGTTGCGTCCCCGACCCAATACCCTGCTGCAGCACCCCGCCCAGCGCCGAATCGCCGAGCAGGGCGCCGGTCAGCACCTGCAGCAGCGCGCCACCGATAGCGTTTCGTTGCGCGGCCTGTTGCCGTCGCTGGCCATGCTGGGCGGCGACATGGCCGACCTCATGGCCCAGCACCCCGGCCAGTTCCGCCTCGTCATTCATCAGCGCCATCAACTGGCGCGTCACATAGACATAGCCGCCGGGGATCGCGAAGGCGTTGTTAACCGGGGAATTGAGCAGCGTGACGGTGAAGTCGCCCTGCGCATTGGACAGGCCCGACTGGACGGCGATCCGCCGCCCCACCGTTTCGACATAGCGTGCCTGCGCCCCGGCATAAGCGCCGCCAAATTCCTTGAGCAGTTCTGGATGCTGCTTGGCGCCCGATGCCTTGTCCTGCGCACTGATCGAGGAAGTCGTACGAATCGCCCGTTGCTGCCCCTGCACCACCATCGGTGCCACGCCAGCAACGATCAGGCCGGCCCCCGCGCCGGCCAGCAACCATGTCCGTTTCATTCCGACTCCATCCTTCACCCTCTCCCTGTTACCGGTGCGTAACGAGCGAGGGCAGGATGCCGTTCCACCGGACGGTGGTCAGGCGCCGATCGCCAGAAACTTGTCGGCGCGATCGACACGCAGCGAAGCCGCGTCAAGACCAGCCAGAGCATCCAGTTCCTCACCGATGGCCGCCGCCAGACTCGCGATCGCCTGCACCGGTTCGCGATGCGCCCCGCCCACGGGTTCGGGCACGATCCGGTCGATGACGCCCAGCCCCTTGAGATGCTGGGCCGTGACCTGCATCGCCGTCGCCGCGTCGCTCGCCTTGTCGGCGGTGCGCCACAGGATCGAGGCGCAGCCTTCGGGCGAGATCACCGAATAAATGGCATGTTCAAACATCAGCACACGATTCGCCGCCGCGAGCGCCACCGCGCCACCGGAACCGCCCTCTCCCACCACCACGGCGACCATCGGCACGCCAAGCGCGAGGCAGGCCTCGGTCGAGCGGGCAATGGCTTCGGCCTGGCCGCGTTCTTCGGCCTGCACGCCCGGAAAGGCGCCCGATGTGTCGACCAGGGTCACGACCGGCAGGTCGAACCGGTCGGCCAGTTCCATCAGGCGGATCGCCTTGCGATAGCCTTCGGGCTTGGCCATGCCGAAATTGTGGCGCACGCGGCTGGCGGTATCGTCACCCTTTTCATGGCCGATGACCATGATCTTGCGATCGCCCAGGGTGGCGAAGCCGCCGATGATCGCCTGATCGTCGGCAAAGGCCCGATCCCCGGCCAGCGGCATGAAATTGTCGAACATGCCCGCCACATAATCCTTGAAATGCGGGCGTTCAGGGTGGCGGGCCACCTGCGTCTTCTGCCAGGGCGTCAGCTTGGCATAAATATCCGCCAGCATCTTGCCGGCACGCTGTTCCAGCGTGTCGATCTCGCCGCTGATGTCGATATCACCCACGCTGGCCGTCTGGCGCAGTTCGATGACACGGGCTTCCAGCTCTGCGACCGGCTTTTCAAATTCGAGAAAGCTTACCATGGCGGATGGCGTTAAGGCGCAGACGCTTCGCCGTCAACGCGGGGATGCGCGATCCTGGCCTGCATGCCGGCCAGCGGATGGCGGCTATTGACCAGTTCGACCAAGCGGCGGCTGTCGACATGGGTGTAGATCTGGGTCGTCCCGATATCGGCATGGCCCAGCATCGACTGCAGCGCACGCAGGTCCGCCCCCCCTTCCAACAAATGGGTGGCGAAGGCATGGCGCAGCACATGGGGGCTGACCCGATCGGGCGCTATGCCGGCAGCGGCAGCCAGAGCCTTCACCATCTGATAGAGGCGGATGCGGCTGACATGGCTCTTACCCGAAGGAAAGAGCCAGGGGCTGTCGACGGGAACATGGACAAGCCAGATCGCGACCGCCGCGCGGGCACGATCGGAAATCGGCACCAGCCGTTCGCGCGCGCCCTTGCCCCTGATGATGAGGAAGGGCCGATCAACGGCCAGCGCCTTGCGCGGTAGCGACACCAGTTCGGTCGCCCGCAGGCCTGAACCGTAAAGCAGTTCGATGAGGGCGGACAGGCGCAGGTCGAGCGGCGCGGGATGTTCGACCGACACACGCTGCGCGATCATGTCGAAAAGCCGGTCCACCTCCTGCGGCGACAGGATTTTCGGTAGCGGACGGCGTGTCACCGGGCGCGGCAACGCAGCCGACGGATTGTCGGCTCTCAGCCCCTCTTCCTCCAAAAAGGCATAGAAGGCCCGCAGTGCCGATGCTTTTCGCGCCACACTGGAAGCGGTGAGCGACGCCCAATGCGCCGCCAGCTTGCCCAGCGTCTCCTGATTCGCCTGCGCCAGACCACCGACGATGCTCCCCGCCCCCTGCAGGTCCGTGCGATAGGCCAGCAACGTATTGCGCGACGCGCCCCGTTCCGCTGCCATCATTTCGAGGAAACGGTCGATCAGGACGGCATCGTCACCCATGGATCATATCCGCATCAGGATAATCGGGTCAGAGCCTCGGCCGCGATCATCCGCGCCTCCGGGTCCAGTCCGACACGATGCAACGCCGCCACGACATGATAGAGATGCCCCGGCGGCAGGCGATGCCAGTCATTGCCCTGCATGCCGACGGCTGCGAGCAGCGCCACGGTCGCCTTTTCCCCCCGCAGCGATGCGGCGTCGATGGCACGTGCCCAACGGCTATTGGCGGCCAAGGTGAAACCATTGTCCTGCGCCAGCGCCGCGGCATCATTTCCCGACAGGCGCGACAGGCCGGCCAGCGCGGCAATCAGCATCCGTCCCTTGTCGGGACCGGCATCGCCGACATAGGTCGACACCCGGCCACTGCCGATATCGACCACGGTGCTGGGTGCACCAACGGCCAGCAGCGCCCAGAAATCCTGCGCGCCATTGCCGTCGATTCGGCCGATCGCACCAGCCCAGCGGGCGGCATTGCGGTCATAGCCCGCGGTCAGCATCGCGGCGACCAGATTGGCGGCATCGCGCGCATCCGCCTGAGCGACGGGCAGCGCGGCAGCGGCACGCGCCGTCGCGATCAGGCCGACATAGTCGGGCGCGGACGGATCGCGCCACAAGCTACGCATCGCATCGATACGGCTGCCGACCGACGGCCCGGAATAGGCATTGCGCAGCGCATCCATGCGATCCGCCAGATCGCTGGCCAGATCACCATCAGCGCTCAACTGGCCATAGAAATTGACCAGCCCCTCGCTGGAAAACACGCCCAGCCGCGCTGCGACTTCCGCACCCGGCAGGCGGCGAATGGCCGTCAGGGCCGGGGCACGGGCTTCCCAGGCCCGGACATGCGGACCGACGCTGCCATAAAGATCATCGGGAATTGGCACGTTGAGCGCGGTCGCCAGACCGAAACGCCAGGCGGTAAGACTATCGACGCCGTCCCATTCGATCTTCACCGAGCGGCGGGCGTTGAAGCCCGTCCCGACCACTTTCTCCGCCAGGCGATAATCGATGCCGCGCACGATACCGCGCCGCTGCGCCTGGCTGAGCGCGCCGCTGGCCGATCCCTGATCCCCCGACAGGGCCGGGCAGATCGCCCGGGTCATGTCCCAGCCCGGTTCCTTGCTGAAGCGCAGGGCTCCCGCCGACAGCGGGCACAATCCGGCTGGATCGGCGGCAGCGAGATAGGTCTGCATCGCGATGGCGTAGAGGCGTGGGGAATAGCGATCGGGATCGACGCTCTGCACCAACAGGCGGGCACCGTCCGCTTCCCCCATGCGCAACAGCAGCCAGGCGCGCTCCGCCGCCCAGTCCGCGCCATCGATGCCGCGTGGCGTCTCCGTCGCCGACAGCAGCGCACGACGCAGCAGGATCGACGCCCAGCGCGACATGATCGGCGCGTGGGTCTGCTTCATCAACGCTGCAAGATAGGGTCCATATTCGGCGCCAAAGGCGTCCGGCTCCATCCCCCTGGTCGCCGGTGTCAGCGGACCGATGCGATCCAGCGAACGACGCGCACTTTCGGGCAGGTCATATTTCGCCTTTTCCGCGGCCAGTTCTTCAGCGCTCATGGCCTCGGCGGCAGTGTCCGCCGCATTGCCGATCGCCGCCAGATCAGGGGGCGGAAAAGCGGATGACGGCACCAGCGGCTGGACCGTGGGCACAGGACCAGTCGGTGCAGGAGCATTGGGCACGGGACGCGCCGGCTGCGGCGCCGTTGCAGGCGGCGGCGTGGGATCGCCGAAGCCAGGCGGCAACAGCGATTCGGGCGCCTGCTGCGCGACCACCGGCAAGGCCAGCGCGAGCGCAAAGCTGCCCAGCGCCCATTTCGCATTCCCCCGCAGGCGACGCATCCGATTTACTGGCCCAGTTTTTCGGCCGGAATGACCTTTTCGACGCGCTGTTGCGGCCGCTCGCCACCGCGCGACCACAGGAACGCGACCAGCGCGATCAGGATGACGACAGCGACGATTGGAATGATCGGCAGGCGGGTACGACGGCGCGTACCACCTTCAAAACTGCTAAAGGAACGATTGCTCTTCATGGCCTCTTCTGCGGCTAGCCCGGCACAAAGAGCCAGGCGACAGGGGAAAGTTGCGTTTGCCTCAGCGACGGCTGGCTGTATAGCCCCCCTCGCCATGCAGCGAAACAGCAAATTCCCGGAGAGCAGAGCCAAGCGCGGCCCAATCGTCCTGGTTGGCATGATGGGTGTGGGCAAATCCACCGTCGGCCGCCGGCTTGCCGCACGGCTCGGCCTGCATTTCGTCGACGCCGACGAAGAGATAGAGCGTGCCGCCGGCATGACGATCAGTGAAATGTTCGCGCGCTATGGCGAAGCCCATTTCCGTGACGGCGAGCGGCGTGTCATCGCCCGGCTGATGGACGGCGCGCCCAAGGTGATCGCCACGGGCGGCGGCGCATTCATGCAGGACGATACGCGCGCGCTGATCCTGAATCAGGCGACCGCGATCTGGCTGGACGCGGATATCGACATATTGGTCGATCGCGTGTCGCGGCGCGAAGGGCGGCCTTTGCTGAAGGATCGCGACCCCCGCGTGGTGCTGACCGAACTGGCCGCCATCCGCAACCCCGTCTACGCGCTGGCGCCGATCCATGTGAAGAGCATCGCCGCCCCGCATGAGGTCGCCGTCGACCGCATCATGGAGCAACTTCCCGCATGGCATTAGTTCCCGTCGCGCTGGGCGCGCGCAGCTATGACATCGTAATCGAACAGGGCGCGCTCGACCGCGCGGCCGCGCATCTGGCGCGCTATGCCCGAAACGGGCGACTGGTGGTCGTCACCGACGCCCATGTCGCCGCAGCCCAACTGCCCCGACTCGACGCCAGCCTGCGCAGCGCAGACATAGTGGTCGAGCCGATCATCCTGCCGCCGGGCGAACAGACCAAGAGCTGGCGCCACCTGGAAGAATTGCTCGATGCGCTGCTGGCACTGGAGATCGAGCGCGGAGACCATGTCGTAGCGCTGGGCGGCGGCGTGATCGGGGATCTGGTCGGCTTTGCCGCCTCTATCCTGAAGCGTGGTTGCCATTTCGTGCAGGTGCCGACCACCTTGCTGGCGCAGGTCGACAGTTCGGTCGGCGGCAAGACCGCGATCAATGCCAGCGCCGGCAAGAACCTGATCGGCAGTTTCTACCAGCCCGCCCTGGTCCTGATCGATCCGTCGGTACTCGACAGCCTGCCGCTGCGCCAGACCCGCGCAGGCTATGCCGAGGTGGTGAAATATGGCCTGATCGACGATCCCGATTTCTTCGCCTGGTGCGAGAGCCATGCCGATCGGTTGCTGACCGGCGATACCGAAGCGCGTGCCTATGCGATTGCGCACAGTGTGCGCGCCAAGGCGGCGATCGTGGCGGATGACGAGCGCGAGACATCTGGCCGTCGCGCCCTGCTCAACCTTGGCCACACCTTCGGCCATGCGCTGGAAGCCGATACCGGCTTTTCCGACATATTGCTCCATGGCGAGGGCGTGGCCGCCGGCATGGCCCTGGCCTTCCGCTATTCGGCACGGCTAGGCCTGTGCCCGGCCGAGGATGCCGCGCGGGTGACCGCCCATCTCAAGGCCGTCGGCCTGCCTTATGACCTTGCCAGCGCCCATGTCACCGCCAGCGGTGCCGCGCTGGTCGCCCATATGCTGCACGACAAGAAGATGGCGGCAGGCACCCTGCCCTTCCTGCTGGCGCGCGGCATCGGCCAGACCTTCCTGTCGAAGGATGTGGTGCTGGAGGATGTGGCCGCCTTCCTCGACGCGGATCGTGCTGAAGCGGGCGGCTGACAGGCCCTTCCCGCGAATTTCAGCCCGATTGCATTCGGTAATAATCGGGACATTTCCCCGCAGCATTCGCGGCCTATAACGGCCCTTGTCAGCAGCATCCCCTTGCAGATCCCCCTCTGTCGCTGCTGACACTCCCCTGAACCTCGGCCTCCAGCTTTTAGCTGGAGGCCTTTTTTGTGCCGCGCGCACCTCGCCCGGGCACAAAAAAGGGCGCCCGATGGGGCGCCCTTTCGATATCGTGCCGGTAAGGCCGATTACTTCTTCAGCGTCAGGCCGCCGAAACGCTTGTTGAAGCGTGCCACCTGGCCACCGGTATCCAGCTGGCGGTTGCCACCGGTCCAGGCCGGATGCGACTTGGGGTCGATGTCGAGCGCCATCGTGTCGCCTTCCTTGCCCCAGGTCGAACGGGTCTGGAACGTGGTACCGTCGGTCATCTGAACGGTGATCAGGTGGTAATCGGGGTGGGTATCGGCCTTCATGGCGTATTGCTCCGTGTGCGTGCCGGTTCCGACCGGCTGTGGATGCGGTAAAATGCGAAGGCGCGCCGTTAGCGTTTCCGGCGCGCCAAAGCAAGGAAAAGGATGATCCGAGTATCGTGCGAAAAGTGGGGCCCGATTTTTCGCGTTCAACGATGCGACCACAAAGAATGAGATCGCGCGCCCGACATTCGATTGAATGCCGCGCGCTCCCGCTCAGTCCTTGGGCGGATCGGCAATCATCGCAACGAAATTCGCTTCCGCTGCCAGCTTGCCATCGATCATCGCCCGGCCTGCAAATTTGCACACCGCACCGCGCATCTGCGTCACTTCGACATGCAGGTCGAGCAGGCAACCCGGCTCCACCGGCGTGCGGAACTTCGCGCCGTCGATGCTCATGAAATAGACCAGCTTGCCCGAATCGGCCAGCCCCAGCGAATCGACCACCAGCACACCGGCCGCCTGGGCCATCGCCTCGACGATCAGCACGCCCGGCATGATCGGACGGCCGGGGAAATGGCCCTGGAAAAACGGCTCGTTCATCGACACGGCCTTGATCGCGTGGATCGACTGGCTCGGCACCAGCGACGCCACGCGGTCTACCAGCAGCATCGGATAGCGATGCGGCAGGGCTGCCATGACCCGACGGATATCCATCGGGCCACGGGCTTCCTTGTTATCAACCTCTCCGGTCATCGTATCAGCGCGACTTGGGCGCCTGCGCCGGATTGGCCGGAGCGGGCGCAGCAGCGGCAGGCGCTGCGGCCTGGCCCTGACGGCCCGGCTGCCAGCCAGCCGGCGGCGTGATGCCGACGCTGGGCACCAGCGCGTTGAGTTCGGTCACCACGGCCGCAGTGATATCCACGGTCGGCTGGTAGGACACGGTCGCTTCGGGGCTGAGGACCAGGTCGACCTTCGCCTTGGTCATCGCCGCCTTCAGCGCATCCGACAGCTTTGCGGTGATCTGTTCCTCGACATAGGCGTTGGCGAGCGCGATCGGCTGGCCCAGACGCTGCAGTTCGGCCTGTGCGGTCTGCTGCGACTGCTGGAACTGCTGATACTGGGTCTCGATCGCCGGGGTCGGCTTGCCGCCGGCCGCCTTCAGCGCGGCCTGCAGTGCGTCGCCCTTGGTCTTGAGATCGGCGTCGATCGCGGTCTTGCGCGCGGTGAAGCTGTCGATCTGCGCCTTGTAGGTCGTCTGGATCTGGGTGCGTGCGGTCGAATAGGCCGCGCTGGTGGCGACGGCACGCTGCAGATCGACGACGGCGATGCCCTGCTTGGACTGGGCGACGGCCGGCGCGGCGGTCAGTGCGAGCGCGGTAACAGGCGCGATGCCGAGCGCCAGAGCCTTGATAATCGTCTTCATCAGAATTGAGTCCCTACGTTGAAGGTGATGAGTTTTGCGTCGTCCCCTGGTTCCTTGAGCAGGGCCTTGGCGATGTCGATACGGAACGGGCCGAAGGGCGAGTTCCAGTTCACGCCAACGCCCACGGAGACACGCGGAGAGAGCGTGTCGCCATAATATTGTTCTTCGAACATTCCGGTCTTGGTGTCGTAGCCGGCCGGACAGACCGGACTTTTCGCTGTGCCCGTAGCCTTAACGGTAGTGAGTACGCCGGTCGTGTCCGAGCAGTAGCCCGGGAAACCGCCGGGGCCACCAACCAGGCTGGGATTTTTGAGGCCAGCGACAGCGCCGATATCAGCAAATATCGACGGGCGCAGACCCATTTCGCGCGCACCCGACCCCAGCGGAATCTCCATTTCGGCGCGAGCCATATAATACATGCGGCCGCCCAGCGCGTCGTCGGAGACGTTGTTGTTGCCGTTCTGACGCACATAGCTGGTGTTGCCGGCGGTATCCGTCTGCGGGACCAGATAATAGCGCTTCACGCGCGGGCCGACGCCGCGAATGTCGAAGCCGCGGATCTGTGGTTCGCCCAGGAAGAAGCGGTCGGTCAGGCGGATCGGATCGACCTCCTCGCCGGTGCTGTCGTAGCGCGTGCCTTCCAGGCTGTGGATGTAGCCGCCCTCGGCCTGGAGCGAGAAGATGAAGCCACTGCCCAGCGCCCAATATTTGGAGCCGTTGATCCGGGTACGGATATATTTGACGTCGCCGCCCAGGCCGGCAAAATCCTGGCTGAGGACGAGATTGTTGCCGCGCGTCGGACGCAGGCGATTGTCGCGGGTGTCGTAGATCAGCGAGTAGCCGATCGACGAGGTGGTGCGCTTGCCGATGGCATCGCAGAGATAACGGCCGGCCAGCAGCGGATCGCACTCGATATCGCCGTCACCGTCGGTATCCGAATAATAGGTATCCTTGTCGAGCGTCACATCGTCGAAGTTGAGCGTGTAGCGCAGCGCCATCGAGATATATTCGGTGATCGGCACACCGGCGCGGATCTGGAAGCCGGTCGTCGTCTGCTGATAGGTGGTGTCGCGATCATTGCCGCTGCCGACATAGCGGAAGCTGTTGAGATCGCGGCGATAGATGTCACCGCCCAGCGCGATATTCTTGTCGAGGAAATAGGGTTCGGTAAAGCCCACCTCGACCGACTTGGAATAGGCCGAATAATTGACCGAGGTCCGCAGTTCCTGGCCCTTGCCACGGAAATTGCGCTGGGTGATCGATGCCGAGATGATGAAGCGTTCCAGCGACGAATAACCAGCCGAAAGCGAGAGTTCGCCGGTCGATTTTTCCTGGATGTTGGTTTCAAGCACGATGCGGTCGGGCGCGGAACCCGGCTTCTGCTCGATGTCCAGCTTCTCCTGGAAGAAGCCGAGCGAGTTGATGCGGTCCTTCGAGCGCTTGACGAGGAAGCTGTTGAAGGCATCGCCTTCGGCCAGGCGGAATTCGCGACGGACCACCTTGTCCTGGGTCAGCGTGTTGCCGTTGATGTCGACCCGTTCGACATAGACGCGCGGGGCGTTGGCGATGCGGAAGTTAATCCCCATCGTCAGGTCTTCCTTCGACCGGTTGAAGTCGGGCTGGACCTCGGCAAAGGCATAGCCGAACAGGCCAGCGGTCTCGCTCAGCGTGTCGACCGTATCCTCGACCTGCTTGGCATTGTACCAGTCGCCCTTGTGCATCGGCAGGCGCTTGGTCAGCGCGTCGCCCGACAGGTCACGAATGTCGGATTCGACCTTCACGTCACCAAATTTATAGCGATCGCCCTCTTCGACCACATAGGTGATGATGAAGTCCTGCTTGTCGGGCGTCAGCTCCGCAACGGCCGAGATCACGCGGAAATCGGCATAGCCTTCGGTCAGGTAGAATTGGCGCAGCTTCTGCTGGTCATAGGCCAGGCGATCAGGATCATAGCTGGTACCCGACGAAAAGACGCGGAACCAGCGCGACTGCTTGGTCACCATCTGGCTGCGCAGGTCGCCGTCCTTGAACTTCTCGTTGCCGATGATGTTGATCTGGCGGACCTTGGACTTGGGGCCTTCCGAAATCTCGAACACAATATCGACCCGGTTCTGGTCCAGCTGGACCATCTTTGGCTCGACCGTCGCGGCAAAGCGGCCCTGCCGGCGATACAGCTCGATGATGCGGGCGACATCGGCGCGCACCTTGGACCGGGTATAAATCTGGCGTGGGGCCAGCTTAATTTCGGGCCGAATCTTGTCTTCCTTGAGACGCTTATTACCTTCAAGGACGATACGATTGATGACCGGGTTTTCCTTCACCTCGACCGTCAGAGATCCGCCGTCGTTGCGAATCTGAACGTCGGCGAACAGTTCGGTCTCATACAGGTCGCGCAGCGCCTGATCGAGGCTTTCCTGGGTGAAGGACTGGCCGACGCGGAGCTTGGTGTAGGACATCACCGTGTCCTGCTCCAGGCGCTGGGTGCCGGTAACGGTGATCGAACGGATCGTGCCCGAGGGTGCCACCGTGGCGGCCGGGGCGACAACGGGTGCGGCGGGAGGCGCGGCATTTTGCGCCGCTGCGGGCACCGCAAGGCCGGCGATCATCGTCGTTGCCAACAGGGCTGCGACAATCGGACGCTGCCCCTTGCTGCTCTTCATCGCTGTCACCCGCTCACCTCAAAAAAGTAAAAAACTGTTTCGCCAGAAATAGACGGCGCCGAACCGCGCCTTCCCTGCCCGATGCGGCTCAGCCGATCAAGCCGGACAGCCGCTCCCACAATCCGAAAGACGACAAATCGTTGAAAGTCACCAGCAACATCACGGTCATCAGCAGCGCCAGGCCGGACCGATAGGCCCAGTCCTGCACCTGTGCGCTGACCGGCCTGCGCTGCACCGCCTCGACCCCGTAAAAGAGCAGGTGCCCGCCATCCAGCATCGGAATTGGCAAGAGGTTGATGAACCCCAAGTTAATCGAGATGAGGGCGACGAAGAAGATGAAGCTTTCCAGCCCCAGCGTCGCGGCCTGCCCGGAGACCTGGGCGATCTTGAGCGGCCCGCCAAGTTCCTTGACCGAGCGATCGCCGCCGATCACCTGACCCAGCGTTTCCACCATGGTACGAATGATCTGGCCGGTGCGTTCGACTGCGACGACGGGCGCACGCAGCAGGCTGACCGGCTCGATCACCGGCTTGCCCGGTGCCAGTCCCAGACGCCCGATGCGGAACTTGTTGCCGAAACCATCATCCTCGCTGACCGCGCCGACATGGCCCTGCTTCTCGATCACCTGCCCCTTGCGGTCCAGCAGGATCGTCACCGGCTCGCCGGGGCGGATCTGGGCATAAAGGCGAATATCGTCGAAGGTGTGCATCGCTCGCCCGTTGAGCGAGACGATACGGTCGCCCGGCTGGATACCGGCGGCGGCGGCGGCGCTGCCGGGCTGGACCATACCCGCCACCGCCGGCGTGCGGCTTTCGCCATGCAGGAAGGCGAAGGCGGCCAGGATCAGGATGGCAAAGAGGAAATTGATCGCGGGGCCGGCGGCGACGATCGCCGCACGCTGCCAGAGCGGCTTGGCCGGAAAGCTCTCGCTGCGGTCCTGCACCGACATTTCCAGCCATTTGGGATCGGTCTGGCTGGCAGCGTTCATATCGCCCTTGAAGCGAACATAGCCGCCCAGCGGCAGCGCCGCGAGCCGCCAGCGCGTCCCCCGCTTATCGACCCAGGCGAAAATTTCCGGTCCAAAGCCGATCGAAAAGGCTTCCGCCTTCACGCCGCACCAGCGCCCGACCAGATAATGACCCAGTTCGTGCACGAAGACGAGCGGCCCGATGACCGCCACGAAAGCGACAATGGTCAACAGGAAACCGGGATTGTGGATCAAACCGTCAATCTTTCCATCACTTCGCCTGCCATAATCCGCGCCGTTGCGTCGGCATGCAGGACATCGTCCATCGATGCAGGCACCGGCGCGCTATAGCGGTTCAGAACATCCTCCACAATCATGGCGATATCAAGGAAGCCGATGCGCCCGGCAAGGAAGGCCGCCACAGCGACTTCGTTGGCGGCATTGAGGATGGCGGCAGACGCATCCGCCGCCTGCGCAGCGGCGCGCGCCAGCCGCAGCGCCGGGAAACGCCGGTCATCGGGAAGTTCAAAATCGAGCCGCCCGATCCGGGCCAGGTCCAGCGGCTGACAGGGGGTGGCGATTCGCGCGGGCCAGGCGAGCGCATGGGCGATCGGGATGCGCATGTCCGGCGAGCCGAGCTGCGCAAGGGTGGAACGATCGCGATATTCGACCATCGAATGGATCACCGACTGGGGGTGGACCAAGATCTCGATCCGATCGAGCCCGATCGGGAAGAGATGGGCCGCCTCGATCAGTTCGAGCCCCTTGTTCATCATCGTCGCGCTGTCGACGCTGATCTTGGCCCCCATCGACCAGTTGGGATGGGCGACCGCCTGCGCCGGGGTGATGGCGCGCATATCCTCATAACCAAGGGTACGGAACGGGCCGCCACTGGCGGTCAGGGTGATGCGCGCGACATCATCCAGACGACTGCCGGCCAGGCACTGGAAGATCGCATTATGCTCGCTATCGACCGGCAACAGCGTCGCCCCCGATGCGCTCGCCGCCTGCATCATCAGCGCGCCCGCCGAGACCAGCGATTCCTTGTTGGCGAGCGCAACGGTGCCGCCCGCTTCGAGCGCGGCGATGGTCGGCTTGAGCCCGGCGCAGCCGACAATCGCCGCCATCGTCCAGTCCGCCCCGGCCGAGGCAGCGTCGACCAGCGCGTCGACGCCAGCGGCTGGCTCGACACTCGATCCGGCCAGCGCATCCTTGAGCGCGCCATATTGCGCTTCATCAGCCACCACCGCGATCCGGGCGCCAACCGAACGGGCAGCGGCGGCCAGCCCGGCGACATCGCGATGGGCGGTCAGCGCGACGACTTCATAGGCTTCGGGTTCACGGCCGATCAGGTCGAGCGTCGACATGCCGACGGAACCGGTCGCGCCAAAAATGGACACGGTGCGCATCAGGCGCCAGCCAGCACCAGATAGAGCAGCGCCGCGAGCGGCGCAGCCGCGACCACGCCATCGAGCCGGTCCATCACCCCGCCATGGCCGGGCAGGAGCTTGCCACTGTCCTTGACCCCGGCGCGGCGCTTCATCGCGCTTTCGAGCAGGTCGCCCAGTTGCGCCGCCACCGCGAGCAGGCCGCTGGCCGCCGCCAGTTGGATCGGCAGGTCGGCAAAACGATAGAGCAGGAAGCCGGTCAGCAGCGCGGCGAGCACGCCGCCGCCAAGGCCCGACCATGTCTTGGACGGGCTGATGCGCGGCGCCAGCTTCGGACCGCCGATCGAGCGACCGGCGAAATAGGCGCCGATATCGGTCGCCCAGACCAGCCCCAATGCCCAGAAGGCGAGCAGCAGGCCATGGCCGTCGGGCTGCTGCCCGCGCAGATACAGCAGCGCCATGACCGGCACGCAGATATAGAAAATCCCCAGCGCCAGCTTGAGCGAGCGACCGGCGAGCAGGGTGAAGAAGAAGGCCGCCATCGTCAGCGCGAAGCCCAGCCAGGACACGCCCGCCGCGAGCGGGCAGAGAATCGCCAACGGCACCGACACCGCATACATCGCCAGCTGCCGATGCTCGCGCGGCGCCCCGGTCAGATCGCCCCATTCGCCCTGCATCAACACGCCCGCGATCGCCAGCAGCATCCAGAAGAAAAAGCCGCCAAAGATCAGCGCACCGGCCGCGAGCGCGATCAGGCCAAGACCGACGATGGTGCGGGTACGCAATTCGCTTGCCATATCAATCACAGTCCGCCGAAACGGCGGTCCCTCAGGCGGAAAGCGTCGAGCGCCTCGGCCAGTGCGCGGCCGTCGAAATCGGGCCAGAGCGTGTCGGTGAAATAGAGTTCCGCATAGGCCGCCTGCCACAGCATGAAATTGCTGAGCCGATGCTCCCCCGAGGTGCGGATAAGGAGATCCAGCGGAGGCAGATCCGCCGTGTCCAGTTCAGCATCGATCGCGTCGACGCCAATGTCCTGGGCCGCCAGTTCGCCACGCGCCACCCGTTCGGCCAGGCGCTGCGCAGCCCGCACCATCTCGTCCTGCGCGCCATAGTTGAGCGCGATCGCGATAACCGGGCCGCTGTTCGCCGCCGTGCGCACCATCGCCCGATCGATCAGGTCCACCAACACCGGATCAAGCGCACGATAATTGCCGATCACCCGCAGCCGCACACCATTGGCGTGAAACTCGTCAATGTCCGACTGGATGAAATGGCGCAGCAGCCCCATCAGGTCTGCCACCTCGGTTGCCGGACGCTTCCAGTTTTCCGAGGAAAAGGCATAGAGCGTCAGGCATTCCAGGCCAATATCCTGGGCGGCACGCGCGACGCGGCGCACCGCCTCCACGCCGGCGCGGTGACCTGCGATGCGCGGCAACAGCCGCTTCTTCGCCCAGCGACCATTGCCGTCCATGATGATGGCAACGTGGCGCGCACCATGGGCAGGCGCCGCGCTGGTAAGATCGGGCTTGGCTTGTGTGGCCATCAGATAGGAATGCGTGCTTCGGCCGCGAAAGGAAAGCCCCGGCTTACTGGCCGAGGATTTCCTTTTCCTTGGCCGAAGCGGCCGCATCGATGTCCGCGATCGTGCTGTCGGTCAGCTTCTGGACCTCGGTTTCCAGGCGCTTGCGCTCGTCCTCGCTGATTTCGCCCTTCTTCTCGTCGGTCTTCAGGCTGTCCATACCGTCGCGGCGGACGTTGCGGACGGCAACTCGGGCACCTTCGGCATATTTGCTGGCGAGCTTGGCCAGTTCCTTGCGGCGCTCCTCGGTCAGATCGGGAATCGGCAGGCGCAGCGTCTGTCCATCGACGATCGGGTTGAGACCCAGGCCCGCCGAACGAATCGCCTTGTCGACCGGCCCGACATTGGTCTTGTCCCAGACCTGGACCGACAGCATGCGCGGCTCGGGCGCCGACACGGTAGCAACCTGGTTCAGCGGCATGTTGGCACCATAGACGGTGACCATGACGGGATCGAGCAGCTGGACATTGGCACGGCCGGTGCGCAGTCCGGTCAGATCGCCCTTGAGCGCTTCGATCGCGCCGGCCATGCGGCGTTCGAGGTCAGACTTGTCATATTGGGCCATTTTTCAGCGCTCCTGATTTTGCACGATCGTCGCGACACCCTGGCCTTCCAGCACCTTGGCAAGGTTGCCTTCCTCGCGGATGTTGAACACGACGATGGGAATATGATTTTCACGGCACAGCGCGATCGCGCTGGCATCCATGACCTTGAGATTATCGGTCAGCACCTGGTCGAAGCTGATCTCTTCATAGCGGGTGGCGTCGGCCACCTTCTTGGGATCGGCGTCATAGATGCCATCGACACTGGTGCCCTTGAACAGCGCGTCGCAGTTCATTTCCGCCGCGCGCAGGGCCGCCGTGGTGTCGGTGGTGAAGAAGGGGTTGCCGGTGCCGGCCGCGAAGATGACGATCCGGCCCTTTTCCATGTGCCGCACGGCCTTGCGCCGAATATAGGGCTCGCACACCGATGCCATCGGGATGGCTGACTGGACGCGGGTGTCGCAACCGATCTTTTCCAGCGCATTCTGCACGGCAAGTGCGTTCATGACGGTCGCAAGCATGCCCATATAGTCGGCACTGGTACGATCGAAGCCCTTGGCCGCGCCGGCCAGGCCGCGGAAGATATTGCCGCCGCCGACGACCACGCACAGCTCGAAACCCGCATCCTTCGCGGCGGCGATCTCACCCGCGACACGATCGACGGTCTCGGGATCGATGCCGAACTGGCCCGATCCCATCAGCACCTCGCCCGACAGTTTCAGCAGGATACGCTTGAAGGCTGGCCGGGTCATGTGGGGCAAGAATCCTTTATTGGGCGGGGGAAAGCGGCCGGGACATTAGAGGCGCGAAACCGGGATGCCAAGGGGCGTTTGTGCGATGATGCTCCAACGAACCTCACTCAATCATCGCTTCGACCGTTTCCTGTGGATAGAGCATGAATTCGCGGTAGAGTCGGAAGTGCGGCGTATCCTCCAGAGCGACGGGCCTGACGCCATAACTATCGACATGCCACAAGTCAGCGTCCGGCAGTGCCATCAGGATAGGCGAGTGGGTCGCCATGATGACCTGCGCATTGTCAGCACGCTGAATTCGGCGCAGCAGCTTCAGAAACTCGAATTGACGTTGCGGCGAGAGGGCAGATTCTGGCTCATCTAATATGAAGAGACCCTGCCGCTCCATACGTTCCGCAAAGAAATCGAAAAATCCCTCACCATGGGACGCACGCAAATATTGAGGACCGACAGCCCCCACGTCGACGGCCACCTCATCCAGATAGCGCGCCACGGAGAAGAAAGTCTCCGCCCGGAAGAACCAGCCCTGCTTCACCTGCGGCAACCATGCACCGCGCAAATGCGCGGCCAGCGCGCCAGCATCGCGGCCGGATGCTGGCGCATCATCCACCGCTCGCATCCCCTGCGCACCGCCGGAATCGCTAAACCCTGCCAGTTTGGCGATCGCCTCGAGCAGGGTCGATTTGCCGGTCCCATTTTCGCCAACCAGAATCGTTACCGGCCTGGAAAAATGGAAATCCAAGCCGCCGTTGCGAATGACGGGAACGTTGAAGGGATAATGCCCCCAGTCGGGCGCCCGATCAGGATCGTCGTCCCTCAGCCAGACGCGCTTCAGATATGGCGGCGGCAGCGATGTCGTGCGTTGCTTCGATCCCATGACACATCACGATAGCGAACACATGCTCGCCCGCAAGCGAAACAGAAAAAGGGCGCCCCGCAGGACGCCCCTTCCCTTTGCTTGCGCTCGATCGGCGATCAGACGCCGGCGGCGGCAGCCACTTCGGCGGCGAAGTCGCTGACTTCCTTCTCGATGCCCTCGCCCAGCTGGAAGCGGACATAGGACTTGAGGGTGATCGACTTGCCGGCATCCTTGGCTGCCTTGGCAACGACGTCGGCGACCGGGGTCTTGTTGTCCATCACGAACAGCTGCGAGAGCAGAGCCTGTTCCTTGGCGAACTTCGCGACGGCACCGTCGACCATCTTGGCAACGATTTCGGCGGGCTTGCCGGATTCAGCGGCCTTTTCAGTCGCGATCGCGCGCTCACGCTCCAGCAGGGCCGGATCGATGTCGTCAGCCGACAGGGCCAGCGGGAAGGCTGCGGCGATGTGCATGGCCAGCTGCTTGCCCAGCGGCTCCAGCACGTCAGCAGGCGCATCGCCTTCGAGCGCAACGAGCACGCCGATCTTGCCGAGGCCCGGAGCAGCCGCGTTGTGCACGTAGGGCACAACGACGCCTTCGGTCACTTCGACATGGGCGACGCGACGCAGATTCTGGTTCTCGCCGATGGTGGCGATGTTGGCGACCAGCTTCTCGCTGATGGTGCCGCCGGCGGGGTGAGCCTGGCCAGCCAGCGCTTCTGCGTCAGCAGCGCCCGATTCCAGCGCGACGGTCGACACGGTACGGACGAAGTCCTGGAACTGGTCGTTCTTGGCAACGAAGTCGGTTTCGCTGTTCACTTCGACGGCGACGCCCTTGGTGCCGGCGACGGCAACGCCGACCAGACCTTCAGCGGCGGTGCGGCTCGACTTCTTCTGGGCGGCGGCCAGACCCTTGGCACGCAGCCAGTCGGTTGCCGCTTCGATGTCGCCATTGGCTTCGGTGAGGGCCTTCTTGCAGTCCATCATGCCCGCGCCCGAACGGTCGCGCAGTTCCTTGACGGCAGCAGCGGTAATCTCGGCCATGTTGAGGCTCCTAAATTCAAAGGGGTTAAATAAGCAGGTCTTAGATAAGCACTAGGGCGCGTTCCTTCTGGAGCGCGCCCTAGCCTGTCAACTTTGCAGTCGTGCGACGCGCTTAGGCTTCGGCGGCGACTTCTTCAGCCAGCGGCTCGTCCAGAGCGCCCAGATCGATGCCCGAAGCCTGCTGCGCACCACGGTTGCCCTTGGTGGCGGCGGCGGCGATGGCGTCGCAGTAGAGGCGGATGGCGCGGCTGGCGTCATCGTTCGCGGGAACCGGGAAGGCAATGCCGTCGGGCGAGACGTTCGAATCGAGGATGGCAACAACCGGGATACCCAGGGTGTTGGCTTCCTTGATCGCCAGCTCTTCCTTGTTGGCGTCGATCACGAACATGACATCGGGGATGCCGTTCATGTCACGGATGCCGCCCAGCGACAGTTCCAGCTTCTCGCGCTCGCGGGTCATCTGGAGGACTTCCTTCTTGGTGAAGCCGTGGGTATCGCCCGACAGCTTTTCCTCAAGGGTCTTCAGGCGCTTGATCGAGCCCGAAATGGTCTTCCAGTTGGTGAGCATACCGCCCAGCCAGCGATGGTTGACGAAGTGCTGGCCCGACTTGCGAGCGGCTTCGGCGATCGGATCCTGGGCCTGGCGCTTGGTGCCGACGAACAGAACCTTGCCGCCGCCGGCGACGGTGGCCGACACGAAGTCGAGAGCGCGCGCGAAGAGCGGCACGGTCTGCGACAGGTCAAGGATGTGGATGCCGTTGCGGTCGCCGAAGATGTACGGCTTCATCCGCGGGTTCCAGCGGTGGGTCTGGTGGCCGAAGTGGGCGCCAGCCTCGATCAATTGCTGCATGGTGACGACGGGAGTCGCCATAATATTTCTCCTTCCGGTTGCTACCTCTGGGAATCAGGAACCTTGGAGCGCCTCTAAGACGCCGCCGGCACCGGATATGTCGATTCCCATGTGGAATGGGCGCGCCTTTACCTGCCCCGACCCAATTGCGCAAGGGGTTGACTCGCCCTCAAAACGAGAACATAAAGTGAACAAGTGGAACAAACACGGTAAAAGCCCGTTTGCATCGGCATAGTGCGCCTAAGTGTGCAAATGGCAAGATAGAAAGTCAGCGGCCATGTTCACCATTGTTGCAGCGACCATTTTCTCCGCCGCCTTCCTGCTGGCGGCCGCTACCATCACCTGGATGTTCGCCCTTTACCATCAGAAGATGGTGGCCGCCCTGTTGTTCGAGCCGATCCCACAGACCCCGCCGGTCTATCATATCCGGATCCGGCGGAACCGCGCGCACCAGCCAGCGCGCGCCACCCCCCTGCCCGGCGGCATCCTCGCCGCCTGAACAGGGCGCCAGCCTCAAATGGTGGCAGGCGGCTTGCGCACCTTGGCGTAGGACAGGATGCCGAACGGGATCAGCAACACATAGACGCCGCAGATCAGCAACAGGGTCAGCCAGGGCTGGGTTGCAAGCGCGGCGGCCAGCAAGCCGACAAGCGCGATCAGTTCCAGCCGGATGCGCTTGCGTAGCCGCAACGCCGACCAGCTATAGGTGGCGATGTTGGAGATCATCAGGAAAGCGACGAAGGCAGTCCAGGGCGCGACCACATACCAGGCGCGGAAAATCTCCTCGCCGCTTACCAGCCACAGATAGAGCGGCACGAAGGTGAGCCCCGCGCCGGCCGGCGCCGGCACGCCGGTCAGGAAACCGGCCGATTTGTGCGGCTGTTCCTCGACATCGATATTGGCGTTGAAGCGCGCCAGGCGCAGTGCGCAGGACAGCGCATGGGCCAGTGCGAAGATCCAGCCGAATTTCGGCATGGCGTGCAGCGACCAGAGATAGAGGATCAGCGCGGGCGCGACGCCGAAGGCGATCGAATCGGACAGCGAATCCAGTTCGGCACCAAATCGGCTTTCGCCCCGCAGCAACCGGGCGATCCGGCCGTCAAGGCCATCGAGCACGCCAGCGAACAGGATGGACAATACCGCCCGTTCCCAATCACCTGATATGCCATAGCGCACGCCGGTCAGGCCGAAGCAGAGCGCCATCGCCGTCACCGCATTGGGCGCCAGCATGCGCAGCGTGATGCCGCGCCGTAGCCCGCGCGGAACGGCGCGACGCTGCCTCACTGCTGGATGCCCGCGATGACGCGGCGATCGCCGATCTGCCCCAGGATCGTCTCGCCCGCGACGGTGCGCTGGCCCAGGATCACGCGCGGCGCGACGCCGACGGGCAGATAGACATCGACACGGCTGCCGAAGCGGATGAGGCCGATGCGCTGGCCGGCCGCGACCATGTCGCCCGGCTTCACAAAGGGTACGATGCGGCGCGCGACCAGGCCGGCGATCTGGGTAAAGCCGATGCGCAGCCCGTCATGCCGTTCGACCAGAATATGCTGGCGCTCATTATCCTCGCTCGCCTTGTCGAGATCGGCGTTGAGGAACTTGCCCGAAATATAGGTGACCGCCTTTACCGTACCACCGATCGGCGTGCGGTTGATATGGACGTCGAATACGCTCATGAAGATCGAGACGCGGATCATCGGCTGGTCGCCCAGACCGTCCGGGCCGGCCATTTCACGCGGCGGGGGCACGCGCTGGATCAAGGTCACCAGGCCATCGGCCGGGGCGATGATCGCACCTTCATCCTGCGGCACGGCGCGGATCGGATCGCGGAAGAAGGCCAGCACCCAGATGGTGACCATCAGCATCAGCCAGCCGAGAATTTCCCAGCCCATCACGAAGAACAGGCCGGTGATCGCCGCCGCGATCGCGCCGAACTTCACCCCCTCGGGATGGACCGAAGGGAAGCGCCATTTGACATTGCCGCCTGCGGCAATCGTGATCTCGTCATTTTCCATGGGCACCGTCTTTAGGGGGAGACATTGATCCTGACAACGACGATCCCGGCCCTTCGCTCCCCGTACGCACAGGCTTCGCACAACAGTCTTGCGCATGCCTCGCATGATCGGCCGTAAAACCGGTGGTCGAAGGTTGAACATTGGCGCCGCTTTGCCTAGGGCGTCCCCATAATTCCACCCAAGAGAAGAAGGCGAATAGGCGCTATGGCGAAGATCAAGGTGAAAAACCCCGTCGTGGAAATCGACGGCGACGAAATGACCCGCATCATCTGGGAATGGATCCGTGAGCGTCTGATCAAGCCCTATCTCGACATCGATCTGAAATATTACGATCTTTCGGTCGAGAAGCGCGACGAGACCAACGACCAGATCACCGTCGACTGCGCCAACGCGATCAAGCAATATGGCGTCGGCGTGAAGTGCGCCACCATCACCCCGGACGAAGCGCGCGTCGAGGAATTCAACCTCAAGCAGATGTGGCGCTCGCCCAACGGCACGATCCGTAACATCCTGGGCGGCGTCGTGTTCCGCGAGCCGATCGTCATCAAGAATGTCCCCCGCCTGGTGCCGGGCTGGACCGACCCGATCGTCATCGGCCGCCATGCCTTTGGCGACCAGTATAAGGCGACCGACTTCGTCGTCCCCAGCGCCGGCAAGCTGCGCATGATCTGGGACGGCGAAAATGGCGAGAAGATCGAGAAGGACGTGTTCGACTTCCCCTCGGCCGGCGTTGCCATGGGCATGTACAATCTCGACGATTCGATCCGCGATTTCGCCCGCGCCAGCATGAACTATGCGCTCGACCGTGGATGGCCGCTGTACCTGTCGACCAAGAACACCATCCTCAAGGCCTATGACGGCCGCTTCAAGGACCTGTTCCAGGAAGTGTTCGACGCCGAATTCGCCGAAGCGTTCAAGGCCAAGGGCATCATCTACGAACATCGCCTGATCGACGACATGGTCGCATCGGCGCTGAAGTGGAGCGGCAAGTTCGTCTGGGCGTGCAAGAATTATGACGGCGACGTCCAGTCCGACACCGTGGCCCAGGGCTTCGGCTCGCTCGGCCTGATGACCTCCGTCCTGCTCTCGCCCGACGGCAAGACCGTGGAAGCCGAAGCCGCGCACGGCACCGTCACCCGTCACTATCGCCAGCACCAGCAGGGCAAGGCGACCTCGACCAACCCGATCGCCTCGATCTTCGCCTGGACCCAGGGCCTGTCGTTCCGCGGCAAGTTCGACGGCACCCCCGAAGTCACCAAGTTCGCCGAGACGCTGGAGCAGGTCTGCATCAAGACCGTCGAGAGCGGCGCGATGACCAAGGATCTGGCGCTGCTGATCGGCCCGGAACAGGCCTGGATGACCACGGAGCAGTTCTTCGAGCAGATCCGCGTCAACCTGGAAGCCGAAATGGCCAAGTGGGCCTGATAAGGGCCTTCTGCCGGAACTGATCGCTTCCTGAAGCTTTCAATACGGAAACGGAACGAGGCGGCGCCGCATCCCGGCGCCGCCTTTTCCTTTTCGGATCGATGCGACGGGAGCGAATAATGACGACGACAGCCAAGAAGCGCCTGGAAGTCCGGGCGGCGGTGCCGGCCGATGTGCGCGGCATCCAGCGGCTGATCGCCCGGGCCTATCCCGGCATGCCCAATTATTCGCTGGCCACGATCCGCGGCCAGATCAACAATTTCCCCAATGGCTGCTTCGTCGCCCTCTATGACAGCAAGGTCGTGGGCTATTGCGCCACCATGCGCGTCAGCAAGGCGATGGCCTTTTCCCATCATGACTGGGAGGAGATCACCGCCAATGGCTTCGGCACCCGGCACAGCGCGGCGGGCGAATGGCTTTATGGCTATGAAATGGCGGTCGATCCCAAGCTGCGTGGCCTGCGCATCGGCCAGCGCCTCTATGACGAGCGCAAGGAACTGGCCGAGGAACTGGACCTGCACGGCATCGTCATCGCGGGCCGCATGCCCGGCTATGCCCGGGCCAAGCGCCGCACCGGCAGCCCGGCCGACTATCTGGAGAAAGTGGTCAGCGGCAAGATGCGCGACCAGGTCATCAGCTTTCAGCTCAAGAACCAGTTCGAGCCGCTGGGCGTGCTGGAAAATTACCTGCCCGAAGACAAGCAGTCGGACGGCCATGCCGCCCACCTCGTCTGGCGCAATCCCTATGTCGACCCGGACGAGGCGCCGGAGATGCGGGTGCCGCGCGGGGTGGAGAGCGTCCGCCTCGCCACCTGCCAGCTCCAAGCGCGCGCGGTGAAGGATTTCGACGAGTTCATCCGCAACATCGAATATTTCGTCGATGTCGCGGCCGATTACCGGTCGGACTTCATCGTCTTCCCCGAGCTGTTCACCCTGCCCCTGCTCTCGTTCGAGACCAAGAAGCTGAACCCGATCGAGGCGATCGACAAACTGACCGGCTACACCCCGCGCCTGACCAAGGAACTCACGCGGATGGCGCTGGAATATAATATCAACATCATCGGCGGATCGCACCCGACCCGCGCCGATGATGGCGACATCCAGAATATCGCCTATGTTGCGCTGCGCGACGGATCGGTCCACACCCAGGAAAAGATCCACCCGACCCCTAACGAGGCCTTTTGGTGGAACATCAAGGGTGGCGACGCGCTCGACGTGATCCAGACCGACTGCGGACCGATCGGGGTGCTGATCTGTTATGACAGCGAATTTCCCGAACTGGCTCGGCGCCTGGTCGACCAGGGGGCGCGCATCATCTTCGTTCCCTTCTGCACCGACTCGCGCCTGGGATATATGCGCGTGCGCTATTGCGCGCAGGCCCGGGCGATCGAGAATCAATGCTATGTCGTGATGTCGGGCAATGTCGGCAACCTGCCAAACGTCGACAATATGGACATTCAATATGCCCAGAGCGCGATCCTGACCCCGTGCGACCTGCCCTTCGCCCGCGACGGCATCGCGGCGGAGGCGAGCGAGAATGTCGAGACGCTGACGATGGCGGACGTGAACCTGGCCGATCTGAGCTGGGCACGGGCCGAAGGCACGGTGCGCAACCTGCGCGACCGCCGGTTCGACCTTTATCATATCGACTGGGACAGCAATCCCGACCACAGCCACGCGCCGAGCGGCGGACCGGTGCCGGCCGGTGGGCATAATTCGCCGGGTGGTGGCTGATCGAAGCGGGAGCAGCCAAGGCCCCTGCCATCACGACGGCAGGGGTAGCCCGGCTCACTCCACCGTGACGGACTTTGCCAGGTTGCGCGGCTGGTCGACATCCGTGCCCTTGAGCACGGCGACATGATAGGCGAGCAGTTGCACCGGCACGGCATAGACCATCGGCGCGATCAGCGGGTGGACCTTGGGCATGGTGATGGTGGCAAGGCATCCCTCGCCCGCCGCCTGCACCCCGTCATAGTCGGAGATCAGCACCACCTTGCCGCCGCGCGCCTGCACTTCCTGCATGTTGCTGACGGTTTTCTCGAACAAGGGGCCGCTGGGCGCGATCACGATCACCGGCACCAGCTCGTCGATCAGCGCGATCGGCCCATGCTTCATCTCTCCGGCGGCATAGCCTTCGGCATGGATATAGCTGATTTCCTTGAGCTTGAGCGCGCCTTCGAGCGCCAGCGGATAGTCGGTGCCGCGCCCCAGATAGAGGACGTCACGCGCCGGGACGATATGATGGGCCATCGCCTCGATCGCCTCGTCATAGGCGAGCGCGCCGTTGATCGCGGCGGGCGCTTCGGCGAGGTGCCGGACGATTTCCTTCTCGTCCTTGGCGCTGAGCTTGCCCTTGGCCCGCGCCAGATTGGCGGCGAAGGCGGCGAGCACGGCAAGCTGGCAGGTGAAGGCCTTGGTCGAGGCGACGCCGATTTCCGGCCCCGCATGGGTCGGCAGCAGCAGGTCCGCCTCGCGCGCCATCGAGCTGGTCGGCACATTGACGACGACAGCGATCTTCTGCCCCTGTGCCTTGGCATAGCGCAGCGCGGCCAGCGTGTCGGCGGTCTCGCCCGACTGGCTGATGAAGAGGGCGAGGCCGCCCTCCTCCATCACCGGTTCGCGATAGCGGAACTCGGAAGCGAAATCCAAATCGACCGGCACGCGGGCGAACTGCTCGAACCAGTAGCGCGCGACCATGCCGGCATAGAAGCTGGTGCCGCAGGCGACGATGGTGACGCGGCGGATGGTCGACAGGTCGAAATCGGGGATCGGCAGCGACACGCGGTCGTCCATCCGCTGCAGATAGGCCTTGAGCGTCTGGGCCACGACGACCGGCTGCTCATAGATTTCCTTCTGCATGAAGTGGCGGTGATTGCCCTTGTCGATCATCGCGCCGGACACGCCGCTGATGGTAACCGGACGCTCGACCGGAACATTGTCCTTGTCGAAGATTTCGGCGCCGTCCTTGGTGATGACGACCCAATCGCCTTCTTCCAGATAGGCGATGCGCTGGGTCAGCGGCGCCAGCGCCAGCGCGTCGGAGCCCAGGAAGGTCTCGCCATCGCCATAGCCCACGACCAGTGGCGAGCCGAGGCGCGCGCCGATCAGCATGTCGGGATGGCTCTTGAACAGGATGGCGAGCGCGAAGGCGCCGTGCAGGCGCGGCAGCACCTGGGCCACGGCATCCTTTGGGCTGGCGCCCTGCTCGACCAGTTCGCTGACCAGATGGGCGACGACCTCGGTATCGGTCTGGCTGTCGAAGGTACGGCCGCGGCCGATCAACTCATCGCGCAGCGGCTTGAAATTCTCGATGATGCCATTGTGGACCAGCGCCACTTCGCCGGTCGCATGAGGATGGGCATTGCTGGTGGTCGGCGCGCCATGGGTGGCCCAACGGGTATGGGCAATGCCGATGGTGCCGGCCAGCGGCGACTGGCTAAGTTCCCTGACCAGATTGTTGAGTTTGCCCTCGGCGCGGCGGCGATCGATCATGCCATCATGCACCGTGGCGACGCCGGCGCTGTCATAGCCGCGATATTCCAGCCGCTTGAGGCCGTCGACCAGCCGCTCCGCAACCTGATCGTTACCGATAATTCCGATGATACCGCACATGGTGGAAAGCCCCGCCGAACCAGATTAGTCAGATGCCGCCCATATAGGGCTGCTTTGTCGCCATGCCATTAATGCCGGTCAGGCGACAGCGCCATGGCTGAGGCATGAAAAGAATGTCATCGAGGACGGATGGTGATCAGCCAGATATCGGGCGGCGCCAGCATGCGGAAAGGCAGGCCGCTGGTGCCGACGCCGCCGGACACGATCATCGCCTTCTTGCCATCCTGATAGCGACCGCAGGCATAGCGGGTGCCATATTTGGAGGGGACATAGACGATCCCGGCAAAGGGCAGTGCCACCTGTCCGCAATGGGTATGCCCCACCAAGGTCAGCGACGGCGCATCGGGCAGCAGCGGAAAGACATCCGGTCCGTGCGACAGGATCACCGGCGCGCCACCGACAGCCTGCATTGCCTTCAGCGTGTCGGGCATGTCGATCTTGCGGGTGTAGATGTCCTTTAACCCGCCGATCGCCAGCGGTCCGCGCCGAACCGCGCTATCCTGGACCAGGGTGATGCCCAGATCGGCAAAGACGCGCTGCCAGTCGGCGGCGCTCAGCGCCACCCGGTTCTTCCTGCTGCGGCTGTCATGATTGCCCAGCACCGCGACCACGCCCATCGGCGCGCGCAGCCCGGCGAAGGGCGCAATGGCGGCGCGCGCATCATAGGTCGCGCCCCATTTATTGTCGCCGATATAGTCGCCGCCCAGCAGGATCAGGTCGGGCTTGAGGCCGTTGATTTGGGCCACGATCCGCGCCATCCGCGCCGGGCTGTTGTCCGGTCCCGACAGATGCGTGTCGGTCAGCAGCGCGACCTTGATCGGCTGCTGCGGCGCGCCCGCCGGGAAGGGCAGCACAACATCGGCGCGCCGCACGACCGGCATGGCGCGCGCATTCATCAACAACCAGAGCGGCCCTGCCACCGCGATCAGCAGCAGGAACAGCAAAGCGGACAGAAATGGTCGACGCCGGATAAGGCTCAAGCCTTGGTCTTCCGCTCGCGCATGCGGGTGCGGAACGCCGCCGCCCAGCCCGGCTTGCTTTCCTGTGGCGGGCGGACGAGGCACAGCGCGTCGGCCGGAACCGGCTTGGTCACGACGCTGCCCGCCGCGACGATCGCGCCGTCGCCAACCGTCACCGGCGCGACCAACGCGCTGTTGGAGCCGATGAAGGCGCCCGCGCCGATCTGCGTCTTATATTTGAAGAAGCCGTCATAATTGCAGGTGATGGTGCCCGCGCCGATATTGGCGGCCGCGCCCACGCTGGCGTCGCCGATATAGGAGAGGTGATTGACCTTCGCCCCTTCGTCGAGCCGGGCCTTCTTGATCTCGACGAAATTGCCGACCTTGGCCTTCGGGCCGATATCGGCGCCCGGACGCAGTCGGGCATAGGGGCCGATGTCGGCGCCGCTGGCGATGGTCGCCCCCTCCAGATGGGAGAAGGCGTGGATGACGACATTGTCGGCGATGGTGACACCCGGACCGAAGACGACATGGGGTTCGATCGTCACATCGCGGCCCAGCACCGTGTCGTGCGCGAAGAAGACGGTCTGCGGCGCGACCAGGGTCACGCCCTCACGCATCGCCTCGGCGCGGCGGCGGTCCTGCCACATGGCTTCCACGCCGGCCAGTTCGGCGCGGCTGTTGACGCCGGCCACTTCCCAGGCTTCCGTCTCGATCACGGCGCTGTTCGCGCCGGGCAGCATGATGATGTCGGGCAGATAATATTCGCCGGCCACATTGTTGTTGCCGATCTGGTCGAGCAGCACGAACAGGTCGCTCGCCCGCACCGCCATCAGGCCGCTGTTGCACAGGGTGACGGCGCGTTCAGCCTCGCTCGCATCCTTATATTCGACCATCTTCTCGATGATGCCCTGGCCATCGGCGATGATCCGGCCATAGGCGGCGGCATCATCCGGGCGGAAGCCCAGGACCACCGCGCGCGGCTCGTCGCCCCGGCTGAGGCGATCGAGCATCGCCTTCATCGTCTCACTGCTGACCAGCGGCACGTCGCCATAGAGGATCAGCACATCGCCCGCGAACCCGGCCAGCGCATCATGCGCCTGGGCGACCGCATGACCTGTGCCAAGCTGCTGTTCCTGCACGGCGATGGCGACGCCGCTACCCTCGACCGCCTTTTCCACCTGCTCGCGGCCGGCGCCGACCACCACCACCTGCCGCTCGGGCGCCAGTTCCGCAACGCCAGCGAGCAAGTGCAGCAGCATCGGTCGGCCAGCGATCGGGTGCAGCACCTTGTGCGTGCCGGACTTCATCCGGGTGCCCTGCCCGGCGGCAAGGATGATGACTGCTAAGGGCCGAGCATTGGGGCTGGGTGCGGTCACGGCGAGCGCGTCCTTCTTGGTCAAGGGGTCTGGAATATCACGGCTCTCTGCCATGTTTGCCTTGCCATTGCCACCGCCGACGCGGCATGGCGATGCCATGGCATCCATAACCTTCGACATTGTCGGCTTCGACCTCGACGGCACCCTGCTCGATACCAGCGGCGACCTGGCAGCAGCGGTCAATTATGCGATCGGGACGATTGGCCGCCCGCCCTTCCCGGTCGATTCCATCCGCCCTTTCGTGGGCAAGGGCGCCAAGGTGATGCTGCAACGCGCGCTCGACGCATCGGGCGGCTATGACGCGGCAATCCTCGACCAGACGCTGCCGATCCTGCTCGATTATTATGAACAGAATCTGGCGCTCCACTCCCTGCCTTATCCCGGCATGATCGCGATGCTGGATGCGCTGGCGGCGCGCGGCGTGAAGCTCGCCATCTGCACCAACAAGGCGGAGCGCTTCACGATTCCCTTGCTGCACCAACTGGGCCTGTCGGACCGCTTCGCCTCGGTCGTGGCGGGCGACACGGTCGGCATCGCCAAGCCCGATCCTGCGCCGATCCATGCGATGATAGAGCGGGCGGGCGGCGGCCGCACCATCTTCCTGGGCGACACGATCAACGACATTGCCGGCGCGCGCAATGCCGGCATCCCCAGCATCGCCGTCAGCTTCGGCTTCCTTGAAGGCCCGGTCGAAAATCTGGAGGCCAATGCTGTGATCCATCATTTCGACGAACTGGTGCCGATGCTGGAAACCTGGCCGGCATGACGCAGTCATGACCCTAAGGCTGGAACGGGACGGCACGATCGCCCGGCTGCTGATCGACCGGGCCGATCGCCGCAACGCCATGACCCAGGCGATGTGGGAGGCGCTGCCCCATCTGGTCGCCGACGCCATGGCCGATGCCGATGTGCGCGTGCTGATCCTGGCTTCGGCCACGCCCGGCCTGTTCTGCGCGGGCGCCGACATCAACGAATTTGCCGAACAGAGCGGCAGCGAAAGCTGGCGCATCGCCAATCAGGCGGCGATCCGATCGACCCAATATGCGCTCGCCCATGCCGAAAAGCCGGTGATCGCAGCGATCGACGGCGATTGCGTAGGCGGCGGATGCGGTCTGGCGATCGCCTGCGACCTGCGCATCGCCGCCCCCACAGCCCGGCTGGGCATCACGCCCGCCAAGCTTGGCATCGTCTATTCGCTGTTCGACACCAAATTGCTGGTCGATCTGGTCGGGCCGGCCCGGGCCAAGCGCATCCTGTTCACCGGCGCGCTGCACGATGCGGAGGCGGCACTAGCCATCGGCCTGATCGACGAGATCGCGCCCGATCCGCTGGCCGTTGCCGAAACCCTGGCCCGCGAGATCGCCGCCAATGCCCAGCATAGCGTGCGCGCGTCCAAGGCGATGGTCCGCCGCATCCTCGACGGACAGACGGACGACGACATGGTGACGCTGGAGATGTTCCGCGACGCCTTTACCTATCCCGACTTCGCCAAAGGGGTCGCGGCGTTCCGCGAAAAGCGCAAGCCGCGCTTCTAATCCAGATCAGCCCCTTTCCACCACTCGGCCGGTCGCAAGCGGAAGACTTTGTTAACCATCGACATTTAGCTGCAAATGCAGGATGGCGCCGTCCGCATGATGCGACGTCATGCCGTCATGCTGCAAAGGATCGGTCGCGCTTCGTGGGTGAGAATTTCGCCTTCTTCCTGCCCATCATGATGGCCAGCTTCGGCGTCGCCTTCCTCATCGTATGGGGCTGGGGCGCGCGGGAAGCGGGCTGGTGGAGTGGCGCCTTCTTCAGCGTTGCCGCGGGCTTTGCCGTGCCGGTCGCCTTCGACTTCCTGCCGACGGATATCTGGGGCGTCGTCGCCGACACTGCCTTTGCCACCGGCTTCCTGCTGTTCAGCCAGGCGCTGCTGCTGCGCTGGCGCCCCAACTGGGTGCTGGGACTGCGCGCGAGCATCTGGGCCAGCTCGATCCTGATCTGCAGCATGGCCATTGCCCTGGACACCGTATCGCTGGAACTGGTGTCGTCCGATTTTGGCTGCTTCCTGCTGATCTCCATCCCGCTGATCGCCGGACGCGGCCAGTTGCGCGGCTGGGCCGACCGTGCGCTCTATGCCGCCGTCACCCTGGTGGCGCTCGACAATCTGCTGCGCGGCAGCAGCGTGTCCTTCACCCTGCCGAGCGGCGTGCCCTTCCGCGACAGCCAATATGCCTTCCTGATGCAGGCGCTGGCCTGCATGTTCGGGCTGTTCCTGGCCCTCTCCGCGCTGGCGGCGGCGATGCAGGACGTGCTCACCCGATATCGCCACGATGCCCATGTCGATCCGCTGTCGGGCCTGCTCAACCGACGCGGGTTCGAGGACGCGGTTGCGCGCCATGATGCCAGCGGCAGCCTGATCGCCTGCGACATCGACCATTTCAAGCGGGTCAACGATGCCCATGGCCATGCACTGGGCGATCGGGTGATCGTCGCGCTGGCCGATGCGCTGCGGGCGCTGGCTCCGGCCGATGCGGTCGTTGCACGCTTCGGCGGCGAGGAGTTCATTCTCTTCCTGCCCGGCGCAGACCCCGCCATGGCGACCGGTATTGCCGAAGCGATCCGGCTGCGCTTTGCCGAACAGGCAGCATCACGCCTGGGGATTCCCGGCCCGCTTACCGCCAGCTTCGGTCTCACCAGCCTGCACCGTGCCGACCGGTCTATCCATGACGCGATCGCGCGGGCTGACAGCGCGCTTTATGAGGCGAAGGAAAAGGGCCGCAACCGCGTCATCCTTCGGCGCGGTCCCGCCCCGTCCGATACAGTCCCTACGGGCGAGAATATCCCACAGCCAAATTTGATGAGATCAAGGGCATGCGCACCTATGTCAGGCGATCGACAGCCCGGGAAACATGCTTGTCATGAGCTGAAATAACTCATCCAATTGGGTAAAGGCTATGGCAAAAACAATCTGGCGGCCGGGCAGATTGCTCCAATGCGGAGGACGACCTACCCTGCCTGTTCCAGCGACTCCATGGCGTCGCCTCATCCACAAGCGATCATATAGCTTCTGCAACGGCGCGTAACGCCGCTCCAACTCTGCAAGTTGAGCCGCGGCGGCCGCATGTGCGGCCTCTATCGATTGAAGCGCCGTCACCAAATGATCACGCTCGGCCGTCATCATCATAACTTGCCGTGCCGATATATCCCGCTCGCTTTGTAGTTCGTTTATCTGTGCCACCAACCCCTCACCATCGACGAGGGGGGCATTGGTACAGCCGAGCGCTCCATTCGGCAGGTGCTCCCGAATTTGCATTAGCTGTTCGCGCTGTTGCTCGCTCAATGAACGGGCATAGCTGGCCTGGAAAGCGTAACGGATGCGCTCCTCCATGCTGGCCGCCATCACCTCGCGCCGAAAAGCATCGGCCAGTTCGGCAGATGCGCACTTGCGCAAAATATCCTCAACAACGAAATGATAAAATTCCTGCTCGGGATGCAAAACCGAGGGACCACCCCAGGGAGCATATTGCGAAGCGCTGAGCAGGTCTTCAGGTGGATCTATAAAAGTCAGGCCTTCAAATGAATCCAGAAAGGAATATACATCTCGCAAGGCATCATTTTGCTTTGGGATGTCCATATCTTCAAAATAATGCCTGCCGAATTCGTCTACAAATTGAAGGCACATGTAACGCCGTACAAAAATAACCTTCTTTCCATCCCGGATATGAGGGAGCAATACATCATCGTAAAGTGTAGAGAAGGACTTCTTCCAAAGAACCCAATATACGGGATCGCTAGCCAGAAGCTGCTCTGACTTTCCTAGCAGAGGGTCATCATCAAACGATAGACTAACCCATTCAGGTTTAAACAAGTCGTTCCGCAAATCCGGAACGACCGCGTCCCCGATCCGCAAATATTGGAACACATGATCGGCAGCACATTCAAGCAATAGCCAATCGAAATCGCCCTGCTCGATCAATTTTCGATGAAATTTTCCGGCATATTTGTCGATGACCCGAACAGCATGGGCATCGTCCAGCGCAATATCTCGGACGTCGAGTGGAGCGCTCATATCGCAGACAATGTTCTGACGCCAATAATGACGAGCGAATACATAGCGCTGCAGATAGGTGGAAATCGTTGAAACCGTGCAACCGCCCAAAGCCAACAGGCGTTGCGGACCAGAATTACCAGTATCAGGCCACGTCACGACTCCACGCCCCATGCGGTCATGTCCATTCCCTCAATGTCTCGGATTGAATGGAACATTGTCACAAATTCGTCACGACGACAATGACTACACCAGCATTTTATCCCCCCATGCAGAATATTTCACTTTGTTTCGATATCGTTCCAATTTTTCCGAGTATATTTCAAGAATAATGGCCGGTCGTTGTTGGTAGCCGAAGTCGCTCCCAAACCGCTGCTGCCAAAGAAAAAGGCCCCCGCTTGGCGGAGGCCCTTCCCTTATCCAAAGATCAGGCAGTCGATCACATATGGATCGGCTTGCCCCGTACGGCCATCGCCGCTTCCTTGATCGCTTCGCTGTGCGTCGGATGCGCATGGCAGGTGTAAGCGATGTCTTCGCTCGACGCGCCAAATTCCATGGCCTGTGCCGCCTGCGCGATCATCGTGCCGGCAACGGTGGCGATGATCCACACGCCCAAGACCTTGTCGGTTTCGGCGTCGGCGATGATCTTCACGAAGCCGTCAGGCTCGTGATTGGTCTTGGCGCGGCTGTTCGCCAGCATCGGGAACTTGCCGACCTTGATCGCGCCCTTTTCCTTGGCGGCTTCCTCGGTCAGGCCCACGCCGGCGATTTCCGGCTTGGTGTAGACCACCGAGGGGATCACGTCATGGTTCACGATGCCGGTCAGGCCCGCGATATTCTCGGCCACGGCGATGCCTTCGTCCTCGGCCTTGTGCGCCAGCATCGGACCGGGGATGACGTCGCCGATCGCCCAGACGCCGGGAACCTTGGTGCCGAACTCATGATCGGTCTCGATCTGGCCGCGCGCGTTCAGTTCCAGGCCGATCTTGTCGAGGCCCAGACCTTCGGTGTTGGGACGACGGCCGATCGACACCAGGACGACATCCGCCTCGATCTTCTCGGCTTCGCCACCGGCGGCCGGCTCGACCGTCAGGGTCACGCCGGACTTGCCGACTTCCGCACCCGTCACCTTGGTGCCGAGCTTATATTCGAAGCCCTGCTTCTTGAAGATCTTGTTGGCTTCCTTGCGGACTTCGCCGTCCATGCCGGGCAGGATCTGGTCGAGATATTCGACCACGGTCACCTTGGCGCCCAGGCGCTTCCACACCGAACCCAGTTCCAGACCGATGACGCCGCCACCGACAACGACCAGATGCCCCGGAACCTTGTCCAGTTCCAGCGCGCCGGTCGAATCGACGATCTTGCCGCCCGCATTGTCCACGGCCACGCCCGGCAGCGGGGCGACCGACGAACCGGTGGCGATGACGATGTTCTTCGCCGTCACCTTCTCGCCATTCACCTCGACGGTGTTGGCACCGGTGAAGCTGGCCAGGCCCTTGAGCCAGGTCACCTTGTTCTTCTTGAACAGGAATTCGACACCGCCGGTCAGGCCCTTGACGGCGTCGACGCGCTGGCCCTGCAGGGTAGGCAGGTCCAGGCTCATCTTGTCGATCTTGACGCCCAGCTTGGCTAGCGCGCCATTGGCGGCCTCGTCATAGAGTTCCGAGGCGTGCAGCAGCGCCTTGGACGGGATGCAGCCGACATTGAGGCAGGTACCACCCAGCGTCTCGCGGCTTTCGGCGCAGGCGGTCTTCAGGCCCAGTTGCGCCGCGCGGATCGCGGCGACATAGCCACCCGGGCCAGCACCGATAACCAGGACGTCATAATCGAAATCGGACATGGGGTTTTCCCTTCTCCAGTCATGCCAGCCAAACTGGCATCGCTCCGCCCCAAATCAAGGGCAAGAGGCGCCCCGGCCGAAGCCGGGGCAACAATAAGCGGTGATTATTACAGGTCGATCAGCAGACGGGTCGGATCCTCGATCGCATTCTTGACCGCGACAAGGAAGGTCACCGCTTCGCGACCGTCGATCAGACGATGGTCATAGCTGAGCGCCAGATACATCATCGGGCGGATCACGATCTGACCGTTGCGGACGACCGGACGGTCCTCAATACGGTGCAGGCCCAAAACCGCCGACTGGGGCGGGTTGATGATCGGGCTGGACAGCAGCGAACCAAACACGCCGCCGTTGGAGATGGTGAAGGTGCCGCCCTTCATATCTTCCATCGTCAGCTTGCCTTCCTTGGCCTTCTTGCCGAAGCCGCCGATGGTCTTTTCAATGGCAGCGACGCTCAGGCTTTCCGCATTGCGGATGACCGGAACGACAAGACCGGTCGGGGCCGAGACGGCAACCGAGATGTCGGCGAAGTCGTTATAGACGATCTCGTCGCCTTCGATCTGCGCATTGACGCCCGGAATGTCCTTCAGCGCCATGCAGACGGCCTTGGTGAAGAAGCCCATGAAGCCCAGACGGACGCCATGCTTCTTCTCGAACAGATCCTTGTACTTGGCGCGCGCCTCGATGACGTTGGTCATGTCGACGTCATTGTAGGTGGTCAGGAGGGCAGCATTGTTCTGCGCTTCCTTCAGACGCTTGGCGACGGTCTGGCGCAGGCGGGTCATCTTGACGCGTTCCTGCTTGCGGCTGGGGCCAGCGGCCGGGGCATCGGCGGCAGGCGCCGAAGCCGGGGTCGCAGCAGCGGCCTTGGCAGTGCCGGCGGCGACGGCAGCGGTGACGTCGTCCTTGGTCAGACGGCCGTCCTTGCCGGTGCCCTTGATCTTGCTCGGGTCCAGACCATGCTCCAGCACCAGGCGGCGGACCGCCGGCGACAGGGTCAGGCTGCCACCCTCTTCGTCGTCCGATGCAGCCGGAGCCGAAGCGGCCGGGGCCGGCGCGGCGGCTTCCGCCTTGGCAGCGGGGGCAGCGGCAGCGGCCGGCGCGGAAGCAGCGGCCGCACCTTCGTTCACATAGGCCAGCAGCGCGCCGACCTCGACCGTGTCGCCTTCCTTGGCGACCAGATCACCCATGACACCGGCGACCGGCGAGGGCACGTCGACCGCGACCTTGTCGGTTTCCAGGCTGACGATCGGCTCGTCGGCCTTGACCGCTTCACCCGGCTTCTTGAGCCACTGACCGACGGTTGCTTCGGTAACGGATTCGCCCAGCGTGGGGACTTTGACTTCGGTTGCCATGTGCTTTCTCAGCCTTTCTTCTGGCGACGGATTTCTTCACGAACGCTGTGACCCAGCGCATCGGCGACGAGGGCGCCCTGTTCGGACACATGGCGCGAGGCCAGGCCCGTGGCAGGCGATGCCGAAGCCTTGCGGCCGGCATAGCGGGCGCGCTTGGGCGCCTTGCCGGCCTTGGCCAGCGCTTCCTCGATATAGGGCTCTACGAAGGACCAGGCGCCATTGTTACGCGGTTCTTCCTGACACCAAACGACATCTTCCAGATTGGTCATGCGCTCGATGCGCGTGGCCAGGGCGTCAGTCGCGAACGGATAAATCTGTTCGATACGGACGATCTGGGTGTTGGCGTCGCCGGCGGCGTCGCGGGCTTCCATCAGGTCGTAGAAGACCTTGCCCGAGCAGAGCACCAGGCGCTTGGTATCCTTGTCGGCCGACCCATTGGGGTCCGACAAGATGCGCTTGAAGTGCGTTTCACCCAGGAAGTCCTCGGCCTTGCTGACGGCGGCCTTGTGACGCAGCAGCGACTTGGGCGCCATGATGATGAGCGGCTTGCGGAAGGGCCGCAGCATCTGGCGACGCAGCGCGTGGAAGTAGTTGGCCGGAGTCGTGATGTTCGCGACCTGGATATTGCCTTCGGCGCACAGCTGCAGATAGCGCTCCAGACGCGCCGAGCTATGCTCTGGCCCCTGGCCTTCATAGCCGTGCGGCAGCAGGCAGACGAGGCCGTTGGACCGCAGCCACTTGGTTTCCGACGACGCGATATACTGGTCGAAGATGATCTGCGCGCCATTGGCAAAGTCGCCGAACTGCGCTTCCCAGATCACCAGGCTCTTCGGGTCCGCCAGGGCGAAACCATATTCAAAGCCCAGCACGCCATATTCGGACAGCGGCGAATCCAGTACCTCGAAGCGGCCATGCGGCACGGTCGAGAGCGGGATATATTTCGCTTCGGTGTCCTGATCGGTCCAGACCGCATGACGCTGGCTGAAGGTGCCGCGCCCCGAGTCCTGACCGGACAGACGCACGCCATAACCTTCCGACAGCAGCGAACCGAAGGCCAGCGCCTCACCGGTCGCCCAGTCGAAATTGGCGCCCGACTTGAACATCTCGGCCTTGGCATCCAGCACGCGCTTCAGCGTCTTGTGGACGTTCTGACCTTCGGGAACCGTTGTCAGCGTGCGGCCCAGGCTGTCGAACAGCTTCTGGTTGATCGCCGATTCCACGCTCTGGCGCGACGTTTCGGCATCGGCCGGCTTGTGCAGGCCCGACCAGCGACCGGCGAACCAGTCGGCCTTGTTGGCCTTGTAGCTCTTGGCGGCTTCGAACTCGTCTTCCAGATGGGCGACGAACTCGTCGGTCGAACCGGAGACGAACGCGTCGTCCACCACGCCTTCCGCCTTCAGGCGCGCGGCATAAATGTCGCTGACCGGCGGATGCTGACGGATTTCCTTGTACATCAGCGGCTGGGTGAAGCCCGGCTCGTCGCCCTCGTTATGACCGAAGCGACGATAGCACCACATGTCGACGACGACATCGCGATGGAACTTCTGGCGATATTCCATGGCGAGCTTCGTCGCGAAGGTCACGGCTTCGGGATCGTCGCCATTGACGTGCAGGATCGGCGCCTGAACACCCTTCGCCACGTCCGACGGATAGGGCGAGCCACGCGAAAATTGCGGGCTGGTGGTGAAGCCGATCTGGTTGTTGATGATGAAGTGGACGCAGCCGCCGGTATTGTACCCGGGCACACCCGAGAAGCCGAGGCATTCCCACACGATGCCCTGACCCGCGAAAGCGGCGTCGCCGTGGATCAGCACCGGCAGAACCTGGTCATGCTTGCCCAGATCGTCGCGGAAGGTCTGCTGCGCGCGGACCTTACCCAGCACCACCGGATCGACCGTTTCCAGGTGCGACGGGTTGGGCACCAGCGACATATGGACCTTGATGCCGTCGAACTCGCGATCGGTCGAGGTGCCGAGGTGATATTTGACGTCACCCGAGCCGCCCACATCTTCGGGGTTGGCGGTGCCACCCGAAAATTCGTGGAAAATGACGCGGAAGCCCTTGGCCATGACATTGGCGAGGACGTTCAGGCGGCCGCGATGGGCCATGCCGAACACGATCTCGCGCACGCCCGACTGGCCACCATATTTGATGACCGCTTCGAGCGCGGGGATCATGGATTCGCCACCGTCGAGACCGAAGCGCTTGGTGCCGACATATTTGCGGCCCAGGAACTTCTCATACTGCTCGCCCTGGATAACCTTGGCCAGGATCGCCTTCTTGCCCTCGGGCGTGAACTGGATTTCCTTGTCCTTGCCTTCCAGGCGCTCCTGCAGGAAGCGGCGTTCCTCGACATCGGCGATGTGCATGTACTCAAGGCCGACATTGCCGCAATAATTGCGGCGCAGGATCGCGACGATCTCTGCGACGGTCGCATATTGCAGGCCCAGCGTACCGCCCAGGAAGACCTTCTTCGACGGATCGGTCAGGCCATGATATTCGGGGGTCAGGTCCGCCGGCAGGTCACGCTTGGCCAGGCCCAGCGGATCGAGATTGGCGGCCAGATGACCGCGCACGCGATATGTGCGGATCAGCATCTGCGCGCGGATTGCATCCTCGGCAGCCGATGCGATATCGGCCTCGGAAACAGCGGCACCCTGCGCCTTGGCAGCGGCCTTCACGGCCACCTGCATCTGCGTGGGGTCCATAGCCCCGGTCAGGTCGTCGGTGTCCGCCAACGGCCAGTTGGGGCGCGCCCAGCTCGGCCCCTGTTCGATTTCGAAATCCTGGTTCTCGTAACCCATCGTCTTCCGTCCCATCACAGCCGCGTGCAGTCGCGGAGCGGGAAAGTGCGGCCGGGGTGCAGCCCGGCCGCGTTTCCTATATATAGTGGCTTTTAGCCCTTGAGCACTTCCAGCAGGGTCTCGCCCAGCAGGCTCGGGCTGGCGGCGACCTTGATGCCGGCCGCTTCCATCGCCGCGATCTTGCTTTCCGCGTCACCCTTGCCGCCCGACACGATCGCACCGGCATGGCCCATGCGACGGCCCGGAGGCGCCGTACGACCGGCAATGAAGCCGGCCATCGGCTTCTTGCGGCCCTTCTTGGCTTCGTCGATCAGGAACTGGGCAGCCTGTTCTTCCGCGTCGCCGCCGATTTCACCGATCATGATGATCGATTCGGTCGCGTCGTCGGCGAGGAACAGTTCCAGCACGTCGATGAAGTTGGTGCCGTTGACCGGGTCACCGCCGATGCCGACGGCCGTGGTCTGGCCCAGGCCGGCATTGGTGGTCTGGAACACCGCTTCATAGGTCAGCGTGCCCGAACGCGACACGACGCCGACGCTGCCCTTCGAGAAGATGTTGCCGGGCATGATGCCGATCTTGCATTCGCCGGGCGTCAGCAGGCCGGGGCAGTTCGGGCCGATCAGGCGCGACTTGCTACCCGACAGGGCGCGCTTCACCTTGACCATGTCCAGAACCGGGATGCCTTCGGTGATCGCGACGATCAGCGGGATTTCGGCATCGATCGCTTCCAGGATCGAGTCGGCTGCGAACGGCGGCGGAACATAGATGACCGAGGCGTCGGCGCCGGTCTTCGACTTGGCTTCCGCGACGGTGTCGAACATCGGCAGGCCGATGTGGGTGGTGCCGCCCTTGCCGGGGGTCACGCCACCGACCATCTGCGTGCCATAGGCCAGCGCGGTTTCGGTGTGGAAGGTGCCGGTGGCACCGGTCATACCCTGGGTGATGACCTTGGTGTTCTTGTTCACCAGAATGGACATATGTGTCCCTTTATTCTCTGTGGACGTGGCACTTGGGTCTAAAGCGCCCCGTTCCAGGCTGCGCACTTACCTGGAACGGGACGGTGCAGCTTGAAAGCTCAGGCGAGCGAGGGATCGATACCCTTGCAGGCTTCCAGCAGTTCCTTGACGGCGTCGACCGACACCTGGAGATTGGCCTTGGCTTCGTCGTCCAGCGCGATCTCGATGACCTGCTCGACGCCGTCCTTGCCGATGATGACCGGCACGCCGACATAGAGATTGTCGACGCCATACTGGCCGGTCAGGTTCGCGGCGCAGGGCAGCAGGCGCTTCTTGTCGCCCAGATAGGCTTCAGCCATGGCGATCGCGCTGGTGGCGGGCGCATAGAAGGCCGAACCGGTCTTGAGCAGGGCGACGATCTCGCCGCCGCCCGAACGGGTGCGCTTGACGATGGCGTCGATGCGCTCCTGGGTCGAACGGCCCTGCTTGATCAGGTCGGGGACCGGGATGCCGGCGACGGTCGAATATTCGATCACCGGAACCATCGTGTCGCCATGGCCGCCGAGCACGAAGCTGGTGACGTCCTTGGCCGAGACGTTGAACTCTTCGGCCAGGAAGTGGTTGAAGCGCGAGCTGTCCAGAACGCCGGCCATGCCGACAACCTTGTTCGCGGGCAGGCCCGAAAATTCGCGCAGCGCCCAGACCATCGCGTCGAGCGGGTTGGTGATGCAGATGACGAAAGCGTCGGGCGCGTTGGCGGCGATGCCCTCGCCCACGGCCTTCATGACCTTGAGGTTGATGCCCAGCAGGTCGTCGCGGCTCATGCCCGGCTTGCGGGCGACGCCTGCGGTGACGATGATGACGTCCGCGCCCGCAATGTCGGCATAATCGTTGGAACCGGTGATCTTGGCGTCAAAGCCTTCGACCGAGGCGCACTGCGACAGGTCAAGCGCCTTGCCCTGGGGCACGCCTTCGACGACGTCGAACAATACAATGTCACCAAGACCCTTCAGGGCCGCGAGATGCGCGAGCGTGCCGCCGATATTGCCAGCGCCGATGAGCGCGATCTTCTTACGGGCCATATGCAATCATCCTCCAAGATGTGAACTCTGGAATTGCCAGTGCGCCTACGCCCATATTGTGGGGGTTTCAACCAAACAAAGACCCGCGCGGCAAAATATCTTTGCAATTCATTCGCAGTTGCATTAGAGGCCTTTTCACACCCTGTCGCTCCTGGTCTCCTACCCTGGACCTAGAGCCTTCCCTGCAGCGGTATCCTGCCGGATGCTTCCCATGCGGAAGCATCCGGCCTGTTTTTCCGAAAGAAAGTTGCGCCCTGATGAACGCCGACGCAAGCGGCGATGGGGCGAATGGCGCGCGCGACGGAATGCACCGCGCTTATTTTGGGCCGTGGCCCAGCGCCAGATAATCGTCCGACTGCATTTCCATCAGGCGGGACACGGTGCGCTCGAACTCGAACGCCCCATCGCCTTCCGGGTAGAGTCGCATCGGTTCGGCATCGGCCGAAGCGAGCAATTTGACCTTATATTCGTAGAGCGAGTCGATCAGCGTGACGAAGCGCGCCGCCTCGTTGCGCTTCTCCGGCCCCAGCACCGGAATGCCGACGATGATGACCGTATGATATTTGCGCGCGATCGCCAGATAGTCCGGCGCGCCGCGCGCCTCGACGCACAGCCGCTTGAACGAGAAGACGGCAACGCCCTTCAGGCTCTTGGGCACGTGCATGGTGCGCCCGCCCTGGACGACGATCTCCTCCGACGGCACCTTGGCCCGATCCTCGACCGAAAAGTCGGTCAGGCGGAAAAAGGCCTCGGACAGCGCCCGGGTCGCTTCCGGTCCATTAGGTACGTGCCACAATTTCGAGTCGCCGAGGCGATCCCGGCGATAATCAACCGGACCGTTCAGCGTCATCACGTCCAGCTTCGCCTTGATCAGGTCGATGAAGGGCAGGAAGAGCTGGCGGTTAAGGCCATTCTTGTAGAGTTCGTCCGGCGCGCGATTCGACGTCGTGACGATCGTCACCCGCTTTTCCAGCAAACCGGTGAACAGCCGCGACATGATCGCCGCGTCGGCCATATTGTTGACGACCATCTCGTCGAAACACAGCAGCCGCGCCTCGTCCGCCAGCGACTCCACCACCGGCGGGATCGGATCACCCGTCTCCGACTTGCGCGCCTGCGCCAGCCGGGCATGCACATCGAGCATGAATTCATGGAAGTGGGCGCGCTTCTTGCGCTGGACATGAACCGTGTCGAAGAACAGGTCCATCAGCATCGACTTGCCGCGCCCGACCCCGCCCCACATATAGAGGCCGCGCGGTGGCTCGGGCGGCTTGCGCAACAGCTTCCACAATGTCGAACCACGCGCCGGAGTAGCCTCCAGCTCCTGCTGCAACCCATTGAGTCGTACCGCCGCGGCCCGCTGGTCCGGGTCCGGTCTGAGTTCACCGGCCGCGACCAGCGCGTCATAACGGGCGATGACGCCGGTCACTTGACCTTCGGCGCCTTGCGCAGGGTGGCCGTGGACGCAGCCACCGGCTCGCCCTCCTGGGTGATCAGCATGCGCAGGAACATGAGGCGTCCGGTCTCGCGCAACAGCTCAACCTCGGCCAGCAGGTCGGGACCGACCTTGCCAGCACCCAGATACTGCATCGACAGGTCGATGGTCACGCCGTTCACCTGATCGCGATAACCCATCGCCCACAGGCCGCCAAAATAGGCATGATCGGCAAAGGCGGCGAGAAAGCCGCCATGCAGCGTATCCAGCCGGTTGCGGTGGCTGGTGCGGGTTTCCAGCGCGACATGCGCCTTCTTCTCGCCCAACCCGCGCATGTAACCGCGGCCGATCGCCTGCAGGAAGGTGTCGGGATGCGGATCGTGCCAGGCAACCCAGCCCGACCATTTCCCTTCGTTCAGCGGCTTCCCGCCCGCAACGCCGTCGCTCGTCAACTTACAGCTGCCGTTCGACCATCATCTTCTTGGTCTCGGCAATCGCCTTGGCCGGGCTCAGCCCCTTGGGACAGACGTTGGCGCAGTTCATGATGGTGTGGCAGCGATAGAGACGGAAGGGATCTTCCAGATCATCCAGACGATCGCCGGTAAATTCGTCACGGCTGTCAGCCAGCCAGCGATAGGCCTGCAGCAGGATCGCCGGCCCCAGGAACTTGTCGCTGTTCCACCAATAGCTGGGGCAGCTGGTCGAGCAGCAGGCGCACAGGATGCACTCGTACAGGCCATCCAGCTTCTCGCGGTCCGCGGGCGACTGCAGCCGCTCCTTGCCGCTCGGCGCCGGGCTGACGGTTTGCAGCCAGGGCTTGATGCTGTTGTACTGCGCGTAGAAATGGGTGAAGTCGGGCACCAGATCCTTGATGACGTCCATGTGCGGCAGCGGCGTGATCTGCACTTCCTTGCCTGCGCACTCGTCGATCGCGGTGGTGCAGGCAAGGCCGTTGCGGCCGTTCATGTTCATCGAGCAGCTGCCGCAAATGCCCTCGCGGCAGGAACGACGGAAGGTCAGCGTCGGATCATATTCATTCTTGATCTTCAGCAGCGCGTCCAGAACCATCGGACCGCAATTGTCGAGGTCGATCTGGAACGTGTCATATCGCGGGTTCTGACCCGAATCCGGATCATAGCGATAGACCTTGAAGCTGCGGACATTGGTCGCACCCTCGGGCGCCTTGTGGGTCACGCCCTTGCCGCTGATCTTGCTGTTCTTGGGCAAAGCAAATTCGGCCATCGCTCGTCGCGCCTCTTCGTCGATGTCTATCAGTTGGGGGTCCGCATAACGAAAAATCTGCAAAGGTCCAGCACTGAGACCATGTTTCTGCCCCAGCGGCGCTTGTTGCAAATGGCTTGCAAATAATCATTGCCGACGAAGGGCTTCGGCTTGCGTCCGCCGCCAGTGGCGCTAGAGCGAAACGGCCTCTCGCCTCTCGCCTTGCGCGGGCCGGCAGAGTAGAAGCAAATTCCGGTTATGCCCCAGCGGCGGCGAATATCTGTGGGGACCGCCTTCATTGTCGATCGACATCGCCTTTCTTGCCATCGCCGAAGCACAGCAGGTCTATCATTGGCTGCCGGCCGCGCTCGAGCTGGCGGCGCGACCGGATGTGCGCGTTCATATACTTTCCCCCTCACGGCTGATCCTCGACCTCGTCGCCAGCTATGATCGCGACGACCGGCTGGACCTGATTCCATTGCGGCGTCCGTCAACGAGGCCCGACAGCCTGTTCCGCCTGCCGTCCCGCTTCGCCACCCTGCTGCTCAACTATCGGACCATCGCCCGCTTCCCGACGCTGGTGACGACCGAGATCACCAGCGCCTGGCTTAAGCGCGTGCCCGGCTTTGCGACCCGCCTCATCCTTATCAAGCATGGCGCAGGCGACCGGGCCGGCGGCTATAAGCAGCGCCATGCCGATTTCGACCTGACCATCGTCGCGGGCGAGAAGGATCGCCGGCGCATGATCGAATATGGCCTGTGCACCGAAAAGACCTGCATCGTCGGCGGCTATGCCAAGTTCGAGCTGCGCGCGCCGCGTCGCCCCCAGTTCGACGACGACAAGCCGGTGCTGCTCTACAATCCGCATTTCGATCCGGACCTTTCGTCCTGGATCAACCATGGTCCTGCAATATTGGCGGCGCTCGAAGCGTTGCAGGGCTGGAACGTGATCATCGCACCGCATGTAAAAATGGCCCGCCACGTACCGCCGATCCACAGCGACAGCCCGCATATCCGGATCGACATGGGCAGCCGGCGGTCGATCGACATGAGCTATACCACTAGCGCGGACGCCTATCTGGGCGATGTGTCGAGTCAGGTCTATGAGTATCTGCTCACCCCCCGCCCCTGCATCTTCCTCAACCTCGACCATCATGACTGGCCCGACGACCAGGCCTTCGCCCATTGGCGCCTTGGCCAGGTGATCGACAGCATGGACGCGCTGCAAGGCGCACTCGATCGGGCGGCGGACTTGCAACCGGGCTTCGTTGCTGCTCAGGAAGCGGCAATGCAGGATAGTATCGATCTCTCCCCGGTCCCCGCCTCGCAGCGGCAGGCCGCCCTCATCCTCGATTTTGCGCAGAAGGCACAGGCATGATGCAGATGATCAGCACCACCCTCGGCCCCGTCCGCCTGCTTGGCGACAATGCGACCCCGATCTGGGGCATGTCCAATGCCGAGCGCAACCGCCGCATGGCCGAAAGCGCGGCCAAGAATGGCAGCACATTGGCGCCGGGCCATGAACTGGTCTTCAATCTGACCTATGCGTTCGACCCACTGCTGTTGCGGCTGGTGCTGGAAACGCCCGGGACGGTCTTCGCCTGGGCCGGCCAGCCGATCGTCGGCCAGGTGCCGGCGGGCAGCGACCCGATGCAGGCCAGCGGCCTCATCGACCTGTCGGACGGGCGCAAGCTCTACAATCGCCAGCTGCGCAAGCTGGAACAGCCGATGGTGCGCGAACTGGTGCCCCAGACCCGCAAGGCGATCGAGCGGCAAAGCTATTTCGGCGCCTATAAGGGCGTTACCGACCTGCTCACCAAATATCTCTGGCCCGAACTGGCGCTGATCCTGACGCGACTCGCCGCGCAGTTGCGGATGACGCCGAACATGGTGTCGGTGATCGGCGTGACCCTGTGCCTGGTCGCCACCTTCCTGTTCGCCAAGGGCATGTTCTGGACCGGCTTCCTGTGCGGCTTCATCTTCATGGTGCTGGACACCGTGGACGGCAAGCTGGCCCGTTGCACCATCACATCGTCCAAATGGGGCAATGTGATCGACCATGGCGTCGATCTGGTCCACCCGCCATTCTGGTGGTATTTCTGGGGTACGGGCCTCGTCTATTGGGGCCTTGGCCTGTCGGCCGGCACCTTCACCTTCATCATGACCGCCGTGATCGCGGGCTATATCCTCCAGCGCCTGATCGAGGGGATGTTCCTCAAGGACTTCAAGATGGACATCCATGTCTGGCGGCGGTTCGACAGCCAGTTCCGCCTGATCACCGCGCGCCGCAACCCGAACATGGTGATCCTGTTCGTCTCGCTGCTGTTCGGCCGGCCCGACATCGGCCTGATCGCGCTCGCCTGGTGGACGATCCTCTCGCTGGTCGTCCATGCCGTGCGCCTGGGCCAGGCCTATATCGTCCATCGTTCGGGCCAGCCGATCGTCAGCTGGATGGATGAAGCCGAGGCGGCGGCATGAACGCCACCATCGAAAAATTCGGCTGGCCCGCGACGCTGATCGCGGAGTTCGACCATTGGGTCGTGCTGCTGCGCCCGGCTCAGCCGACGCTGGGATCGCTGGTGCTGGCGGCGAAGAGTGACGCGACCGCATTCGGCGACCTGCCCGGCGCGGCCCATGCCGAGCTCAAGACCGTCACCGCCGCGATCGAGGCGGCGCTGACCGGCGCGGTCGGCTATGCCAAGATCAACTATCTGATGCTGATGATGGTCGACCCGCATGTCCATTTCCATGTCATCCCCCGCTATGAGGGGGAACGCAGCGCGGCGGGCCTCACCATCGCCGACGCAGGCTGGCCGGGCCAGCCCGACCTTGGCACAGCGGTCAAGATTGACAGCGAAAGTGACACGGTGCTGCGTGATTGGTTGAAGGGCTATTTCGCAAACTGAGCTGACGCGTCAGGGCCGAAAAGTGGCGCTTAGCACGACGCGATCGGACTGAGCGCCGCGATTATATTCCGCCTGCAATCCCCAGTGGCGTGACAATTCCAGGTTGAACCCGGCGATCCCCGCCCAGGGATGGCTGCTCTTGAGATCGACGCTGTAGCGCAGGTTGATGCTGTCGCCATCGTCGAACACCGGCCCGCTCTGCACCGTCCCGGCAACGGTCGCGTGCATGTCGAAATAATTGGCGCCGACATAGGGGCTGAGGATCGTCTCCCTACCCAGGGCGAAACGCGGTCCGGCGCGCAGCGCCATGTCGGTGGTCCTGAGGTTCGACCGGTCCTTGTTCGACACGCTCAGCGTCTTGGCGACCGACAACGCCACGAACCAGTCATTATTGCCATAGCCCAAAATGCCGCCCAGCGTCGTGGCGACATTATCGACATGGCCGGTAAAGGGCAGGTCGACATGACCGCAGGGCTTGGCCGGTCGGCAGAAAGGCGGCGGGATGAAGGCGTCCAGATCGATGTCGACGCCGATATTGATATGCCCCTTCACCTTGCCGATCCCAGCAAACAGGTTGAGGAAGGGGAACAGCCAGACGTCCGCCTTGAACTCGCTGTTGGTGGTGTGACTTTCCAGCTCTGTCGTGGTGACGAAGGGCACGGGCGTCAGCGTGGCGTCCTCGGGCGGATTCTGCCCCTTGGCGAAGGCGACGGCCAGGCTGTCGCTCTTCATGTTCTGGACATTATGGATGAACATGGCGCTGCCGCCCAGCGCACGCTGGATATGATAACCGCGCTCGATGGCCTGCTTCGCGCCGATGGGCAGGATCGGATAATGGGGCGACGGCCCCGCACGGTCGGACCGGGCATCCTCGGGCACGGTCGGCTCCACGGTCCCGCCAGCCTCCGCAACAGTGGCAATCGCGCCGGGTGCAGCATTGGTGACAGATGCCTCCTCCTGCGCCACCGCCGGTACGGCACAGCCTGCGCCTGCCAGCATAGCCAGCCACATCGACACCATATCCTGCATCCCTGGCGCCATCCTCCCTGCCCCCTGGGCATCGGGTTTGCGCGCAATCTATGCCGCAATAACGGGCGCCTGGCTTCTGGGTAATTTCCTGCCTGTAATTGCCCATTTCCCCCGATAGGCGCCCGCGCCAATCCGGCTAGACTGATGACGTGTGCCAGAGGGAGATTGCCGCGTGAGACAAGCGCTGTTCGGCCTGGCCCTGCTGGCCTGTCTGCCATGGACCATATCCGCCGCTGCCCAGAATGCACCGGTGAAGGATATTGCCGATCAGGCGCAGACAATCCGGCCGGACAATGGCGCGCCCGATGCCACCGCCCCGAGCCAGCCGCCCAGCACCAAGCCCGACCTAGTGATCACCCCCATCCCGATGTCCAACCCCGCCTTCGGCACCGGCCTGGCTGCCGCCGCCGTGATGTTCTACAATCCCAATGGGTCATCCCAGCCCTGGATCAGCGGCGTTGGCGGCGGCTATACCAGTACAGATAGCTGGGGGGTCGGCGCCTTCCACAGCATGTCAGCGGCCAAGGACCGGCTCCGCGTCATGGCCTTTGCCGGCTATGGCATTGCCAATCTCGACTTCTACGGCATCGGTCCGGATGCCGGCAGCGCGGGCGTGTCAATCAAGCTCAAAGACAAGGCGCTGATCGGCATCAGCGATGTCGAATATAAATTCTTCACCAAGGGCTTCCTGCGCCACCTCTATCTGGGCGGGCGCATCTATTATCTCGATCTCAATTCGACCACATCCATCCCCTTGCCCAACCGGCCGGACTTCACCCCGCCCGAAATCGAGCGCGACAGCAAGATATCAATGATCGGCCCGGCCTTCACCTTCGACAGCCGCGACAACAGCACCGCCCCGCGCAAAGGCGTCTATGTCACCGGATCCATGCTCTATGGCGCCGATTGGCTGGGCAGCGATTTCGAGCATCACAAGCTGAGTTTCGCCGCCAATGCCTATTTCCCACTCAGCAAGACCACGGTGCTGGGCGTGCGCAAGCAGCTATGCGGCGTGTCGGACAATGCCCCCTATTACGACCTGTGCCTGTTCGGCCAGCAAGGCGACCTGCGCGGCTATGAGGCCGGCCGTTATCGCGACGGTGCCAGTTGGGCGCTGCAGGCGGAAATCCGCCAGCATCTCTTCGGTCGCTTTGGCATCGTCGGCTTCGGCGGCGTCGGCGGCATCGCCGAAGATACCAGCGCGATCCTCAAGCACAGCACGGTACTGGGGTCGGGCGGTTTCGGTATCCGCTATCTCGCCTCGAAAAGCGCGAACGTGAACCTGCGCGCCGACATTGCCTGGGGCAAGGACGGCGCCGCCTTCTATTTCGGGATTGGCGAGGCCTTTTAGAGTTTCACGCCCCGTACCGTCCCTCGGCTACCCATTTCTCGGTGAGCGCATTGGCCGCATCGACATCCTGCGGGAAATCGACTTCCTGCCATTCCAGCCCCTCGATCGACACGGTGCCGACCCGGTTGCCCTTGGCGATGATGTCGATCGCGCGCAGATACCAACGCTGCACGCCTTCGGGCGTGCGCATCATCTGGTCGACCTGGTTGCGGAAGATCGCCGGCCCTTCACCCACGAACGCCAGCATGCCGATCGATTCGGCATTGGTGTCGGGCGGCAGCAGCCGCTTGCCGATATGGTGCAGGCGCCCCGTCTCGTCCCGGTTCACCTTCATGTCGTCATCGTCATAGTCGCCATCGGGCTTCACATCGACGGTGACGGTGATCGCGTCCTTCGCGCCCGCGACCAGCCGGGCGACGATCTCGTCCGATATGATGGTGTCGCCGTTCAGGATGATGAAGTCCTGATCCATCTCTTCCCGCGCGATCCAGCAACTGCCCAGATTGTCGGCAACCTGGAAGAAGGGATTGAACAGGGTGCGAATGCGCGCGCCGGTCTCGCGATAAAGCTGCAGCGCATGATCCTCGACCCGCTCGGTGCGAAAGCCGGTGACGACGACGATGTCGGTGATGCCATTGGCGACCAGCGCCGCGATCTGCCAGCTGATCAGGGTACGACCATTGAAGTCGATCATGCATTTGGGCACGTCGCGGGTCAGCGGCAACAGGCGCGACCCCTGGCCGGCGGAAAGGATGATGGCTTTGGTGATGCTCATGGCCCGGCTTTAGAGCGATTTTCCCTTGCAGGGAAGACAAGGACGCATTTGCGCTGCGCCGCCTGCCTCCCTAGATAGACGCGCGCCAGAAACATCGGGCGTCCCACGCGAAAGGCCTCTGATTCCGTGAAGTTCAAGCGCGCAAAAGGCAGCAGCGCACAGGACGGCTTTGCCCGCATCCTGGCCAATACCGGCTGGTTGCTGGGCGGCAAGGGCGTGGGCGCGGTGCTGAGTCTCGCCTATCTCGCCATCGTCACCCGGACGCTGGGCGTCGCCGATTTCGGCCGCTTCGCGCTGGTGCTGAGCGCCGCCAATGTGATCAAGACGCTGGTATCCTTCGACAGCTGGCAGATCGTCGTGCGCTATGGCCAGCCGCATCTGGCCGACGGCAGGCATGACGCGCTCAACCGCGTGCTGCGCTTCTGCATCCTGATCGACCTTGCTTCCGCGCTGGCCGGCGGCCTGATCGCGGCGGCCATCATCGTCGCCTTTGCCGGCCAACTGGAACTGGGACCGGGCATGGGGCTGCAGGCCTGGCTGTTCTGCATGGTGATGATGATCACCATCCGCTCTTCCCCCACCGGCATATTGCGCCTGTTCGACCGGTTCGATTCGGCCGCCGTCGCAGAGACCATGATCCCGGTCGGGCGGATGATCGGCGCGGCCATCGCGCTGACGGTGATGCCGGACATTACCGGTTTCCTGATCGCCTGGGGCGGCGCGGAGCTGCTATGCGCCGCCGCCTATTGGTACCTGGCCCTGCGCGAAGGGCGCGGCCGGCTGGGCAGCTGGACCGCCGGTCGGGCGCTGGACGCACGCACGGAAAATCCCGGCATCATCGGCTTCCTGACCGCCACCAACCTGCAGACCAGCCTGTCCGCCATGGGCCAGCAGGTCGCGGTCCTGGTGGTCGGCCTGTTCGTCGGCCCAGTCGGCGCCGGCCTCTATCGCCTCGCCAACCAGCTGGCCCAGTCGCTGACCAAGATTTCCAGCCTGCTCTCGCGCAGCATCTTCGTCGAACTGTCGCGCACCCAGTCGAGTCATGGCATCGACGCGCTGCGTGCCCTGTTCCGCCGCACCAACCGGCTGGCGCTGATTGCGGGCGCCATCATCATCGCCCTCATCCTGACGATCGGCCATCCGTTGCTGGCCCTGGTCGCGGGCAAGGAATTCCTGCCCGCCTATCCGCTGCTGCTGCTGCTCGGGGTTTCGGCCTGCATCGACCTGGTCGGCGTGGGTTACCGCCCGCTGCTGATGGCCACCGACCGGGCCGGCCTGTCGCTGCGCATCACCTTTGCCGCAACCCTGCTGCTGCTGGGCATGCAGGCGGTGCTGCTGCCTATCAACGGCACGATCGGTGCGGCGATCGCCAATATCGTTTCATCGATCGCCGGATTCCTGATGATGGGCCTTGCCACGCGACGCGCTCTGGCCTTGCGCGATCCCGTCACGCCGGCGCCGCAGGCCGACTGAAGCGGCACCGGCCCGGCTCTCCTGGTCGAGGGGGGAGAGGAGAGACGGGCCGATGCCGCGCCCACCCCGGCATGGCCGGGCCGGGCTAGGGCAAGGGATTCAATAATATTTGAACGATGTGACGACCCCGTTCTGGGTATTGCACTTGAAGGTCTTCTTGACCGTCTTCTGCTTGCCGTCCTTCTCGATCACGACATTGACCAGCGCACGCACGGCGCCCCGGCTGTCGCTCTTCTTGTCGGTGTCTTCAACCTCGCGCAGAGTGACGTCGACAACGCCCTTCTTTGCGCCCTGCGCCTTCGCCTCGTTCAGGCAGGCGGCGACGGACACGTCGCGTGCATCATTGCTGACCGGGGTGACCGGCGTCGGGGCCGGCGGCGTCGCAGGAGCGGCCGGGGCTGGCGGCGCGGCCGCATCGGGGCTAGCCTGCGCCATGAGCGCGAGGGCAAGGATCGGGGCGGCGGTCAGGGCGAGGATGCGGCGCATGAGAGTCCCTTTCGACTGGGTCCGCCATGGTCTAGCAACCACGCTTCACCGCCGGCATCGGGGAAAACCCCGAAAAAGGGAGTCAACAATGCTGCCGCGTGCGACCAGTCAGCGTCGCAGGATCGTTTCGATCAGCACGATATCGTCAGGCTTGTCGGCATCAATGCACGCTTCCGCCTGGTCCATGGCCACCAGCCGGGCGGTGAGGCCGAAGCGGCGGCCGATGCGGGCGATGCCGCCGCGCAACGTCAGGATGCGCAGCAGCGCACCTATCAGTGCCAGGGGACCGAAAGCGGACAGGATTTTCCATCCCTTCTTGCGATCCTGCTCGATATCCTGCCACAGCGCGATCACCGGGCGCGCCTTCGCACTGCCGAACCAGAAGATGTTGGCACCCGACCACCAGCCGTCGCGAAACTTGAGCCAGGTGCGGCGTGACTGCGGATAGCGCGCCAGCAAGGTCACCCGCTCGACCAGGGCGACGGCGATGTCCGCGCCATCGGCCTCGGCCACAAACTGGTCGAGCATCGGCGCGTCGAGCAGCACATGGTCGGCGGTCGTCATCAGCAATGGGAAAGGCAGATCCGCCGTCTCCATCAGTTGCAGCAGAGAGGTGGCAATGCCCTTGCCACCGCGCTCAAACCGCACACGCGGCTCGCTGGCCATCCAGGCAGTAGCGGGATCCGCCGCGAAATATTCCGGATTCTGGGTCAGTACGACCACCTGCCCGATCGCCGGATGGGCCAGCAATGCGCGCGCCGGTCGATTGATCATCGGTTCGCCCGCGACCGGCACCAGCGGCTTGACCGGCACCCCGGCCGCAATGGCCAACGGATCGGCGATCGGCCGCGCACCGGCAAGCAGGATGGCGGTGACGGGAGCGGTTTGGGACATGGTCATCCGCGCTCGTTAGCCGAGCGGGGAAGGCAGGCAAAGTCGCTTATTTGCCGATCATGGTCGGCGCCGCCGTCGGGGCGGCCTGCGCCACGCTGACCGGCATCCCCACGCGCAGCGCCTTGAGTTGGGCCAGCCGCGCGCGGAAGGCGACAAGATCGCTGCCGGTCAGCTGTGCCGTGGTGGTGAACTTCACCGACAGCGGATTGATGACCTGGCCATTGCGATACAGCTCATAATGGAGATGCGGGCCGGTCGACAGGCCGCTGGAGCCGACATAGCCGATCACCTGCCCGCGCCGCACCCGCTGGCCCGGCACTGCGGCGATGCGGCTCATATGGGCATAGCCGGTGGCAAGCCCGCCGCCATGCTGGATGCGGACATAATTGCCATGACCACCATGCCGGCCGGCAAAGGCAACAACGCCGTCTGTCACCGCATAGATGGGCGAACCGTAGCGCGCCGCAAAGTCGATGCCGGCGTGCATGCGCGTATAACCCAGGATCGGATGGCGCCGCATGCCGAAATTGGACGTCATCCGCCCGCCATCGACCGGTGCACCCAGAACGCCGCGCTTTTCACCGACGCCCGATGCCTCGAACCATTCGGTGCGGCCGTCGCTGGTCCATTTCAGCATGTCGACCGCCCTGCCGCTGGCCCGGCGGAAACCGGCATAGAGAAGGTCGCCGACCTCGACATCGCCGGTTTCGGCGCGGCGATATTCGGTGATGATGTCGTAGCGATCGCCGGCGCCGATCGAGCCGAGATCGACCTGCTGGGCGATCACGCGCAGGAAGGCCTGCACGGCCTTGGGCGGGGTTCCGGCCGCGCGGGCCGAACGATAGATGCTGTCACCGACCACGCCCTGAATGCGCAGCGGCGTATTGTCGACATGAATGGGCATGCGCGTCACTTGCAGCACGCCGCCGACCCGGTTGAATTCGACCGCCAGGTCGAGCCGTGCCCGGAATGCCAGCTTGTCGAGCGGCCGGGGCGACACGCGGCTGGCACGCCGACCCAGAATGATGTCGAGCCGGGTGCCCGGCTTCACGCCCGTGCCGATGTCGCCGGCGACCATGCTGGTCACGGTGGCGACGTCTCCGCTGCTTACCCCGGCGCGCGACAAGGCCCGGGAGAGCGTGTCACTGCTGCCGATCTGGGCATTGAGTTCGATCTGCGGTCGCTCGGGCGTTTCCTTGAGCGGTTGCACGGCATCCGTCGCGCCCATGCGCCGACCACTGTCCGCGCCCAACGCCAGCGGCGTGATCATCTGGCTGCGCACCTCGTCATATTGGGCGGGTGCCAGCAAGGGTTCGGGTGCGCCCGGCACCGGCTGGAAGCCGGGCGAGAGATAGAGGGCGGTGGCGCACAGGCCGAAACAAGTGGCAAGACCGCGAAACCAGGTGAGGCTGCCGACATTCTGACCAAGGTCCGGGACCAGGTTGACGTCCTCGGCCCAGTCGCGCACGCGGCCGCGCCAGTCGCGATGCTCCGTTGCACGGGCGGGATGCAGCGAATCCGCAAGCCACAGGGAAACGGATGCACCGCCCTGCTGGAATCCAGACTGACTATCCTGAAACAAAACCGGCGACCCCCCGGGGCATTCATTCTTCATTGCACACGCAACGGCCCCACGCCCATGCGTCGGATGCCACTGTTGTGAATGCCCAAGGTTAAAGTCAATTTAAGACGGCTGCATGACGGAAACCGGTGCGACGAAACGTGCCGCGACACCGACGGATTCCCATGAACCGATGGAACTGCAGTACAAATGCGCAAAGTCCTTGCCCTGCCCGCCATCCTGCACGACATAGGCCCCATCATGGCCCAGTTCGCCCGTTCGCCCGTCACCGCCGTGCTGGGTCCCACCAATACCGGCAAGACCCATCTCGCCGTCGAGCGCATGTGCGGCCATTCGAGCGGCATGATGGGCTTTCCGCTGCGCTTGCTGGCGCGCGAGGTCTATGATCGTGTCGTCGCGATCAAGGGCGCGAACCAGGTGGCCCTGATCACCGGCGAGGAAAAGATCGTGCCGCCGGGCGCGCGCTATTTCCTGTGCACCGCCGAATCCATGCCCATCAGCGGCGTAGGCCGACAGGCCGGAGCCGACACAAGAAACGCCGGGCGCGAGACGGCGGCGATGACCGGCGGCCTCAGCGATTTCGCCTTCGTCGCGCTGGACGAGGCACAGCTGGGCGCAGATCCCGAGCGCGGCCATATCTTCACCGACCGGATTTTACGCGCCCGTGGCCGCGAGGAGACGATGATCCTGGGGTCGGCCAGCATCGCCCGCACGGTCAAGAGCCTGGTCCCCGATATCGAGATCATCGGCCGCCCCCGCTTTTCCACCCTGTCCTATGCCGGCGCCAAGAAGCTCTCGCGCCTGCCCCGCCGCTCGGCGATCGTCGCCTTCTCGGCCGAGGAAGTCTATGCCGTGGCGGAGATGCTGCGCCGTTTCCGCGGCGGCGCGGCCGTGGTGATGGGCGCCCTGTCGCCGCGCACCCGCAACGCCCAGGTCCAGATGTTCCTGAATGGCGAGGTCGACTATCTGGTCGCCACCGACGCGATCGGCATGGGCCTCAACCTCGACGTCGCCCATGTCGCCTTTGCCTCGCTGCGCAAATTCGACGGCCGCCGCTCCCGCCGCCTGACGGTGGCCGAAATGGCGCAGATCGCCGGCCGCGCCGGACGCCACCACAAGGACGGCACCTTTGGCAGCCTGGGGTCGGAGGATGGCGACGCTGCCTTCACGCCGGAGGAGATCGAGGCGATCGAGGCGCATCGCTTCCCCCCGGTCGACCAGCTTTTCTGGCGCGACGGCGCGCCCCGCACCGACAGCATCGATCACCTCATCATCGATCTGGAGGCGCGGCCCGATCGTCCCGAACTGCGCGCCGCGCCGCAAGCCGTCGACCTTGCCGTGCTGCGCCGCATGGCGGAAGATCCCGAGGTCCAGGCCCGCGTCCGCTCCAAGCGCGATGTCGAACGGCTCTGGGCTGCCTGTGGCCTGCCCGATTTCCAGAAGCTGGGCGCGGAGCATCATGCCCGCACCGTGGCGCGCATCTGGCGCTTCATCGCCGGCAACGGCTCGGGCTTTGGCGGTCATATTCCACGCGACTGGTTCGCCCAGCAGATCGCCCGCCTCGATTCGGTGCAGGGCGACATCGACACCTTGTCGGGCCGGATCGCCGCCGCGCGCACCTGGTCCTATATTGCCCATCGCCCCGACTGGCTTGCCAATCCGGTGGAGATGGCGGAACGCACCCGCGCGCTGGAGGAAAAGCTGTCCGATGCCCTCCACGCGGCCCTGACGCAGCGTTTCGTGGACCGACGCACCTCTGTTCTGCTAAGGGATATCGGACAGAATGCGAGCAACCTGCCGGTCACGGTCGACTCGGACGGGACGGTCTGCGTCGATGGTGAGATGATCGGGCGACTTGACGGATTTCGTTTCTCAGTCGATCCCGCTACGCGACTCCAGGACAGAAAGCTGTTGCTGGCGGCGGCGGAAAGGCGCCTTGGAAAGGTATTACGAGTGAAGGCTGACGAATTGATGAGCGCTGCGGATACGGATTTCGCGCTCATGGACGATGCGGGACAGACGCCGGGCATCGCCTGGCAGGGAACCCCTGTCGCCACCCTGCTGGCCGGGCCGAGCTTGCTCGCGCCCGAAATCCGGCTCGATCGCGCGCTCGCCGCGCTGGGCCAGGATGTTCAGAAGCAGGTCACCACCCGCCTCTCGGCCTGGGTCGAAGCGCAGAGGCAGAAGCATCTGCTGCCGCTGGTCAAGATGAGCGAAAGCGCCGCTGACCCGGCGGTGCCTGCCGTCGTGCGCGCAGTCTTCGCCCAACTGGCCGATGCCGGCGGCGTCGCCCCCCGGCTCGATCTTGATTCGGCGCTCGGCCATCTCGACAAGGACCAGCGCCACCTGCTGCGCCGCGCCGGCATCGATATCGGCGTGCTCGACCTCTATCATCCCGGCCTGCTGAAGCCGGGCGCGGCGCGCTGGCGCGCGGCCCTGCAAGCCGCCCGCATCGGCAAGCCCTGCCTGCCGCTGCCCCAGCCAGGCCTGACCCTGATCCCGACCGGCGACAAGCCCCAGGAAATGGGCGCCCGCATCGCCGGCTTCCGCAGCTTCGGCCCGCAGATGCTGCGCATCGACATGGCCGAGCGCATGGCGCGCACCGCGCATGAGACGATCGCGAAGAATGAACCCTTCAGCGCCCTCAGCCCGCAGATCGTGTCGCTGGGCCTGTGCGAAGAGGCATTTCTGCAGTTGATGCGCGCCGCCGGCTTCCGTCCGATCGATCCGGTGCCGACCCCGGCGCCCGTCGCTGAAGCTCCGGCGCAAGCCGCTCCTGTGGTGGAAGCAACGGACGCTGCGCCTGATGCAGCAGCGGAAGCCGGTGCCGAGACGCCGGTCGAAACGGCTGCCGACGTTGCAACCGAAACCCCGGCAGAAGCCCCCGTGACCGCCACTGGCGCCAACTGGGTGTTCAAGGGCCGGCAGAAGGGCCGCCCGCAGGGCGATCGTGGCCCGCGCGGTCCCCGCCGCGACCAGCAGCAGCGCCCCGAGGGCAAGTTTGCCGGTAAAAGCGACAATCGCGGCGACAACCGGAACAGGGGGGGCGATCGCGGCCCGCGCAAGGGCGGCGACCGTGACGAGGGCCGCGCGCCCCGTTCCGCCCCCGCCAGCCATCAGGCCGCGACCAGCAATCACGCCTTTGCTGGCCTGGCCGATCTACTGGGACGCAATGGCTAACCCGCAGGGGGCCGTGACAATGCCGGGGACGGGCGTCGGCCCGTCCCTGCGCATCGACAAATATCTGTGGTTCGCGCACCTGTCGAAAAGCCGATCGACCGCGCAGAAGCTGGCCGAGGACGGCCATATCCGCCTCAATGGCCGGCGCATCGACCGATCCCATGCGCCCGTGCGCGTCGGCGACCTCATCACCTTCCCCCACGCCACCAGCGTTCGCGTCGTCCGCGTGGTTCAATTGCCCGCCCGACGCGGCCCCGCGCCCGAAGCGCAGGCCTGTTATGAGGAACTGACGATCGGCGGCTGATCTCGCCGCTAGTTCAAAACCGGTAGCCGAGCGCCAGAAAGCCGTTCGGCCGCGTCGCATGCTCGACCAGCGGACTGTCCTTCACCCGGCCGAGCAGGCTGGTCGCCCCGACCGATCCGGTCACGCTCCACCGGCTGTCGAGCCGATAGACGATGTTCAGCAGCGCCGAGACATCCTTGAACCCCGCCTTGCCGCGATAGCTATCCAGCCCGGACGCCGCCGCCTCGCGCGCATTCACCCCGAAATAGCCGTCCATATGCTTGCCGTCGGCAAAACTGGTGGCGATCGAGGGGGTGATGATGACCTTCGGATTGAGGATGATCGGATAGGACAGGCTGGCATCGGCAATGAAGCCGCCGGTGCTGCCGGTAATGCCCTGGGTCGCGCCCAGCGTCGCCACCACGCCGCCGCCGGTCAGATTGGCGAACACGCGCCCGCCCACGCCCCAGGACAGCCTGTCGATACCAGTCGGAACGTCGCGCCGGCGATAGCCGGGCATAGGGGTGACGCCCGCGCCGATGGTCAACGCCCGGTCATCGACCAGATTGAGACCGACGCCGTTGCGGAAATTGGCGAAGAAACGCCCTTCGACAATGTCGATCGCGGGCAACGGCAGCACGCGATAATCATCGGCGCCCTGATAGACCGGCGTCACTGCCGCGCCCAGGCCGATGACGATGCGATCCTTGCTCGGCTGCCCCACTGACTGGCGCGAACTGCTGAGATCCTGCGCCTCAACCGCAATCTGGGCCATCATGCAGACGGCGAAAGGCGCCGCACTCCACTTGCATATCCCCAATATCATTGTGCGTTCCTTCTGACGCGGCAGGAATAGTGCCGCGAAAACTGCCGCCGCGCCCGCCTAAGTCGCACATGATATAGAGATATAAGATATTGTGAATACTAGATAATATTTCCACTTTGTGAAAATGCACGATGCCCACGGTACTTCCGCCTTAGATCATTTGCGAGCGGAGGGCGCGGCCCTGCACACCATGCGCGGGTAACGCGCCGCTATCGCCTGGCCAGTCTCTCGGCAAAAACCGCCCCTAAAGCCCCGCCAACAATATCCTCATTGACCTTGGCGCGCACCGGGCATAGCAGGGCCGCCGCTGTCGCAACCCAAAGAGTGCCCTGACAATGACCTATGTCGTGACCGACAACTGCATCCGCTGCAAATATATGGATTGCGTCGAGGTCTGCCCGTGGACTGTTTCTACGAGGGCGAGAACATGCTGGTCATCAATCCCAACGAGTGCATCGATTGTGGCGTGTGCGAACCGGAATGCCCCGCCGAGGCGATTCTGCCCGACACCGAGAACGGCCTGGAAAAATGGCTGGAGCTCAACACCAAATATTCCGCCGAATGGCCCAACATCACGGTCAAGGGCGAGGCACCGGCCGATGCCGACGCGATGAGCGGCGTCGAGAATAAGTTGGAGCAGTTCTTCTCGCCCGAACCCGGCGAAGGCAGCTGATCGGATTGCCTGCCTGAACCAGGCACGGCGTCCCATTTTGCGGCACACCCCCAGACCTTGTGTCCGGGGGTGGCAATTTTGTTACGAATCTGCTAAATAGCCGCCAGCAGACGAACATGGTCGCGTTCGTCCTGGAGTATTCGCATCATGTCTTGACGGTGACGCCGCGGACTTTCCCCGACTCGTGCCCCTGCTGCACCTGCCCCGCGACGGCCCGTTCCCCGGTTGAATAGAAAGGTTTCAAATGGCTGCCAAGGCGCTGTCCTTTGACGTTGGTGATTATGTCGTTTACCCCAAGCACGGCGTGGGCCGTGTGATCGAACTCCAAAAGGAGCAGATCGCGGGCATGGAGCTGGAGCTGTATGTGCTCCGCTTCGAGAAGGAGCGCATGACGCTTCGCGTTCCCACCAACAAGGCCGAAGGCGTCGGCATGCGCAAGCTGTCCTCCAACAAGACGCTGGAGGAATCGATGGAAACCCTGAAGGGCAAGCCCAAGGTCAAGCGCACCATGTGGTCGCGCCGCGCCCAGGAATATGAAGCGAAGATCAATTCGGGCGACCTGGTGTCGATCGCCGAAGTGACGCGCGACCTGTTCCGGGCCGATGACCAGCCCGAACAGAGCTATTCCGAGCGCCAGATCTTCGAGGCCGCGTCCAGCCGCCTCGCCCGTGAACTGGCCGCGATGGAAGAGACCGACGAGCCTACCGCGCTCAAGAAGATCCTGCGCATCCTGAACGAGGCTGCGCCGAAATATGCGAAGGTCGAGGGCTAAACAGCCCGATCGAACATGAGACATGGGGCGCCCCGAACCATCGGAGCGCCCCATTTCATTGGGTCACCTATTTGTTCTGGACTGCGCCGGCCGCATCCTTCGCCGCGTCGCCCACGTCGCTGGCCGCCTGGCCGACCTGACTGGCCGCGCTCGACACCGCATCGTCCTTGCGGGCCTGGCTGCTGACCAGGAAGAACGCGCCGACCGCGACCACAATCACCAGCAGCAGGATGGCAAGGGTAATGCCCGTGCCGCCGCCACGCCGTTCTATGATCGTCGTCGTGGGCGCCGGACGCTCCTGATAATCCGCCATTGTGACTCTCCTCTTTATCGCCCCATCGGAGGGATCAATGCCGGAGAGCGGCCAAAAGTTTCCGGTTCAGACCAGAAGCAGAGCCAGGATGATCGCCACCAGCGACTCGATCATCGCGCGCGACGCCTGAAGAAAGGCGCGGAAACGACCGATGCCCAATTGCTGCGCGAACCAGATTATCTGCAGGCTGCCATACCAGATCAGGGTCGCCAGCATCAGCAGGATGCCGGTAGCCCCGACCCAGAGCGGCTTGTGCGGCGCCAGCATCATGGTGCCGCCCAGCCCCAGGAACAGCGCCAGCGGCGCAGCCAGAAAGCATTGGCCGTAAAAGGGCGCGCGCAGCGTATTGCGGTCGATCGACAGCTTTTGACACCGCAACAGCCGCACCGCCATCAAAAGCGGGAACAGGCTGTAGACGATCAGCCGGAAAAGAATGAGATTGGTATCGCTGCTGATCAGCGCATCCAGCCCGACCCGGCTCTTCACCAGCGCATTCTGGCCGATCACGCCCAGTTCCAGCCCGTGACAGAGCAGCAGCGAGATCAGCAGGAACAAAGGCGGGCTCAGCGTGTCGGCATATTGCTCCTCTGGCGCGTCATCCAGTTCCCGGTCGGCATAACGCATCAGCTGCAGCGGATGTGTCAGCGCCCGCCACAAGGTGATGGGATAGAAGACCAGCCAGGACATCAGCTCATAGAGCAGCTTGTCCAGCGACTTCAGAAAATCGAGCAGGAACATGAGCAAAGGATGGCCGCATCCCTCGCCAAGTCAATCTTCCCCTTATTCCGCGATCGGGACGAAGGCCCCCTTGGCGCGATCCTTCACCACCTTGTCCGCGCGGAAGACGGAGCCGCTCATCGTGATATAGACGCCCGGTTCCGCCACCTGCGCGGCGGCGAAGGCCATGCCCAGGTTGAAGCTCGCATCGCTCTCGCCAAAGCGCGCCGGCGCCAACGCACCGACCAGCACGATCGTCTTGCCCGCAATGCCAGCGAGCTGCTTGGCGGTCTCCGTCATCGTGTCGGTACCATGGGTGATGACGACATGTTTTTCCGCCGCTGCGGCGACGCGCGCATAGATCAACGCACGATCATGGTCATCCAATTCCAGGCTGTCCTTGCGCGTCACTTCCTCGATCCGGAAGGGATGCTTGACCCGGGCAATATCCAGCAGCTTGGCCATGACGGTTTCACCGACCTGATAGTCGGACAGGGCGTCGAAATAGATTTTGTCGATCGTCCCGCCAGTGGTGAGCAGCAGGATGGGCGTTTCGGGGGACAGCATGGGACGACTCCGGATTTCGATGCGCCCCCTTAACGGATAAAGGCGCGGATCGGAACCGCCGCTATTCGCCGCGCGCCATCGCTTCGCCGCGATCGCGCGCGGCCGTCAGCGTATCGACCAGCAGCGTCAGCAGCCGATCATCCGCATCGAGGACATTGAGCCCCTGGCGCGTCATGCCGCCCGGACTGGCCACCTGATCCGCGAGCGTGGCCGGTGAGACACTCGCGCGCGCCGCCATGTTCGCCGATCCCTGCACGGTGGCAAGCGCCATCCGCGCCGCCTGATCGGCGGGAATGCCCAGAGCCGCGCCGGCGCGCGCCAAAGCGTCGATAAAGCGGAACAGGAAGGCCGGGCCACAGCCCGACAGTGCCGTCACCTGGTTGAACAGCGCTTCGTCGCCCATCCATTCGGCCAGGCCCAATGGCGCGATCAGCGCGGCGATGTGCGCCCTTGCGCTTTCATCCGTGATCGCATCGGCATAGAGCGCGACCACGCCTTCGCCCAGCCCCACGGGCAGGTTGGGCATGGCGCACACGATATCGCGCGCAGCCGGGAAATGATGGCGCAGGTCGGCGATCGGCGTACCGGCCAGGATCGACACCAGCCGGGTTTCAGCCGTCAGCAACGGAGCCAGCCCAGCGGCGACATCCGCGATCTGATAGGGCTTCATGCCCAGCAGCACCGTGGTGCCATCCGCCAGGGCCTCAGGATAGGCCGTGACGACGGTGACGCCATCGGCCACCGGCTTGCCGCTTGGCCGCAGCACGGTAACCCGTGCTGGATCAAGGCCGCAAGCGAGCCAGCGCGTCAGCATCTGCCCGGCCATATTGCCGCAACCGACAAGGAAGAGATGATCGGGCCAACGAGCGATGGTCATGGTCAGGCCTCAGGCTTCGCCGCGGGTTTCGATCAGGCTGGCGCTGATCGCCTCGGTCGGGCTCTTTCCGCCCCACAGCACGAACTGGAACACCGGATAGAAGCGTTCGCACTCGTCGATCGCCGTTTCGACCAGCAATTGCGCCTGATCCAATGTCAAAGTGCCGCCCTGGCCCAGCAGCGCACCATGGCGGAACAGGACGATGCCGCTCGACGACCACAGCTCAAAATGGCCCAGCCACAGCTGTTCGTTGATGAGGCCCAGCGTCTCGTAGATGACGCCGCGCTTCTCTTCGGTGACGCGGATATCCGGCAGCGCCAGCAATTGCAGCACCTGATCCTCATCGCGCCAGATGCCGCGCAACTCATATTGCGCCCAGCTGCCCTGGGTGCTCGCGACGATCTCATCCTCGCCGACCTGCTCGAAGCTCCAGCCATGCGCCTCGTAGAAGGCCGCCAGCATATCGATCGGCGCGGCCTCATGCCCGCCATTTTCAAATTCGTCGCTATCCATCATCGGCGCGCCTTTATCACCGAAGTGGGTGAAAAGACAGGGCGCTTACTCGGCGCCCGAATCCTTATCCACAGCTTTGATCTTGGCCGCGCGCACGCTCTTAGTCACCGGCTCGGACGACTTGCCTTCCAGTGCGTCGAGGCGGGCCTTGAGCAGTTCGACTTCCTCGCGCGCGGCAGCCGCCATCGCCTTGACCGCGTTAAACTCCTCGCGGCTGACGAAGTCCACGCCACCGATCCATTCCTTGGCGCGCTCGCGTGCGTTGGTTTCCAGCTCGCGGGTCATGCCCGCGACGGTACCGGCAGCACCATTTACCAGCTTGGCCAGGTCGTCGAAAAAGCGATTCTCGCTCTGCATGATCGTCTATCCTCGTATCAGGCGCAAACCGCGCCACATATCATATCTGGGTCTGGAGCGCCGGCGCGACAAGCCTGTGCGCGTCCGGATTCAGGCGGCCGACCTCATAGTTGAGGTAAGAGGCAAAGACCAGCCAGGCCAGATAGGGCAGCAGCAACGCGCCAGCAAAGCGGCGTATCCGCCAGAACAGCCAGATCGTGACCGCGACCAGCAATGTCAGGACCAGGATCAGCCCCAGCGCGGCGCCGACCTGATGCGCGCGAAAAAAGAGCGGCGACCAGGCCAGGTTGAGGGCCAATTGCACCAGAAACAACGCGACCGCAGCCCCCCGCCCCTTCGCGCCGCGCGCGTGCAGCACGATCGCGAAGGCCAGCGCCATCAAGATATAGAGGATCGTCCAGGCAAGACCAAAGGCCCAGCCGGGCGGCATTAGCGCAGGCAAATGCAGGGATGCGAACCAGCGATTGCCAAAGCCGCTATTGGCGAGCCTTCCCGACAGGAAACCGAGAAAGACGATCGCAGGCACCGTCACCAGCGCCCAGCGCAGATAGGCAAGGCGCAACTGACCGGGGGATGCGATCTCATTCATCGGCAACGCAGCTCCAAGCTCATCCTATTCCGCAGGATCAGGCGAATCCTTCAGCGCCGAATCCAGTTTGCGACCAACGGTTTGCGGAGAAACCGTGCGCTTGGCAACGCGCGAATAGAAAATGGGAATGAGGAACAGGGTGATAAGCGTCGCCAGGCTGACGCCGAACACGATCACCACGCCGATCGAATGGCGCGCCGCCGCACCGGCACCGCCGCGCAGCACCAGCGGCACCGCGCCGATCACGGTCGCGATCGAGGTCATCAGGATCGGGCGCAGGCGCCGTTTGGCGGCCTCGCGGATCGCCTCGGCAATCTCCAGCCCCTCGTCGCGCAGCTGGTTGGCGAACTCGACGATCAGGATGCCGTTCTTGGCGGCAAGGCCCACCAGCATGACGATGCCAATCTGGCTATAGAGATTGATCGACCCGCCGGTGATGGCCAGACCCAGCGCGCCGCCCGCCACCGCCAGCGGCACGGTGGCAATGATGATGCCGGGATGGATGAAGCTTTCAAACTGTGCGGCGAGCAACAGGAAGACGATCAGGATGGTGAGGCCGAAGACGATCCAGATCGACCCGCCCGTCTCGCGCAGCGACTGGCTTTCGCCGCGATAGCCGATCGCCAGGACCTCGGGCGACTGGCGCGCCTGATCCTCCAGGAAGGCCAGGCCCTGCCCCAGCGAGGTGCCCGGCGCCAGCGCGGCAGTCAGGGTGATGGCACGCAGCTTGTTATAGCGGTTGAGCTGGCGCGGCCCGGCCACTTCGCGCACGGTCACGACAGCCGACAAGGGGACCAGCACGCCGCTGCGGCTGCGCACCTGGATCCGTTCCAGATCAGCGAGCGTCTCGCGCCCTTCGCGCTCCGCCTGCACCAGCACGCGATATTCCTCGCCGCGATCAACATAGGTGGTGACGCGGCGCGAACCGAGCAGGCTCTGCAGCGCCTGGCTGACATCGTTCACCGACACGCCCAGGTCGCCGGCGCGCTGCAGATCGGTCTCGATCCGCATCTGCGGCTTGGTTTCCTTGTAATCACTGTCGAGGTTGATGAGCCCCGGATAGCTCGCCGCCGCCAGCATGATGCGATCGCGCGCCGCCACCAGCCCCTCATAGGTGGAGCCGGCCAGCACGATATTGACCGGCAGACCACGGCCACGGCCCAGACCCGATCGCGGCGCCGCATTGCCACGCACGCCCGGCTGATCGGCAATCACCTTATTGATGATGGTCGCGACTTCGGCGGTGGTGATGGTGCGATCTTCCCACGGCCGCAGGAAGGCGATGACATTGCCGTTGTTGTAATCGTCGGTGGTGCCGAAGCCGCCGGGGGTGCGGATCACCAGATTCTGCAGCGTGCCATCCTTGCGCAGGAAGGCGAGATCATTCTCGATCTTCTGCATATAGGCCATCATCCGGTCGAAGCCGGTGCCCTCGGGCGCGTTGATATTGGCCTCCACCACGCCGGTATCCTCGGCCGGGGCAAGCTCGGCCGGCAGGCGGGTGAACAGGAAGAAGGCGACGCCCAGGAAGATCGCCACGCCCAGCAGCGGCATCAGCGGCTTCCTCAGCGTCCAGTCCAGCCAACGGCCATAGCCATGCTCGATCCGCTGGAAGCGATCGTCGATCCAGCGTGCCAGCCGGCCGCGATCGGCATTCTTCAGCAGCTTGGAGCAGAGCATCGGCGCAAGGCTGAGCGAGATGAAGCCGGAGAAGCCGATCGCCGCGATCATCGCGATGGCGAGTTCGCGGAACAAGAGGCCGGTCTGGCCGGCCAGGAACATGACCGGCACGAACACGGCGCAGACGACCAGGGTGGTCGAGATGATGGCGAAGCCCACCTGCCGCGTGCCGAGATAGGCGGCGACCAGCGGATCATCGCCCTGTTCGACGCGGTGATAGACATTTTCCAGCACCACGATCGCGTCGTCGACCACCAGGCCGATGGCGAGCACGAAGGCGAGCAGGGTCAGCAGGTTGATCGACAGGCCGAGCAGCCACATCACCGCGCAGGTCGCAAGCAGACAGATCGGCACCGTGACGGCCGGTACGATCGTCGCGCGAACCGATCCCAGGAACAGGAAAATGACAAGGATGACGAGCAGAGCCGCTTCGATCAGCGTGTCATAGACATTGTCGATCGCGCGTTCGATGAACAGGGATTCGTCAGTACCGATGGCGACGCGCATGCCCTTGGGCAGGGTCGGCTCCAGCTCCTTGATCAGCGCCTTGGCCTTTTGCGCCACTTCCAGCGTGTTGGCGCCCGACTGGCGGATGATGCCGATGCCGATCGCCGTGCCCTGGTTGGAGCGGAAGCTGCTATAGGGGTTTTCGGCGCCTTCCTCGATCCGGGCAATGTCGCCGAGCTTCACCTGATAGCCATCCTCGCCCCGGCCCACGACCAGTTGCGCGAACTGGTCGGGCGTGGCGAAGGGCCGCTCGACGCGCAGCGTCTGGTTCTGGTCCTTCGATTCAAAGCGACCGGCGGGCAGTTCCACATTCTGGGTACGCAGCGCCGCCTCGACGTCAGCCGGGGTCAGGCCAAAGGCGGCCAGCTTTTCCGCATCGAACCAGATGCGGGTCGAGGGCCGCGCCTCGCCGCCGATGGTGACGCGGGCGACGCCGTCGATCGCGGCAAAGCGGTCGGCAATGTTGCGATCGAGATAGTCGCTGATCTGGATCGGCGACCAGTTGGGATTGGAAAAGGCGAGGAAGAGGATCGAGCGCGCGTCGGAATCCACCTTGCGGATTTCGGGCGCCAGCGCATCCTCGGGCAGATCCTGCGTCACCGACCCGACGCGGTCGCGCACATCATTGGCGGCGCTGTCGATGTCGCGCGACGGATCGAACTCGATATTGATGTTGGATGTGCCGTCCTGCGAGGTCGAGGTGATGGTCTGGATGCCCTGCACGCCCGCGACCGCATCCTCGATCTGCTGGGTGATGCGGGTTTCCACCACCGACGCGGCAGCGCCGGTATAAGTGGTTTCGACCGACACGATCGGCGGGTCGGTATCGGGATATTCGCGGACCGACAGGCTGAAATAGCCGACCAGGCCGACGATGCACATCAGCACCGCGACCACCGCCGCGAAGACCGGCCGGCGGACCGAGAGATCGGACAGCTGCATCGGCTTAACCGGCGACCTTGGCGGACTTTCCGCCCTTGCCGTCATCAGCCTTCTTGTCGCCGGCCAGGCGTACCAGCGCGCCGTCGGTCAGCTTCACCACGCCCTCGGTCACGACCTGCTGTCCGGCCTTCACCCCGCCCAAAATCTCGACCAGGCCATTTTGGCGGATGCCGGTATCGACCTTCACCCGCTTGGCAGTGCGATCCTCCAGCACGAAGACGAAGCGTTCGTCGCCATCGCCCACCACGGCCAGTTCGGGCACGCCCAGCGACTGGCGCTGGCGCGACAGGATGCTGACGGTCAGCAGCATGCCGGGCTTCAAAGCCTTGTCGGCGTTGGGCATGATCGCGCGGACGCGCACCGCGCGGGTAGCGGGATCGATCACCGGATCGATCGTCGCGATCGTGCCATTGAACGGCCGGTCTGGCCAGGCGGCGGACACGGCGCGGATCGGCATGCCCTCACGGATCATCGACAGGCGCGTCTCTGGCACGGTGAAGTCCAGCTTGATCCGCGAGATGTCGCTGACCGTGGCGATCGGCGTGCCCGCCGTGATGACTGCGCCCGGCGATACGGTGCGCAGGGAGACCCAGCCGGAGAAGGGCGCGCGAATGGTGCGATCACCGATCCCGGCACGGGCCAGATCGGCATTGGCGCGGGCGCTGTTGGCAAGCGCAATCTGTTGTTCGACCGTCGCGCCGGTCGCGAAGCCACGCGCCTTGAGCGACTGAAGGCGTTGCAATTGTTGACTGGCCTGCAGCGCAGTCGCCTCTGCCGCAGCCAGTTCGGCCTTTTCCTGGCCGATCGCCATGCGCGCGATCACCTGCCCCTTCGACACGAAGCCGCCATCGGCGAAATTGAGCAGCTCGATGCGCTCGGTCACCGGCGCGGAGAGTATCACCTGCTCATTGGCGAGCGCCGTGCCCACCGCTTCGACATTGTCGGTGAAGGCGGTCACAGCGATCGGGGTCGCCTCCACCAGGGCCGGCGGGCGAGCTTTCTTTTCCTTCTCTCCACCGCAACCGGCAAGACACAGGGCAATCAGGACGACAGGTAGAGTTGTGCGCATGGCGAGGGGCTAACGGGCCTTTGTGACGGACACAACCGCATGGAATGTGTCAAAATGTATCGCAGGGCGGGTAACGAAGCTGGCGGGATTATCCGCCAAGCCGCGCATGAATCAGAAATTCGACATTGCCCTGCGGTCCGGTGATCGGGCTGGTCGTGATTCCAAGCACTTGCCAGCCCTTTTCGCTCACCCAGGCGGCCACCTCGTCGCAGACGCGCTGGTGGATCACGGGATCGCGCACTACCCCGCCCTTGCCCACTTCTTCGCGCCCTGCCTCGAACTGCGGCTTGATGAGGGCGACCAGCTGCGCGCCGGGCCGGGCAAAACCGATCGGTTTTTCCAGCACCTTGGCCAGGCTGATGAAGCTGGCGTCGCACACGATGATGTCGACCGGCTCGGGGATATGGGCGTCGGTCAGGATGCGGGCGCTGGTCTGTTCATGGACGATGACGCGATCGTCGGAGCGCAGCTTCCAGGCAAGCTGGTTGGTGCCGCTGTCGACGGCATAGACCTTTGCCGCCCCCTTGCTGAGCAGCACGTCGGTAAAGCCACCGGTCGAGCTGCCGACGTCGATCGCGACGAAACCGGTGACGTCGATGCCATATTCGTCGATCGCATGGGCCAGCTTGATGCCGCCGCGCGAGACCCAGGGATGGTCGCGCCCGCGCACGTCCAGTTCGGCATCGTCGGGCACCTGTTGCCCCGCCTTCTCCACCTTCTTGTCGCCGAGATAGACGAGGCCGGCCAGGATCAGCGCCTGCGCCCGCGCCCGGCTTTCCGCGAGGCCATTGTCGACGAGCAACTGGTCGGCACGCACCTTGGCCATCAGCGCACCAGTCCGGTGAGGGTCGACGGGGTCAATAGCTGCGGCAATGTCTGGGCCTCCTTGCCCGGTGCGTACCAGAGGTAGAGCGGCACGCCCGAACGGCCCTGCGCTTCGAGGAAGCGGGTAATCGCCGGATCGGCATTGGTCCAGTCGCCCATCATGACGGTGACGCCCGCCTTCTCGAACGCCGCGCGCACCTCCGCCCGCTCGATCGCGGCAGCCTCATTGGCCTTGCAAGTCAGGCACCAGTCGGCGGTGAAATAGAGGAAGACCGGCTTGTTCGCGGCGCGCAGCCCGTCGAGCTTTTCCGCGTCGAAGGCGACGACAGCCCCCTCTCCCGCCGCTGCAACGGCCGGCGCGCGGGCTGGCAACAGCATCGCCGCACCCACCAGCAAGATCGCCGCGCCGACGCCGACCCGCAACCAGCCGCCGCGCCCGGCCCGCTGGCGCATGCCCAGCCACCAGAGCAGCAGCACCAACGCCAGCGCCGCGCCAAGGCCGATGGTCATGCCGCCCACCCCGCGCTGCTGCCCCAGAAGCCAGGCAAGACCCAGCGCGGTCAGGAACATCGGAATCGACAATATGCGCTGCAACCGGCCCATCCACGCCCCCGGTCGCGGCAGGCGATTGCGCAACGCAGGCAGATAGGCGAGCAGCAGGAAAGGCAGCGCCAGGCCAAGGCCCAGCCCCGCAAAGATCGCCAGTGCCGCGCCCAGTGGCAGCACCAGCGCGGTCCCCATCGCCGCGCCCATGAACGGCCCGGTACAGGGCGTCGCGACGAAAGCGACCAGCGCGCCGGTCCAGAAGGCGCCGATCATGCCGCCCCGCCCCGCCAGCTTGCCCCCCCCGCCAAAGGCCGGCAGATCGAACAGGCCGGCCAGGTTGAAGGCGATCGCGCTCACCAGCAGCAGCAGCGCCAGGATGATGCGCGGATCCTGCAACTGGAAGGCCCAGCCGACAGCGCTGCCCGCCGCGCGCAGCCCCAGCAGCAGCCCGCCCAGTGCCAGACAGGCCAGGATCACACCGAGCGTATAGGCCAGCGCCTCGCGCCGCGCCGCCCGCTCGTCCCCGCCCGCCTTGGCCAGGCTCAGTGCCTTGAGGCCCAGGATCGGGAAGACGCAAGGCATGATATTGAGCAGCAGCCCGCCCAATATCGCCCCGCCCAGCGCCAGCAGGATCGTGCCCGCCAGCCCCTTGGGCGCGATCGCCGCGACCTCGCCGGGCTTGGCGCTCAGCAGGAAACCGACATGGTCGCCGGTGCGCAGCACCGCCTGCGCAGCGCCGCCCTTGAAGCCCTCGCCCGCCTCGGTCTCGACCAGCAGCCGGTCGCCTTCGCGGCTGATCTTCTGCGCGGCGGCAAAGCGCGTCAGCCCGTCGCTCAGCGGGAAGAGATGGACATCGCGCGCCTGCGCATCGGCCGGGAACGGCACCGACAGGCGCAGCTTGCCATCGACGATCTGATAGGTAGCCTCGCTGCCCAGCGGCCGGGGCAGATGGCCGCGCCAGCCGTCGAAGCGCGCCTGCATCGCCGGCACGACCTTGCCGTCGCCCGCGACCAGCTCCAGCGCCAGCTCGCCGCTTTCCGGCACGCAGATCTTGTCGGTGCAGGCCAGCCATTCCGCCTTCACCCGGATCGGCAGGCGGGTGCCGGCCGCCACGTCCGGCGCAACGCTCAGATTGGCGAGCACTGCATAGGGGCCTTCATAGACATGGTTCATCAGGCCCGAAATCAGCAACGTCTCGGGCACCGGATAGCGCAGCGCGCCGATCGTCACACCCTTGGGCAGCGTCCAGGTCACGGTCATGCCCAGGCCCGCATCACCCGGATTTTCCCAATAGCCATGCCAGCCCTTTTCCGGCTTCATGGCAAAGGCGATGGTCGTGCCCTTGCCGGGCGCGGGCGCCGTGCTTTCGGCCATCAGCTGCGCGGCGATATGCGCCGGGCCGCCGCCAAAGGCCGCCTGTGCCTGCGCGGCCGGAATCGACGCCAGCCATGCGAGCGTCATCAGAAGGACATGAAAAATCCGCATCGGGCCTCTGGTCGGGTGGATGCAAGGGGGCTAGGTCCCCCCGCATCCGCCGTCAAGGTCGAGAAGGTTAGAGAAAAATGTTCAAACACGTCGCTGCCGCCCTGATGCTCGCCACCGCCATGCCCGTCGTGGCACAGGCCCCTGCATCGGCCCCGGCACCCGCAACCACGGCACCCGCGACTCCGCCCAAGCTGATCGTCGCCATCTCGGTCGACCAGTTTTCGGCCGACCTGTTCAGCGAATATCGCCAATATTATACCGGCGGCCTCAAGCGCCTGACCAGCGAAGGCGCAGTCTTCCCGCGCGGCTACCAGAGCCATGCCGCGACCGAGACCTGCCCCGGCCACTCGACCATCCTGACCGGCAGCCGCCCGTCGCGCACCGGCATCATCGCCAATAACTGGTTCGACCTCGACGCCAAGCGCGAGGACAAGAATCTCTATTGCGCCGAGGACGAGAGCCAGCCGGGCAGCAGCAGCGACAAGTACGAAGCCTCGCCCCTGCACCTCAAGGTGCCGACGCTGGGCGGCCGGATGAAGGCGGCCAACCCCGCCACCCGCGTCGTGTCGGTCGCCGGCAAGGATCGCGCCGCGATCATGATGGGCGGCGCGACCGCCGACCAAGTCTGGTGGCTCGGCGGGCCGCAGGGCTATGTCAGCTACAAGGGTGTCGCAGTCCCGCCGCTGGTCGCCAAGGTGAACGCGGCGTTCGCCCAGCGCCTCGCCCAGCCCAATCCCGGCTTCGAGCTGCCAGCCCAGTGCGTGTCGAAGGACTTCCCGGTCAAGGCTGGCGACCGCACCGTCGGCACCGGCCGCTTCGCGCGGGAAGCCGGCGACTATAAGGGCTTCCGCATCTCGCCCGAGCAGGATGCGATGACCCTGGCCTTCGCCGCCGCCGCGATCGAGAACATGCAGCTCGGCAAGCAGGCGCAGACCGACATCATCTCGATCGGCCTGTCGGCGACCGACTATGTCGGCCACACCTTCGGCACTGAAGGCACCGAAAGCTGCATCCAGGTCGACCGGCTCGACACGGAACTCGGCGCCTTCTTCGACAAGCTCGACAAGGACGGCATCGACTATGTCGTGGTGCTGACCGCTGACCATGGCGGCCATGACCTGCCCGAACGCCACCGCATGAATGCCATGCCGATGGAACAGCGGGTCGACATGGCGCTGACGCCCAAGGCGCTCAACGCCACCATCGCCGAGAAGGCCGGCCTGCCCGGCAAGAAGGTGATCTGGAGCGATGGCCCGTCGGGCGACATCTATTATGACAAGGGCCTGACCGCCGCGCAGCGCGCCAGGGTCGAGACCGAGGCGCTCAAATATCTGCGCGCCCATCCGCAGGTGCAGACCGTGTTCACCAAGGCGGAAATCGCCGCCACCCCCTCGCCCTCGGGTCCGCCCGAAAGCTGGAGCCTGATCCAGGAAGCGCGTGCCAGCTTCTATCCCAGCCGCTCGGGCGACCTGCTGCTGCTGCTCAAGCCGCGCGTCATGTCGATCCCGGAACAGGCGGTGATGGGGTCGGTCGCCACCCATGGCTCGCCCTGGGATACGGATCGCCGCGTGCCGATCCTCTTCTGGCGCAAGGGCATGCAGCATTTCGAGCAGCCGCTGGGCGTGGAGACGGTGGACATCCTCCCCAGCCTCGCCGCGCTGATCAAGCTGCCCGTGCCCAAGGACCAGATTGACGGCCGTTGCCTCGACCTGGTCGCGGGCAATGGCGACAGCTGCGCCGGGCAGTAAGCCCTTATCGATCCTCCCCCGCAAAAGGGGGAGGATCAGATATTCTCGCCGATACCGTCCGTGCTTTCCACCAGGGCATGGACGCGGTGCGGGGCGGAGACCTCGACCCGGCTGGTGACTTCGTGCCGCGCCTTGGCCTGGCGGACATTGCTGTCGGCCGGCACGCTGTCGGTCAGCCAGACATTGCCGCCGATGACCGATCGACTGCCGACGATGATCCGGCCCAGTACCGTCGCGCCGGCATAGATGACGACATCATCCTCGATGATCGGATGGCGCGGCTGCGCCTTTTCCAGCGCGCCCTTTTCATCCGAGGGAAAGCTGCGGGCGCCCAGCGTCACGCCCTGGTAGAGCCGCACCCGATCGCCGACGATCGCGGTTTCGCCGATGACGACGCCGGTGCCATGGTCGATGAAGAAACCATGTCCGATCCGCGCGCCGGGATGGATGTCGATGCCGGTATGGGAATGGGCGATCTCCGAAATGATCCGCGCCACCAGCGGTGCGCCCAGTTCATAGAGGCGATGTGCTAGCCGATGATGGATGATCGCCAGCATTGAGGGGTAGCAGATCAGTACCTCGTCCACGCTGCGCGCGGCCGGATCGCCCAGGAAGGCCGCCTCGACATCGCTGTCGAGCAGGGTACGTAGCGCCGGCAGGCTGTGCGCGAAATCGCCGATGATCCGGGCCGCCGCCGCATCCACCGCGGCGATCGGCTCATCCTTCATCGCGTAGATGAGTTCCAGCCGGATCTGGCCATAGAGGCGGCTGAGCACGGTCTGCAGTGTCTCGGCGACATAGGCGTCCTCATTGTGCAGCCGCACGAAGCTTGGCCCCAGCCGAAGCGGGAACAGCGCACCGCACAGCGCGCCGGTGATCTTCACCAGATTGGCACGCGACGGAAAGCCTTCGGCGCCATATTCGGCGTGATGCTGCTGCTCCTGCCGCCAGCGACTGCGCGCGGCGGCCAGATCCGCGACCAGTTGGTCCAGATCCCAATAGCCCACGCCTACCTCCTGCATATCGCCGTCCGCCATTCCCTGCACCTCTTGTCCGATGGGCAACCGGAATAGCCCGCGTCCACGCCACAGGATAAACGAGTTTTGCTTGGGGGTAGCGAGATTCTCTTTGGCCGGCGGTTCAGGCCTTGGCGGGTAGTGGCCCCGGGAACAGGCAGATTTCGACCCGCAACCCGCCTTCGGGCCGGTTGGCCAGCGTCAGGCGCCCCCCCTCCTGCTCCACCGCCTTGGCGACGATCGCGAGCCCCAGCCCCATGCCGCGCGTGTTGCGCTGACGGGCGGTGTCGAGCCGATGGAAAGGCTTGAGAACCTCCTCCAACTGGTCTCGCGGGATACCCGGCCCGTCATCGTCCACGCGGACCAGCACCTCGCCATCATGCCGCGCCACGCTGACCCGCGCACGATGGCCATAATGAAGAGCATTCTCGATCAGGTTGCGCACCGCGCGACGCAGCGACAAGGGGCGCACGTCCATCTCCAGATGGTCCGGCCCGTCATAGCTGACATCTTCGCCATGATCCTGAAAGGCATCCACCACCGTCGCGATCGATACGGCGAGGTCGCTGCGCACGGCGGGTTCAGGATTTTTCTCGCCGCCCAGGAACGCCAGCACGGACTCGATCATCTCGCTGACCTCATCGAGATCGCCGCCCATCGCCTCGCGAATTTCAGGGTCGTCGACTGTTTCCAGCCGCAGTTGCAGACGGGCCAGCGGCGTGCGCATGTCATGGCCGACGGCCGCCAGTGTCTCGGTCCGTTCGTTGATCAGACGATGGATGCGGGTCTGCATCGCGTTGAAGGCGCGGATCAGGTTGCGGACGTCGTTGGTTCCCGCTTCATGCACGGCCACCGCTTCGCTGAGGCCGATCCGCTTGGTCGCCTGGGTCAGGTCGCGCAACGGCGCCAGCGTTCGCCGGATCAGCACGCCGCCAGCGATCAGCAGCGCCAGCACCGGGATCAGCGCCAGACCGAGCCGACCGAAGGTGAAGGCCCATTTGCCGCCGCTATGGTGCATGCCGAAATAGAGCCAGCTGCCATCTGCCAACTGCAATCCACCATTGATCTGCGAGGACCGGCCCGGCGAGCTCAGCCGCAGCCAAAGGCGCGACTGTTCCAGGCTGGGCTCCCATGCGACGATCTGCCGCCGCATCCGTTCCACTTCCGGAGACAGCGGCGGCGGCGGCGGCGCCACCGGCGTCCAGTGCACATCATAGCGATCGGTGGTCAGGTGCGTGCCCATTGCCCGCCGCTCGCTGACCGGCTGTTCCGATACCAGCTTGCGCGCAATCACCAGATGCTCGGCCAGGCGGCGTGCCTCGTCATCCTGCAGCGACAAATGGCTGGCGCGCTCATAGATCAGCGTACCGACCGCAAATTCCAGCAGGACGGTCAGCAGCAATATGCCGAAGATGCGGCCGACCAGCCCAAGCGACCGGCTGAACCGCCGCCTTCTCAAGCGCGCGCGACTTCCGCGTTGAACATGTAGCCGACGCCGCGCACCGTCGTGATCGGCGCCCCCCGGTCTTCGGTCGACAGCTTGCGGCGCAGGCGGCTGACCAGCACGTCGATGCTGCGATCGCTGCTGTCGCCCATGCGGGTACGCGACAGTTCGATCAGCCGCTCGCGCGCGATGACCCGCTGCGGATGGCTAAGGAAGCTGCCGAGCAGGTCGAACTCGGCGCCGGTCAGGTCGACGATCGCACCAGTGGGCGAGCGCAGTTCCCGACGCGGAAAGTTGACGACCCAGCCATCAAAGCGCGCTTCATTCTCGCGCTGCTCGTCGGGGCCGCGTTCCACACCGACGCGGCGCAGGATGGCGCGGATGCGGGCGATCAGTTCGCGCGTGCCGAACGGCTTGGGCAGATAATCGTCGGCGCCCAGTTCCAGGCCCACGATGCGGTCGGTCTCGCTGCCCTTGGCGCTGATGAAGATGATGGGTACATCGCTCTTGCGCCGGATCTGGCGGCACAGGTCAATGCCGTTGGTGCCCGGCAGCATGACGTCGAGCACGACCAGATCGACTGGCCCCGCATCAAATGCCACCCACATTTCAGGTCCGGAGGACGCGGGACGCACCTGATAGCCATGTTCCTGCAGCGCGCGCGCGGTCAGCGTGCGGAGCGGGGGATCGTCTTCGACGAGGATGATCGACGGGGCGGTCATGAGCGGGGCAACACACAAAGGTTCATGGTGTTGCGAGATAGGATCGCGCTGGTGGGGGGTCAACCAAAGCTTGCTGCCGAAACACTCTGCAGCAGGGATAGCAACAATTTGTCACGCCAGCGAAAAGCCTGCTCTTCCGCCAGCAAGATAAGGTCGTGCCGGACCCGCGCAAACGGGTCCGGCAGACAGGATCAGAAAGCGGCCGAGATCGAGAAGACGACCGTGCTGCGCGCGATCGACTTGCCGAAATTGTCGCCGTCCGCCACCTGGAAATTGGGACGGATATAATTTTCCTCGACCCGGGCGATGTCGGTGTCGACATAGGCGATGCCCAGCGTCAGCGGCGTGCCCGGAATGGCGACGTCGGCGCCGACCAGCCAGTCGAGATATTTGCCCGTGGGCGCAACCGACGTGCCATTCGGGCCAAGGCCGCTATTGCCGCTCGACCAGCCCAGATGCGCCTTCAGGCTGACCGGGGTGTTGGGAATGGCGCCGCTGACATCGCCCCAGACATAGAAATTATCTTCCTTGTCGCCGGGATTGTCGGGAATGCCGGTCGCATAGGTGTCGGCGTTGTTATACCATTTGCCCAGCGCCTGCTGCTTGGGCGCATAGGCGACGCCTGCCAGCGCCTTGACCGGCCCGACCTGGCTCGACAGCTTGATATAGGGTTCGGCAAAGTCGGTCTTGTCCGCGCCGGACGGGTACATGTACCAGGTCAGGCCAACGTCCAGCGTAGCGTCGCCGATCGGCATCGAATAGCCGGCGACCAGATCCAGTTCCATGCTGGAACCGCCAAAGGTGCCCCAGCCTGCCAGGTTGGAACCCCAGGTGCCGACATAGATGCCGCTTTCATGGGTGACGGTAAGGCCGCCCTGGATAGCCATGCCACGGTCCGACTGCGACACGCCACGGAAGCGATAATCGGAAACAAGGCCGACGCTGCCGGTTACGGTGACGGGGCCGGATGGCTCTTCCTGTGCAAAGGCCGGCACGCTCGACATCAGAGCAAGGGCGGCACAGGCGATTTGATACTTCATGAACATTCCCCTTTACGAAAGAATGTTCCGTCCTGCATCCGCGGCCCGAAGATCTGTTTGGATTTCGTCTTCCGTACCGGCGGATGCCTATTGGCCTATTCTTGCCAGGCTGATCGGCAAACCTCTATCTTCGCACCTGCACAAGGGAAAAGGAACGCTGTGATATCGGGATCACGGTTCTTTTCCATTTCATAGTCTAATTGTTTCTATTCGGTTTCCAAATTGCATGCAGATATGAAAATGCCGCCGCACCCCAGGGGTCCGACGGCATCCTCATTGGCTGCGATCGTGCGTCAGGCGACGAGCTGGCGCATCCGGCCGCTGGCGCCGAACAGCTCGACCGGGCTGCCCGAACCGGCACGGCGATCGGCCCATTCGCGCACCATTTCCGCGCACGTATGGTCGATATGAGTCAGCCGCTCGACATTGAGGATGACCAGCCGACCAGCCGGCACCGATTCCAGCTTGGCCGACAGCTTGGGCAGGCTGAGGAAGCTCGCCGTACCGTGCAGCGCCACTTCATGCGCATCGTCGCGGCTGGCTTCCTCGACACCCAGGCGCAGACGGCTGGCATGGGGCACCAGTTCGATCAGCGACAGGCCGATACCCACCAGCACGCCGGTCAGCAGGTCGGTGGCGACGACGCAGATCAGCGTCGCGGCCCAGACGATCGCCGGCAGCGGGCCATAGAGGTGGAACAGATGCTTGACGTGCGCCAGGCTGACCAGGCGGAAGCCGGTCACCACCAGAATGCCGGCCAGGGCCGCCATCGGGATTTCGCGCAGCAGCCAGGGCAGCAGCGCGACGAAGCCCAGGATCCAGGCGCCGTGCAGGATCGCCGACAGGCGGGTCTTGGCCCCGGCCTGGACGTTGGCGGACGAGCGGACGATGACGCCGGTCATCGGCAGCGCACCGGCCACGCCGCACAGCAGGTTGCCCACGCCCTGGGCGCTAAGTTCGCGGTTATAATTGGTGCGTACGCCGTCATGCATGCGGTCGACCGCCGCCGCCGACAGCAGCGTTTCGGCGCTGGCGATGAAGGCGATGGCAATGGCGGTGGTGATGACGGTGGGGTTCAACAACTGCGCGAGCAGTCCCTGTTCGGGCAGGTTGACCGCCGACAGGATCGATTCGGGCACCACCACACGCGCGACCGGCAGGCCGAGCGCGAAAGCGACCAGCGTCGCGGCGACCACGCCGACCAGCGCGCCGGGCACCAGCTTCATCGAGGCGGGACGAAATTTCTCCCAGCCCAGCATCGCGCCGATGGTGACCAGCCCGACCGCAAAGGCGGTGGCCGCGTCCTGGTTGCTCAGACCAAAAATCTGGCCCGGCATCGCCACCAGATTCTGCAGGCCGCTGGCCAGCGGCTTGTCGTCGAACAGCACATGGAACTGGCCGACCACGATCAGCACGCCGATCCCCGCCAGCATGCCGTGGACGACGGCCGGCGAAATGGCGCGGAACCAGCCACCGACCTTCAGCAGGCCGGCGACGACCTGGATCGCGCCCGCCAGGATCAGGATCGGGCCGAGCGCCGAAAGCCCCTGTTCGCGCACGATTTCAAAGACGATGACGGCAAGACCCGCCGCCGGGCCGCTGACCTGCAGCGGCGAACCAGCCAGCAGGCCGACGACCAGGCCGCCGATGATACCGGTGACCAGGCCCTTTTCCGGCGGCACGCCGGACGCGATGGCGATGCCCATGCACAGCGGCATGGCCACCAGAAAGACGACGATCGACGCCGTAAAGTCGCGGCTCAATGTGCCGCCGGAAAGGGCCTTCAACATGATTTACTCCGCCGCCTGGGCGTATTGGCCGTCGCCGGCGAGGCGACGGGCGTGGGGGAGCGCAACGGGAAGCGGCTGATCTTCGCGCAGCGGCAGGAAGCGACCGGTTTCGCCGTCAAGGCCGAGCACCTGGCCGGCATGGATGTCGACATACCAGCCGTGCAGCGAAATCTCGCCACGGGCGATGCCCGACGCGACCGACGGATGGGTCCGCAGATGGGAAAGCTGCACGACGACATTTTCCAGCGCCATGTTGCGCAACTTGTCGGCACCGTTCAGGTCTGCAGGATAATTTTCACGGCACACCTGCTGCGCGGCATGGCTGTGACGCAGCCAGGCTGCGACATTGGGCATCGCGCTCAGATCGGCATCAGTGGCCAGCGCCTTCATCGCGCCGCAGTCGCTGTGACCGCAGACGATGATGTCGCGCACGCCCAGCACCATCACGGCATATTCGACTGTGGCGGTCACGCCGCCCAGCTGGCTGGCGTGCGGCGGGACGATATTGCCGGCATTGCGGCAGACGAACAGATCGCCGGGCGCGGCCTGCATGATATGTTCGGGCACGATGCGGGAATCGGCGCAGGAAATCATCAGCGCCTTGGGGCTCTGCCCATGGCTCGCCAACTGATTGTAGAGCGTGCTTTCGTTCGGGAAGACTTTCGTCTCGAAGCTGAACACGCGACCGATAAGCTCGTTCATGGCGTTATCCTCATTTTTTCTATGGCTTCGCCGATCAGGGGGGACGGACCGGCCTAACTTGAAGAATAAGCGACCGGTTTTGCTGCGGCGCAGCGGAATTGTTAAATTATATGTCTGGCGGACAAACCGACCGGATGGCGCGCCGACCTACGGAAAGCCGTCATCGGCGCGCCCCGGAAGCGATGTTCAGCGCCGGTCGACGACCGCGCTGAACATGTAGCCGACACCCCGCACCGTCACGATCGCTGCGGGCCGGCCTTCATGGGACAATTTGCGCCTCAACCTGCTGACCAGCACGTCGACGCTACGGTCCGACGAGGGCGCATAGCGCACCCCGGCCAGTTCCATCAGCCGCGCTCGCGCGATCACCGCCTGCGCATGGTCGAGCAGCACCGCGAGCAGCGAGAATTCGGCGGCGGTGAGTTCCACCAATGCGTCGTCGGGATTGCGGACTTCGCGGCGGGCGAAATCGACGACCCATCCGTCGAACCGCGCCTGGGTCTGGCGGCGCAGGCCCAGCACCCGCTCGCTGCGGCCACGCCGCAGCACCGCGCGCAGCCGGGCTGCCAGTTCGCGGGCCGAATAGGGTTTGGCCATATAGTCGTCGGCGCCCAGCTCGAGCCCGACCACCCGGTCGACCTCGCTGCTGTTGGCACCGACCAGGATGATCGGCACATCGCTGCGTTCGCGCACATCGCGACACAGGTCCATGCCGTCCGGCCCGCGCAGTCCTGCATCCAGCACGACCGCGCCGACAGGCATCCGCTCCATGGCGCTGAAAATGTCGGTCGACGAGGCCGCAGGCAAAGCGCGAAACCCGCTCTGCTCCAGAAATTCACGGACCTTGTGGCGCAAATCCTGCTGCGTCTCGGCGACCAATATCAGCGGTGGACTCATCAGCCCTTCACGGTCAGGGCGTGGACGCCGTCGAGTTCGCCGACCAGCACGGCGCGATCCTGCTGGGCCACGGCGACTGCCTCGGCATTCTTGGCGGCGGTGTAGCGGCCGACTTCGGCATCGATCTGGCTGCGCGCAGTGGCGCAGGTGCCGGCATAGCTGCCCGACAGCGGCGCGAAGCGATGGACCGACTTACCGAAAGCGGGAACCGCCTGACCCTGGACGGCAACAGCGCGATCGACGCTCACCTCGGCCTGCCAGCGGCAAACGGGCACGGCGTTGCGGTTGCCGAAGCGCGGACCGCCTTCTTCGAGGCGCAGGGTCGATGCGGCGTGGTAGCTGGCGGTGTAGGCGTTCGCGCCGTGCGCGACTTCGACGCTGTGGACGGGTGTGGTGGAAGCGGCGGCAAGCGCCGCGACACTGGCAAGAATGGACAACATGGGAACTCTCCTTCGGGACCGGTAACATCCAGCAATGTGCCGGAGGGTCGGGAAGGATTTAGGCGAGCAGAATGTCTCCGAAATTTGCCGGACGTAACAAATTATTGCTGGCGCGAGATGACGCGGTCAGGCGACCCGGGCGGAGGGCCGATTAACCGGTGCCAGCGCACGGGCATCACCCAGCGAGGAAAGTCCGGAGAGTAGCGCGGAAAGCCAGAGCGCATCGGCCGCAGCGCGATGCCGCGCGGGATAATCCGCGTCCGCGCGCGCCATGGCGGCGGCGATGCGTGCCTCGTCCGCGCCGCTTTCGTCCAGCAACATGGAGACATGATCGATCGCGAACGGGGCCAGCACCCCTTCGGTCGCGGCCAGCGTGTCGAGCCAATATTGGTCGATCAGGCTGTCAGCGACAACGCGGCATCCCGCGACGGCGGCGGCGAGTTGTGCCAGCACTTCGGCGGCGGGAGCCCCCTCCGTCTCGATTCGCGCCCGCGACAGGCCATGCAGCGCCTCGGCTTCGGCGGTCCAGTCCCATCCGGCCCATGCCGCGTGCGGGCGAATGATCCAGCTACGCGCGATCCCGCCCCCCGCGATGCCCACTTCGATCGGGAAGGAACGTCCGTGCCGGGGCAGACAGGATGCCTCGAAATCGATCGTCAGGATGGTCAAGGGTCTCTCCGCTCTCGTCCACGCCCGCCCCATCTTTGGGTTCGGTCGCCATTGTCGTCTGCGTCCCTGTCACCCCCAACTATGTCAGGCCGATGTCATTGGCCATCAGGTTTTTCGGAAAATGACGCGGATCGACGGTCCTGGACGATCAGCTGTGCCTCATCATTTCAGACGAACCGCACGCGCCCGGATGCAACTTGCAGCCCGCTGGCGCTTTATAGAAGTGCCTGCCGCAGGTCGGGGATCGGTCAGGGCTCTCTTGACGAGGAACAGCCTATATGAAGATCGCCCAAATCGCTCCTTTGGCCGAAAGCGTACCGCCCAAATTCTATGGCGGGACCGAACGGATTGTGTCCTATTTGACCGAAGCCCTGGTGCATCTGGGGCATGAGGTGACCCTGTTCGCCAGCGGCGATTCCCGAACCGCCGCTGAACTGGTACCGATCACGCCGGTCGCGCTGCGCCTCAACCCGGCGATTACCGATCCCATTCCCTATCATATGATGCTGCTCGAAGCGGTGCGCCGCCGCGCCGATGAGTTCGATGCGCTGCATTTCCATATTGATCTGCTCCACCTGCCGATGATCCAGGATTTCCTCAGCCGTACCGTGACCACTCTGCATGGACGGCTTGATCTGCCCGACCTTCCCGCCTTTTACCGGACATTTTCCGATCATTGCCTGGTGTCGATTTCCGATCATCAGCGTCTGCCGATGCCGCCCGTCAACTGGGGCGCCACCATCCCGCATGGTCTGCCCGCCGGGCTGCTGCCCGCGCGGATCGGGCCGGGCGCGGACTATCTGGCTTTCCTGGGCCGCATTTCGCCGGAAAAACGACCCGACAGAGCCATCCGCATCGCCGCAAGATCCGGCATGAAGCTCAAGATCGCGGCCAAGATCGACAATGTCGATCGCGCCTATTGGGAACGAGAGATCGCGCCGCTGGTCGATCATTATCCCGATGTCGAGTTCATCGGCGAGATCGACGAACGGCAGAAGGCCGATTTTCTGGGTCAGGCAGCCGCCCTGCTCTTCCCGATCGACTGGCCCGAACCCTTCGGCCTCGTGATGATCGAGGCGATGGCCTGCGCGACCCCGGTGATCGCCTTCCGCTGCGGTTCCGTCCCGGAGGTGATCGAACATGGCCGGTCCGGCTTCATCGTCGACAGCGAGGACGAGGCCGTCGCTGCGGTCGCACAATTGCCCTATCTCGACCGGGCATGGGTGCGCGACGCGTTCGACGCACGCTTCACGGCCCAGCGGATGGCACAGGATTATGTCGCGCTGTACCGTGACCTGCCCGGCGCCCGCACCGAAGCGGCCCGTTTGCGCCGCCAGCGCGGCGAGGGTTCCGAATTGCAAATCGTCGCTTAGGACGGATAGGAGATGCCATGTCGCTGACCCAGCCGCAGTCGGACTTGCCCGGCATCGATGGGGGCCAGGCCCTGTCAAAGGCACAGACCCAGTTCTTCATCCCGGCGACCGCCTCCCTCCATGAACGGCGCCCGCGCACGCTGAAGCATGGCGACAGCTTTGCCGTGTTCGACCATAGCGGCGACGCGATTTCCGGGCCTGGCAGTCCGGAGGGGCTCTATCACCGCGACACCCGCCACCTGTCCCACCTCTATCTGACCGTCAACGGCATGCGGCCAATCCTGCTGAGTTCCGCGCTGCGCGACGATAATGCGATGCTGACCTGCGATCTGGCCAATCCCGATTTCGTCGGCGCGGATGGCCGGGTCACCGTCGAACATGACCTCATCCACCTGCGCCGCACCCGTTTCCTGTGGAAGGGTGCGATCTATGAGCGGATCACGATCCGCAATTTCGACACCGAAACCCGGCGGCTAGCAATCAATATCGGCTTTGCCGCCGACTTCGCCGACCTGTTCGAAATCCGCGGCATGACCCGGCTGCGCAAGGGGGTGATGCGCGATCCCCAGGTCGGCCCGGCCGACGTGCTGCTTGCCTATCTGGGGCGCGACGGACGCGAACGGCAGACCCATTTGCATTTCGACCCGATGCCGACCGACCTGACCCAAGACCATGCCCGCTTCGATGTCACGGTCCCACCGGGCCAGCGCTGCGCCCTGTTCACGCGCATCTGCTGCGACCGGGCCGAAACGCCCGACCCGCTGCCCAAGCAATTTCTCAAATCCCTGCGCGAGGCGATGCAGACGCTCAAGCTCGCGCGCAAGCGCGGCGCCACCATCCGGTCCACCAACGACCTGTTCAACGAAGTCGCCCGCCGTTCTGTCGCCGACATCTCGATGCTGTCGACCGACACCGAATATGGGCCATACCCCTATGCCGGCATCCCATGGTTCAGCACCGTATTCGGCCGTGACGCGCTGATTACCGCGCTCGAAACCCTGTGGATGGACCCGGCGATCAGTCGCGGCGTGCTGGGCTATCTCGCCGCCCATCAGGCGACCGATTTCGATCCGGCCGCCGATGCCGAACCGGGCAAGATCCTGCACGAGGTGCGCCATGGCGAAATGGCCGAACTGGGGGAGGTCCCGTTCCGGCATTATTATGGCAGTATCGATTCCACCCCGCTGTTCGTGATGCTGGCCGGCGCCTATCTGGAACGCACGGGGGACGCAGCCTTCCTCGCGGCGATCCTGCCCCATGTCGAGGCCGCGCTGGCATGGATCGACGCTCATGGCGACCGCGACGGGGACGGCTTCGTCGAATATGGCCGGCTGACCGACCAGGGGCTGCAGAACCAGGGCTGGAAGGACAGCCACGATTCCATCTTCCACGCCGATGGCAGCATTGCGCGCGGCCCGATCGCCCTCGCCGAAGTCCAGGCCTATGTCTATGGCGCCTGGCAGGCGGCCGGCGCCATCTTCGCGGCAGTCGGCCAGGAAGACAAGGCGACCGGCTATCGCGCCCGCGCCGATGATTTGCGCACCCGGTTCGATGCCGCCTTCTTCGATCCGGAACTCGGCACCTATGTCCTGGCGCTCGATGGCGACAAGCGTCCATGCCGAGTCCGCGCCTCCAATGCCGGCCATGTCCTCTACACCGGCCTTGCCCGCGACGACCGGGTCGAGGCGGTCGTTCGCACGCTGATGGCGCCCGCTTCCTTCTCCGGCTGGGGGGTCCGTACCATCGCCTCGACCGAGAAGCGCTATAACCCGATGAGCTATCATAATGGTTCGATCTGGCCGCACGACAATGCGCTGATCGCGGCCGGCTTCTCGCGCTATGGCTATCAGCGCGAGGCAGCGCAGATTTTCGAGGGGCTGTTCGCCGCAGCCACCTATGTCGACATGATGCGCCTGCCCGAACTGTTCTGCGGCTTTCCCCGCCGCCGTTCGCAGGGGCCGACCTTCTACCCCGTCGCCTGCAGCCCGCAGGCCTGGTCCGCCGCCGCGCCGCTGGCGCTCATCCAGTCGAGCCTTGGCCTCGGCTTCGACGTGGCGGCGCGCCAGATCTGCCTGCGCGAGCCGACCCTGCCCGGCTTCCTCCAGGGTCTTACCATCCGTGGCCTCGCCGTCGGCACCGCCAGCGCGGACATCGCCTTCGACCGCATGGGCGACAGCGTGGTGGTCAAACCTCTCGCCCGCCACGGCGGCGCGCGGATCATCACGCTCGCCTGATCCGCCTATGGCCAGCGGCCTGCATTGCCGCTAACCCGAGGAAATGACGGACAAGAGCATGAACGACTGATGTGGGTGTTGCTGGGCATCGCCCTGATCGTCGCGGGCTTCGTGCTGCGCTTCAATCCGCTGCTGGTGATCCTGGCCTCGGCCATCGCCACCGGCCTTGCCGCCGGGCTCGATCCGCTCACCATCCTCGCCGCCTTTGGCAAGGCGTTCAACGATTCGCGCTATGTCTCGGTCGTCTGGGTGGTGCTGCCGGTGATCGGTCTGCTCGAAGCGCATGGGCTTCAGGAACGGGCGCGCGGCCTGATCGACCGGATGCGCGGCGCCACCACCGGCCGCTTCCTCCTCTTCTATCTTGTCGCCCGCCAGATTTCGGCCGCCATGGGCCTGATTTCCGTCGCCGGTCATGCCCAGACCGTGCGCCCGCTGGTTGCGCCGATCGCCGAAGCCGCCGCCGAGAAACAGGCCGGCACGCTCGATGAAGAGCAGCGCGACGAGATCAAGGCCTGGGCTGCCGCGACCGACAATGTCGGTGTCTTCTTCGGTGAGGATATCTTCCTCGCCATCGGATCGATCCTGCTGATCAAGGGGCTGCTCGAACAATATGGCATCATGCTCGAACCGCTCCAGCTGTCGGTCTGGGCGATCCCGACCGCGATCGCCGCACTGCTGATCCACGGCTTTCGCCTGTGGCGGCTCGACCGCCGGCTGAACGCGCAGGGCAAGGCTGCGGAGGATGCCGCATGATCACCCTCCACTGGGTCTATGCGCTGATGGGCGCGGTGTTCGCCGGCTATGCCCTGCTTGGCGCGGCCGACCGCAGCAACCCGCGCCGCTTCACCACCGCCGCCTTCTGGGCGCTGCTGGCGCTCAGCATGTGGGCGGGCGACCGGATCGGCGACATCGGCAATGGCGTCCTGGTCCTCGGCCTCGTCGCCATTGCCGGCTTCAAGGGGATGGGGCGTGGCAGCGGCGGCGTGCCGCTGGCGGAGCGGCAGGCGCGGGCAGACCGCCATGGCAATGGCCTGTTCGCCATCGCCCTCGTCATCCCCGTCACCGCGCTGGTCGGCACCTTCCTGTTCAAGGCTTTCCCCGCCTGGATCGACCCCAAGCAGACCACCCTCATCTCGCTGGCGCTGGGCGTCCTTATCGCGCTCGCCATCGGCTGCACCTGGCTGCGTGCCCGGCCGATCGTCGCCCTGCAACAGGGGCGGCAGTTGATGGACTCGGTCGGCTGGGTGGCGATCCTGCCGCAGATGCTGGCCAGCCTCGGCGCGGTGTTCGCCCTCGCCGGCGTCGGCGATGTGGTCGGCGGCATCGTCCGCCTCGCCATTCCCGACGGCAGCCTGCTCGGCGCGGTGATCGCCTATGGCGTGGGTATGGCACTGTTCACCATCGTCATGGGCAATGCCTTCGCCGCCTTCCCGGTCATGACCGCCGCCATCGGCATCCCGCTGCTGATCCACCATTACCATGGCGATCCGGCGATCATCTGCGCGATCGGCATGCTGGCGGGCTTCTGCGGCACGCTGCTGACGCCGATGGCCGCCAATTTCAATCTCCTCCCCGCCGCTTTGCTGGAGCTGAAGGACGAATATGGCGTGATCCGCCGCCAGGTCGGCACCGCCCTGCCCCTGCTCTGCGTCAACATCCTCCTGATCTATTGGCTGGCCTTCCGATGACCCGACTGACCCAAGACATTGCCGACCGTTTCGCCGCCCTCACCCTGTCCCATCTGGGGCGGCAATATCCCTACAAGATGGACCTCACCTATCAGGGGCCGGAGGATGCGCGCATTCCGGCGGAGCATCATCCGATCTTCCATGGCAGCTATGACTGGCACAGTTGCGTCCATGGCTGGTGGCAGGTGATGCGCCTGCGCCGGCTCTATCCGGACATGACCCAGGCCAATGCGATCCACGCCCGCGCCGACGCGATGCTGGTGCCCGACAAGGTTGCGGGCGAGCGTGCCTTCCTCACCCGCCCGACCGCCGGCGGGTTCGAGCGGCCTTATGGCTGGGCCTGGCTGCTCGCGCTCCATGCCGAACTCGCCCGACAGGACGGCCCCTGGGCCGCCGCGATCGAACCGCTGGCGCTCGACTTCGCCGCGCGCTTCCACGCCTTCCTGCCGAAAATGACCTATCCGCTGCGGGTCGGCACCCATTTCAACAGCAGCTTCGCGCTGATCCACGCCTTTGACTGGGCGGAAGGGCGCGATGCCGCGCTGCAGGCGCTGATCCGCGAGCGCGCCCTTGCCTGGTTCGGCCAGGACCGCGCGTGCCAGGCCTGGGAACCGGGCGGCGACGAGTTCCTCTCCTCGGCGCTTACCGAAGCACTGCTGATGAGCCGGCTGCTCGCGCGCGCCGAATTTGCCGACTGGTTCGGCGCCTTCCTGCCCGATCTTCTGACCGGCCAGCCCGCCACCCTGTTCACCCCGGCTACCGTGTCGGACCGCAGCGACGGCAAGATCGCCCATCTCGACGGTCTCAACCTCAGCCGCGCCTGGTGCTGGCGCGGCATCGCCGCCGCACTGGGCGCCGACGCGCCGATCGCGCCAATCGCCGAGCAGGCGGCGATCGCCCATCTCGACGCCGCGCTCCCCCACATAGCCGGCGACTATATGGGGGAACATTGGCTCGCCAGCTTCGCCCTGCTCGCGCTGGAATAGCGAAGCGGCCGGCTATCCCGCCACCGCCAGCAGCTTAGCACTCATCGCCGGCCATTCGGCCATGTCCCACCCCTCGGGCGTTTCGCGCGTGATGATCTGGTCCGCGCCGAAACAATTGCCCAGGTCGATATCCTCGCATTTCTCAAAGCTGCGATCGGTCAGGGAATAGAAAGGGCGCACCCTGGGCAGGGTCAGATCATCGGGATTCTGTTCGACCACGATCGCCAGCCGATGCGATCGCAGCCGCACCAAAGATCCAATCGGATAGATGCCCACCGCGCGCTGGAAGGCCTGGAAAATTTCGCCGTCGAACAGCTTGCCGACATTTTCGTCAATCATCAGCAGAGCACGCGAGGGATCTTCGCCATTACGGTGCAGGCGGCTTGACGTCATGGCATCATAGGTGTCGCAGATCGCTGCCATGCGCGCGAACAGGCCGATCTGATCGCCAGCCAGAGCATGTGGATAGCCGCTGCCATCCAGCCGTTCGTGATGGTGGAGGCAGACGTCGAGCACCGTACCGGGTATCTCGCCGCCCAGGGTCAGAAATTCGTGCGCCAGGCTGGTATGGCTCTTGACCAGTTCCCACTCCTCCGGCGTCAGCTGCTCCTGCTTGTCCCACACCTCCTGCGGCACATGGGCCATGCCCATGTCCATCAACAGGCCGGCAAGGCCCGCCTCGCGAATTTCCTCAGCGGGCAGGTGCATCTGCTGCGCCAGGCCGATCATCAGCGCGCAGACCGACAAGGCATGCTGATAGAGATATTCGCCGCTGTTCTTCATCCGCGCGATCGCCATGAAAGCATGCGGATTGCGCTGCACCGAACTGGATATCTCGTCGACCATGGATTCCAGCTTGGCCGCCTTGACCGCCTTGCCCAGCCGCGCATCCTCGAACAGCTTGCGCATGGTCCGACCGGACTTGCGCGCGAGACGCTGGGCATGGACCATTTCGGCGCGGATCGGCAACCTGTCCTTGGACAACGGATCGAACGGCCGTTCCACCGGCTGCGGCGCAGCCCGGCGCGCGATCGTCGCCCCGGCGCGACCGAACAGCCGCTCGCGCGGCTCGGCGATCGACACGACCCGCGACGGCGCGGGGGTGGGCGCTGCCACCCCTACATCGGCCCCGCGCGCGATGTCGATCACCACCCATTCGACCGAACTGGCCTTCAGGGTCGCCAGCATCTCGGGATCTTCCAGCAACAGCTTGCGCTTCCAGAAGGGGTGGGAAAACCACGACCCTTCCAGCTTGTGCAGAAACATCCCCAGTTTGATGTCCTGGGTGCGAATTCTTTTCAACATCTTACGGCCCCGTAGTCCCCGAAGACATTTCGCAGGCGCCCTCTTTCCAAAAGGTTAACGGCAGGAGCCGCCAGCACGTAGTCGGGGCGAAAGCGGCCCGCCAATCGCGCCCGTTGCCGCTGGCCGGCGTGACCCTCATCACAGGAATTGGCCAGCAATGCGGGCATAGGAAAAAGGTAGGAAGGGGTTCCGGAATAGCGGAAGGGGAAACAGGCATGGATCGTCGGGATTTTCTGGGCACATTGGCCGCGACCACCGCGATCGCGTTGCCAAGGACGCTATTTGGCCAGTCTGCCCTTCCGCCCGCTCTTCCCCCCGTTGCAAAGACGGTCGATGTCGTGGACCACCGCCTCGGGCTGACGCTGCCCGATCCCTATCGCTGGATGGAAGATCCCAAGGATCCCGACTGGGATCCCTGGATGCGCGCGCAGGCCGCCTATGCCCGGCGCACGCTCGACGCCCTGCCCGACCGGGCCGCGCTGGCAAGCCGGATCGGCAGCCTGACCGGCGAACTGCCGGTCGCCCTGCGCATCGAGCGCGTGGGGCAGAAGATGTTCGTCGAATATCGGCCCGGCGGCGCCAGCGTGCCCAAACTCTATGTGATCGACCGGCCGGGTGGCGAAAAGCGCCTGCTGGTCGATCCCGAAGCAACCAAAGATGCCAGCGGCGCCCATATGAGCCTCGACTGGTGGCATGCGTCGGACGATGGCGCCCTTGTCGCCTATGGGCTGTCGCCGGCCGGGTCGGAGGAGTCCGTCGCCCGCATCCTGCGCGTCGCCGACGGCACCCATTTCCCGGAGGCGATCGATCGCGCCCGCTTCGCCAACCCGCAATGGCTGCCCGACGGGTCGGGCTTCTTCTACACGCGCGGCCGCGAAGGCGCAGTGCGGGGCGCGCCCGATTACCTCCTCAACACCGTCGCCTGGCTGCACAAGGTCGGCACCGATCCCAGCCAGGACATCCGGATCGCCGCCGGCGGCGATACGCTGGATGGGTACAAGCTGCTGCCGATCGACTTCCCGTTCGTGGTCGTCGCGCCCGGTTCGGACATGGCGGTGCTGTTGCCCTTTGGCGGGGTGCGACGCGAGAATCCGCTGCTGGTCGCGCCGCTTGCCGATGCAGCAGCCGGCCGGGCACGCTGGCGGGCCGTCGCTCGGCTCGAAGACCAGGTCACCTCCTTTGCGCTGCGCGGCCAGGACATCTATCTCGTATCCGAGAAGGCGACACCGCTCGGCCGCATCCTCAGGGTCGATGCCGCCAATCCGGACATCGCTCAGGCGCAAGTCGTCGTGCCAGAAGGCACCGCGCCGATCGAGACGACGGATACCGGCCTCGTCGCGACCCGCGACGGGGTGTATTTCGCCCGTCAGAATGGCGGACCGATGACGCTGCATCGGCTGGGACAGGATCAGAAGATCACCGACATCGCCATGCCGTTCGATGCCGGCATCTATGGGCTGTTCGGCTCAACCGGGCAGGATGGGATCGATGTTCGCATGGCCGGCTGGGTCCAGCCCTTCGCCATCTATCATTATCAGCCCGGCGGCGCGCTGACCGATACCGGCCTCAGCCCCAAGCCCGCCTTCTCGACCGCTGATTATGAATCGATCCGGCTGATCGCCATCGCCCGCGACGGCACCAAGGTGCCAGTGTCGATCATCACCAAGCGGGGCCTCAAGCGCGACGGTTCGGCGCCCGCCCTGGGGCAATGCTATTCCAGCTATGGCATTTCCGCCTCGCCCGTCTTCTCTCCCCGCTATCTCGCGTTCCTCGAACGGGGCGGCGTCCTGTTCGAGGTCCATGCGCGCGGGGGCGGCGAATATGGCTCACCCTGGTGGCGGGCCGGGCAGAAGGCCAACAAGGCCAATACATGGCGCGATTTCATCGACGGCTGCGAGGCGGTGATCCGGGCCGGCTGGACCGCGCCTGGCCGGTTGACGATCATGGGCACATCGGCGGGCGGCATCGCGGTCGGCAATGCGATGGCCGAACGGCCCGACCTGTTCGCCGGCGTCATCGACAATGTCGGCTGGACCAACACCGCCCGTGCCGGGGTGGAGCAGAATTCCGCGCCCAATTTCCCCGAATTTGGCGACCCGTCGAACGATGCCGAATATCGTGGACTGGTGGCGATGGATGCCTATCTCAAGATCAAGGACGGCGTGCGCTATCCAGCCGTGCTGGCGATGACCGGCATGACCGACCCGCGCGTCGCTCCCTGGCATCCCGCAAAATTCGCCGCACGGTTGCAGAAGGCATCGACCGGTGGCCCCGTACTGCTGCGTGTGACCTTCGATGCCGGACACGGCCTGGGCTCGACCCGCCAACAGACCGACGAACAATGGGCCGACATCTTCGCCTTCACCCTGTGGCGAGCTGCGGCAGCGGGACAGAAACCGGGCTGAACGGCGAAGCTGACGTCGCGCCGGGCCATCGCCATGATCGAAAAATGGTGCACCCGACGGGATTCGAACCCATGGCCCTCAGATTAGGAATCTGATGCTCTATCCTGCTGAGCTACGGGTGCACGCAGCGCCGGCTCTATTATGCGCGGCCCGTCCGGTCAATTCTTCGCTTCGGGCGGAATGACCGGAAAAGGCAAGGGCGCGACGTTGATCCCTTCCTCGGCCAGCGCCCTGGCCTCGGCCGGAGCGACCTCGCCATGGATGCTGCCCTTGTCCTGCTCGCCATAATGCATCGCGCGCGCCTGTTCGGCAAAGCCGCGCCCGACCCAGGTGGAGCCTTCCAGCACCTTCCTCTGCGCATCCGCCAGCGCCTCGACCAGCGCGCGCATCTTCGCCTCGTCGGGGCCGGCCGCCACTGGCGCCGTGTCCGCCACCCCCTGCTGCGGCACCACCATATTGCGCTGGTTGCCCTTGGCCGCCACCGCCGGCGCCATCAGCGCCTTGCCAATGCGCGTGTCGCCGCATAGCGGACAGGCGAGCAGGCCCAGTTCCTTCTGGTCCGCATAATCAGCGCTGGAGCCGAACCATGCCTCGAATATATGGCCCTGGCCCTCGCATTTAAGGTCGAAAACGATCACCTGATCTCAACATCCTGCGGTATCACGCGCCGATTGGCGATGGCCGGCACCCGCCCGCGCACCGCCTCTACCCGGCTGAGGTCGAGGTCGACAAGGGCAATGCCCGCCCCCTCGCCCATGTCCAGCAGCACATCGCCCCATGGATCGACCACCAGGCTATGGCCATAGGTGGTGCGCCCGTCGGCATGCTCGCCCGCCTGCGCGGCGGCGATCAGGAAGCAGCCCGCCTCGATCGCGCGGGCACGCAGCAGCACATGCCAGTGGGCCTGCCCGGTCGGCACGGTGAAGGCCGCCGGCGCCAGCAGCACGGTCGCCCCCGCATTGGTCAGCGCCCGATAAAGGTCGGGGAAACGCATGTCGTAGCAGATGGAAAAGCCCATCCGTGCCCAGGGCGTATCGACCGCCACCACGCTTTCCCCCGGACCATAGACCGAGGATTCGCGCCAGCTTTCGCCCGACGCCAAATCGACGTCGAACAGATGGATCTTGTCGTAGCGCGCCCGTATTTCGCCGCAGTCGTCGATCATGAAGCTGCGATTGGCCCAGCGCCCGTCACTGCGCGCATCTTTCAGCGGCAGTGATCCGACATGGATCCACAGCCCCTCGCGCGCCGCCGCCTCGCGCACCGCCGCCAGCACAATGTCATCCGCCTCGCCGCGCAGCGTTTCCGCCGCACGCTTGCGATCCCGGTCCAGATAGCCTGCCATTTCCGGGGTGAAGAGCATGTCCGCCCCCTCCCCTTTGGCGCGCACGGCCGCCTCCACAATTGCGGCGGCATTGGCGGCCGGATCGATTCCGGTCGTCATCTGGAAGATCGCGGCGCGCATCGGGTTAAAGCCCCAGCAGCGGGTCGAGCTTGCCCTCGCGGTTCAGCGCAGCCAGATCGTCGCTGCCGCCGACATGCTGGCCGTCGATGAATATCTGCGGCACGGTGGTGCGTCCCGGCGCCCGCTCCAGCATTTCCTCGCGCCTGGGACCGCCCATTGTGATGTCATATTCCTCAAAGGCGACGCCCTTGTCGTCCAGCAGCGCCTTTGCCCGGGCGCAATAGCCGCACCAGGCCTTGGTATAGATTTCGACCTTTGCCATTATCTTGGTAAAACTCCTTTCCCCCGAAATTGGGGGAAGCGCACGCTTTGTCAATCTTCGCCGGCATCCGACACGGTGCGCGGCAACGCCCGTGCCCAGCACAGCAGATGCACCTCGCGCGCGCCACCAGCCTTCAGCAGCGTCGCGCAGGCCGCCGCCGTCGCCCCGCTGGTATGGACATCATCGACCAGCAGGATCGCCCGCCCCTTCAGTGCGTGCCCCGGCGCCAGTGCAAAGGCGCCGCGCACCGCCTTCGCGCGCTGCTTGGGGTTCATGCCCCGCAGCGGCTGGGTCCGCTTCACCCGGCGCAAGCCATGCTTGTCCACCGCCAGCCCCGTCAGCCGCCCCAGATGATCGGCGATCAGCGCCGACTGGTTGAAGCCGCGCCCCCATAGCCGCCAGCGATGCAGTGGCACCGGCACGATCAGCGCGCCGTCCAGCCCCGCCGGCACATGGCGCAGCATCTGCCCCGCGACCAATCGGGCAAGGCCGATCCGCCGCCCATATTTCAATCGCAGCGCCACCGTCCGCGCGACATCGCCATAGGCCAGCACCGCCCGCGCGCTGTCGAACGGCGGTGGCTGTGCCAGGCAGGCGCCACAGGCCGCGCCCTCACCCATCTCGTGCGCGAACGGCAGGCCGCAGCGCGCGCAGCAGGGCGGCCCCAGAAACCGCATCCCGCTCCAGCAATCGAGGCAGAAACCATGGTCCGCGCCGACGATCGCGCCGCATCCGGGGCAGCGGGGCGGAAGGGCATAATCCATGACCGGACGCATCACGGTCTTGAGAAGCGGGACCAGCGACATCATCTGCCTTGTCCGCGCTTCGTCCCCGATGCACAAGGCCCGCCATGACTGCCCCCGAAACCCGCCCCAACATTTTCGACCGTGCCCTGCGCGCCCGCCACCGCGACCGGATGCTTGGCGCCTTTGCCGATCATGACTTCCTCCACCGCGCGATGCTGGACGAATTGCTCGACCGCCTTGCCGACGTGCAGCGCGACCTGCCCGAAGTGCTGCTGATCGGCTGCCCGGACGGCAGCGCGAAAGCCGCGCTCGAAGCCATGGGCAAGCGCGTTGCCTGCGCCGATCCCGGCTTTCTCGCGGCCGCCCGCGTCGGCGGCGTGCAGGTGGACGAGGATGCCTTGCCCTTTGCCGACAATAGTTTCGACCTGATCATCGCCTGCGGCACGCTCGACAGCGTCAACGACCTGCCCGGCGCGCTGATCCTGATGCGCCGCGTGCTGCGGCCCGACGGGCTGATGCTCGCCGCCTTTGCCGGCGCGGGCAGCCTGCCCCGCCTCAAATCCGCGCTGCTCGCGGCCGAGGGCGACCGACCCGGCCAGCATGTCCATCCCCAGGTCGATGTGCGTTCGGCCGGCGACCTGCTCAGCCGCGCCGGCTTCGCCATGCCGGTGGCCGATGGCGAGACTCTCAATATCCGCTATGGCGACATCGTCCGGCTGATGCACGATCTGCGCGGCATGGGCGCGGGCAATGCGCTCGCAACCCGCCCGCCGGCCCTGTCGCGCGATGTGCTGATGCGCGCCGCCGCCCATTTCGCCGATGCAGCCGATCCCGACGGGCGCACCGCCGAACAGATGGTGCTCATCTATCTGTCAGGCTGGAAACCCGACGCCAGCCAGGCCGCCCCCGCCCGCCGCGGCAGCGCCACCGTCTCGCTGGCGGCGGCGCTCAAGGGCGGTGCCAAGCCGGATGGAGATTGACTGCAGCCGCTACCGTCTGATTTCTCAGAGCTGTGACACCCCAGCCAGATAGGACGGCGACAAGGGCAATCCATGGCGGCCCGCATAATCGACAAGGCCGTCGGTCAACGCACGATAATGGCCGAGGAAATCCGAATAATCGGCCATGTCATAATAATGGCGCAACGGTCTGGTCGGATCGAAGGCAGCCAGTTCCAGCACGGGCAGGCGTAGAAAATCGGTCATTTCCCGCGTTCGGCTGTCGATCGTCAGGAATAGCGAGCGGGTGCCGCTGAGCAGCGGCACGACATTGCCATGGAAGCGGGCACCCATGCTGAAATTATAGCGCGCATTGTGCCGGACCCAGGATTCCAGATCGAAAAAGGCGTGAATATGTCGACGCATCCACTGGGCCAGACGCTCGTCATGTGCTTCCAGCCAGGGCAGCAGGTCGAATGTCTGATCGATAAAGCCAGCGAACTGGTCCGGCATGTAGCGCAGAAACGCATATTCGGCCGGCATCATCGTCTCGCCGAAGGTGCCGAAATTGGTCGCCGCGAACAGCCCGTCGGTCACATCCCTCGCCAGCCCCGCCAAGGCGCCGGGATAGAGCGGCAATTGATATAATGAGGGGCAGCCGAGCGGCTGGACATTGGTGATGCCGTGGCGGCTCAGTATTTCTGCGGTATAAACGCCCCGGGTCGGGATCGTCACCCGCTCGGCCAGTTGCTGCAGGAACGACACCATGGTCGGCTGCACCCGAAAATCGCTCTTATAATTCGCCGATTGCAGGCCGACGCACAGCGGTATGAGCGGCCGATCACCGGCCAGTGTCAGTTGCTGCAGCAACTCGCCCCATGGTTCGTCCCCCTCGCGCATCCAGATCAGGTCGTTGGTCAGGAAGGTACCATAGCCATCCAGCCGATCGCCATCCTGCACCGTCACTACATCGCAGTCGAAAATCCGCTGAATCGCGTCGATGAAAGCCAGATTGCCGGTGTTCCAGCCTATCGCCTCCCGCTTCGTCAGCAAAGACGACAAAGGGTCGATGCGGACCGAAAAATAGGCGGCTTTCATATCGTCCCCTCTCTATCCCCTGATCTGTCGATCTCCCGACCGGCCGATCGCTTGCCCTGTCGTCGTGACTAGGCGCGCGCCTTGTGCAACGGGCGCGGCATCCCGGTCCTGCCTGCGGCTTTGCCCCGGCGCCGGTGCGTCTGAAACATCGCGGACGTACCATTGGTTGCCGGTGCGGCGATAATCGACATGGCTGCCGCGCTGGAACGAACTGCCATCCCAGACGATGACCTGCAGTTCGATGCTGTCATTGCGCTGCACATGCAGCCAGTTGAAGCTCTGCGGCTCATCATTGCGCAGGCGGGTCGATGTCGCCGTGCCCGCCTGGATCACCAGCGCCGCGCCGGCGCTCTCCACCATCTGGTCGGCGGCCAGCGCATAGGTACGGTGGAAATGGCCGGCCAGCGCGATATGCACTCCGGCCTCGCACGCTGCCTGCACCGCATCTTCGTGCCGCCCCACCGCCTCGCTCAATTCGCCGCCCCGGCCGATCGGCATGGCAAACAGCGGATGATGGGTAACAAGGATACGGGTCTTGGCCGGCGCCACCCGTGCAAAGGTCGCGCGGAGCCGATCCATCTGGTCATGATTGATCCGTCCGTCCTTGATCGTCAGCGACCGGGCGGTGTTGAGCCCCAGGATCGCGACCTCATCATCCTCGTAGAAAGGACAGAGATCCCGGCTGATATAATGTTTGTAGCGCCCCAGTGGCCGGGCGAAGCGGCGCACGACATCAAACATCGGCACATCATGGTTGCCGGGAATGACCAATGTCTTCATCCCCGCCGCATGCAGCCGTCCGATCCAGGCGGCAGCTGCCTTGAACTGTTCCACCCGCGCCCGCTGGGTCAGGTCACCGCTGATCACGATCAGGTCGGGCCGACGCTCTTCCAGCCAGGCGGTTGCGGCGTCGACAATCCTGCGATCATGCGCACCGAAATGAATATCGGACAGATGGGCGATACGAGCCATTCCGGACTAACGAATCCCGCGCGCATGGTTTCCCATGGACCCGAAATCGCCTGTACGGAGTTATTGCGGCATGGAAACGAAACCGCTCCCCAAACAGGCCATCCTGGTCGTCAACGCCCATAGCCGACGAGGCCAGGACAATTTCATCGAGGCCAGGGAAAAACTCGAAGCCGCTGGCGTGGACCTGATCGCCGCCCACGCGGTCGAAGACCCGGAGCAGATGGCTGCCACGGTCCGCAACGCAGTGGCCAGCGGCACGCCCATGGTGATCGTGGGCGGCGGCGACGGTTCCATGTCAGGCACCGTCGATGAGCTGGTCGGCAAGGATTGCGTGTTCGGCGTGCTGCCGCTCGGCACCGCCAACAGCTTCGCCCGCACCTTGGGCTTGCCCCTCGACCTCGACGGCGCGATCAAGGCGATCGCCACCGGCCAGCGCCGCCGCGTCGACCTCGGCATGATCGATCGCGACTATTTCGTGAATGCCGCCTCATTGGGCCTCTCACCGATGATCGGCCAGACCGTGCCGCACAAGCTCAAACGCTATCTCGGCCGCATCGGCTATCTGCTCTGGGCGGTCAAATGCTCGGTCGGCTTTCGCGCCTTCCGCCTGACGATCGACGATGGGGAGAAGGAACGGCGCCTGTGGTCAACCGAGGTGCGCATTCTCAACGGCCCCTATCATGGCGGGGTCGAGCTGTCGGACCATGCCGCCGTCGATACCGGGGAGATCGTGGTTCAGGCGGTCGTCGGCCGCAGCAAGCCGCGCCTCGCCTGGGACTGGTATGCCAAATTCTTCAAGCTGCGCGACCGCGACGCCCATACGGAGGAATTTCACGGTCGCCAGTTCAGGATCGCCTGCCACCCGCCGCAGAAGATTTCGATCGACGGCGAGGTGCTGGCGAAGACGCCGGTCACGGTGAAGATCGCGCCGGGCGCGGTCGATGTGGCGGTGCCCCGGGACTGATCCCGGCGCATCGCGTCAGTATCAGGCGGCGAGACGCAGGAAGGGCACTGGCTCGGTCGAGCGAAGCAGGATCGGCTTGCCCTCCGACGCGCGAAAGATTTCGCCGTCCAGGATCACGCTGCTCTGCGCGCCGTCGATGCGGATCGTGTCGCCCTGCTCCAGATGGATGCCCTGCATCTGCTGCTTGCCCATGCGGCGGAAGAGGCTGGCCCAGACCAGCCGCAAGATCGCAGGAACGCTCTGATCGACCGCCATCAGCTTCATGTTGCCACGATGGCTGTCGCCTGGCTGCACACCCAGCAGCAACCGTTCCAGCGTGGTGACGATCAGCACCGAAAAACGCCCCGCCAACTGCCCCTCACGGATCAGGGAAATGCTCACCGGATGGCTCGATTGTGGCAGAAACCGGGCACGAATGCCAAAGACCAGCGATGCCAGAACGGCAAGGGCGGTCAGAAAATGACTGATGCCGTTGGACAGGCCCAGCGGGTAGATCTTGTCCCGGCAATAGAGGATATAGTCCGCCAGGCCAGCGCCGCCAAGAAACATGCCCAGCACCGGCCGCGTCGTCTGGCCATCGGTCAGCGCGATCAGTTCGCGCTGCACGACATGGTCGCCCAGGCCCGATTTGGCGATCTCGACGATCCGTTCCAGCGCCTTGATCGGGTCGCCATGAATGCCCAGGTCCAGCGCGATCAGGTTGGTCTTGCCATTGGGCAGCACCGCGATCGGCGGCACCCGGCCGCAGAAATGCTCGCCCTGATAAAGTTCGGTCAGCGCCGCCTGCACCGTGCCGTCGCCGCCATTGATGACGATGACCGCCGGCTCGACCCGCGCGATCGTCTGCAGCGCGCGGCCGATCTGGTCGACATGCTCGACTTCATAATGGAAGATGTCGGGGTTGTTGGCACAATAGCTGCGCACGCGCGGCAAGGTCTGCCGGTTGCCCGTAGACTTGGGATTGGACAGAAGTGCGACGCGGACCATGGCGACCTTACATATATTTGAGGTTGATGGTGATCCGGGTCACGCCCGGTCCTGCATAGAAGGCGGCCTTTTCGACCGACGGCTTGCCCAGATTGAAAATGCTGATCGATGGATTATTGGAAAAACCGCCGCCATCACGGGAGATGTCGGTCTTGCCATTGCCATCCCGGTCGTGCCGCACCGCGATGCCGTATCGGCCGGCTTCGGGCAGCGGCATGCAGAAACGCATGCCTCCGCTGGCTGGCCGGACCGGGGTATCGATGCGGTTCAGCCATTCGCCCTTGGTCAGCCAGGTTGCCTTGGTCGCGGTATAGGATTGCACCCGCACCGTACCGGCAGCCTCGACAAAACCACGCACATCGACCAGCACCGCCGGCCCCTTGGCCGACGCGGCGCAGCGGTTCAGATCATTGGCTATTTCCTGACCATGGGCCATTGCGGGTACGGCAACCATCATCGCCACCACCGGCATCAAACCCACTGCAACTTTCAACATGACCATCAGACTCCTGGAAGCTATAGCCGCCCGATATGATTGGACGGCGAGCCCCTGTTCGCCCCGCGACTCTCTTATTTGCTGACTCGCATATGGGCGGGGTTTGCGGCCAAAACATGGTGATGGGACGACGACATAGAGAAATGCTGACCGCCATCGACCGATATCTCGCCCGCCTGATCGCCCTCCCCCTGATGGGGACGCTGGTGATCGCCGCGATGCTGCTTGTCCTCGACAAGATGTTGAGCCTGTTCGACTTTGTCGCAGCCGAAGGAGGGCCGGTCAGCGTGGTGTGGCGGATGCTCGCCAACATGCTGCCCGAATATCTCTCGCTCGGCATCCCGATCGGGTTGATGCTCGGCATCCTGCTTGCCTTCCGCAAGCTTGCCACCTCTTCCGAACTGGACGTGATGCGCGCCGTGGGCCTGTCCTACGGCCGGCTGCTGCGCGTCCCTTACATGTTCGCCTTCGCCCTGGCACTGCTCAATCTGGGCATTGTCGGCTGGGTCCAGCCGCTTTCGCGCCATGCCTATGAAGCGTTGCGCTTCGAGTTGCGGTCCGGCGCGCTCGGCGCGTCCATCAAGGTGGGCGAGTTCACCAGCCTGGGCAAGCGGATGACGATGCGGATCGAGCGCAGCCTGGACGAAGGCCGCAATCTGCGCGGCATCTTCGTCCGTGCGGTCGGCAAGGATGGTCAGTCCGTGGCCGTTACCGCTGCCCAGGGCGCCTTCCTGGCGACCGACGACCCCGACACCATCATCTTCCGCCTGCGTGACGGCGTGCTGGTGAACGACGCGCCCAAATACAAGACGCCGCGCGTCCTCTCCTTCTCCAGCCATGACCTGCCGATCGACCTGCCGCAGATCGAGAATTTCCGTGGCCGTGACGTCGACAGGGAAAAGACCCTGCCAGAGCTGGTCTCGATGGGTCGCGATCCCGCGACGCCGACCAAGCTGCGCAACGAAATCCGTTCCAACTTCCATTTCCGCATGGTCGAGGTGGTGATGATGATGTTGCTGCCGATGGCGGCGCTGGCCTTCGCGATCCCGCCCAAGCGCTCGACATCCGCGCTGGGCGTCTTCCTGTCGATCGTATTCATCGTGACCTATCACAAGATCAACCAATATGGCGAAAGCATCGGCTCGCTCGGCAAGATTGACCCGATCATCGCTTTGTGGGGGCCGTTTCTGCTGGCCTCGGGCCTGATCTTCTGGATGTATCATGTCATCGCCCATCGCCCCGGTGGCCAGCCGATCGCGGCGCTGGAATATGCGTTCGCCAAACTGGGCAAGCAGGTCGGCCGACTGGTACGCTATGTGACGCGGCGCGGCGAACCGGCGCAAGGAGCAGCCTGACCCCATGCAGTTCGATTTCTTCCCCTCGCGCCAGATCAGCTGGTACATGATCCGGCTGTTCCTGACCCGTACCCTGGCGGTGCTGGCGATGCTGGTGATCGTGCTGCAGATGCTCGACCTGCTCGGCAATTCGGGCGATATCCTCGCCTATCCCGGCAATGGCGACGCGCAGCTTTGGCATTATGTCAGTTTGCGGGCACCACAGATCATCGCCCGTTTCCTGCCCTTCTCGGTGCTGCTGGGCACGCTTATCATGCTGGCGACGCTGAACCAGAACAGCGAAATCATCTCGATGAAGGCCGCGGGCCTGTCAGCGCACCAGATATTGGCCCCGCTGGTGGCGGCGGCACTGGGCATCGCCCTGCTGAGCTACGTCTTCAACGAGCGGGTCGTCGCCCGGTCGACGGCGATGCTGAGTGCGTGGCAGGCGGTCGATTTCGGCCCGATCCCGGCCGATAGTGGGATCAAGACCAATCCCTGGGTGCGCGACGGCAATAATCTGGTCACGGCCGCAATCGTGGCGGGACGTGGTACCGAGGTCCAGTTGCGCAAGGTCGAAATCTTCAACCGCGTCAACAACAGCCTGACCACCATCATCGAAGCGCCCAAGGGGCATTATGACGCGACCACCCGGAATTGGGTACTCGAAGGGGCGCGGCAATTCGACGTCGCGCGCGGCACGCTCAAAAATGCCGGCACGATCCATTTCGGCAGCGACATCCGTCCCGACCAGTTCACCCTGGCCAAGGTCGATCCCGACAGCCTGACCTTCACCGAATTGCGCGCCGCGATCAGCGACCTGCACGATGCCGGCCGGCCGACCGCGGAACTGGAAGGCAGCCTGTGGCACAAGCTGTCCGGCCCGCTTTCCGCCTTGCTGATGCCGATCCTCGGTTCGGTCGCCGCCTTCGGCCTGGCCCGTTCAGGCCAGCTCTTCCTGCGCGCGGTGATGGGCATGGCGCTGGGCTTTGCCTATTTCGTCGCCGACAATTTCTCGCTCGCCATGGGCAATCTGGGCGCCTATCCGCCCTACCTTGCCGCCTGGGCGCCCTTCCTCCTCTTCCTGCTGCTGGGCGAGACCGTCCTCTTCCGCACCGAAGAGTGAGGGATATGAAAAAGGCCGGTGGTTTCACCGGCCTTTTTGCTTGCTTTGGCATGGCTTCCGCTCAGCGTGCGCCCATCGTGCTCCGCGCGATCTTCGCGACCAATGGCATCATCCCGGTGTAATTGCCCTTGTGATAGGGCGAGTCCCCGTCCAGCGTCGCGATCAACTGGCGATGCGCCGGACCCAGATTATGATAAGGCACGCTGGGCAGCAGATGGTGCAGCGCATGGTAGCGCAGGCCAACCGGCGCCCATAGTTCCGGCAGCGTGCCGGGCGGCGGCACGTTGACCGAGTCGAGATACTGCGCCGTCACGGTCATGGCATCGCCCTCATTCTCCCACAGATGGGCGACCAGGGTCCGCAACTGGTTGATCACGGTCATCGCCGAATGGATCGCCATATAGACGAGCAGCGGCTTCCAGCCGAAGGCGAAGACGCTGCCCACCAGCGCCAGCGCGAACAGGCAGGCACCCGCTTCCTGCCAGGCCCACATGCGGGCGAAATCGCCCTCGGGCGCGCGGCGGCGATAGGCGGGGTTGATCGACAGCGCCGAAAATTCCGCCACCACCTTGCGCCGCAGCGGCGGGATGATCAGGCTGAGCGGCGTCAACACGCCAAAGCGCAGGATCAGACCGACCGGCGCCAGCGCGGCGACGACGATGAACAAGGGCAGCGACCAGGGTTTCATCAATGCCAGCGGCAGATATTCCGGATCCTCCGCCGTGCCATAGCGGGTACGGGCATGGTGCTGGGTATGCACGCCCTCATAGAGGAAGGACGGGATCATCAGCGGAATGCCGACCAACAGATTCCAGCCAAAGCGGAAGCCGGGCAGCGCCCCCTTGCGGATATGGGTCAGCTCATGGATGAAGCTCGCGGCCCGATACAGCGCCATCATCGACAGCAGCGCGCAGCCAATCGCGATCGCCACATTCTGAGCCAGAATCGCGCCGGCCAGCGCACCATAGCCGATCAGCGCGGATGTCAGCAGGTCGGGCCAGTAGATGGCGGGATTGGCGGTCGACAGCGTGCGCGTCAGTTCAGCCGCCGCCCGCAGCATTTTCGTATCGTCGGGAATGGCCGAGCGCGTACGGGACGCGGCGGCCAATATGGGATCATGCACAGTCATGCGGCCTTCCCTAGACTCCAAATGCGCTGCAATCGTGGCAGCAACGTGACATATTCACCATCATAATGACCCATCCGACGCATGTGATTGACATTGCGCAAACAAGGGCCGAACTGCTCGGCAAACCCTATCAAAGGCAGCTGCCGTGGCACAATCCGATCTGCTTATCACCCCCGTTGCGACCAAGGCCGACCTCAAGGCCTTCGTCGACTTGCCGTGGCGCATCTACGCCAATGATCCCAATTGGGTTCCGCCGCTCAAGGACGAGGTCTATGGCCTTCTCACTCCGGGCAAGAACCCCTTTTTCGGCCATGCCGAGGCGCAATATTTCCTCGCCCGGCGCGGCAACACCATCATCGGCCGCATCGCCGCGCATATCGACCATCTCGCCCTTGCCCAGCCCCCCGAGCAGGGCATGGGGCCGGGTACCGGCAATTTCGGCCTGTTCGAGGCGGCGGACGCGGAAGCCGGCGCGGCGCTGATCGCGGCGGCCGAACAATGGCTGCGCAACAAGGGGATGACCCGCGTGCTCGGCCCCATTTCCTTGTCGATCTGGGAAGAGCCGGGCCTGCTGATCCAGGGACATGATCATCCCCCCACGGTGATGATGGGGCATAACAGCGCGACCTATCAGCCGATGATCGAGGGCGCGGGCTATCAGCCTGTAAAGCAGCTCAAGACCTATGAGCTGGACATCACCAAGGATTTCCCGCCGCTGATCCAGCGCATCGTCGCATCGGGCGAAAAAAATCCGCGCATCACCGTCCGCAAAGTCGACAAATCGAAATTCGACCGCGAAGCCGCGATCATTCTGGGCATCCTCAACGACGCCTGGGGCAAGAATTGGGGCTTTGTCCCCATCACCGACGAGGAAGTGGCCTTCACCGGCAAGAAGCTCAAGCCGATCGTCTATGAAGACCTCATCATGATCGCCGAACTGGACGGCGAGCCCGTCGCATTCATGATGACGCTGCCCGATCTCAACGAAGCGATCACGCCACTCAACGGCTCGCTCTTCCCGTTCGGCTGGCTCAAGCTGCTCTGGTGGCTGCGCAAACCCACGTGCCGCACCATGCGCGTGCCGCTGATGGGCGTGGTACAGCGCCTGCAATCCTCGCGCATGGCCAGCCAGCTCGCCTTCATGATGATCGAATATATCCGCCGCAACGCGCTCGCCCATTATGGCTCGACCCGGGGCGAGATCGGCTGGGTGCTTGACGACAATCAGGGCATGAACGCGATTGCCGACGCAATCGAAAGCAAGGTGAACAAGGTCTATCAGATCTACGAAAAGGATCTGTGATCCTTCCGGCGCGGCATCAGGCGGCGGCCGGGGTGGCCTCGGTCGCCTTCAGGTGCCGCGCCAGGAAGTCCAGGCAACTGCGCACCTTGGCGCTTTCACTCTGTGACGGCAGATAAAGCGCGACAATCGGCGAGGCGGGCAGCGGCACCGCAGGCAGCACCGGTTGCAACCGTCCTTCATCCAGGTCGTCCGACACATCCCATAGCGACTTGATGACGATGCCGGCACCATTCAGCGCCCAAAGCCGCGCCAGTTCGCCGTCATTGGTGCTTAGCACGCGGCTCGCCCGGCTCGTGTCGATATCGATCATGCGCCACATGTCTTGCCCGCCACCGATGACGATGCGGTCATGGCCAGCCAGATCGTTCACCGTGCGCGGCATCCCGCGCCGGTTGAGATAGTCGGGCGAGGCACAGAGCATCCGCGGATTGTCAGCCAGTCGCTTCATGATCAGGCCGCTGTCGGGCGGCGGGTCGAAGCAGATGGCGATATCATGGCCGGTCTCGACGATATTGGCTACCTGCCCCGCCGCCTCCAGATGGACCGCGACCTCCGGGTGCAGCGTCGCATAATGCTGGAACAGGGGCGCCAGCCGGCTGCGGCCGGAATGCAGCGTCGTCACGACACGCAGCGGCCCGGCTGGCTCTGTCGCATTGCGCATCACGACATTTTCCGCCTGATCGATGTCGGACAGCGCTTGCCCCGCCTTCTCGTAGAATATCTGCCCTTCCTGTGTCAGCGTCATATGACGGCTGTTGCGGCGGACCAGCATGACCCCCAGCCGCGCCTCCAGTTGCGACAGGCGGCGACTGGTCGCGGCGAGCGACAGGTCCAGCCGTCTGGCCGCTTCGGACAGGCTGCCCGATTCGGCAATTTTCACGAAGGACAGGATTTCAGCATAGCGGTCGGGCATGCGTAAAAAGCTATGCGCGTTACGCTGCATTGCAATAGGCGCAAGGTTGCAACTCCGTGTGAAAACATTGCCACGTCTCTCGAAGGAGACGGAAATGCGACGGAATTTTGCTGTCGTTACCGCTACCGCAAGGCTGGCTTGCATATGACAGAGCCCGTTGACCACCGCTTGTGCGTCGCATCATTTTTCGGACAAAGGCCGCACGTCGGCCCCATTTTCGGAAAGGACCGCCATGATCCGCACGCTCGCCGCAACGCGCGCTGCTCCCCGGCCACGGGCCAACCAGCGCATCGCCTGGAACGATATCGAAGCCCTGCCCATCTATGCCGCCATGGCGCTATGCTTTGCCTGCGCCTGGCTGGCGATCAGCGACAGCACCCCCACCATCTATGCGACGATCCTGAAGGCCGTCGGCATCATCGGCGGCATGGCATTGCGCCATGCCTGGATGAAGCTGGACGAGACCGACGGTACGGACGCCGCCTGACCCCGTAGAGAACCGCCCCTATATGATCGTCGGACGTGCCCCGCGCATCCGTCAGAGCTTCCAGACCGCATGGCGCGCCCTGATCGCGTTATTCTTCTGGGATCTGGCGGTCACCATCTTCTACTTCATCTCGCCCTTCAAGGCGCCGGCATTACCCCTGACCATCTTCGGCACGGCGCTGGCGCTGGTACTCGGCTTCCGGGTCAATTCGGCCTATCAGCGCTGGTGGGAGGGTCGCATCCTGTGGGGTGCGATGGTCAATGTGTCACGAAGCTGGGCGCGTGCCGTGATGAACTTCATCCCCGACCGCTCCGAGACGGCGGAGTTGCGCCAGACACTGGTCGAACGCCACATCGCCTATGTCCATGCGCTGCGATGCCAGTTGCGCCGGATCGATCCCGCGCCCGATATGTGCCGGGTGCTGGCCGGACCGGAGATAGCGGAGCTGAGCCGACGTAACCCGGCCAACGGCCTGCTCGAAGGATCGGGCCGCCGGGTCGAACAGGCGCGTGCGCAGGGCTGGATCGACACTATCCAGCAGACCCAGATCGAACGGCTACTGGTCGACATGTCGAACGCGCAAGGCGGCATGGAACGGATCAAGAACACCCCGCTGCCCGCCCAATATCGCAGCTTCCCCAAATTCTTCACCCGGCTCTTCTGCATCCTGCTGCCGATCGGCCTGGTCGAAACGCTGGGCATCGCCACCCCGGTCGGATCGGCGGTCGCGGGCTTCATGTATCTGGCCGTGCTGCAGATCGGCGACGACCTGGTCGATCCGTTCGGCAACGACGTCCACGACCTGCCGCTCGACAGCATCACCACCACGATCGAGGCGGACATGTGCGACACGCTCGGCCGCGAAGGGCCACCCCCGGTCCAGCCGGTCGATGGCGTGCTGTGGTAACGGCCTGAACGGGCGCGGCCCTTAGCCGCCCCGCTTGCCCTTCCCCTCGATCAGCACTGCCTGCTGCCAGCGGCTCGGCGCCTTGTCTGTACGATGGATGCAGCCAGCCCAGCAGCAGGGCCGTTTCTTGCCCTCCTGCATTTCCTCGATCGTCCGGGCAATGCGACGCGCGCGGGTCGCGGCCTGCTTGGCATCCTCGACCCAGCAGATGAACTCGTTGCGGCCAAGCGGCGTCAGCCCCTGCCACAGCGCGAAGATGCCGGCATCCGCCCGGATCGCCGCCTGCATGTCATCGGCCGCCTCATGCACCGTGCCCTGGAGAAAATCGTCCGTCACCCAGCCTCTCCGATCATTGCGATGCCCAGGCTACGCGGAAAAGGCCGGCTCCGCCAGCGCCAGACCATGCGTCCGGATCGCGCCGGGCCAGGCCGCCGCTGCGGCCTCGAACGCCCCTCTATCCCTGGCATAGAGCGCACGGATCGCGCCCTCATAGCCGGGTCGGTCACCGGCCATCGCGGTTAGGAAATGGTAGGCCGCATCCATCGCCGCGCGAGGCGAGGGCTGGTCCGCGCTGGCCTTGACCGCATCCTCGACCAACTGGCGCAACGTAGCCGAGGCGCCGCGCGGCTGCGCTGCCAGCCAGTCCCAATGGCGCGGCAGCAGGGTGATCTCGCGCGCCTGTACCCCCATTTTCGGTCGACCGCGCCCCCGTGGTGCTACGCTGGCTTGCAGGTCGATATCCACCTGTCGTCCGGTGTGGTCGTCGAACAGCAGGATGTTCTGGGCATCGTCGCCCATGGCGTGCAGCGCCGCGCGTACCTCATCCTCATCGCCGGTCGCGATCCAGTAATCGCCTGAAAAGGCCGTCAACGTGCGCTCCATGCCGAATCTCCTTCGGCACAGCATATATTACCCGGATATAATTGGGTCAATATAACCCGGATAATATTTAGACGTCGCGCAGTTCGACCCAGGTCGGGGCATGATCGCTCGCCTTCTCCCGGCCGCGAAACGCCTTGTCGACCTGGGCGTCGACCAGCCGGTCGGCCGCCGCCGGACTCAGCAGCAGATGGTCGATGCGGAAGCCCGCGTCGCGCGGCCAGGCCCCGGCCTGATAATCCCAATAGGTCCACACGCCTCCGGCCGGATGGCGGGTCAGGATCGCGTCGGCCCAGCCATCGCCCAGCAGCCGGCGATAGGCTTCGCGACTTTCCGGCTGCATCAGCGCATCGTCGGCCATCGCCTTGGGCGAATAAATATCCACGTCGCGCGGGATGACATTATAGTCGCCGGCAAGAATGGCAGGCACTTCCTCGGCCCAAATTTCCGCCGCCCGTTCCCGCAGTCGCTTCATCCAGCGCAGCTTGTAATCGAATTTGGGGCCGGGCTGCGGATTGCCGTTGGGCAGGTAGATGCTGGCGACCCGCACCCCCTTCACATCGGCTTCCAGATAACGGCTATGCTCGTCCTCCGGCTCGCCCTCCAGCCCCCGGCGCACTTCCATCGGCTGGTCGCCGCGCGCCAGGATGGCGACGCCGTTGAAGCCCTTCTGCCCGTGCCAGATCACGCCATAGCCGGCGGCCTCGATATCCTTGACCGGAAAGGTCTCGTCAGACGTCTTGATTTCCTGCAGGCAGGCGATGTCGGGCCGGGTCTCGTCCAGCCATTCCAGCAGGCGCGGCAGCCGCGCCTTGATGCCGTTGATGTTGAAGGTGGCGATACGCATGATGGACCTGTCTCTTTCGCTGTCCACTTCCCTTTAGAGAAGTAGGCCGGCTCTACAAGCCAATGCGCCGATCAGACCGAGAAGCTGGTGCCGCAGCCGCAACCGGCGGTCGCGTTGGGATTGGTCACCTTGAACGCCGCGCCGCCTAGGTCCGACACGAAATCGACGGCGGAACCGCGCACCAGGTCCAGGCTGACATCATCGACCACCAGCGTCACGCCGTCGCGCTCCACCGCCAGATCCTCGGCCTCGACCTGTTCGGCGAGGCCAAAGCGGTACTGGAAGCCCGAACAGCCGCCGCCTTCCACGGCCAGCCGCAGGATGGCGGGCTTGCCCTGCTTGGCAGCGATCGCCGCGACACGCGCGGCAGCGGAGGGGGTAAGGTCAATGTCGGCCATGGCGCCTAGATAGGATCAAGCAAAAGCCCCGGCAACCCATGGGCGCCGGGGCTTTGAAAAGCTTTTGCGGGAAAGGCCGGTCAGTCGGCCGCCTTTTCCTGCGCGCTGGTCGGACCGCCCATTGCGATCGGCGGCTTGGTATTCATCGCGATCAGATAGTCAGGACCGGCGACGAACGGGATCGGGTTGATCGCCGCACCATCGACGCGGACTTCATAATGAAGGTGGCTGCCGGTCGAACGGCCGGTCGAACCCATCAGGCCGATCACCTGGCCGCGATGGACATAGGAGTTCGGCGCGACCAACAGCTTCGACATATGGCCGTAGCGGGTTTCCATGCCATTGCCGTGCGAAATCTGGACCAGGTTGCCATAGCCGCTGGCCCAGCCGGCACGGCTGATGATGCCGTCGGCGGTCGCGTGGATCGGCGTGCCGATCGGGCCGGGAATATCGATGCCCTTGTGCATGCGGGCACTGCGGTTGAACGGGTCGGACCGCACGCCGAAGTTCGAGGTCAGCGACAGCTTCTCGACCGGGCGGCCCGACGGGATATAGGCGGCCGACTTGGCGTTGCCGTCCATGCGCTGCAGGCTGGAGAAGATGTTGGAGAAGCCGACATCGGCCGGGCCGAGCGCGCTGGTGTTGATTTCCGAGGCATCGCCATAAGGATCATCCTCATCCTTGGCATTGGCCGGAGCGGCGGCGCACATCACGCCAACCATGCCGACCATCCCGAAAATCTTGGCCGTCTTGCCGGCCGAATGGAACCAACGCGCACCCAGCGCATTCACAGTACGAAGAATCAACATGCCGACCCCGACTTATGCCCGCGAAGGCTTTTGCCTCTCGTGGGTTCCCCATGTTCAATAAAATGGCGACCTAGATCGCCCCCGCTGGATGCAGACTGCAAATCGCCGCTCAGCTTGCAAGCGCGTCGTAGAAATCCCGCGTCAAACCGGCCTGTCGACGCGCCGAGTCGTTGAACGGTGGCTTAACGCTTCCTCGAAAATGGCGTTTCACAAGGATTTGGTAATGTTTGACGGGGTCTAGCCCCAATCGGTTCGTCGCCTGGTTGAACCATGTCGTCCCGGCCGACACATGACGAATCTCGTCTGTCATAATCCGCTGCAACATCTTCGCGGATATATGGTCGCCCACCCCTTCGAACCGCGCGATCGTGGACGGCGTGATATCCAGCGCGCGGGCCTCCAGCACCATCGGCACGATCGCCAGCCGGGCCAGCGCATCGCCTGCCGTCTCGCTCGCCGCCTGCCACAGCCCGTCATGCGCGGGCAGCGCGCCATAATGGCTGCCCAATTGCCGCAGTCGCCGGTCGAGCAGGGCGAAATGCATCGCCTCGTCCGCGCCGACCCTCATCCATTCGTCGGTGAAGCCCGCCGGAAACTCCCCACCGAACCGCCCGATCAGGTCGAACGCCAGGTCGATCGCGACGAACTCGATATGCGCCAGTGCGTGCAGCATCGCGATCCGCCCGCTATCCGTGCCGATCTTGCTGCGCTTGGGCATCTGGCCCGGCGGCAGCAGTTCGGGCGCATCGGGCCGCGCCGGCCGGTCGGGCATTGCTATGTCGAACCGATGCGCCAACCGTCCCAGTCGCCAGGCCCGCGCCACCGCCCGCGCCGCCATCAACTTGGCGGTCGGATCGGCGATCTGGAGCACATGGGCGCAACCCGCGCCCACGGAATCGATGGCCAGCGGCAGGGTCAAAGCGCCTTCGCCGCCTCCAGCACCTCGGCGGCATGGCCCTTGACCTTCACCTTGGGCCAGACCCGCACGATCCTGCCGTCGCCGTCCGCCAGGAAGGTTGCCCGCGCGATCCCCATATATTGGCGGCCATAGAGCGACTTCTCGACCCAGGTGCCGAACGCCTCGCAGGCCGTGCCCGGCTCGTCCGACGCCAGCGTCACCGCCAGCCCATATTTGTCGCCGAATTTCTTGAGCTTGGCCGGTTTGTCCTTCGACACGCCGACCACCGCCACGCCCAGTGCCGCGAATTCGCTCGCCAGTTCGGTGAAATCCTTCGCCTCGCTGGTGCAGCCGGGCGTATCCGCCTTGGGATAGAAATAGACCACCACCGGCTTGCCGCGATAGCGCGCCAGGCTGAAGTCCGCGCCATCCGCATCCTTCAACGCCACGTCGGGCAACATCGCTCCCTGTTCAAGCATCTTGATCCTCCTGATAGGGCGCGGCCAGTGCGCGCCATGCGTCGCCGACGCTTTGCCGGGCCTTGGCATAGCTTTCAAGCAGCGCATCCCAATCGGCCGCGCCACAGGCCCGCGCCACCAGCGGCCGGGTCGCTTGCGGCGGCTCGGTCGACTTGGGCGACACCAGCCGCGACACGATCAGGAAGCGGGTGATCAACTCCTGCGCCGGGATCAGCGCGGCGGGCAGATGGCCGGCCGTCACCAGCTCGGCCAGCGCCTGGCCCAGATCCGGGTCGAAGCCCATGCGATAATGGAACTGATTGACGTGAATCAGGAACTCGATGTCGACCAGCCCGCCGGGCACCAGCTTGACGTCCAGTTCGCTCGCCGGCGGCTTGTGCCGGGCAATGTCGCCACGCATCTTCACCGCCTGCCGCGCCAGTTCGTCGAAGTCGCGCGGCCGTTGCAGCGTCTCGGTCAGGATCGCCTCCAGCGCGCTACGCGCCTGCGGCGATCCGAACACCGGCCGCGCCCGCGTCAGCGCCAGATGCTCCCAGGTCCAGGCTTCTTCACGCTGATATTTGGCGAAACTGTCGAGGCTGACCGCCAGCAGGCCCTGCGCGCCCGACGGCCGCAGCCGCGTGTCCACCTCATAGAGCGGCCCCGCCGCCGTCGACACCGACAGCGCATTGGTGATGCGCTGGCCGAGGCGGTTGAAATATTGGGTCGCACCCAGTGGCCGCGCGCCATCCGATTCCGCCAGGAAATCGCCGGTGAAGAGGTAAACCAGGTCCAGGTCCGACGCATGGGTCAGCACCCCGCCGCCCATCCGCCCCAGCGCCAGGATCACCATCTCGCCGCCCGGCACCTTGCCATGCACGCTCTCGAACTCGGCGACAGTGGCGCCCGCCAGCGCCTCGATCGCCGCTTCCGCCACCCGGCCATAGCCGCGTCCGGCCTCCAGCGGATCGCCGCCCCGCACGATCTGCACGCCCAGCGCGAAGCGGCGGTCATTCACCCGCTGTCGCACCCGGTCGAGCAGCGCCTGATAATCCTCGCCCGCCTCCAGCGCGGCAAATTGCTGCGCCAGGACATCGACCGGCGGCACGGGATCGAAGGCCGACGCATCGATCAGCCCTTCGAGCAATTCGACCCGACGGCTCAGCACATCGGCCAGCGCGGGCGCATGGCTCAATATCTCGGCCAGCAGCTCGACCAGCCCCGGCCGCGCACCCAGCAGCTTGAAGAAGTTGATCGCGCTCGGCAGCCGGCCGATCATGTCGTCCAGCCGGTTGAGCGCCCGGCCCGGATCGGGCGCGGTCGCGATCGCCGGCATCAACACCGGCAATAGTCGTTCCAGCGCCTCGCGCGAGGCGCCGCTGCGCAGCGAGCGGATCGTGCCGTCGCGCCAATGGGCGACCCGCGCCGCCGCCCAGTCGGCATCGGCAAAGCCCATCTCCTTGAGCTGCGCCTTCAGCTTGTCCTCGTCATGCGACAGGCTGCCATCGTCGGGCGCGGCGGTCAGCCGATCATAATTGGCCCCGACCCATTCGACATGGGGCCGCAGCAGGTCGAGCAGCGCCGGCCCGTCCGCCAGCCCGTGCAGCCGCGCGACATTATCCAGCGAATCCGGATTTTTCGGCAGTTCATGAGTCTGTCGGTCCTCGACCATCTGCAAGCGATGCTCGATCGTGCGGAACAGGATATAGGCCTCGTCCAGACGCGCGGCCACTTCCGCCTCGATCACGCCCGCCGCCGCCAGCGCGCGCAGCGCCTCGCGCGTATTGCCCGACCGCAGCGACGGGTCGCGCCCGCCATGGATCAGTTGATGGACCTGGGCGAAAAACTCCACCTCGCGAATGCCGCCGCGCCCGCGCTTCAGGTCATAGCCCGGCCCGAACGCCTGCCCCTGCGCATAATGGTCGCGGATGCGCCGGCTGATGTCGGTGATCGCGTCGATCGCGCCGAAGTCCAGGCTGCGCCGCCAGACGAAGGGACGAATCTGGCGCAGGAAATACTCACCCAGCGCCATGTCGCCCGCCGCCGGCCGGGCGCGGATGAAGGCCGCCTGCTCCCAGCCCATCGCGGTCGATTCATAATAGCCGATCGCCGCCTCCACCGGCAGCGCAATCGGCGTGGCTTCCGGGGACGGCCGCAGCCGCAGGTCGACGCGAAAGACATAGCCGTCGCCGTCGCGCGCGTTAAGTATCTCGCTGGCCCGCCGCCCGATCCGCACCGCCGCGTCGGCCACATCCTCCCGCTCGCCATGGGGCAGGGTGGTGGGGTCATAGAGCAGGATCGGGTCGATATCGGACGAGTAATTGAGTTCCCGGCTACCATGCTTGCCCAGCGCCAGCACGACGAAGCCCTGTGGCACTGCATCGGGATAGCGTTCGGCAAAGGTCGCCGCCAACGCTTCCTCCAGCGCCTGGTCGGCAAAGTCGGACAGGGTGCGCGTCACCCGGTCCATGTCCCAGGCACCGCTCAGATCCGCCGCCGCCGTCACCAGCGCGATCGCGCCGCGTCGCCGCCGCAAGGACTTCGCCACCCCATCCTCGGGCACGCCTTGCGCCTGCGCCGCCGCCATCGCCGCATCGAAATCACCGCCCGCCAGAAGCTGCGTCACGGTGGGGTAGCGATCCATCTGCCGCGCCAGAAATGGCGAATGCGCGCGTATCCGCGCCTCCAGGTCGATCCAGTCCGTCACGTTGCCGTCTCCTTGTTCGCGGCGATATCGCGCCCGAATGCGACGAAATCCAGAAACTTTTGGCGACCATGGCCGTTCTGTCCCTTATGGAAATACAGCGCAAACCTCTTGGCCGATCGGCACCGGGACGAGACAGCGGCGCTGGCCGTGTCGTAACCGTCGGCCTGCCACTGCCCTATGAAGGGGTCGGCAAGGCGTTGCGTGCCAGCTTCGCGACCCAGCGCGAAGGATTGCCGGACGATATGTTGGCGCTGCTGGCAAAGATCGATCAGCATTAACCTGCGCACATGCAGGCATTTGTTCATTCATTGGCGATAAGGCCCGAATCCTCTTTTCCTTTTTGCGGGAATAAGCTCGATCGATGATGTACAAGGTGTTTGCTGGCGGAACGCTGGTCGTGGCCCCGATGATCGTCCTGGCGCTTCAGAATTTCACGCCACATAGCGCGGCCGCGGACGCACAGGATAACAGCGCCATCGTGGCGCCTACGCCGACAACACCAGCCGCACCAACGGTTGTCGTGCCGTCAGCGCCGCCGGCCTTCGTCCCCCCCGATCTCAGCCAGCCAATGGGCGACGCCGGTCAGCCCAGCCTCAATCCGGCTGCGGGCCTGCCTGCACCCAGCGATTCAGCATCCGCTTCCGGCACGCCCGCCCCTGGCTCTCCCAACGCTGAACCCTGATCCGGGTTACAATCCACCTTTGAACGTGTCGCACTGGGCCGGATCGCCACTGTCCAACCCCTTGCGCAGCCAGTTCATGCGCTGTTCGCTGGTGCCATGGGTGAAGCTTTCCGGCACCGGCCGGCGCCCGGCCGACTTTTGCAGCGTATCGTCGCCAATCGACTGCGCCGCCTTCATGCCTTCCTCCAGGTCGCCCCCCTCCATCAGGCCCGTGCGCTTGGCCCAGACCCCGGCATAGCAGTCAGCCTGCAATTCCACCTTTACCTGCAGCGCATTGCCCTGCGCCTCGCCGACGCGGCGCTGCTGCTGGTTCACCTGGCCCAGCGTCCCTTCCAGATCCTGGACATGATGACCGACCTCATGCGCAATCACATAGGCCTGGGCGAAATCGCCCGGCGCGCCGAAACGATCGCGCAATTCGGTGAAGAAATCGGTGTCGAGATAGACCTTCTGGTCGTTCGGGCAGTAAAATGGCCCCATCGCGCTCTGCGCCGCGCCGCAGCCCGACGTGCCGCTCTGCGCATAGAAGGACAGGATCGTCGGCTGATAGGTCTGGCCCGATTCCTGGAAAATCTGCCCCCACACCCGCTCGGTCGATCCCAGCACCTTCAATGACCAATGCTGGATCTCGGTCAGCTTGCTCGCATCCCGGTTGCCCGCCGGCGCGTTCTGGGGCGCTTGCTGGACGCCACCGCCACCGCTCATCAGGCTCAGCGGATTGACGCCCATCACCGCCAGGATGATCAGCACCACGACGATGCCGCCGCAGCCGAAGCGACTGCCGATCAGCGGCAGCAGCAGGCCAAGCCCGCCGCCCATCCCGCCGCCGCCAAAGCCGCCACCGCGCCCGTCCTGCACCTCGAAATTGCTGCTTTCCTGTTCGTCGTCGAGCCGCACCCTGGCCTCCCTCGCTTAGCCTTCCCGTGCCTACTGCATTACCGGCCGGCTGCAAACCATCCGCTGGCGACGCACGTTCCATCGAAAGGATCGACTTTGTTACGAGACATTAAGTTGGAATGACGCATCCAAAGACTATATTGCACTGCGACATGGCCGATACCGAACCCCGTCCGCGCCGCCGCGCCACCACCCCCCTTCCCCTCCCCCGCGAAGTCGCGCTGCTGTTGCAAGGGGGCGGCGCACTCGGCTCCTTCCAGGCCGGCGTCTACCAGCGGCTGGATGAACTGGGCGTCGACGTTAGCTGGGTCGCGGGCATTTCGATCGGCGCGGTCAATGCCGCGATCATCGCCGGCAATCCACCCCACAAGCGGCTCAGCCGCCTGAAGAAATTCTGGCTCACCGTTTCGGGCGGCATGCCCAACATGATCCTGCCCGAAATCGACCATATTCGCGAAGCCGCCCACCTCATGGCCGCTGGCACGGTTGCGACGCTGGGCGTGCCGGGCATGTTCCGTCCACGCCTATGGCCTGCGACGCTGATGCCCGAAGGATCAGCCGGCGCGATCAGCTTCTATGACAGCGCACCGCTCAAGGACACGCTCGACGCCTGCGTCGACTGGGACCTGCTCAATGACGGACCGGTGCGGCTGTCGGTCGGCGCGGTCGATGTCGAAAGCGGCAATTTCGCCTATTGGGATACGCGCGGCCCGGGCGGCAATACCCGCATCGACGCGCGCCACATCATGGCTTCGGGCGCGCTCCCGCCAGGCCTGCCCCCGATCGAGATTGACGGGCGCTGGTATTGGGACGGCGGCATCGTTTCCAACACCCCGCTCGCCCATGTCCTCAACCACCAGACCGACGACATGCTGGTGTTCCAGGTCGACCTGTTCCCGGCCGAAGGGCCGATGCCGCGCCAGATGACCGACGTCTATTCGCGCATGAAGGACATCCAGTATAGCAGCCGCACCCGCCAGGTGACCGACCAGTATCTACGCCTGCGCCGCGAACATGGCGCGATCCAGGCATTGCTCGACAAACTCCCCCCCGAATTGCAGGACGGGCCGGAAGCACAGAAGCTGCGCGACATGCTCGACGGCGGATCGGTCAATATCGTCCACCTCATCTACCGCTCGCGCGCCTGGGAAAGCGGCGCCAAGGATTTTGAATTTTCCCGTGCGACCATGCTCGATCACTGGGCGCAGGGCCGGGATTCGGTGGAAGATGTGATGCACAAGGGTGACCTCATCGCCCGCAACATTCTCGACGGCAAAAGCGCGACCTTCGATCTCGATGCGCCGGATCATCTCAAGGAGAAAATGGCATGAGCAAGTCCCTCGCTGGCAAGACCGCCCTGATCACCGGTTCCACTTCCGGCATCGGCCTGGCCTATGCCAAGGCGCTGGCTGGCGAAGGCGCCAATGTCGTGATCAACGGCTTTGGCGACGCGGACGCGATCGAGAAGGAACGGCTCGGCCTTGAAGCGCTCTCCGGCGGCAAGGCGCTCTACAGCGGGCATGACCTGACCAAGGTCGACCAGATCGAGGCAATGATGCAGGAAGCGGCCAATGCCTTTGGCGGCATCGACATCCTCATCAACAACGCTGGCATGCAGCATGTCGCGCCGGTCGAGGAATTCCCGCTCGATAAATGGGATCTCATCATCGCGCTCAACCTCAACGCCGCCTTCCACACCACGCGGCTTGCCATTCCTTACATGAAGGACAAGAAATGGGGCCGGATCATCCAGACCGCCTCGGCCCACTCGCTGGTCGCCTCGCCCTTCAAGAGCGCCTATGTGACCGCCAAGCATGGCCTCAACGGCTTCACCAAGACGGTCGCGCTGGAAGTCGCCACCTTCGGCATCACCGCCAACTGCATCTCGCCCGGCTATGTCTGGACCCCGCTGGTGGAAAACCAGATTCCCGACACGATGAAGGCGCGGAACATGACCCGCGAGCAGGTGATGAACGACGTGCTGCTCGCCGGCCAGCCGACCAAGCAGTTCGTCACCGCCGAACAGGTCGCCGCCACCGCCCTCTATCTGTGCAGCGACGCCGCAGCCCAGATTACCGGCGCCAATCTCTCGATCGACGGCGGCTGGACCGCGCAATAAGCGCCATCGCCCGGTCGATATGACCGGGCGTGCAATTGACTCCTCTTCCGCCTTGGCCGCGAACTGACGGTCAAAAGGGGAAGAGGATCGCGCCATGGCGCCAGACCAGTGCCGCATCACCGATCAGGTCGCCATCGTCACCGGCGGCGGCGCGGGCCTCGGCCGCGCCATCGCGCTCGCCCTTGCGGAGGCCGGCGCCGACATCGTCATCGCCGACATCATCCCCGAACGCGGCACAGAAGTGGCGGCGCGTATCGCTGAACGCGGCCGCACCTGCCTTCCCATCCCCACCGACATGGCCCAGCCCGACCAGGTCGCCGCGATGGTAGACACCGCCCAGGCCCGCTTCGGCCGGATCGACATCCTGGTCAACAATGTCGGTGGCGTCAGCCGCAAGCCGTTCCTCGACCAGAGCGCCAATAGCTGGCGCCGCCATATCGACCTCAACCTCGTCTCGATGCTCGCCGCCACCTCGGCCGCCGTGCCGCACATCATTGCAGGCGGGCGCGGCGGCGCCATCATCAACGTTTCCAGCATCGAAGGATCGCGCGCTGCGCCGGGTTATGCCGTCTATGCCGCATGCAAGGCGGGGATGAACAACTTCACCCGTAGCATGGCGCTGGAACTAGCCGATCATGGCATCCGCGTGAACGCGATCGCGCCCGATTTCACCACCACGCCAGGCACGCGCGGCAATCCCCCCGGCCCGGTGGATGAAGCGACATGGTTCGCCGTGCCGCCGGCCATGACCGATGCGACCGCCCGCCGCATCCCGCTGCGACGGCCCGGCATCGACAGCGAATGCGGCCAGGCCGCCCTGTTCCTCGCCTCGCCGATGAGCAGCTACATCACCGGGACCATATTGCCGGTCGACGGCGGCAGTTGGGCTTCGTCCGGCTGGGTCCGCAACGCCGCCGGCCAATGGGTGCTGGTCGAACCGCATGGAGTATCCGACGCATGAAGATCAACGTCCCCCTGCCCTTCGACCATGCCGACCTGCCCGACGAGTTCGGCACGATGGAGGCCGTGGCGGAAATCGGCCGCACGGTGGAGCAGGCCGGCTTCCACGCCGGCCTCGTCACCGACCATCCGGTGCCGACCGGTCGCTGGCTCGACGCCGGTGGCCATCATGCCCAGTCGCCCTTCGTCATGCTCGCCCTGCTCGCCGCCCACACCACGACCCTGCGGCTCCAGACCGGCATCCTCGTCCTGCCCTATCGCAATCCCTTCATCGTCGCGCGCGACATCACCACGCTCGATGCCTTCGCCGGCGGCCGGGTGACGCTCAGCGTTGGCGCGGGCTATCTCAAGGGCGAATATCGCGCGCTCGGTGTCGATTTCGAGCAACGCAACGAATTGATGGACGAATATCTGCGCGCCATCCGCGCCGCCACCAGCGGCGAAGAATTCACCTTCGAGGGCAGCGGCTATCAGGCCTTCGGCAACCGCATCATCCCCGGATCGCCGCAAAAGCCCGGCCTGCCCCTCTATGTCGGCGGCAATGCCAAGCGCGCGATCCGCCGCGTGGTCGATCTCGCTGATGGCTGGAACCCCTTCTTCACCGCCGGCGGCGGGGTCAACAGCGCCACCACCCGCACCGCCGCGATGGAGAATGAGGCCGATCTTCAGGCCGGCATCGCCTATATGCGTGACTATGCCGCCCAGGTCGGCCGCACCGACCTGCCCGACGTGATTCTGGGCGGCGTCAACAAGCCGGGCGAGGATTTGTCCAACCAGCAGATCGTCGACCGCATCGGTACCTATGCGCAAATCGGCGTCACCGCCTGCGGTGTCACGGTCAAGGGCAACAGCCGTTCCGAATGGTGCGACAATGCCGCCCGCATCGGCGAAGAGGTGATCGCAAAGCTGGGCTAATCATCGCTCCCACCCCCATCAACGCGCTTGCCCCTCTTTCCGCGCCGCCTGCTCTCGGCTAGCGCATGCGCCACAAAAGAAAGGGGAAGCATCCACATGCGTTTGACGATTTCGCTGGCCGCGCTCGCGCTGGCCATCACGCCCATGGCCGTCCAGGCCCAGGACGAGGGGAAGAAGAAGGACGAGGCGCCGGCCGCCGAAGCTGGCGTGCCCGCCCCCAATGTCTCGGTCACCCATCATAAGGGCGTGTTCGGCGGCAAGGCGATCAGCTACACCGCGACCACCGGCGAAACCTATCTCAAGGACAAGGATGGCAAGCCGCTCGCGGCGATCTACGCCACTTCCTATGTCAAGGATGGCGGCGACAAGAACCGTCCGATCACCTTCCTCTATAATGGCGGCCCCGGCTCGGGCTCGCTCTGGCTCCACATGGGCGCCTTCGGCCCCAAGCGCGTCGTACTTCCCGATGCGCAGGATGACGGCGCCCCGCCCTATCCGCTGGTCGACAATGCCGAATCGCTGCTCGACGTCACCGACCTCGTCTTCATCGATCCGGTCGGCACCGGCTTCTCCCACGCCATCGGCAAGAAGGATCCCAAGGATTATTGGGGCGTGTCGGCCGACGCCAAGTCGATCGCCGACTATATCCGCCTGTGGCTCGGCGAAAATGGCCGCTGGTCCTCGCCCAAGTTCATCGGCGGCGAAAGCTATGGCACCACCCGTTCGGTCGCGCTGATCAACGAACTGGAGGGCAGCTATAACGACGTCGCGGTCAACGGCATCATCCTGATCTCGTCGATCCTCGACTTCGGCGCCTCGGCCGAGGTGCAGGGCAATGAAATGCCCTATATCCTCAACCTGCCCTCGATGGCGACGACCGCCTGGTATCACAAGAAGATGGGCAATCCGCCCGCCACCGTGGCCGAAGCCGCGCAGCAGGCGCGCACCTTCGCGATCGGCCCCTATGCCGCCGCGCTGCTGAAGGGCAACCAGTTATCGGACCAGGAACGCGCCAGCGTCCGCACCGAACTGGCCCGCCTCACCGGCCTGTCGGAGCAATTTGTCGACCATGCCGAACTGCGCATCTCGCCCGGCCGCTTCTACAAGGAGTTGCTGCGCGATCGCGGCGTGAGCATCGGCCGCCTCGACACCCGCTATACCGGCAAGGATTATGATGCGGCAGGCGAGGAGCCGGACAATGATCCCAGCTTCTACGCGATCGACGGCGCCTATACCGCCGCGATGAACAGCTATGCCCGCGATGAGCTGAAGTACAAGACCGAGCGCCAATATGTGACGATCGGCGGGGTCAGCGGCTGGGACTGGAAGCTGCAGGGCCAGCGCGGCCGCGACAGCGAAGTCTATGCCAGCGTCGCCCCTTATCTGAGCAAGGCGCTGCGCGAGAATAGTGGCCTCAAAGTGTTCGTCGGCCAGGGCTGGTATGATTTCGCCACGCCCTTCTTCGGCGCCGAATATGCCATGAGCCGCACTGGCTTCGACGCCTCGCGGATCCAGTATCATTATTATGATGCCGGCCACATGATGTATGTCCGCCCCGACGACCTGCGCAAGCTGAGCGCGGATATCCGGGCGTTCATCAACGCCCGCTGACCACAGTGCCGGCCACGATTGATAACAGTTGATAAATCGCCTAAACTGTCACTCCGAAAGGATATCGGATGATCAGCGCGGATCTGGGCAGGCAACTGGAAGCCTTCGTGGCCGGCCTGGTCGAAACCGGCCGATACAATAGCAAGAGCGAGGTATTGCGTGAAGGCGTGCGCCTGATCCAGGAACGCGAGACGAAGCTCGCCGCGCTGGATGCCTCGATCGGCCGGGGACTGGCCGATGCGGATGCCGGCCGCACCAGCGACGCCGCTTCGGTGTTCGAGCGCCTTGAGGCGAAATACCGCGCCGTTCCATGAAGGTCGAACTGACCGCGGAGGCGGAATGTGACCTGGTGGCGATTGCCGATCATATCGCACGGGATAATCCGCCCCGCGCCCTGACTTTCCTGCGCGAACTGCGCGATAAATGCCTTGACCTCGCCCCCTTCCCCGACGCCTTCCCATTGGTCGAGCGCTATGCCGATCTGGGCATAAGGCGGCGCGTCCATGGCCGCTATCTGATCTTCTACCGGGTCGAAGCTAATCGCGTCATTGTGCTGCATCTCCGCCATGGCGCCAGCGATTATCTCCCCCTGCTCGACCCGGACTAAGTTCCGGGCAAAGCCATAACAATCCCCTTTAACGCCCGTAAAATCCCCTTATGCTCCTGCCCAGCAAGGGAGATTCAATCATATGCGCCACGCGCTCACGGCCTTTCTGGCCGCTGTCAGCTTTTCGTCCATCGCCGCCGCCCAAACACCGGCCGCTACGCCGCCGCCGGTCCAGCCGTCCATGGTCCAGCCTACCCCCACGCCACAGAGCGAACTGCCCGGCCTGATCGCCAAGGACATGGAGGGACTGATGACCCTCTATCGCGACCTGCACGCCAACCCCGAGCTTTCGCTGCAGGAGGTGAACACCGCCGCCAAGCTGGCCAAGCGCCTGAAAGCGATGAAGTTCGACGTGACCGAGAAGGTCGGTGGCACCGGCGTCGTCGCGGTGATGAAGAATGGTTCGGGGCCAGTCCTCCTCATCCGCGCGGACATGGATGGCCTGCCAGTGGTGGAGCAGACCGGCCTCGACTTCGCGTCCAAGGTCCGCACCAAGACGCCCGAGGGGGTCGAGACCGGCGTGATGCACGCCTGTGGCCATGACACCCACATGACCGCCTTCATCGAGACCGCCAAGCTGCTCTCCAGCCAAAAGGACAAGTGGAAGGGCACGCTGGTGATGATCCTCCAGCCGGCCGAGGAAGTGGGCAAGGGCGCGCGCGACATGCTGGAGGACGGGCTCTACACCCGCTTCCCCCGCCCGACCCATGCCATCGCCTTCCACGACGCGGCCAATCTCCAGGCCGGCGTGGTCGGCTATACGCCGGGCTATGCGCTCGCCAATGTCGACAGCGTCGACATCATCGTGAAGGGGCTGGGCGGCCATGGTGCCTATCCGCAGATGACCAAAGACCCGATCGTGCTGGGCGCGCGCATCGTCACCTCACTCCAGACGCTGGTCAGCCGGGAACAGGATCCGCAGGATCCCGCCGTGGTCACCGTCGGCAGCTTTCAGGCGGGCGCCAAGCACAACATCATCCCCGACCAGGCGACCTTGCTGCTGACCGTACGCAGCTATTCGGACGAGACCCGCGCGAAGCTGATCAAGGGGATCGAGCGAATCGCCAAGGGCGAGGCGATTGCCGCCGGTGTGCCTGATGACAAGATGCCGGTGGTCAGCGTGAAGGACGAGTTCACCCCGTCCACCTACAACCCGCCCGAATTTGCCGAGCAGATGGGCACGCTGTTGAAGGCGCATTTCCAGCCCGGCCGCGTGGTGAAGACCCCGGCGGTGATGGGCGGCGAGGATTTCGGCCGCTTCTACCGTGCCGACAAGTCGATCAACAGCTTCATCTTCTGGGTCGGCGGCGTGCCGGCGGACAAGATGGCGGCGGCCGATGCTGGCCAAATCAGCCTGCCCTCGCTCCATAGTCCGTTCTGGGCGCCGGAGGCCGACAAGGTGATCGCCACCGCCAGCGAGGCGATGACCGTCCTCGCCATGGATATCCTCAAGAAGGACTAAGCCTGGTCGCTGACCACGTAGTGGCGCCGATGGATGTCCATCAGCGCCAGCGCGGTCAGCGCCACGCCAAGGCCCAGGATCATGTCGATCAGATAATGGGTGCCCTCCACCGGGGTCGACAGCAGCATCGCGCCATTGAGCACGACGACCGGCCAACGCAGCGCCGCGATCCGCCAGCCCGCCGCGATATAGAGCACCGCCGCCGCCGTATGGAAGCTGGGCGCCGACACGATGCCGCGCAACTGCCCCAGGTCGATGGCATGGACGGCATGCACCCGCAGCGCCGGGATCAGCCCCTGCTGCCACAGTTCGCTTTCAGGCATGTAATGGATCGGCGCATGCCACAGATAGGAGAAGGGGCCGACCGCCGGCATCAGGCTGAACAGCAACAGGGTGAGGACCGCCGCCAGCCAGAAGGTCGCGATGAAGCGCCAGGCCCGTTCCTGCTCGCCCGCCCGTGCCATCCACCAGAGCAGCAGAGCCGGCGTCACATAGATGCTGCGATAGGCGGCTGTTTCCAGGAACTGGAGCCCCTGGTGCGCCGCCGTCAGCCGGTACCAGGCGAGCCAGTCGAACCCCAATGCCAAATCGATCCGCTGCAATGTAGCGTCGGCATAGCCATGGGTCACCGCCGCGACCGGATAGCTGGCTGCGGCCCCCATGACCGAAATCAGCGCAAACAGACCGACATAGGTGGAGAAATGCGCCACTGCCCCGGCATGGCGCCAGCCGCTGCGCGGCAAGCCGAAGCGCAACGCCAGCAGCAGCGCCGCCGCCGCGCCATAGGCGACGCTGCTCGGCTGCCAGAAATCGATGCGCAGGTCCGCCATGTCCAGCAGCAGGGCGAGCAGCACCATGCTCACGCCCAACGCCGCCAGAAAATGCCGCCGGATCGCCAGCGAGCGCGTGACGACCGGCACCGAATGCGCCTGCTGCAGGATGGCAGGCTCGGCCAGAGGCCAGGAGGTTTCGATCGACGGCATGACGCACGGGTCCGGGAAGAAGGGCGGAAATGCCGCCCTTTCACCTCTCCCGCTTAAGCTGCGATGAACCATTGCGTCCCGATGCCGGTCAGGGCTGCAACAGCCAGCCCGCGCCGCCGCCCAACAGGATGATCGCCGGCATACTCCACCGGCCCTTGATCCGCCAGGCACAGAGCGCGCCGAACAGGACGATGAAACCCGCCGCCCAGAGTCGGTCCGCGCGCATCGCCGCTGCCCAGCCAAGCTGCACCAGGGTCGCCGCGATCACCCCGACCACCGCCGCCGCTACCCCGGCCAGCAGATGATGAAACGCCGGATTTTCGACCGACGCCTCCAGCCGTTCGTAGAAGATCAGGGAAAAGGCGAAGGCGGGCAGGAACATGCCCGCCGTGATCGCCAGCGCGCCACCAAGACCACCCACCAAATAACCGGCAAAGGTCGCGAAGATGACCAGCGGCGCGGGCAAGATGCCGGCCAGCGCCACCCCGTCGAGGAACAGCCCGTCCGACAGCCAGCCGCGCCCGACCGTATCGCCGCGCACATAGGGAATGGCGGTATAGGCACCGCCAAAGGTCAGCAGCCCGCCCTTCAGCCCGGCGATGAACAGCAGCAGCATGTCGGGCCGCGCAGCGCCTCTGATCACCGGGGTCGGCGTGACCGTCACCGCCCCTTGGTGCAGCGCCCACGCCAACGCCGCCGCAACGAGCAGCACGATGCCGATCAATATGGGCCGCGCGCGAAAAGCATGGACCAGCCCCGCCGCCAGCAGCGGAATCCAGAAGGGGGTGCCGAGCAGCGTCGCGGCAAAGGCGCCGATCGCCAGCGCCCAGAGCAACCGGTCCTCAAGCACATGGCCGCCGATCCGCTGCACCGCGCGCGCGATGATCGCCAGCACCACCAATTGGATGCCGAACAGCACCGGCAGCGCCCAGGCCGCACCGGCGATCCAGTCGCGATAGAGCCAGGCGGCGACCAGCATCAGCAACAGGCCGGGCAGCATGAAGCCCAGCCCCGCCAGCAGCCCGCCGATCCGGCCGCGCGCCATCATCCCCATATGGACGCATAATTCATGGGCCTCCGGCCCCGGCAATATCTGCATTACCGCCAGCAGCCGGTTGAAGCGCGGCCCTGACAGCCAACGCTCCTCCTCGACCAAGGTCTGCCGCAGCATGGCGATCTGCGCGACCGGCCCGCCAAAGGCAAAACAGCCAAAACGCAGGAATTTCAGGAACAGCGGGAAAAGGCGGATCGGCGGGGGACCATCGTCCAGTGTCGTCATCGTCATCGGCTCCTGCCGCAGGCGCGGCGCATGGAGCGGAACTTGGACGATCATCGCCTGAACGGGCGCCCGCACGGCCCGTTGGCCCTCATCATAGCATCGCGCGCCGCGAAGAAAAGAGGCGGCGCAACAGGATGGGACGGCCTTTCAGCCGCCCCACTCCACACTGGGGATCAGGCGCCGAAGCCGCCGTCGATCGTGTGCATGGCACCGGTGATGATGCCGGCTTCCGGGCCTGCCAGATAGGCCGCCAACCCGGCAATTTCCTCGCCGGTGGCATGGCGCTTGATCGCCATGAAGCCGTGCATGGTGGCGCTCATCGAGCCATCGGCCGGGTTCATGTCGGTGTTGGTCGGGCCGGGCTGGATGATGTTGACGGTGATGCCGCGCGCGCCGAAGTCGCGGGCCAGGCCACGGGCCATGCCCTGCAGCGCCGACTTGGTCAGGGCATAGGCCGCGCCGCCCTCGAACGGCATGCGATCGGCATTGACCGATCCGATGACGATGATGCGGCCGCCATCATTCATCTGCCGCGCCGCTTCGACCGCGGCATGATAGGGCGCACGAACATTGATATCGATCATCCGGTCGACCGCATCGGCGTCCAGCGTCAGCGGATCGCCCAGCACCAGCGTACCGGCATTGACGACCAGCACGTCGAGCGCACCCTCGCCTGCCACCACGTCGATCACCGCCTGGCGATCGGCCGCGTCGGAGCGGATGGCACGGGCGCCGACATCGGCGGCAAGGGCCGTGGCGGCGTCCTGCGACCCGGCATAGGTGAAGGCGACATCGGCGCCGTCACCGGCGAAGCGCCGCACGATCGCGGCACCGATACCCCGGCTGCCGCCGAGGACGAGGATTTTCTTGGCAGTGAAATCGGTCATGGCACAATTCCTTGCTAAATTTGTAATGATCGCTATATAAATAACCAATCGCGCCCGTCAAGGATTTTTGTAATGACCATTAAAGAAAAAGCCAAGAGTCGGGGCCGCCCGCGTTCCTTCGACGAGGATGCCGCCCTTTCTGCGGCCCAAGCGCTGTTTCATCAACATGGCTATGACGGTGTCGGCGTCGCCGCGCTGGCGCAAGCGATGGGGATCAATCCGCCCAGCCTCTATGCCGCTTTCGGTGACAAGGCCGCCCTGTTCGACCGGGTGCTGGCGCGCTATGCCCGCGATGCTTTGCCGGTGGACGATATCCTTGTGACCGGCACGCCGCCGGCCGCCGCGCTTACCGAACTGCTGTGCACCGCCGCCCGCATCTACGCCGCCGATCCGGCCACGCCGGGCTGCATGGTGCTGGAGGCCGCGCGCGGCGCGGACACGACCGCCGCGGCACAGGCCCGCAGCTGGAAGGACAGGAGCGTCGACCGGGTCCGGGACTATCTGGCCCCCGACCATCCCGAGCAGGCGCTGCCGGTCGCCGATTATATGGTGGCGGTCATGTCCGGCCTGTCGTCCGATGCCCGCGACGGCAAGCCGATAGAGCGACTGCTCGCCACCGCCGACATGGCCGGCCTCGCGCTGGAAGCAGCCCTGGCCCAACCCTGACCTATTGCGGCCGATGCCCCTTGCGCCATTTGGTGAACAGATGGCGCGCCAGCATCAGCGGCGGCATGCGCAGCCAGTGGGACCGCACGAAGAAGGCGAAGACCAGAGCCTTGCGCGTTTCCTGCCCCCAGCCGTTGCGCGCCAGCAACCGCGCCCGCACCAGCCGGTCCCACAAGGTCAGCCGCCCGCCCGCGCCATAGATCGCCGCCGTCAGCCGCTGCGCTTGCCGCACATGGGGCGCGATGCCGTGCAGCGCCGCCCGTGCCTCCAGCGCCGCCGGATCGGCATCGGCCAGAAGCGTGTGAATATCCCACAGGTTGCGCAAGCCGCCCTGCAGGTCGCCATCCGCCAGCAGATGCGCGACCGCATGACAGACCCGGTCCTCCGCGCACAGCATGTATAACCCGCCAGTTATCGGAACAGCATCCGCCATCATCGCCGCCGCGTCCGGCGTCGGCCGCGCGGTCAGCGGCAGCACGGTATGATGCACGTCGATCATCCGATCGCGCTCGGTGTGGATCATCGGCGGCAGTTCATGCATCCACTGCCGATAATAGGCGTCGTCATAGGGGTCTTCCTTGACCCATTCCCAGCCGGCCGCGATCAGCGCATCAGCCGCCGCATCGATCCGGTCGCGCGGCACCAATATGTCGAGATCGCCGATGAAACGCCCCTGGCCCGCCGGCAGGCCCGCTGCCGCATAGGCAGTCCCCTTGAGCAGGATCACCGGCAGCCCGATCGGCGCCAGCGCCGCGCGCGCCCGATCGGCCTCCCAGATCGCCTGCCGCGCCTCTCGCGCCGCATCGGCCCGCGCGTCGGCCAGGATCGGCCGCACCGCATCGGGCACGGCCTGCCGCTCCAGCCAGAAGGCCAGCGTGCCGATCAGCCGCTCCGCCCGCGCCATCGCGATCAGGCTGTTCCAGCCGGCCGCATCCAGCCGCGCCACCGTCGCGGGATCGTGCAAGGCCCCGACCAGCAGCGCCGCACTCATGCGATCTCGCTCCACAGCCGATCGACCATGGCGATCGCCGCCTCGCCCGAGGGGAAGTCGATCGCCCGCGCCGGCACCTGCGCGACGAAGCGGGTCAGCGCGGCAAAGGCCGGCTCGCCCAGCGCCACATAATTGGTCGATGCCTGGGTCAGGCGCATGAACACCTCGCCCTGCCCCACCGGCCGTTCCGCCGGCCCGGAACCGAAGCGCGGGAACAGCAGCAGTGCCGGCATCCCGCCCTCGCCCATTCGCGCCACCGCATCGGCGCGCGGCACCATATGGCGGATGTCGCCCTTGGCCGTCGCGCCTAGCAGCGGCCCCATCCGTGCCGCCGGCACCTCGCCCGCGATCACCTCGATCGCCCTGTTCTTGAGCGACACCAGCCGGGGAAAGGGCAGGATCGCCCCGCTATCGAGATCGAGCAGCGCAAACTCGTCACCCATCAGCCGCCAGCCGCGCTCGCCCAGTTGCGCCGCCAGCGTCGATTTGCCCGACCCGGACTCGCCGGTCATCACCAGCACCCGTCCATTCTTCTCGACGCTCGACGCATGAAGCAGCAGATGCCGGCGCCAGCCCAGCGCCATCTGGAGGTTCATCCCCATTTCCGCCGCCAGCAGCCCGTGCGCCAGGCTCATCGGCGCCGCGTCGGCCAGGCCATGATCGCCGGTGATGAAGATGGACGGCCGCACCCAGCGCCGGATCGCGCTGGTCGGCTGCAACCGCACGGTGAAATCGGCGATCGCGCCATCGACGTCGGGATAATCGGCGTAGAGGTGCGCGAGCTGGTCGATCGGCTGCGCCCAGGCAGAACCGATGCGAAAGGTCGCCGGGCCAATGCGCAGGGTCAGGCTGTGCCTCATGCCGGGCGCACCAGCCCGATCCGGTCGAGATAGGCGAGATGCTGGCCGATCTCGCCCACCACATCGCCCTCGCCCAGATCATAGAGCTGTGCCAGCCGATCGCGCAGCATAGTTGCGCTCGCCGGCAGGCCGTCCACCATGGCGTCCAATATCTCGGGCACCGGGCTGATCACCATATGGGTCTGGCCCGACGGACGATGATAGAGCAGGACGATATCGTCGAGGGCGCGGGCGATGATCACCCCTGCTCCTTCGCGACGATATAGCTGCTCTGCGCTCACGCTTCCGCCCCCCTGCTGACTGCCCTGCCGTCCTAACGGCAAGGCGTAGCCAAGTGCCTAACGCATCAGGGAAAGGCGTGCCAGGCGCCGGTCACCGGATATTCGCGTGCGCCCACCGTCATCAGCGCCCGCACATAGGTATCGAGCGCCCGATCGAGACCATGTTCATGCACCGCCTGTGCCAGCAGCGCGGGCGGCGCTGGATGCGCCAACGCCCATTCGATGGCGCGCGCAAAGGCATCGACATGGCCGACCGGCACTGGCGGATGCTGACCCGCGGCCGCCAGCAACGGATGGATATTGCGCGTACAGTCGGTCGCGACGACGCCCGCGCCACAGCCCAGTGCCTCGATCATCGTGCCAGCCAACCCTTCCCAACAGGACGGCTGCAACAGCAGATCCGCCTCCGCCAGCAGGTCGGCCATGCGCACGGGACAATCGACAAAGCCCAGGAAATCGACCCGATCGGCGATACCGAGTGCAGCACATTGCCGCTCCAGCGCCATGCGCAGCGGCCCTTGCCCGACGATTCGCAACCGCCAGTCGCGATGGCGCAGTTGTGCCAGCGCCTTCAACGCCGTCGCCTGATCCTTTTGCGGAGCAAGGCGCCCGACCATCACCAATTCGGCACGGTCCGCACGGCACGCGGGCGCCCTTGCGCTGCATGCCTTCTCCATTGCACGGGTCACCGTCGGTCGGGGCATCAACCGCACGTTGCGCCCCGACAGAGGTCCTTGCTGCGCCAACAACTGCCGGTCGGCCTCGCCCATGACAATCGTCATGCTGCATACCCGCGCGATGGCGCGAAAGCGGAGCCGGCGAATCCAGGCAGACAGTCCCTGCTGCCCCGGCCGCACGATCGGATTGGAAATCCGCCCGACGGCGAGGCTCTGCGTTCCCAGCGCAGCGGCAGCAACCAGCATGTTGCTCTGGTTGCCGGCCGAATAGATGACATCGGGCCGATATTGTCGCACCATGGCAGCAAAGGCGGGAAACTGCGCAATCATAGACAGACGTCGGACCCAACGCGGGGCGAGCACGCGCCGCACGGTCAATGCCGGATCGATCGCCCCGGCCAGCGGCCCTTCCAGATGCGCCATCCACAATTCGACCCGCTGGCCGCTACGGTGAAGGTGATTGGCAAGCTGTATGGCAACCCGGTCCAACCCACCGTCACCGGGCTGGTAGAGATAGACGACCGTAAAAGGAGAATTCGCCGCCACCTGGCGTGCCTGATACATATTGTCGCCCTTGCTTCCGACGGAAATGTCGGAACTTCGACGACGTCAACGCGAAGGAACCGTAAAAGTTCTCTCCGCTCAGCGCGGCATCTGCAGCGAGGCGTAGCATGTGAAGCCGCTCGTACCCGACTGGAGGCGGCGAATATAGTTCAGATAGGCTTGGTTCTGCTCATAGGTCGTCCCCGGCAGCGGCCGACCACGCAGCGCCTGCTTTACCTGCTCGCCGGTATAGCTGCGCCCCGTAGCGGGAAAGGCACCGGGCGTGCCGGCCGGCACCATCTGCCCATTGGGCGCGATATAATTGCCCGACCGCGAGGGATCAGGAACGGGTATGGTGCAATTCAGCACCGAGGCGGCCGTATTCGCCAGTGCAGGCCGGATCGAAACGATCGCCGATGCCGCGACTGCGCCACCCATCAACAGTTGGCGTCGTGAAGACACCGCCGAAGCGGGCGTCGCCGACTGATCGGTTGCCGCATGGGCCTCCGCGCTGTCCTGTTCAGGGATGGGCTCGCTCATGTCACAATGATCCGCTATCGCGCTTGCCAAAGCGTAAATATTGGGCGCTATTGATCGAAGCCATCGCAGCAAATGCGCGAAGAATCCAGCGCGGTAACCATGAATCGACTGACAATTTCGCAAATCACCGCGTCCCTCGCCACGCTGCTGCTCGGCACTGGCGGGGCCTTGATATTGGGCGGCTCGCCGATCACCATCGCCCTGCCCGTACTGGCAGGCTTGATCGTACTCGTCATCACGGCGGAAGGGGCCGCAACACGGACCGATAGCCCACGGGTCACTCTCGATGCCCCCGATCTGTTTGTCCATCCCGATTTTCCCAGCCTTCTCGAGGCGATTTCCGATCCGCTGATGCTGGTGGAGCGCGGCCGGATCGTGCGCGCGAACCAGGCGGCCAAGCGGTTGCTGGGCACCCATATCGAAGGGGATGATGCCCGCATCGCCATTCGACACCCGGCCGCCGCAGAACGATTGGCCAGCATAGCCCCTTTGGCCGAACCGGTGATGATCGAACTGGTGGGCCTGGGCACCCGCGAGCAGCGCTGGCAGATGCGCATCGCGTCGGTCGGCGCGGTCGGTGACATGCGCCGCCTGGTTCATCTGGTCGATCATAGCGGCACCTATGCCGCCGAACGGATGCGCGTCGATTTCGTCGCCAATGCCAGCCATGAACTGCGCACGCCGCTGGCCGGCATATTGGGCTTCATCGAGACCCTGGCCGATCCGGAAATGGGCAAGGATGTCGAGACCCGCCAGCGCTTCCTGAAAATCATGGATGGCGAGGCCCGACGGATGCAACGGCTGGTCGATGATCTGATCTCGCTGTCGCGAATCGAGGCGGAGAAATATCGCCTGCCCGACGCGATCGTCGATTTGTCCGAACTAACGGCGGAAGTCGTCGGCGTATTTCGTTCCAGTCATGGCGATCGGGGACGCGAAGTGGGAATGGAAATTGTCCCGGACCTGCCACCCGTTCAGGGCGACCGCGCGCAATTATCACAACTATTACACAATCTGATCGGCAATTCCGTCAAATATGGCCGTCCCGGCACGCCGATCCACGTCATCCTGGCCGATGGGCCTAGCGGGATGATACGCCTGTCCGTCGCGGACGAGGGCGAAGGCATTGGCCCTGACCATCTGCCGCGCCTGACCGAACGTTTCTACCGTGTCGATTCGGGCCGCAGTCGAGCGATGGGCGGGACCGGCCTGGGCCTTGCTATCGTCAAACATATTGTCGAGCGGCATCGCGGCCGGTTGGATATTGCCTCGGTTCTCGGCAAGGGGACAAATGTCAGCATTCTCCTGCCTCGAGCGCCCAGTGAAGAGGCGGCGACCAAGACTTTGGCTTGAAAAAATCGCCGCCAAAGCCCTTCATCGCCCCTCTTGTCATGAAAATGCAATCTGACTGTCACAAAGGCGCGATGGTCCGCGGCTAGGCGCCTTCCTCAAGGGGGCGCGACATTGCGAATCGCGGCCTGTTAGTTGGAGGTTCCCGTGAAGCAATTCGCCCTTTTTGCCGCGACCGCTGTGGCCGCTCTTTCGCTTGCCGGCTGCGGTGACCAGTCGGGTGGCGGCGCTGGCGCAACCCGTGACCAGATCCGCGCGGTCGGTTCCTCCACCGTCTATCCCTTCGCCACCGCAGTTGCCGAACTGTTCGTTCAGGGCAATCCCGGCATGAAGTCGCCGATCATCGAATCGACCGGCACCGGCGGCGGCATGAAGCTGTTCTGCGCCGGCGTCGGCGCCCAGCATCCCGACATTGCCGATGCCTCGCGCCGCATGAAGAAGGCCGAGTTCGAGCAGTGCGCCGCCAATGGCGTCAAGGACATCATCGAGATCCAGGTCGGTGTCGACGGCCTGGCCTTCGCCGAATCCAAGCAAGGCCCCGGCCTCAAGCTAACCCCCAAGATCGTCTATGAGGCGCTGGCCGCCAATCCCTATGGCAAGGGTCCGAACAAGGCCCAGACCTGGAAGGATGTCGACCCCAGCCTGCCCGCGATCGCCATCTCGGTGTTCGGCCCGCCCTCGACCAGCGGCACGCGCGACTCGCTCGCCGAACTGATCCTGACCAAGGGTTGCGAAACCGACCCGGCGATGGAAGAACTCAAGAAGAAGAGCGAGGACGAGTTCAAGGCCACCTGCACCCGCATCCGCGAGGACGGCAAATATGTGGACTCGGGCGAGAATGACAATCTGATCGTCCAGAAGCTCGGCGCCAACCCGAACGCCGTCGGCGTCTTCGGCTACAGCTTCCTGGAAGAGAATAAGGACACGCTCAAGGACGTGCCGATCAACGGCATCGAAGCCAGCTACGAGACCGTCTCGACCGGCCAATATCCCGGCGCCCGCCCGCTCTACATCTATGTGAAGAAGGCACATATGCAGGCGATCCGTGGCCTGCAGGGCTTCCTCGACACCTTCGCCGCCAACTGGAACCCCGACGGCGCGCTGACCAAGCGCGGCATGGTCGCGGCGCCGGAGGACGTGCGCAAGAAGAGCGCGGAAGTCGTCAAGTCGCTCAGCGTCCTCGACGGTTCGCAGCTGAAGTAAGGGCATCATGACCGGTCCTGCAATCCTCCTGCTGCTGGCGGGCCTGGGCGCGATCGCCTGGGTCAGCGCCCGCGCCCGTGCGCTGCGCCTTGCCGGCGTGGCGCGCGCCAGCGGTCGCCGCGACGCGGTACACAGCCTGCCCGGCTATCATGGCTGGTATGTCGCGCTGTGGACCCTGATCCCGGCCGGCATCTTCCTGGCGGTCTGGGCCAATGTCTCGCCCGGCCTCGTCACCCAGTCGGTGCTGGCCGATCCGGCGGCGCAGAGCCTGCCGATGGACGGCTTCTCGCGCTCCGCCATCCTGGGCGAGGCACGGGCGATCGCCACCGGCGCGCAGGCCGGCGCCTTCAATCCGGCGGCCAATGCGCTGGTCGAACCCTATCGCAGCGCGCTCAGCCATTATGGCATTGCCGGCGCGGTGCTGGCGCTGGTGCTCGCCTTTGCCGGCGGCGCCTATGCCTTCACCCGCGTCCGCCCCGACTTCCGCGCCCGCACCCGGGTCGAGCGGCTGGTCATGGCGACCCTGCTGATCGCCTCGCTGCTGGCGATCATTACCACGCTCGGCATCGTCGCCTCGCTCTTGTGGGAAAGCTTCCGCTTCTTCTCGATGGTGAACCCGATCGACTTCCTGTTCGGCACCAAATGGAGCCCGCAGTCGGCCGCCATGGGCTATGGCAATGAGGATGCGTTCGGCGCGGTACCGCTCTTCTGGGGCACGATCTTCATCGGCGCGATCATCGCCATGATCGTCGCCATCCCGCTCGGCCTGATGAGCGCCATCTATCTCACCCAATATGCCAGCCCCACGGTGCGCAAATGGATGAAGCCGACGCTGGAGATGCTCGCAGGCGTGCCCACGGTCGTCTATGGCTATTTTGCCGCGCTCACCATTGCGCCGGCCCTGCGCGACTTTGCGGTGATGATCGGCATCCATGGCGCCTCTTCGGAAAGCGCGCTGGCTGCCGGTCTCGTCATGGGCGTGATGATCATTCCGTTCGTCTCCTCCATGGCCGATGACAGCATCGCCGCCGTGCCGCAGTCGATGCGCGACGGCAGCCTGGCGATGGGCGCCACCACGAGCGAGACGATCAGCCGCGTGCTGATCCCGGCCGCGCTGCCCGGCGTCGTCGGCGGCGTGCTGCTCGCCGTCAGCCGCGCCATCGGCGAGACGATGATTGTGGTGATGGCCGCCGGTCTGGCTGCCAACCTCACCCTCAACCCCTTTGCCAGCGTGACCACGGTGACGACCCAGATCGTCCAGTTGCTGACCGGTGACCAGGAGTTTGACAGCGCCAAGACGCTCGCCGCCTTCGCTCTCGGCCTGGTCCTGTTCATCGTCACCCTGCTGCTCAACATCGTGGCCCTGCGGGTCGTGAAGAAATATCGCGAGGCTTACGAATAATGAGCGCCGAACGCCTCCCCACCGACTGGAAGTCGGATGCCATGCGCAAGCGGATCGCCCGGCGCTATGCCGCCGAGCGTCGCTTCAAGCTGGCGGGCCTGCTCGCCGTCGCCCTCAGCGCCGCCTTCCTCGCCTTCCTGCTCTTCACCATGGTCGGCAACGGTATCCGCGGCTTCACCCGCACGGAAATCGCGCTGAAGGTCGATTTCCCGGCCTCGCCGCTGCTGCTCGATCCGGCCAACATCACCGACGAGGCGCTGGCCAACGCCAATCTGCCGATGGTAACCAGCGCCGTCGCGCAGAAGGTCTTGGGCAAGGATGCCGACGCGATGATCTCGCCCAGCGCCTGGATTGCCATCCGCGACGCGATCAAGGCCGATCCCAATATCCTGAGCCGTACCGAGACGATCGACATCCCCGCCGCAACCGCGATCGACCTTGCCGCCAAGAGCAAGGGAGCGCCCGAGGCCGAGGCGCAAGTCGCGCGCCTGCGTCAGGCCGGCCTGCTCGCCACCGGCCTCAACTGGGGTTTCTTGACCGCCAGCGACGGCACCGATCCGACCCAGGTCGGCATCTGGGGGGCGTTCAAGGGCTCGCTGCTGACGATGCTGGTGACCCTGCTGCTCAGCTTCCCGATCGGCGTCGCCACGGCGCTCTATCTGGAGGAATATGCCCGCAAGAGCTGGTGGACCGACATCATCGAGGTGTCGATCAACAATCTCGCGGCGGTACCCTCGATCATCTTCGGCCTGCTCGGCCTGTCGATCTTCCTCAACCTTCTCAACCTGCCACGCTCGGCCGCACTGGTCGGCGGCATGACCCTGGCGCTGATGACCATGCCGGTCATCGTCATTGCCGGCCGCAACGCGATCAAGTCGGTGCCGCCCAGCATCCGCGACGCCGCGCTCGGCATCGGCGCCTCGCCGGTCCAGGTCGTGTTCCAGCATGTGCTGCCGCTGGCCCTGCCCGGCATCCTCACTGGCACGATTATCGGCATGGCGCGTGCGCTCGGCGAAACGGCACCGCTGCTGATGATCGGCATGCGCGCCTTCATCGCCACGCCGCCCGGCGGCGTGACCGATCCGGCGACCGTGCTGCCGGTGCAGATCTTCCTCTGGTCGGATGAAGTCTCCAAGGGCTTCGTCGAAAAGACCTCGGCCGCGATCATCGTCCTGCTGGCCTTCCTGCTCGCGATGAACGGCCTCGCCATCTACCTGCGCAACAAGTTTGAAAAACGGTGGTAATCACACCCATGACCGAAGAACAGCAAAGCCTGGCGATAGCCAATCCGAAGATGACGGCGCGTGACGTCAAGGTCTTCTATGGCGAGAAACAGGCGATCAAGGGCGTCTCGATCGACGTCGACATGGACCATGTCACCGCCTTCATCGGCCCGTCGGGCTGCGGCAAGTCGACCTTCCTGCGGACCTTGAACCGCATGAACGACACCGTCGCCTCGGCCCGGGTCGAAGGGCAGATCACGCTCGATGGCGAGGATATCTACGCCCCGACCATGGACGTGGTGCAACTGCGCGCGCGGGTCGGCATGGTGTTCCAGAAGCCCAACCCCTTCCCCAAGTCGATCTACGAGAATATCGCCTATGGCCCCCGCATCCACGGCCTCGCCGCGGGCAAGGCGGACATGGACGTGATCGTCGAAAAGTCGCTGCGGCGCGCCGGCCTGTGGGACGAGGTCAAGGATCGCCTCAATGACAGCGGCACCGCTTTGTCGGGTGGTCAGCAACAGCGTCTGTGCATCGGTCGCGCCATCGCGGTCGAACCCGAAGTCATCCTGATGGACGAGCCCTGCTCGGCGCTCGACCCGATCGCCACCGCCAAGATCGAGGAACTGATCCACGAACTGCGCGGTCGCTATGGCATCGTCATCGTGACCCACAACATGCAGCAGGCCGCGCGCGTGTCGCAGCGCACCGCCTTCTTCCACCTGGGCGAACTGGTCGAATATGGCGTGACGAGCGACATCTTCACCAACCCGCGCCAGGAGCGGACCAAGGATTATATCACCGGTCGCTACGGCTGATCGGGGGGAGAAGAAACATGGCTGAACATACGATCAAGGCATTTGACGAGGAAATCGACCGGCTGCGCGGCCTGATCGCCGAAATGGGCGGGCGCGCGGAAGCGGCGATCGAGAATGCGATGCTGGCGCTGCAGCGCCAGGATACGGCGCTGGCGGCCGAAGTGGTTGCCGACGACAAGCGCATCGATGCCCTCGAAGCGGAAGTCGAAAAGCTGGTGGTGCAGATCATCGCCCTGCGTGCGCCCATGGCCAACGACCTGCGCGATGTGATCGCTGCGCTCAAGATCGTCAGTGTGGTCGAGCGGATCGGTGACTATGCCAAGAATATCGCCAAGCGCGTGCCGCTGATCGCCGCCAACCAGCACAAGCTGGAGCCGGTATCACTGCTGCCCTCGATGGGCCAGGTCGCGGGCGAGATGGTGCATGACGTGCTAAACGCCTTCGCCGCGCGCGACGCTGAACTCGCGCTGGCGGTGGTCGAGCGCGATCAGGTCGTCGACGATTTCTATGACAGCGTGTTCCGCACGCTGGTGACCTATATGGTCGAAAATCCCAAGACCATCAGCGAATGCGCGCATCTGCTGTTCATCGCCAAGAATATCGAACGCATCGGCGACCATGCGACCAATGTCGCGGAAATGGTCTATTATGCCGCCACGGGCCAGACCCTGCCCGAACGCGAACGCGGCGGCACCCAGCAGCAGACGGAGAACTGAGCATGGCCCGGGCGAAGATGCTGCTGGTGGAGGATGACGCGGCGCTGGCCGAGCTGCTCATCTGGCATTTCAAGCGTGAGGATTTCGAGGTCGCCCATACCGTCGATGGCGAGGAAGCGCTGCTGATGGCGCAGGAAAGCACGCCCGACATCGTGCTGCTCGACTGGATGGTCGAAAGCCTGTCCGGGATCGAGGTCTGCCGCCGCCTGCGCCGCATGAACGGCACCGCCAATGTGCCGATCATCATGCTGACCGCGCGCGGCGAGGAAGAGGATCGCGTGCGTGGCCTCGAAACCGGCGCTGACGACTATGTCACCAAGCCCTTCTCCCCGCGCGAGTTGGTCGCCCGTGTCGGCGCGGTGCTGCGTCGCGTGCGCCCGGCGCTGGCCGGCGAGACGCTGACCTTTGCCGATGTCGAGATGGATACGGTTGGCCACAAGGTGCGCCGCGGCGGCCAGGTCATTCCGCTCGGCCCCACCGAGTTCCGCCTGCTCAAGCATTTTCTGGAACATCCCGGCTGGGTCTTCTCGCGCGAGCGCCTGCTCGACAGCGTCTGGGGCCAGGACAGCGACATCGAACTGCGCACCGTGGACGTCCATATCCGTCGCCTGCGCAAGGCGATCAATGTCGATGGCCGCCATGACATCATCCGCACCGTCCGCTCGGCCGGCTATGCGCTCGACACGGACGGCCTAGCCTGAAAATGGTGGATCAGCGGGGCAGTATCTGGCGAGGCTGCTCCGCTCCACCGCGGAGCCGCTGATAGACCGGGCCGATCAACGGCGCCCGTTCCAGCATCGCGCGCCGAATGGCGCCTTCCAGGCCCGGCAGATGCGCACCGAAGGCCCGCCCCTCCGGTGAACGCCGCAGCTGCTTGAGTATGCTGACCTTGGTCTTTCCCTCGCGCATCCGGCGCAGGTAGAATGCCAGCCCCGCCTCGTCGGCAGGCCGTCCCAGCAGGGTGATATACGCCCAGCGAACGAATATATCGCCATCCACCGCAGTAATTGCCTGCAGCGATTGCGCCGGATGAAAGACTTCTTTTGCCACGAAGCCCATAGTTCGACTCGGCATAGTCCCGCTCCTAAAAACGGAAGTCTATGCCGATGACGAAACGACTCAAGCGGCCTTGCGCGCCTTGTTCAGCTTCTTGAGCAACATGTCGCGCTTCAGGCGCGACAGGTGGTCGATGAACAGCACACCCTCCAGATGGTCGATCTCATGCTGGAGACAGGTCGCCAACAGGCCTTCCAACTGCTCTTCGTGGATACGGCCGTCCCGATCCATCCAGCTGGCACGGATCGCCGCCGGGCGCTCCACCTCGGCAAACTGGTCGGGCACCGACAGACAGCCTTCATTATAGACCGACAGCTCCTCCGAGCCCTTGAGGATTTCGGGGTTGATGAACACCATCGGTTTCTTGACCGGCGGCGCATCTTCCTCCTCCGATTCCGGCTCCTGCAGATCCATCACCAGCACGCGCTTGGGCACGCCCACCTGGATCGCGGCCAAGCCGATGCCCGGCGCGTCATACATGGTGTCGAACATGTCGTCGATCAGACGCTGCAGATCGTCGTCGATCGCCTCCACGGGAGTCGAGATGGTACGCAGGCGCGGATCGGGCGCCTCAAGGATCGGAAGAATGGCCATGGTGGAAACATAGGCGGAACGGGGAAAAATTTCAAGCGAGACGGGCGGTCGCCCACGCACCGCTTGCCGCCCTGCACGGCGGGGTCTAGGCGAAGGGGCGTGACCGAGGAAAATGCACAGCAGCGCCGCTATAAATCCTTCGAGGATACCCACCAGATGCTGATCGAGCTGGCGGTCGGGCTGATCGCCGATCGCGGCATCGACGCGCTGTCCCTCTCCGCGCTCGCCCGCGCCGCCGGGGTCAACCGCACCACCATCTATTATCATTTCACCGATCGTGACGCCCTGGTCGCGGCGGTAAAGCTCTGGTCCTCGCAGCAGATCGTCGCCGCCTTCCGCCCGGAACTGCCGCGCCAGGCGCGTATCGACTATGTCACCCGCTTCGTGCTCGAAAACCCGGCCATCATGTCGCTGTGGATCGAGGATTTCATCGCGCCCGGCGACATCCGTGCCAGCTATCCGCATTGGGATGCGCTGGTATCGGGCATCGGCACCAGCCTGAGCGTCGCCTTCCCCGACGAAGTTATCGACGCTGAAGTCTATTGCGTGATGCTGCTCACCAGCGCGCTGATCGGCCCGCGCGTCTTTCGCCACCGTGTCGCGCCCGATCTCGGCACCGAAGCCACCATCGCCCGCTTCCGCCAGGAACAGCAGCGCGTGCTGCGCCGGGATGGTATAGCCGACGATTGATACAATTTACAACAATACTGTTGCAAATTAAAAGGAGCGCGCTCATGCTGTTGAAAAGACAGACAGCGGAGAGCGATGATGCACGGCGAACGGTCCGGCTTTCAAGGCATGAGCGACGACAGTCTGGCCTGGCTCGGCACCGATCCGATTCCGGCCGCCCCCTATCATGATCCACTCTGGTTCGGGCTTGAGCGGGAAGCGGTGTTTCGCCGGTCCTGGCTTCAGATCGGCCATGTCTGCGAACTGCCCGACAGCGGCAGCTTCATCCGCCGCGAAATCGAGGTGCTCGATGCGTCGCTGCTGATCGTGCGCGGCCGCGATGGTGAGATCCGCGCCTTCCACAATGTCTGCACCCATCGCGGCACCCAGTTGGTGGCAGAGGAGAGCGGCAAGCGCAGCAACTTTTCTTGCCCCTATCATCGCTGGTCCTTCGGAACCGACGGCGCACTGCTCGCCGCCCCCGATTTCGATCGCTTCTTCGTCGACAAGGCCGACTGCGCCTTGCCCCGCGTCGCGCTCGACATCTGCGGCGGCCTGATCTTCGTCCATCTCGGCACGCCGGAGAAAAGCCTGCGCGACGATCTTGGTCCTTATGCGACGATGCTCGATGGCTTCCCCGCAGCCCAGGCCACCACCTTTTCCGAATATGTCTATGATATCGACGCTAACTGGAAGCTGACCTACGATAATTTCCAGGAAAATTATCACCTCCGCTTCATTCATCCCCGGTCCGGCGCACCGGCCGTGGGGGAGGACAATCCTTTCGGCTATCCGGCGAAGATGGGCTTTCACGGCCCCCATCGCACCCAGACGATCTGGACCAATCCCGATCCCGCGCCCAAACCGGTGCAGGCGCAATCCTTCGGCCGTGCCGCCCGCTTCGCCATGGCCGATGGCACCGCCGGCCTGCACAGCCGCGACTATCTGGCGCTCTTCCCCAATTTCTTCATCCTGGGCTCGCCGGCCCAGCCCTTCTCCCACACCGTCTGGCCGATCGACGCCCATCGCTCGCGCGGGGTGATCCGCCTCTACTGGAAGGGGGAGGATGACTGCGCCAGCCGCCGCTATGCCCGCGAATATGCGATGGCCAGCGCGCGCGACATCCATGCCGAGGATCGCGACGTGATCGAGGCGGGCCAGCGCGGCCTCAACAGCGGCGCGCTCAAGCATATCCATTTCCAGGCGCAGGAAGCGCTCTGCCGCCACCTCTTCAATATCGTCTACGAACGGGTCAGCGCCTATCGTGCGGAGCTGGCCGCAATCACTCCCCCAGCCCTCGCCCTGGCGGAGGCGCAGGCATGAGCACCCTGCTTCCGGCCGGTTTCGCCGCGCTCACCCCCTTTACCGATTGCTGGGCAATCAGCGGCTCGATCGCCCGCGCCGCCCGGCGCGGCGATGCGCACCCGACCGACCGCGCAGCCTTCTTCGCCGCCGCCGCGCCGCTACTCGACGCCGCCCTCACCCATCTCGACACCTGCCCGATCAATGCCCTGTCGCCGGCCGACCAGCGACTGATGGACATGATGCTGACCCTCGCCCATGTCTCGCTGACCGAAGAGATATTGGGCGACCAGGAACCCGCCCATTACCGCCAGCGCCGGGCCATGCACATCACCCGAACCCCGGCCGGTGCCTGATCAGGGGATTGCCGGTCCCTTTTCAACCCCGCCTGCGCCAACGGCGGAACAGGGATAAGCCCAGCACGCCGCCGCCGACCATAGCCGCGATCGCACCGCCAGCCGAAGCCAAGGCCCAGGCCCCGGCGGCCAGCAGGCCCGTCAGGAAGTCGACGATGATGAGAGTGAGGTGGATCATGCAGGAAGGAAGACGGCGCTAGGCGCCAAGTTCCTTCGCCTCCTGATATTTCAGTTCCAGGAAGCGGTTCTGGGTCGCCAGCTTGTCGAGGTCGCCGCTCGCCAGTTGCTCGCTCATCCGGCCGATCTCGGCATCGATCACCGACAGGCCCTCGATCAGCTGCTTTTCGGGCACGCGGCCATTGCGCTCCTCGCGGCGTAGCGGCGCAGGGATCGACTGATAGCCTGTCACCAGTTCGGGCAAATGATCGGCCAGCAGCTTGCGGATTTCGTGCGCGGCCGGATCCTGTTCGCCCAGCCGTTCGAGCTGGGGCGTCAATGTCTCCAGCTTGACGCCGATGCTGTCGACCAAAGTCACGGCCGGCGCGGGCAGCGCCTTGCGCTGATTCTCCAGCCAGATTTCGGTCTTGAGCGGCAGGGCGGTCAGCGCCGTGCCGGCCAGCGCTTCGGTCCGCACGCTTTCTCCGGTCGGCAGCAGCGCGATCAGCACGATGGCGGCGATCATGACGCCAAGCGCGATCATCACGCCGTTGATGCCCAGTGGCAGCACGAAGCCGGCGACCATGCTGGCCAGCAGGATGGCGACGATCGCCCAGAAGGCATATTTTACCTTGCGCAGCAGCCCGGCATTGCGCCGCTTGCGCGCGCGCGCGGTCAGGCTCTGGCCCCGCGCGCTATGTCGGCGCAGCGTGGGTTCCACGCGATCCCGGATGTAGCGATCGATATCGCTGGACATGATTGCCTTATCCCTCGATCGCGCTCAGCAGCGGGTTTTCCGCCCGCGCTTCCTTGGCGGCCTGGGCCTGCCCTTCGGACCGGGCGATATAGCCCTTGGACTTTTCCACCTCGCTCGACAGCACGGTGACTGTCGTCTTCATGTTTTCGAGCGCCTTGAGCTTGAACGTGTCGATATTGTCCATCGTGTCATAGATATTCTGGAAGGCGCGCTGCAGCGTCTCGATTGGGATCGTGCTGCTGGCCGCCTGCTCGTGAATCTGCGCGGTCTGGCTCTTGAGCAGCTCGCCGGTCGAATCGATGATATTGGCCGTCGTGGTGTTGAGCGCGGTGATCTGTTCCAGCACCAGCCGCTGGCCGACCAGCGCCTGCGCCACGGTCACGGCGGTGCGCAGCGCGGCGACGGTGGTGGTGCTGGCGCGGTCGACGCCCTTCACCAGCTCGACATTATTCTTCTTCACCAGGTCCAGCGCCAGATAGCCCTGCACCGTGACCGCCATCTGGGTCAGCAGATCCTGGGTGCGCTGGCGGATGTAGAAAAGCGCGCTCTCGCGGATCGCCTTGGCCTTTGTCGGATCGGTCGAATCCAGCTCCAGCGCCTTGGACTCGAGGCGTGCGTCCATGGTCTTACTGATGTGGATCATCTGTTCCAGCTTGCCCATGGTGGCCCACATATTCTGGCGTTCCACGTCGATCGCGGCATTGTCCTTGATCAGCACGTCCTTGCCGCTGGCGAGGCTGCCGAGGATCGAGTTGATATGCGTCTGGCTCGACTTGTAGCTGTCGAAATAGTCGCGCATCTTGTTGCCGAACGGGATGATGCCGAACAGCTTCTTGGGCGCGGTCAGGCTGCCGCGCTTGCCCGGGTCCAGATCCTCGACCGTGCGACGCAGTTCGGCCAGGTCCGCGCCGACCTTGTTGTCGCTGTCCATCGCGCGCACCGGTCGATCGAGGAAGCGGTTGCTGTGCCCGGCGGCCTCGGCAATTTCCTTGCGACCCATATTGGTCAACTGGTCGACGCGCTGGCCGAAGGCGGGCGAATTGGCATCCTGCGCGACCAGATCGTCGATGAAGGCGTCGACCTTCTCATCCAGCTTGGATCGCTTCTCGTCGTCGATCGGCACCAGCCCCGCCGCCTTTTCGGGCGCGACCACCGGCACCGGGTCGGGCGGCGTCAGGTTCAGCGTATCAGCGGTCGCGGTCGGCGCGGTCGAAGCCATGTCATCTCCCAGGGGCCAATATCGGCCTTGCTGTCATATGTGCATAAAACAGTAAGGCCGCAAGTCTGTGCCGCTAGGATATAGGCCCGGCAGCCATGCCATTGCAATCGGGGGCTGGCCGGCTAGCATGGCGGTCAAGAACAGGGGAGCATGGATGACGCAAGAGGCTGGGCGCACGGACGAGGCGCTGATCGCGGCGGTGGGGGCCGATCCCCGCTATATCGAATTGGTGGCGCGCCGGGCGCGGCTGGGATGGTGGCTGTCGGCGATCATCTTCGCTGCCTTCGTCGGCTATCTGACGCTGATCGCCTTCGACAAGGCGCTGCTGGGCATGCCGATCGGCGATGGCGTCACCTCGATCGGCATTCCGATCGGCCTGGGCCTCATTCTGCTCGCGATCGCGCTGACCGGCCTTTATGTCGCCTATGCCAACCGTCATCATGATGCGCAGATGGCCGCGATCCTCAAGGATCATGGCGCATGAGGGCGCGGCTTGCCGGCGCGCTCGCCCCCGTCCTTGTATTGATGCCCGCCCCCGCCTTCGCCGCCGCGCTGGAGGGGGAGGCGCAGCGTCAGCCGATCAACTGGGTGGCGATCGCGATGTTCGTCGCCTTTGTCGGCCTGACCCTGTGGATAACCAAGGCGGCGGCCGCGCGCACCCGCACCGCGTCGGACTTCTACACGGCGGGCGGCGGCATCAGCGGCTTCCAGAACGGCCTTGCCATGGCGGGCGATTATATGTCCGCCGCCTCCTTCCTCGGCATATCAGCGCAGATCTTCACCGACGGCTATGATGGCCTCATCTACTCCACCGGCTTCCTGGTCGGCTGGCCGATCCTGCTGTTCCTGATGGCGGAGCGGTTGCGCAACCTTGGTCGCTTCACCTTCGCCGACGTCGCTTCCTACCGGTTCGCCCAGCCGCCGGTGCGCAGCTTCGCGGCGGTCTCCACCCTGCTGGTCGTCAGCTTCTACCTGATCGCCCAGATGGTGGGCGCGGGGCAGCTCATCAAATTGCTGTTCGGCCTGCCCTATGCGGTGGCGGTGGTGATCGTCGGCGCGCTGATGATGCTCTATGTGCTGTTCGGCGGCATGCGCGCGACCACCTGGGTCCAGATCATCAAGGCGGTGCTGCTGCTCGGCGGCGCCAGCTTCATGGCGCTGATGGTGCTGGCCCAGTTCGGCTTCTCGCTCGAAGCGCTGTTCGCTCGCGCGGTCGCGGTGAAGAGCGCAGCCGCGCAGGCCGCCGGCGCCACCCCGGCCGACGCCGCGGCGAAGGGCCGGGCGATCATGGCGCCGGGCGGCTTCATCAAGGATCCGGTTTCGGCCATCTCCTTCGGCCTCGCGCTGATGCTGGGCACGGCCGGCCTGCCGCACATATTGATGCGCTTCTTCACCGTCCCCGATGCCAAGGAAGCGCGCAAGTCGGTGCTGTGGGCAACCGGCTGGATCGGCTATTTCTATATCCTGACCTTCATCATCGGCTTTGGCGCGATCATCCTGGTCGGCACCGATGCCGGATACAAGATGGCCGACGGCACGCTGCGCGGCGGCGGCAATATGGCGGCGATCCATCTCGCCCATGCGGTCGGCGGCAACGCCTTCCTGGGCTTCATCTCGGCCGTGGCCTTCGCGACGATCCTGGCGGTGGTGGCAGGGCTCACCTTGTCGGCCGCCTCGGCGGTCAGCCATGACCTCTACGCCACGGTGCTGAAACAGGGCCGGGCCAATTCGGCCGACGAACTGCGCGTCTCGCGGATCACCACCCTGGCTCTGGGCGCGCTGGCGGTGCTGCTGGGGCTGGTGTTCGAGAAGCAGAATGTCGCCTTCATGGTCAGCCTCGCCTTCGCGCTGGCGGCTTCGGGCAATTTCCCGGTGCTGATCCTGTCGCTGCTGTGGAGCGGCTGCACCACGCGCGGCGCGGCCTGGGGCGGCACGATCGGGCTGCTGACGGCCTTTGTCCTCACCCTGCTGTCGCCGGCGGTGTGGACCACGACCTTCGGCCTTGGCCCGGCGCCTTTCCCCTATAGCTCGGCGGCGATTTTCTCGGTCCCGGCCGGCTTCATCGCCATCTGGCTGATCTCCCGGCTCGACCGCTCGCCCCGCGCGGCGGTGGACAAGGCGGGCTATCCGGCGCAGCGGGTGCGGGCGGAAACCGGCATCGGGGCCTTCGCCGCCAGCGATCATTGACCCTTCTCTTCCCGCGCCGCGTTCGGCGTGGGAAGAGAAACGTGCGACCGGCCAGGCCCCACCTCCTATCCCAGCGGCCGCCGCGCGCGCAGCGCCTGGGCCAGCGTCCCCTCGTCCAGATAGTCGAGTTCGCCGCCCACCGGCACGCCATGGGCCAATTGGGTGAGGCGGATGGGAAAGCGCTCCAGCCGCTCGGCCAGATAATGAGCAGTGGTCTGCCCCTCCAGCGTGGCGTTCATCGCCAGCACCACCTCGTCGATGCCGCCCGCCTCGACCCGCGCGACCAGCGCGTCGATGCTCAGATCCTCCGGCCGCACCCCCTCCAGCGCGGAGAGGCGCCCGCCCAGCACATGGAACCGGCCGGGAAAGAGGCGCGACTTGTCCAGCGCCCACAGGTCCGCGACATCCTCCACCACGCACAGCCCCCGCGCGTCACGGCGCGGATCGGCACAGATGCCGCAGGGATCGACCGTATCGACATTGCCGCAGACCTGGCAGGTGACCAGTCGCTCATTGACCGCCGTCAGCGCGCGCAGCAGCGGCTCCAGCGCGCCCTCGCGCTTCTTGAGCAGATGCAGCACCGCGCGGCGTGCCGAACGGGGGCCAAGGCCGGGCAGTCGCGACAGCGCCTGGGTCAGCGTCTCGATTTCTGGGGATGCCATGGAACCGAGATAAGGGCTTGCAAGTCGTCCCGACAAGAGGTTTGAGAGCGATCTTGGAAATAGGCCCCAGGCAGATTTCAAATGCGGTGCCAGCCCGCTCCTCCACCCGGCCACCCAACGGCAGTATCTTGAGGGTGGCCGGGTGGGGGAGCGGGCCGGTGCGGGAAGCGGAAAAACTATGCGTATCATCTATATGGGCACCCCCGATTTCGCCGTTCCAGCGCTCGATGCGCTGGTGAAGGCCGGGCATGACATCGTCGCCGTTTATAGCCAGCCGCCCCGGCCGGCCGGCCGGGGCAAGGCGCTGCGCCCCTCCCCGGTCCAGGCCCGCGCCGAACAACTGGGGATCGCGGTGCGCACGCCCGTCTCGCTCAAGGACGAGACGCTGCAGGCCGCCTTCGCCGCGCTTGATGCCGATGTCGCGGTGGTCGCCGCCTATGGCCTGATCCTGCCGCCCGCGATCCTGGCGATGCCGCGCCATGGCTGCCTCAACATCCACGGTTCGCTACTGCCGCGCTGGCGCGGCGCGGCGCCGGTGCAGCGCGCCATCCTGTCCGGCGACAATGTCACCGGCGTCACCATCATGGACATGGAGGCCGGGCTCGACACCGGGCCGATGCGCGCCAAGCATGTTACCCCGGTCGAGGACAAGACGGCCGGCGAATTGACCGAGGAACTGGCGCAGGCCGGCGCCGATCTGATGGTCGATGTGCTGGACGATCTTGCCGGCCATCCGCCGGTGGTCCAGCCCGAGGAGGGCGTCACCTATGCCGCCAAGATCGACAAGGCGGAGGCACGGATCGATTTCAGCCGCGACGCGCATCAGGTCGAACGTCAGGTCCGCGCCTTCAACCCCTTCCCCGGCGCCTTCTTCGAATATGGCGACGAACGCTTCCGTATCCTTGCCGCCACGGTCGAGGATCATGCCGGGCCGGCGGGCGAACTGCTCGACCACAGCCTGCTGATCGGCTGCGGCCATGGCGCCATCCGGCCGACCCTGATTCAGCGCGCGGGCAAGGCGGCGATGTCGGCGGGCGAATTGCTGCGCGGTTTCGACATGCCCACCGGCAGCCGGGTCGACGCCTGACCCGATGGCCCGTTTCGCCTTCACCGTCGAATTTGACGGCCGTCCGTTCATGGGCTGGCAGCGTCAGGCCCATGGCCCCAGCGTCCAGCAGGCGATCGAGGATGCGATCCATGCCGTCACCGGCGAGCGCGCGATCCTGCATGCCGCCGGCCGCACCGATGCCGGCGTCCATGGCCTGGCCATGCGGGCCCATGCCGATGTCGAAAAGCCGCTGACGCCCTTCCGCCTGATGGAGGCGATCAATGCCAAGTTGCGGCCGCACCCCGTCGCGATCCTCGCCTGCGAGGAAGTCGCGCCGGACTGGCATGCCCGCTTCAGCTGCCTCGGCCGCGCCTATATCTACCGCATCGCCAACCGCCGTGCGCCGCTGACGCTGGAATCGGGGCTCGCCTGGCGCGTGATCCAGCCGCTCGATGCCGATGCGATGCACGACGCCGCGCAGATCCTGGTCGGCCATCATGACTTCACCACCTTCCGCTCGGTCCATTGCCAGGCGGCCAGCCCCCTGAAGTCGCTGGCGATGCTGGATGTCGTGCGCGAGGGCGATCGCATCGCCATCCGGGCGGAGGCGCGGTCCTTTCTCCATCATCAGGTCCGCTCGATGGTCGGCTGTCTCGCCATGGTCGGCATGGGCCGGTGGAACGCCGATGACCTGCGCGATGCGCTGGAGGCGCGCGATCGCGCCCGGCTGGGCCTTAACGCACCGCCCGACGGCCTCTATTTCGTGCGTGCCGATTACAACAGTGCGGTGGTCACCAGCTGATTCTTGCCGGAGCGCTTGGCTGCCAGCATCGCTTCATCCGCGCGCGCGACGATCAGGTCCAGTTCGGTCTCGTCGTCGGGGATCAAGGTCACCAGACCAAAGCTGCCGCTGACGCCCCACTCACCGTTCAGCCCTTCAAGACCGATGCGCAACGCTTCGCCCAGCGCCTGCCCCGCCTGCGTGCCCATATTGGCGGACAGCATGACGAATTCGTCGCCGCCCATGCGTGCTGCCACATCCTGCGGCCGCATCGTCACCTCGATCAAACGGGCAACATCGTGCAGGCAGCGATCGCCGGCGCTATGCCCGCGGCTATCATTAAGCTGCTTGAACCCGTCGAGGTCGAGATAGATCAGGCTGATGACCTGGTTCGCGTCGGCGGCCTGTTGCAGCAATTGCCGCGCCCGCACGACAAAGCCGCGCCGATTGAGCAACCGGGTCAGCGGATCGTGGATGGCATCGAAATGGGCCTGCCGCATCTCTGACAGATCCTCGACCACCGCGACATAGAATTCCGGACAGTCCTGATCATCGCGGACCAGAGCCACGGTCAGATTGACCCAGATGATCGTGCCGTCCGCGCGAATATAGCGCTTCTCAAGCGTGTAGCGCGATGTCTCGCCACGGTTTAACTGCTCCAGCAGCAGGATGTCTGCACCCAGATCGTCGGGATGGGTAATCTGCTGGAAGCCGAGACGGATCAGCATTGCGGCAGAATAGCCGGTAATTTCCTCAAAACGCGGATTAACCGTTAGAAACGCGCCATCGAGCGCGACATGGGCAATGCCCACCGGCGCATGCAGAAAGGTCGCCTGGAACCGCCGTTCGGCCAGGGCTAGCGTCGCCTGGACCGCTTGGGCATCGGCACTCAGCGCGCGGGCGACGTCGGTCAGGCGATGGATTCGGTCGTCCGCAAAGTCGGAAAGCGCGTCATCATGCGCACGCGCGAAGGAGTGGGCTAACTGGCTGGGCACGAGGTTGGCGACTGCTCTTCTTTACTGGAGAGATCACCCCTGCACCCTTTGGGTAAAAAGTCTCTTTACGATAAGGATATTTCCCGATCACAGACGGGTACGGAACGGTGTGAAGTTCGTCTCTGCATCATAGACGTCCAACCCCTCGCGCCGCTTGAGGCTGTTCACCACGACATAGGTCACCGGGGTCAGCGCGGCTTCCCACCCAACCTTCATCGCCCAATTGGTGACCATCACGGTCAACACCTGTGCCGTCGTCCAGTCACCATAGAAAGCCAGCGGATAAAAGAGCAGGCTGTCCACCCCTTGGCCCACCACCGTGGACCCGATGGTACGGGTCCAGAGATATTTGCCCTGTGTCAGCATCTTCATCTTCGCCATCACGAAACTGTTGGCCAACTCGCCCGCCCAGAAAGCCGCAAGCGATGCGAAGACAATGCGCCATGTACTGCCAAAGACGGCCTCATAGGCCTTCTGATCCGGCCAGCCCTCGGCTGGTGGCAACGCCACCACGACCCAGCTCATCAACGCCATGAACAGCATCGCGCCAAAACCCGCCCAGACGCAGCGCCGTGCCCGGGCGAAGCCATAAACCTCGGTCAGCACATCCCCGATCACATAGCCTAGCGGAAAGAAGAGAATGCCGGCCCCGAAAGTGACGCCCCCCAGCGAAGACAGCTTTGCCGCGCCGATCAGGTTCGATAACAATAATATGGCGACGAACGCGGCCATGAAGAAATCATAATAGCGCAATGGCCGCGCGCCCAGCGCAGTCGCGTCAATTTTCTGAATGCCGGCTTCGCTCATGCCCCGTGCATATCCGGCCGACCAGCGATTGCAATGGTGGCGAAACGTTGCACGGCGCGCCAAGCCCCGCTATCGCACCCGCGCACGGCCCCGTAGCTCAGTTGGATAGAGCATTCGCCTTCTAAGCGAATGGTCGCAGGTTCGAATCCTGCCGGGGTCGCCAGCTTGCCAGCTTTGCCTCATGCGCAATGCCGGCGCACAGCGCGTCCCGGGCAGCCGCACGACGCAGCAGCCGGAAATTGCCATAGCGGGCATCCTCGAAAAATCCCTGCTCCAGCGCTGCTTCGAACGACAATTTCTCGGGCGGCGACGGATTTTTGAGCGCCGGAAAAAATGCGCGAAAAAAGGCCGGGCTGGCAGCCCTGACATCGACGACAACCCATTGCGCGCGCCGCATCATATCCAGGCAGCTATCGGCATATTGGTCCGGCGGGGAATATTCGGGAAGAAGAACGTCGAACCGTGCGGGATGACGACGATGGGACACATAGGCCAGCATCGGATCATAGGGATAGAAGAAGACGCTGTCTGTCGCCGGCAACTGCGTCAGCCGCACCAGCAGTTCATGCGTGCCATCCGCCCGCGCGATCGCGAGCCGTCCTGCGTGACTGTCCACGCGCGGTGCCGAAGCGATATTCCTGGCGGACAAAAACCACGGCCATAGCGTAACCAGCAGCGCCACACCGACACACAGCGTGAGCACCGGCACCGTCCGTCCTGCTGGCACGGCATCATCAATCAACCCAGCCAGCAGCGGCAAGGCCAGCGCCGCGCAGAAGGCGATGTGCACAGCATCGGGCCGGGGGAAGCATCCCCAGAGACCCGCAGCTGCAAACAACAAGGCCGTCGACCACTCCGGGCGACGCAGCAGGGCTAGGCCATGACGATGGATAGCCAGCGCCAGAAGGGCGGCGATCGCGGGGAAAAGCGCGACCAGCAGATATTGTTGCGGACTGGAGAAAGCGCCGAAGGGGACGGCCTGAATATTGGAATAATGACGCACAGGGTAAAGCAGGACCTGATCGAAAGCCTGCGCCAGCGTCCCTTGCCACCACAAAAAGGCCAGGGTGGCAATCAGCAGCAGCATGCCGCCAAGACAATAGGCAAGAAATGCCTTGAAGGAGCGCCGCAGCAATATCGCGACCAGCCCGGCCAGCACCACCATGCCGCCCCTGTGGGTCGTGATCAGGGTTGCCGCGCTCACCGCCATCCCTGCCAGAAATGGTCGCCCCTTCCCCCCTGCCGGCAACAGCAAGGCCCACAGGGCAATCATGGAAAACAGGCTCGTGAACCAGTGGTGGTTAACCTGCGTCCAGTCGCCTTGAGAGGCTGCAACCCACGCAAGCGCGAGCAGCAACGACAATCCGGATCGTCCGGTCATGGCGCGGCAGCAGGCGTAACTAAGCCATGCGGTCATTGCGACCGTGCCCATTACCAGCAGCCGGGCTGCCAGCAGCGACGAACCGAACATCCCCGTCCAACCGTACAGGATCAGGAATCCCAGCGGCGGATGAAATTCAAAGAAATCCCGATACAGGATCTGACCATCCATCATGCGATCGACCGCATGAAGCCATATGCCTTCGTCGCCTATCCCCCATACAGACTGCATGAACGGCGCGCACAGCAGCCCAGCACCCAGCACAACCAACAGCCCCGACAACCATTTGGCCTGGCCAAGAGACAGGCGCGCGCGATCACCATGCGACGACGGCTCTGGCTTTTCGGACAATGGCGTCATGAATTGGCCCCTGCGCTGACAGTCTATATATTTGGCGTCAGGGCAATAAATTCATGAAAACCCGGTCAAAGCCCCCAGGCCCATTTGCCATAATCTGCAAATGGGGCAAGCCATTGCTAGCGGCTTGCGCGCAACAGCAGATCGTCGACAATCGTCATCGTGAAGATCGGATCCGCATCGCGCGGCACTTCTGCGATCGCATCGACGAAGGCGGCGCGGGTCTCGGGCTCGTCATAGACCATCTTCTGGTCAAAGGCCGCGCGCCATGTGGTCTCATCGGGCCATTCGGCATAACCGACGAACCGTCCGTCCGCATCCCGATGCAGGCGGGAACCATAACTGCCATATTTTTCGCGGATCAGGTCGGTACCGCGACGCCAGGCGGCGCGGAACTGCTCTTCCTTGCCGGGGTGGACACGCCACCAATAGACCGCGACGAACATCGGCCTCTCCTCTCGCGGAGACAATGGCCAGACGGCGGCAAGGGTTCCGGGGCAAGCACCGCGACGGCGCCTGCCCCGGGGAAGAGGGCATGCAATCAGAGGATGGTCTGGCCGGTCTTCGCCCAGTCCGCCATGAAGCCGGCAATGCCCTTGTCAGTCAGCACATGGTTGAACAGCGCCTTGATGACGGCCGGCGGCGCGGTCATGACGTCGGCGCCGATCTTCGCGCTGTCGAGCACATGGATCGGGTGACGGACCGATGCGACCAGGATTTCGGTGTCGAAGGCATAGTTGTCGTAGATCAGGCGGATGTCCTCGATCAACTGCATGCCGTCGAAGCCATTGTCGTCATGGCGGCCGACGAAGGGCGAGATGAAGCTGGCGCCAGCCTTGGCCGCGAGCAGCGCCTGGTTGGCCGAGAAGCAGAGAGTGACATTCACCAACACGCCATCGTCGGTCAGCGCCTTGCAGGTCTTCAGGCCGTCGATGGTCAAAGGCACCTTGATGCAGACGTTCGGCGCAATCTTCCGCAGGACCGCCGCTTCCTTCATCATCGTCTCATGATCGAGTGCGACGACTTCGGCCGACACCGGACCATCGACAACACCACAGATTTCCTCGATCACTTCCAGGAACTTGCGGCCCGACTTGTGGATCAGCGACGGGTTGGTGGTGACGCCGTCCAGCAGGCCGGTGGCGGCCAGGTCACGGATTTCGGCAATGTCGGCGGTGTCGACGAAGAATTTCATGGGGATGCTCCGGGGCAGGATTCGCGAATCGGCTCCCTTTAGCGGCTGCACCCTGACTTGGCCATCAGGGCCACCGCCGATTGCTCCGGCGCCCGTCGGGGTTTACGCCCAATCGTTGATCGAGGAGCCGCCATGATTTTTGCACGCCATCCTTACCGCTTTGCAATCATGGCGCTTTCGCTGGCATCGGTCTCGCCGGCGCTGGCCGCGACCAGCGAGACCCAGGGCTGGATCAACGAAAGCGCCGTCGCCAAGGTCGACGACAATGACAGCGTCACGATCGACCTCAGCCAGCGACTGCGCCCCGAGGGCGATCAGTTCCTCCACCGGATCACGCTCGATCACGCCATTGCCAGGGGCATCCAGTTGGGCGGCGGCTTCGCCTATATCGACAGCGACAGCCAGAAGGAAATGCGCTTCCACCAGCAACTGACGCTGAGCCACGGCATATTGCAGAGCCGCACCCGAGTGGAACAGCGCTTCATCGATTCGAGCAGCGATCCCAGTTGGCGTCTACGCGAACGGGTGCAGGCCACGCTGCCGCTGGACAAGGCGCATGGCTGGTCGCTGGTCGGATCGGCCGAATTCTTCTTCGACCTGCACAAGCCCAAGGCGGTCGAGGACACCGAACTGGTGTCTTCCCGGTTGCTGATCGGCGTGCATTATGCGCTGGCGAAAAATCTGGACGCGCAGGTCGGCTACACCCTGCAGCAGACTTTCCACGACGACAAACCCGACGAGATGGCCCATATCCCCTGGATCACGCTGAACTGGAAAATCTGAGGGATTGCCACCCGCGCCCGGTGCGGTAGGGACTAGGCCGATGAGTTCGCGCGCCCGTGTCCTTTTGCTCAATGCCGCCCTTGGCCCTCTCGACTATCGCATCCCCCATGGGATGCTGGCGAAGCCCGGCAGCATCGTGATCGCGCCGCTCGGCCCGCGCCAGTTGGTCGGCGTGGTGTGGGACGAAGCCTCCTTCCCCGATGTCGAGACGGTCGGCGACAACCGACTGCGCAACCTGCTGGAGGTGCTCGACGCCCCGCCCCTGCCCGCCACGCTGCGCCGGCTGATCGAATGGACCGCCGACTATTATCTCGCCCCACCGGCCGCCGTACTGCGCATGGCGCTGGCGTCGATGTCCGCGCTGGAGGGCACCCGCACCGTTATCGAATATCGTGCCACCGGCCAGTTGCCTGACCGCATGACCGAGCAGCGCACCCAGGCGATGGAGCGGATCGGCGACCGGCAGGGACTGGTGCGCGAACTGGCGATGATCGGCGGGGTCAGCGACACGGTGATCCGGGGCCTCGTGAAGGCAGGTGCGTTCGAGCCGGTCGAGGTCAGCGTCGACACCCCCTTCCCCGAACCAGACCCGAACCATGCACCACCGGCCCTGTCCGACAAGCAGATGGAAGCGGCGACCGAAATGGCGGACGCGGTGCGCGCTCACGCCTTTGCGCCGTTCCTGCTCGACGGCGTCACCGGATCAGGCAAGACGGAGGTGTATTTCGAGGCGATCGCCGCCGCCATCCGTGCAGGCAAGCAGACCTTGGTGCTGCTCCCCGAAATCGCCCTGACCGAACCTTTTCTCGAACGGTTTGAAAAGCGCTTCGGCACGGTACCGATCAACTGGCATAGCGGCCTGCGCCAGAGCGAGCGGCGCCGCGCCTGGCGCGCGATCGCGGCGGGCGAGGCCCGCGTCGTCGTCGGCGCCCGCTCCGCTTTGTTCCTGCCCTACCCCAATCTCGGCCTCATCGTCGTCGACGAGGCGCATGAGGCGAGCTTCAAGCAGGAGGACGGGGTCCATTATCATGCCCGCGACGTCGCGGTAATGCGCGGCCTGGTGGAGGAATTTCCGGTCGTGCTGGCGTCGGCCACGCCCGCGATCGAGACCCGGCACCAGGTCGACCTGGGCCGTTATCGCGAGATCAAGCTGCCCGCCCGCTTCGGCGGCGCGCAGATGCCCGATATCGAAGGAATCAACCTGCTCACAGATCCACCCGAGCGCGGCCGCTGGATCGCGCCGCCGCTGGCCGTGGCGATGGGCGAGGTGCTGGCCAAGGGCGAGCAGAGCCTGCTCTTCCTCAACCGGCGCGGCTATGCGCCGCTGACGCTGTGCCGCCATTGCGGCTATCGCTTCCAATGCCCCAATTGCACCAGCTGGATGGTCGAGCACCGGCTGACCAAGCGGCTTGCCTGCCATCATTGCGGCCATGTCATCTCCGCACCGCGCTTCTGCCCCGAGTGCAAGGAAGAGGACAGCCTGGTCGCCTGCGGCCCCGGCGTCGAGCGCATCGCCGACGAGGTGAAAGCCCTGTGGCCACAGGCGCGGGTCGCCATCGCCACGTCGGACACGCTGCACTCGCCGGCCCGCGCCGCCGATTTCGTGAAATCGGTGGAGGCTGGCGACATCGACATCATCGTCGGCACCCAGCTCATCACCAAGGGCTATCATTTCCCCAACCTGACGCTGGTCGGCGTGATCGACGCGGACCTAGGGCTGGAGGGCGGCGACCTGCGCGCGGCCGAGCGGACATTCCAGCAGATCATGCAGGTTGCCGGGCGCGCCGGACGCGGTGAAAAGCCGGGCCATGTCTTCATCCAGACCCGCATGCCCGAAGCCGAGGTCATCCAGGCGCTGATCGCCGGCGACAGCGAACGCTTCTATCTGATCGAGACCGAAAACCGCCGCCGCGCCAACGCCCCGCCCTTCGGCCGCTTCGCCGCGATCATCATCTCCAGCGAGGACAGCGACGAGGCGGCACAGACCGCGCGGCTGATCGGCAAGTCGGCGCCGCAGGTGGAGGGGATGCGCGTCTATGGCCCCGCCCCAGCCCCCCTTTCCGTGCTGCGCGGCCGGCATCGCCATCGCCTGCTGATCCATGCCACGCGCCAGGTCGACATCCAGTCGGTGATCCGCGAATGGCTGGGCAATCTGGTGTGGAAATCGACCACCCGCGTCGCCGTGGACGTCGACCCCTACAGCTTCATGTGATGGCCGCGCCGATTGACAGCCCCTGTCGAAACCTCTGCTCGCTCGACGCAGAGCGCAAGGGCTGCACCGGCTGCGGCCGTACCCTCGACGAAATCGTCCACTGGCGCAGCTTGACCGACACCCAGCGCGCCGCCGTCATGGCGCGGGTGAAGGATTTCGAGCCAATTCGCCGTTAAAGCGGCATGGCGTCGCTCGGCGCGACGATGATGACGACGCGGCGATTTTCCTGTCGCCCCACTTCCGTGTCATTGCTCGCCACCGGCACCCGCTCGCCCATGCCCACCGGGCGCAAAGCGGCCGGTGCCATGCCGCCGGCTGCCAGCGCATCGGCGACAGCCTGCGCCCGCTTCTGCGACAATTGCTCATTATAAGCGCTAGCGCCGGTATTGTCGGTATGACCTTCCACCTTGGCTCCATGCACATCGACAGCCACCAGCGCGCTGGAAATGCGGCTAATCACATCGCGCTGCGCAGAAATCAGCACGCTCTGGTCCGTGGCAAAGAGCAGTCGATCGGCCATGCCGAATTCCCAATTGGTTCCAACCTGTTGGAAACCATTGGCACGCAACACCGCCTTTTGCGGTTCGGTGAAGCCGTCGCTCGGCTGCACCGTCTGACATGCCGCCAACAGCAGCACTGCCAGGATGGATAAGAGCTTTTGCATGCTATCCCTCATATTCCACTGCTCCCGTTGCGGCGTGCCTTCGCCGCATACATCGCCGCGTCGGCATGGCGCAGCAACGCCCGCGCATCGACGCTATCCTCCGGATAGAGCGCGCTGCCGATACTCAGAGACGAGCCGATGCTCGCACCACTCGGCAACATGATCGGCTGGGTCATGCTGGCGGCGATCTGGGCCGACAATCGGTCCCCTTCCGCCCGCGTCACCTCTGGCGCCAGGATCAGCGCGAACTCATCCCCCCCAAGGCGGAAGGCCATGTCCCCACTCCGCAGGGCCGTACGCAACCGTGCGGCAATCACCACCAGCATGACGTCGCCGGCATCATGGCCATAGGTATCGTTGACCTGCTTGAACCGATTGACGTCGACATAGATCACGGCAAACGCGGCGTCGGCCTCATCCGCCCGCTGCATCGTCGCGGCCAGTTCGCGCTCGAACATCGCGCGATTGCCGAGGCCGGTCAGCGGATCGCGGGTCGCCTGCCGTTCCAATATGCGGTTCTCGTTGATGATACCGGCATGCCATTCGTCCAGTTCGTCCAGCAGCGCATTGAAGTCGCGGGCGAACTGGTCAACTTCATGAATGTCGGCCGATGGCACGCGGCGATCAAACTGCCGATCGGTTCGCACGGCATGCGCCACTTCCGCGATACGAGCCAGCGGGTTAGTCACGTCGCGCTGCAATCTTCGCGCCAACATCTGGGTCGCAATCACGGTCAGCCCAAGGCACGCCAGCGCGGTCATAATTCCAGCCAAGACATAACGCCCCAGACCACCGGCATCACCAAATACCCAGACTTCGGCAACCACATGTCGGCCGTGATGTACGGGCGCGCGAACCGGATTGGGCCAGAACAGCCGGTCCAACACCCCGGCAAAGCCACCGATCATGCCGCTGTCCGGACGGTTCCAGGCCGCTATCAGCCGCCCCTTGGGATCATGCACCTCGACCGACCGCACATTTTCCGATGCGGCAACCATGGCGATCCCTTCCCGCGCGGCGTCGACATCGTCGAAGACCAACGCCGGCTCGATCGTATAGCTGACCGTCTGGGCGATCAGGGTCAGATTGCGGGCGGCATAGCCCCGGATGACCGTGACGCCGGTCAACGTCAACGTCATGCCGGCCATCAATACCGCGAACAAGATCAGGCGCATATGCACGCGCGCCAAGATTTGGCGCAGCGTCGGCGTGGCGGGAGCTTGTGGCGCGACCATCGTCAATAGCCCCCCTTCGCCATGCGCAGCACGCGTGGATCGATCCGCACGAGCGATCGTGAAATCGCATCGATGTTGAGCTGGAAGGACAGGGATTGCGGTTCAAAAAGCAGGCAGAACATGGCACCGCTGCTGCATTCCGGATCGTCTTCAGCGATGGTGACGATCGGCGCCCCGCGCGTTGCGGCGATCAGCCGCCGCGCCGCTGCGGCATCCAGCGCGCCAATATAGAGCGCATCACATTGCGACCAAGGCGGCGAAGCGTCACCTGCCAACGGTAAAAGCGACAGCCGAGTGCCGTCGGAAAGATCGACCTCATCCAGCCTCTCGCCATGCGCGACGGCTCCGGCGAGACACAGCCGCACGGTCGGGCGTTCGGTTGGCCAATGGGTGAATTCCAGGATGGAATCGACCATGCGCGCGACTCCGGCCGCCACACGGTCCGGCCCAGGCCCCAGCGGCATCGCCGCCGGCTTGACCAGCGGCGTCGCCACGGCGGCCACCGGCGCCAACAGCAACAAGCAGAATAACAGATTACGCAATTCTATCATGGCCCCCGGCATGATCGCACGGCGCCAGCCTATAGTTAACCATTCGTAAAAAAACGAGTTAAAACATTACGCAGGCAATTCAAATCCACCTATCGCGAGCGGATCTTCGGAGGTCCGCTCTTTCTCTCCCTGTCCAACAGGGCATGTTTGCGTTCTACCCCATAGGCATATCCGCCCAAGCTACCATCCTGCCGCAACACACGATGGCACGGAATCAATAGGGCAAGCTGGTTATTCCCGCAGGCCGTGCCGGTTGCACGCACGGCACCGGGGCGCCCGATCGCTGCAGCGATCTCACCATAGCTGCGGGTTTCGCCGGGCGGGATCGCCCGCAACGCGGCCCAGACAGCCTGCTGAAAGGCCGTACCGCCAAGATCCATCGGCAGATCCGCCTCGCCAACCGGATCTTCGATCAGCGCTGCCACCGCTTTTGCGCGACGATGCAGACAGGCATCAGCCGGCAGGAACACCGCATTGGGATAAAGACGGCGCAGATCCTCCACACCCTCGTCAAAGCTGATCCTGCACAGGCCGCGCGTGGTCTGCGCGATCAGCAAGGGACCAAGGCTGGTGTCGATCACCACATGACGAATATCGACCCCGCGCCCGCCCTCACGCCAGGCGCTGGGCGTCATCCCCAGATGCCGTTGCGCATCCGCATAGGCGCGACTTGGGGCATTATAACCCGCCTCATATATGGCATCGGTAACGCTGCCGGGGGCTTCAAGCGCAGCCTGCAGCCGCCGGGCACGCAGATCGCGCGCATAGGCAGCCGGCGTCATACCTATCATACGCTTGAAAAGACGATGAAAATGGTGCGGCGCATAGCCGACGTGATCGGCTACCTCCTCCAGCAGAAGCGGCGTGTCAGCCGCGCGGATCAGTCGGATCGCCGCCTCCACCGCCTGCTGGTCGCGCCCGACCTCGTCCGGGCGACAGCGCAGGCAAGCGCGAAAACCCGCCGTCCGCGCCGCTGCGCCATCAGGCAGGAAGATCATGTTCTCGCGCTTCGGATGTCGGGCCGGGCAACTGGGCTTGCAATAGATTCCGGTCGTCAGCACCGCGCCGACGAAGCAACCATCCTGGCGGCGGTCACGTGCCAGAAAGGCCGACCAGCAGGTTTCGGCATCGGGCATTCCGGCCGGAACGGGATCGGGGCGTGTCATCTGGTTCATGGATATGGGATAATCCAAGCGGCTTGGCGAGGCTTCCCGTCGCTTGCGATCAAAAGCACATGATATGCCGCCTCCATTTTTTCCCGATTGCCTAAAGCGGGCCTTCGCATATGTATGCCGCACCTATGGTCGCCATTTTCCGTCGTCTCCGCCCGATCGCCGCGCTGGTCGCATCCCTTGTCCTGTTCAGCCCCGCCCGGGCCGAACAGCAGGATATCACCGCTGCCGCGCGCAGCGTGGTACGGGTCGCGCTGGTCGCGACCAATGGCGCGGACGCCTATTTCGTCGGCCATGGCAGCGGCATCGTGATCGCCCCCGACAAGGTGCTGACCAACGCCCATGTCGTCGAACTCGCGCGCGAGGAGAAGGATCTCGTCATCGGCGTGATCCCGTCGGAGGGCAAGAAAAGCTATGGCGGGCGGATCATCGCCTATTCGCCGGGCAACGACCTGGCCCTGATCCAGCTGGAGGAAGGCAGCCTGCCAGTCGCCACCTTCTTTGCCGGAGCGGTCAATGACGGCCAGCATGTCACCGCCATCGGCTATCCCGGCACCGTCGACCGCGCCCAAGGCCTCAGCCTCAAGCAGATGGTCGAGCCGCTGGGCACGGTGAAGACCAGCGGCAGCGTCTCGTCGGGTCGCTCCAGCCAGACGTTCGATACCATCCTGCACACCGCCCCGCTCGCCGCCGGCAACAGCGGCGGCCCGCTGGTCGACGATTGCGGCCGGGTATTGGGCGTCAACAGCTTCGGTTCGATCTCCGACGGCAACGATGCCGAGTTCGGCTTTGCCGTATCCTGGCGCGAGGTTGCCTCCTTCCTGCGCCAGGCCGGCGTTCCCTCGCTGCACACCGTCGTAGCCTGCCGCACCATGGCCGAAGCCGACGCCGCCGACGCCTCGATCGCCCAGCGCGAATCGCAGCTAACCGAACAGAATGACCGCGCCGCCGCAGACAAGCGCGAACAGGCACTGCAGCAGGCCCGTGACACGGCAGAGCGCGACGTCATTTCCGGGCGCGAAAATGCGATGGCGGGCGCCGCCGTGCTGTTGGCCCTCGCGGTGCTGGGCCTGGGCGCTGGCGGCCTGTACTACAATCAGGGCCGTGAAAAGCGGGCGACCTGGTTCATCGCCGGCGGCGGCATGCTACTGCTGGGGGCGCTCGGCCTGTTCGTCTTCAAACCCAGCTTTGCCAGCATCGACGAGCGGGTGAAGCTGCCCGACGACCAGAGCGTGGTCAGCAACAAGGCCTTTGCCTGGACCGGCGACAATATCTGCCGGATCGACCTCGACCGCAGCCGCCTGACCGTATCCCAGCCCGCCGATGTGGGTCTCAACTGGGCTGAGGGGGGCTGCGTCAATGGCGACACCCAATATCAGGCGACCGGCACGACCTGGCAGCGCGCGAGCGTGCCTGCAGAAGGCAATTATGTCAGCCGCAGCGATTTCGATCCGGCTACCGGCCTGCTGCGGGTGCAGCGCTGGCTGCCCGACGGCGCCACGATGGATAAGGCGCGCGGGCTGCTGACGGATGGCCCGATCAAGGGATGCAGCAGTGATTCCACGGTGTTGACCAAGATCGCGACCCTGCAACAGGAGCTATCGACCCTACTGCCGGGCCAGCCAAATGAACGGCTCGTCTATCATTGCCAAAAAGGACGGCTTGCCCCTACAGACCCCGCTCCCTAGCCTGTCAGTTTTCCCGAAAAACTCAGTCAAATTAGCCTGATTTCGTCGATGCGATGGAATCGTGTCACATGACTTGCATAGTCATATTGGCACTGCTAACCGGCCCGACAACAGGGGACGGTTATTACTGCTCCCCCTCTTTTTGCATGACCGGCAAATCAAGTTGGAGGACGGTAAGCGCGTGGAGACTACCGGCGGTATACAGGCCAGCCTCAGCGGCCGCTATGCGGTGGCGCTGTTCGATCTGGCCCGCGACGGCAAGACGCTCGACACCGTCGCAGCGAGCCTCGCGGCAATCAAGGCGGCGATCGCAGAATCGTCTGATTTCAAGGGCCTGATCAACAGCCCCGTACTCAGCCGCGATGCAGCGGGTAAGACGATCGCGGCGGTTGCATCCGCCATGTCGATCGATCCGCTGACGACGAATTTCCTGGGCGTGCTCGCCCAGAACCGTCGCCTGTCGCAGTTGCCCGCAGTCATCCGCGCCTATGAAACGCTGTTGTCGAATCACAAGGGCGAGGCCCGCGCCGAAGTGACGAGCGCGCATCCGCTCACCAAGACTCAGATCACCGCTCTGCAGAAGAGCCTGAAGGCCCGTGTCGGTCGCGATGTCGCGGTCGATACCAAGGTCGATCCCGCGATCCTGGGCGGGCTGGTCGTCAAGATCGGCAGCCAGATGATCGATTCCTCCATTCGTACCCGTTTGAATAGTCTCGCCCTGGCGATGAAAGGCTGAACATGGATATCAACGCCGCAGAAATTTCGAAGGTCATCAAGGACCAGATCGCCAATTTCGGCACCGAAGCGCAGGTCAGCGAAGTCGGTTCCGTTCTGACCGTGGGTGACGGCATCGCCCGCGTCCATGGCCTCGACAACGTCCAGGCGGGCGAAATGGTCGAGTTCGCCAATGGCGTTCAGGGCATGGCGCTCAACCTGGAAGCCGACAATGTCGGCATCGTGATCTTCGGCTCGGACGCCGAGATCAAGGAAGGCGACACCGTCAAGCGCACCGGCACCATCGTCGACGTCCCCGTCGGCAAGGGCCTGCTGGGCCGCGTGGTCGACGGTCTGGGCAACCCGATCGACGGCAAGGGTCCGATCGTTGCCGAACAGCGCATGCGCGTGGAAAAGAAGGCGCCGGGCATCATCCCGCGCACCTCGGTGCACGAGCCCGTGCAGACCGGCCTGAAGGCGATCGACACCCTGGTTCCCGTCGGCCGTGGCCAGCGCGAACTGATCATCGGCGATCGCCAGACCGGCAAGACCGCCGTCGCGATCGACACCTTCATCAACCAGAAGACCGCCAACGCCGGTGATGACGAGAGCAAGAAGCTCTACTGCATCTACGTTGCCGTCGGTCAGAAGCGCTCGACCGTCGCCCAGATCGTCAAGCAGCTCGAAGAAAATGGCGCGATGGAATATTCCATCGTCATCGCCGCGACCGCTTCGGAACCCGCGCCGCTCCAGTATCTCGCCCCTTATACCGGCGTGACCATGGGCGAATATTTCCGCGACAACGGCATGCACGCCGTCATCGTCTATGACGATCTGTCGAAGCAGGCCGTGGCCTATCGCCAGATGTCGCTGCTGCTGCGTCGTCCTCCGGGCCGTGAAGCCTATCCGGGTGACGTCTTCTATCTCCACAGCCGCCTGCTGGAACGCGCTGCGAAGATGAACAAGGAAAATGGCTCGGGCTCGCTCACCGCGCTGCCGATCATCGAGACGCAGGCTGGCGACGTGTCGGCCTATATCCCGACCAACGTGATCTCGATCACCGACGGCCAGATCTTCCTCGAAACCAACCTCTTCTACCAGGGCATCCGTCCGGCCATCAACGTCGGCCTGTCGGTGTCGCGCGTCGGCTCGGCCGCGCAGACCAAGGCGATGAAGAAGGTTTCGGGCTCGATCAAGCTGGAGCTGGCCCAGTATCGCGAAATGGCGGCCTTCGCCCAGTTCGGTTCGGACCTCGACGCATCGACCCAGAAGCTGCTCAACCGCGGCGCGCGCCTCACTGAACTGCTCAAGCAGGGTCAGTTCTCGCCGCTGCCGTTCGAAGAGCAGACCGCGTCGATCTTCGCCGGCACCAACGGCTATCTGGACGCGATCCCGGTCAAGGACGTGACCCGTTACGAAGAGCTGATGCTCGCCTATCTGCGCCACGATCACCCCGAAGTGCTGACCGCGATCCGCGACAGCAAGGATCTGGGCGACGATGCCAAGGGCAAGCTGAAGGCTGCGCTCGACGCATTCGGCAAGACCTTCGCCTAAAGGTAGATGCTCACCGCCCATTCCCTTCTTGCCTGGACCGTGATGTCGATCGGTCTGGTGCTGCTGCCGGGGCCGGACACCATGTTGGTGGCCGGCCACGCGGCACGCCGTGGGTTCAAGGCGGGCATGGCGGCGATCGGCGGCATTCAGCTGGGCGGCCTGTTCTACATGCTGCTGTGCGGCTTCGGCTTTCTCAGCGTGCTGAACGCGGTGCCGGGGCTGTTCCTGGGCGTGAAGATTGCCGGTGCGCTCTACCTCGCCTGGATGGGCTTCGGCCTGCTGCGTGGCGCGCTCAAGCCAGCCTCGACGTCGGAAACGCCCAAGGTCCGGATCGGCGGGTCGCCCTTCATGCAGGGTTTCATCAGCACCGTGCTGAACCCGAAGGTCGCGATCTTCTTCCTAGCCGCGCTGCCGCAGTTCGTCGGCACCGGCCCGGACGCCCCCTGGCAGGGCATGCTGCTGATCGCGATCGTCTATGTGCTGGGCTTTTTCTGGTGCGCCCTGCTCGCGCTGCTGGCGACCAAGGCCGGCCGCACAGTGGGTCAGAGCAGCGCGATGCGCTGGTTCGAGGGCGCCATGGGCGTCGGTTTCTTTGGTCTCGCGGGCCGTCTGGCCCTTGCTCGGAATATTTGAACTATGGCTAGCCTCAAAGAACTGAAGCTGCGCATCGGGTCGGTGAAATCGACCCAGAAGATCACCAAGGCGAAGCAGATGGTCGCCGCCGCAAAGCTGCGCAAGGCGCAGGCTGCGGCCGAAGCTGCCCGCCCTTATAGCGAGCGACTGGAAGCGGTCGTCGCCAGCCTGGCGACCAAGATCGCCGGCGGATCGGGCGAAGGCGCCTCGCCGCTGCTCGCTGGCACCGGCAAGGACGAAGTCCATCTGCTGGTCGTCGCCAATTCCGATCGCGGCCTTGCTGGCGCGTTCAACGCCAATATCGTGAAGGCCGCGCTGGCCAAGGCCCGCGCGCTGGAACTGGATGGCAAGAAGGTGCTGTTCTACCTGATCGGCCGCAAGGGTCGTCCGGTCATCAACCGCACCTATCCGGGCAAGATCGTCGCCAATTACGACACCACCGGTGCCAAGGAGCCGGGCTTCGCGCAGGCCCAGGCAGTGGCGCAGGAACTCAGCCAGATGTTCCTCGACGGCAAGTTCGACGTTGCGCACCTCTTCTATTCCCGCTTCAAGTCGGCACTCGCGCAGATCCCGACCGAGCAGCAGATCATTCCGGTCAAGATCCCCGAGGATGCCGACCGCAATGCCATCGCCGCGACGGTGGAATATGAGCCGAGCGAGGAAGCGATCCTCGACGACCTGCTGCCGCGCAACGTGACGGTGCAGCTCTTCAAGGCGCTGCTGGAAAACAACGCGTCCGAACAGGGCGCGTCGATGACCGCGATGGACAATGCGACCCGCAATGCCGGCGACCTCATCAACAAGCTGACGATCCAGTATAACCGCAGCCGCCAGGCCGCGATCACCACCGAACTCGTCGAAATCATCTCGGGCGCCGAAGCCCTCTAAGGACAAGCAGGCAAGGACATAGTCATGGCAACCACCAACAATGTAGGCCGCATTTCGCAGGTCATCGGCGCCGTCGTCGACGTGACCTTCCCCGATGCGCTTCCGGCGATCCTTTCGGCGCTGGAAACCAGCAACAACGGCCAGCGCCTGGTGCTGGAAGTCGCCCAGCATCTGGGTGAAAACACCGTCCGCACCATCGCGATGGACTCGACCGAGGGCCTGACCCGCGGCCAGGAAGTCACCGACACCGGCGCACAGATCAGCGTTCCCGTCGGTCCGGCCACGCTCGGCCGCATCCTGAACGTCGTCGGCGAGCCGATCGACGAGCGCGGCCCGGTCGCCACCGACCTGCGGTCGCCGATCCACGCCAAGGCTCCGCTGTTCGTCGACCAGTCGACCGAAAGCTCGATCCTGGTCACCGGCATCAAGGTCATCGACCTTCTCGCCCCCTACGCAAAGGGCGGCAAGATCGGCCTGTTCGGCGGCGCGGGCGTCGGCAAGACCGTTCTCATCCAGGAACTGATCAACAACATCGCCAAGGGCCATGGCGGCACATCGGTCTTCGCGGGCGTTGGCGAACGCACCCGTGAAGGTAACGATCTGTACCACGAATTCCTCGACGCCAACGTGATCGCCAAGGATGCCGACGGCAACGCGATCAGCGAAGGCTCGAAGGTTGCGCTCGTTTATGGCCAGATGAACGAACCCCCGGGCGCCCGTGCCCGCGTCGCCCTGTCGGGCCTGACGATCGCCGAATATTTCCGCGACGTCGAGAACCAGGACGTGTTGTTCTTCGTCGACAACATCTTCCGCTTCACGCAGGCGGGCGCAGAAGTGTCGGCTCTGCTGGGCCGTATTCCTTCGGCGGTGGGCTATCAGCCGACCCTGGCGACCGACATGGGCGCGCTGCAGGAACGCATCACCTCGACCAACAAGGGGTCGATCACCTCGGTTCAGGCCGTGTATGTTCCCGCGGACGATCTTACCGATCCGGCGCCGGCGACCTCGTTCGCGCATCTTGATGCCACGACCGTTCTCAACCGCGCGATTTCGGAACTGGGCATCTATCCGGCGGTCGATCCGCTCGACTCCACCAGCCGCGTGCTGGAGCCGCGCACCGTTGGCCAGGAACATTATGACACCGCCCGCGCGGTGCAGTCGATCTTGCAGAAGTACAAGTCGCTGCAGGACATCATCGCGATCCTGGGCATGGACGAGCTGTCGGAAGAGGACAAGGTGACCGTCGCCCGCGCACGCAAGATCCAGAAGTTCCTGTCGCAGCCCTTCCACGTCGCCGAAGTCTTCACCGGCATCTCGGGCAAGTTCGTCCAGATCGAAGACACGGTGAAGTCGTTCAAGGCGGTGGTCGATGGCGAATATGACCATCTGCCCGAAAACGCCTTCTACATGGTCGGCGGCATCGACGAAGCCATCGAAAAGGCGAAGAAGCTGGCTGCCGAAGCAGCCTAAGCTCTAACCCCATATACCCCTCCCCGCCTTGGGGAGGGGGCATAGGACATAAAAATGGCACTGCATTTCGAACTCGTGACCCCTGAAAAGCTCGTCCGCTCGGAAGAGGTCTATCAGGTCGTCGTTCCCGGCACCGATGGCGACTTCGGCGTGCTGGAAGGCCATGCGCCCTTCATGTCGACCGTACGCGACGGCGCGATCCAGATCTTCGCCAGCGCCGGCGCCGCACCAGAAATCATTCCGGTCGAGGGCGGCTTTGCCGAAGTCAATGAAAAGGGTCTGACCGTCCTCGCCGAAAAGGCGGGCTAAGGTCTTGACCGATAACGGAGCGGCCTGAGGGCTTGCACCGTGCAGAGAACAAAGGGGCGCGATATGCGCCCCTTTTTTTTGGGCCTTCGCCTTACCAGACCAACCATCCGATCGATCTCGACCTGCTGTGGCTCGCGCGGTTCCCGGCGGCATTAGCCATTTGTCAAAGTTTCCAGCTTATTCACCTTGCTCAGCCTTATTGAATGGGCCTCTTCAGGGGTGGCTGGCCCGATCGGGAAATTCTGGCGGAGAGCTATGAGCGCATTTGGACGGAAAAATGGACCTGCCGGCATCAAGCCAGGCTTTGGCGTCGCCCGCCCGATGCACGCGGCAGGCGGTGCATCACGCGAGGAACAGCCGCGCGGCGGCGAGCAGTTCCCCCCGCTTGATCTGGCCGCTCTTCCCGGCGAGGCAGCGCTGGACCCACTGTCCGCGCCCACCAGCCAGATGCAGCGCAATGCCGACGCGATGTCACGCCTGTCGGAACGCGCCAATGCCGAACATGTCCCCGACGCCGGCCCACAGGGTTTCGAGGCATCGGTCCACAAGATCAAGGAGCAGGTGCTTCCCCGCTTGCTTGAGCGCGTCGACCCCGAAGCCGCCGCGACCCTGACCAAGGATGAACTGGCCGAGGAATTCCGGCCGATCATCATGGAAGTGTTGGCGGAACTGAAGCTGACCCTGAACCGGCGCGAACAGTTCGCGCTGGAAAAGGTGCTGGTCGACGAACTGCTGGGCCTCGGCCCGCTGGAGGAACTTCTGTCGGACCCGGATATCACCGATATCATGGTCAACGGTCCCGAGCAGACCTATGTCGAAAAAAAGGGCAAGCTCCAGATCGCACCGATCAAGTTCCGTGACGAGGATCATCTGTTCCAGATCGCGCAGCGGATCGTCAGCAAGGTCGGTCGCCGGGTCGATCAGACCACCCCGCTCGCCGACGCTCGCCTGCCGGACGGTTCGCGCGTCAACGTCATCGTGCCGCCATTGTCGTTGCGTGGCACCGCCATCTCGATTCGTAAATTCTCGGCCAAGCCGATCACCATCGACATGCTCGCCCAATGGGGCGCGATGAGCCAGAAGATGGCGACCGCGCTGAAGATCGCCGGCGCCTGCCGTTTCAACATCGTCATCTCGGGCGGTACCGGTTCGGGCAAGACAACGATGCTCAACGCCTTGTCGAAGATGATCGACCCGGGCGAACGCGTGTTGACGATCGAGGACGCCGCCGAACTGCGGCTGCAGCAGCCACACTGGCTGCCGCTGGAAACCCGCCCGCCCAACCTGGAAGGCCAGGGCGCGATTACCATCGGCGACCTCGTCAAGAACGCCCTGCGTATGCGTCCCGACCGCATCATCCTGGGCGAAATTCGCGGCGCGGAGTGCTTCGACCTGCTCGCCGCGATGAACACCGGCCATGACGGCTCCATGTGTACGCTCCACAGCAACTCGCCCCGCGAGTGCCTGGGTCGTATGGAAAACATGATCCTGATGGGCGACATCAAAATCCCCAAGGAAGCGATTTCCAAGCAGATCGCCGATTCGGTCGACCTGATCGTCCAGGTGAAGCGCCTGCGTGACGGTTCGCGTCGCATCACCAACGTGACCGAGGTGATCGGCATGGAAGGCGACGTCATCGTGACCCAGGAACTGTTCAAGTTCGAATATCATGACGAGGATGACAGCGGTAAGATCATCGGCGAATATCGCTCGATGGGCCTGCGCCCCTATACGCTGGACAAGGCGCGCATGTTCGGCTTCGATCAGCCCTTCCTGGAAGCCTGCCTCTAAAGGCCTGCTGTAACTTATTGTGGCTGGCGGAGGATTTGTCCTTCGCCAGCCCTTGCGCCCGTTCTGACTCGGCGGCACATCTCCCTCTCCTGAAAAGAGAGGATCCCCGATGAACCGTCTCGCCCTGTTCGCCGCCACCGCGCTCCTGCCGCTCGGCGCTGCCGTCGCCCAGCATGCCGACCATGGTGCCCAAGCTGCCGATCCGTTGGCTAGCGCTATCGCCGCACCCAGCCGCACGCCGACCAATGTCGCACGCGACAAGTATCGCCATCCGCAGCAGACGCTGTCCTTCTTCGGCGTAACGCCGACACAGACAGTCGTCGAATGGGCGCCGAGCGGTGGCTGGTACACCGAGATTCTCGCGCCGCTGCTGCGCGACAACGGCAGCTTCTACGCGCTGCAGCCGACCGGCCGCTATCTCGACGGCTACAAGAAGTTCCTGGCCGAAAAGCCGCAGGCCTATGACAAGGTGAAGCTGGTCGCCTATCCCGAGGAGGCGGCCACCATTCCGGCGAACAGCGTCGACACCGTGCTGACTTTCCGCAATGTCCACAATATGGTCATGGGCGGCAGCGAGGACGCGACCTTCAAGGCCTTTTTCGCCATGCTGAAGCCCGGCGGCACGCTGGGCGTGGTCGACCATCGCCTGCCCGAGGATCGCGACACCGCGCTCGAAAAGAGCAGTGGCTACCTCAAGGTCTCGACCATCCGCCGGATCGCCGAGGGCGCGGGATTCGAATATGTCGGCGCATCGGAAGTGAACGCCAATCCCAAGGACACGGCAGACTGGGCCAAGGGCGTCTGGACCCTTCCGCCGACTTTGCGTGACGGCGAAGTTGACAGGGCAAAGTACCTCGCGATCGGCGAAAGCGACCGCATGACGCTGAAGTTCCGCAAACCCCGTTAGTCTCCAATGACCTTGCCCGGTTGCGCCATGGCGTAACCGGGCTAAGGAGGCGGCGTGTCCAGCGCCACCGCCCCTTCCCGTCCACATCGCCCGCTCTTCGCCATCGGCCTGCGCCTGGTCGCCGTCATCTGTCTGGCGGTGATGTTCGTGACCGGCCGGGTCGCCGACGCCCATGGCGTCCATCTGGTCGAAACCCTCTTCTACCGTCAGGCGCTCGCCCTGCCCGTGGTCTTCGCCTGGCTGGCGATGAGCAGCGGCATCGGCGCCATCCGTACTCGCCGGATCGGCGTCCATGCCACCCGCATGGTCATCGGCCTCACCGGCATGGCGCTCAATTTCCTGTCCTATATCCTGCTGCCGCCAGCCGAGGCGACGACGATCGGCTTCACCATGCCGATTTTCGGCACGATCCTGTCAGCGCTGATCCTGCGCGAGCCGACCGGCATCCATCGCTGGACGGCGGTCATCCTTGGCTTCCTGGGCGTCCTCATCATGATCCGGCCTGAAGGCGGCCATTTCCCGCCCATGGGCGTTGCCGTCGCCATAACCGCCGCGCTGGTGACGGCCAGCGTCAGCCTGGTGCTGCGCGAGCTTGGCCGCACCGAAAGCGCCGGGGTCGTTGTCTTCTGGTTCACTGCCCTGTCGGTCCCGCCGCTCGGCATCGGCATGCTCTTCTATGGCCAGGCACATGACGCGCAGACCTGGGGGCTGTTGCTGCTGATCGGCCTGTTCGGCGGCATCGCGCAATTGTGCCTCACCGCCGCGCTGCGCTGGGCGCCGGTTTCGGTGGTGCTGCCGATGGATTACAGCTCGATCCTGTGGACCACCCTGCTCGGCTGGGCGATCTGGGGCGACTGGCCGATGTGGACGACCTGGCTCGGCGCGGCGCTGATCATCGCCAGTGGCCTCTATATCGCCTGGCGTGAACATCGCCACGCCAGGCGTCTCGCAGAGGTTTAGGCCAGCAGTTCCGCGTCCAGGCTGATATCGGCCTTCAGCAGTTTCGATACCGGGCAGCCGGCCTTGGCCTTGGCCGCCAGTTCCTGGAAGGTCGCGTCGTCGGCGCCCGGGATCTTCGCCTTCAGGGTCAGCTTGCTCGCGGTGATGGCGAAGCCCCCCTCCTGCTGCTCCAGAGTGACCACTGCGCTCGTCTCCATATTTTCCGCCGTCAGTCCCGCCTCGCCTAGGATCAGCGACAGCGCCATGGTGAAGCAGGAGGCATGAGCGGCAGCGATCAGTTCTTCGGGATTGCTGCCCGGCACGCCCTCGAACCGAGTGGCAAAGCCATAGGGATAGGCGTCGAGCGCGCCGCTCTGAGTCGAGATCGTGCCCTTGCCGTCCTTGAGGCCGCCACTCCAGGCCGCCGAACCGGTGCGATTAATCTTCATGCCGATGCTCCTTGCTGTGAAGCTGAGGAACCCCACCGGCTCCCCATAGTTGCACCAGAATAGAATGTTTTTGCAGGAGAGTGACAATGGTCGAGATGATGACCGAACATCGCGGCGACCTGATCGCGTCGGACCGGGTCGAAGGCACCGTTGTCTATAATCGTCAGGGCGAAAAGCTGGGCAAGATATCTCACTTCATGGTCGACAAGCGCAGCGGTCAGGTCCGCTATGCGCTGCTGTCCTTCGGCGGGTTTCTGGGTATGGGAAATGAACATTACCCGCTGCCCTGGTCGATGCTGCATTATGATACCGACAAGGGCGGCTATGTGATCGAACTGGCCAAGGAGGTGCTGGAGCAGGCACCCCATTATCTGGTCGAGGATCGCCCGGCCTTCGACGATGCCTATGGCCGCAACGTCTATCAATATTATGGACTGATCTACCCCTGGTAGCTTTTTCAAGCGCGATCAGGGGCTTGATATGGGCATGCGGTCGATGGGCCGGCGCACCCATTTATCTGCCATTCAGGTTGCCCAGATTTCGACACATTTCGGCGCTCACCTATTGTCTACCAGATGAATAGTATTATTTTGGCAGGCTCGGAATATAGGACGAGGATAACGATAATGGAGCGATTCGGACATTCGGGAACCGCACGCCAGCCGGTCGTGCTGACCATCCCCGGCCTCAACAATAGCGGCCCTGGTCATTGGCAGACATTGTGGGAGCAAAAGCGCGGCGATTGCGAACGCGTCGACCTGGGTAGCTGGGCCAGTCCCAATCGCAATGCCTGGGTCACCCGGCTTGATGCCGCCATCCGGCAAGCCGACGGTCCTGTCATTCTGGCGGCGCACAGCCTTGGCTGTCTGGCGGTCGCCTGGTGGGGAGCGTTGCAGAGCCAAGCCTATGGCTGGCCGGTGACCGGCGCCCTGCTGGTCGCCCCGCCGGATTGCGACCGGATGGAAACGCCCGAGACGATCGGTGGCTTTGGTCCAACGCCGCGCACGCCACTGCCCTTCCCGTCCATCCTCGTCGGCAGCCGCAACGATCCCTATATCTTCTTTGAACGCGCCCACAGCATCGGCAAGAATTGGGGCAGCCAGTTCGTCGATGCCGGGCATAGCGGCCATATCAATGCCGATTCGGGCCTGGGCGAATGGGGCTTTGGCCAGGCCTTGCTGGAACGGCTGATCGATAATGCACAGGAACAGGCGTCCGCCGTGCGCCAGATGCGCCCGGCGATGCCGATGGCTCAGCTCGACCGGACACCCGGAAGCCTGCGCATCGCCACCTGATATCGCCGGGGCGCGACAAGAGAATCTTGCGCGCCCCTTATATTTGCTTTTTTGTCTACTTATACGGTTGAGTTAAGAAGCGGGCAGAGGGATTTGACATGACCGAACATAGAACGATCGAACTTCGCCACAGCCGCGCCGATGGACAGCGCCCCGATATCATCGCCAGCATCGACAAGGTGCGCGATGTGCTCGACGGACTCCGCTTCGGCTCGATCACGCTCACCGTCCACGACGCCCGCGTCGTGCAGATCGACGTCACCGAAAAGACGCGCCTTTCCGCCTGACCATTTCAGGGAGGGCAAGCGCAAGGATCAGGGCAGGCCGAAGACGGCATGCCGGTGCGGCACTGGGGGCGCCGCATCAACAGGGAACACCCCGACAGCACGGCTTTGACCGGACCACCGGAAACGCCGCGATCAAGATAGCACCGGACATCCGGAACCAAGGGGAAGAACATGATTGCGCGTTTTCTGTTGCTCGCCAGCGTGGCGAGCGCTTCATTCGTCACGCCATCCGCCTTTGCGGCCGAGGCACCGCAACCGGCCGTTGATGGCGATCAGCAGGCCAGCAGCCCACGCGGCGACGTGATCGTCGTCACCGCCCGCCGCCGCCAGGAAACCGCGCAGGAAGTGCCCTTGGCCATTTCCGTGGTGAAGGGTGACAGTATCGAGGCGACCGGCAATTTCAACATCGTGAAGCTGCAGCAGCTCGCACCGACGTTGCAGGTCTATACCACCAATCCGCGCAACACCTCGGTCAATATCCGCGGCCTGGGCGTGCCCTTCGGCCTCACCAGCGACGGCTTTGAACAGGGCGTCGGCATCTATGTCGATGACGTCTATAACAGCCGCGTTGCCGCCGCGACCTTCGACTTTCTCGACGTCAACCAGGTGGAAGTGCTGCGCGGCCCCCAGGGCACGCTTTACGGCAAGAACACCACGGCCGGCGCGATCAACATCACGACCAACCAGCCGACCTTCGATTTTGAAGGACGCGCCGAACTGAGTGTCGGCAATCTC